>CAZXUI010000042.1:0-36263 GCA_964643885.1 uncultured Planctomycetales bacterium
CCGCTACGCCGCCGCGTAGCCGTCATGTGTCAAAACAACCACGCTCCCCGTAATACTTAGCCGATAGAGCTGAGCCAGCCGGCGCGAAGGTGCCTTCCTCGCCCGAGAGCTCAGAGCGTTGGACCGCGCCACGGCCATTAGGCCGCGGCATGCCCAACCCTCGTCTGGCCTGCTCCCTCCGCGCCGCCGAGTCGGCCCGCGTCTCGCGTGCAGGCACCCGCGCCATCCACGCCCCGCCCGCCCCTTGGTCCCTTGGTCCCTTGGTCCCTCTGGAAAGTCAAGCCCCGATAACCTCAGTCCAGGGGGTCAAAATCATGTGCGCGCTTGACCCCCTTGATTTGACCCCTTCCTCGCACCTCACAACGCACACCCATCGCGCCGCCCCGCGCCCCGGCCGCGCGCCCAGCCGTCGCAGTCCCGCGTCGAATCCTCACAAAGCCCTCCGAACCCGCTGCTCGACGCGCGGTCTTCCCGCCCCAGGCCGCACTCGACGCGCGGTTCTTCGCTCGAACCCCCGATTCGATTCACGGTTTTCCCTGCCGGGCCCGCTCTCGCCCGCGCCGCCGGCGGGCGCGTGGCTCCAGTCCACTGCTCAAGAGCAGTGGCACCCATGAACGAAGAGCAAAGGCACCCGTAAACGAAGAGCAGTGGCACCCGTGACCGAATAGCAGTCGCACCCTCGGACGCCCCGGACCGCGGGCACAAAGGCCCGCACCGCCGCGAACTCGGCCGACCGGCCGAACTCACCAACCCGCCCATTCATGCCGATGCAGATGGCGCATGAGACCGCGCCGCGCGACAATCTGTCCTATAACAACCCTGCTCACAGGGCTGTGCGGGCTGCTCGCGGCGCTCACCGCGCCCGTCCGCCAGGCACCGGCTGCGCTGGCGATCCCTGCGCCGGACGCACTCGCCGCCGGTCAGGACCTGCCCCGGCCCGCGGCGGATGACCTGCCCCGGCCGGCTGCGGATGACCCGGGTTCGGGCGGCGCTGGATCGATCGCCGCCGCTGCCGAGGCGCCCGCACCGGCCGCCGCGTCGCAACCGGCCTCGCCTCCACCGGCCTCGCCGCCGCCGGGCGTCAGCACAACAGCCGCCAATCTCTACCGCCTGGTCAAGCGGCTGGATTTCGACGAGCGCAAGCTGGGCAACTTCGAAGACTCGCCGATGTACTGGACCCGCCTGGCGGGCCCGGGGCTGCCCTATTTCAACCGCGGGCGGTTCGACGAGGCGGTGGGCGACGCGGCGCCGCCGTCGTTTCGGCTGGATGTGACCGGTGGCGGGAGCCTGGCGTACGAGTATGAGGACCGCGACCTGATCGCGATCGCGGGGTCGGACTACGTGATCGTCGGCAAGGGCCGCACGCAGGACGTGGACGCGGCGCGGGCGTTCGTCGTGGCGTACTTCGTCGACCGCTACGATCAGGAGATTCCCGGCAGCAAGCGCGTCAGCAACCTGCTGCACGGAGCCGACGGCGAGGCGTGGCAGACGTTCCGGATCGACCTGCCGGGCGACTATCCCGAGGCGTACGCGCTGCGGATTCAGCTCTGGCTGCTGCAAAACCACGTCTGGCGCGAGCGCGAGCCGGCGGAGCCCGATCCGATCATCGAGCACGATGTGCTGGCGACGGCGTGGTTCGACGACGTGACCGTCTATCGCCTGCCGCGGACGCGGCTGCGCTTCTCGCATCCGGGCGGGCTGGTCCTGCCGGGCAAGCGCGAAGCGTGCCTGATCGAGGTGCAGAACGCCACGCCCTACCCGCTGGACGCGGAGCTGATCGTCCGCGACGCCGCCGGACAGGTCGTGCACAAGCAGCGGATGGAGCTGCCGGCCGACACGGACCGCACCGGCCGGCCGGCGATCGAGTCGAGCTCGGCCGGCGGTGAGCTGAAGCTGGCGTCGGCGAGCCTGGCCGGCGCGGCGGCCGTGCGGGCGGAGCTGCCGGAGCTTCCGCCGGGAATCTACGACGCGCGTTTCGTGCTGCTGGTGGGCGACGAGGCGCTCCAGGAGCGCGACCTGCGGTTCGCGGTCCTCTCGGAGCTTCCGGCGGGCGAGCCGTTCGGGACGGACCTGGGCGTAGACCTGGGGCCGTGGCGGCGCGACGCACCGCCGGGCGTGCGCGAGCTGCTGACGGCGCTGCACTGCGGGGCGGTGAAGATCGGCGTGCCGATGATCGGGGCGCTGACGGACCAGGAAAAGCTGCGCTACTTCAACAACTTCGCGGAGATGATCCGCGAGCTGAATCAGATCCGGATCGACACGGTGGCGGTGATTCTCTCGCCGGACGCGGCGATTCACCCGGACAGCGGGCGTCCGACGAGCGTGCTGCTGGACGAGGACCCGGCGATCTGGCAGCCGCAGTTCAGCCCGGTGCTGGCGAACTTCGGCGGTCTGCTGTCGACGTGGCAGGTCGGCGACGAGTCGATCGAGCTGCGGCCGCACACGAGCTGGAGCGAGCGGAAGCTCTCGACGCTGCGCGAGCATTTGGGGCGATTCGTAACGCTGCCGCAGCTCGTGGTGCCCGCGCTGGCGACGTCTCCGCCGCCCCCCGAGCTGGCGGAGCCGGCGACGGTGCTGCTGGAGCCGGCCGTGCCGGCGTGGGCGGTGAGCGATCAGCTCGCGGCGCTGGCGGATGCGCAGGGCGACCGCTGGGTGCGGATCGTGCCGGACGACTCGACGCTGCTGGGCGCCCAGCAGCTCGTCGATACGGCCCGGCGTGTGATTCTGGCACGGGCGGCGGACGTGGACCGCGTCTATGTGCCCGCGCCATTCAAGCTGTCGACCAGCGGAGGCGACCCGGGCTGGCAGCCTTCCGAGGAGTACATCGCGCTGCGGACGATCTTCCACCTGTTGGCGGGCAAGCGGCTGGTGGACACGCTGGGCTCGAACGAGACGGTGCAGGCGCTGCTGTTCGACGGGCCGAGCTCGAGCTGCATGGTCGTCTGGACACGGCGGACCGGACCGGACGCGCCGATCGATCTGTATCTCGGGGCCGGGGCGCAGGCGATCGACCTGCGCGGGCGGCCGGTGGAGCTGGAGACGCGCGATGGCAAGACGCGGGTGGTTCCGCGGCCGGAGCCGATCTTCATCAGCGGCGTGGACACGGCGCTGGCGCGTTTCGGGGCGAGCGTGACCATCGAACCGACGCAGATCGCGATCAACGCGGAGAAGCCGCGGCCGGTGCTGCGGATGACGAACTTCTACCGCGAGCCGCTGGTGGCGGAAGTGACGATGATCGCGCCGGAGTCGTGGGAGATCGAGCCGCCGGCGATGAAGCTGACGCTGCAACCGGGACAGACGCTCTCGCAGGCGCTGCGGCTGACGCTGCCTCCGCGGCAGCTCGCAATGAAGCGCTCCATTGAGCTGCGGGTGAACGTCGTCACGCCTCACCCGGCGGCGCTGAGCTTTCACGTGCCGATCACGATCGGCCTGCCGGACATCTTCATCGACGTGAGCGCCTTCTGGGACGGCGACCGGCTGATCGTCGAGCAGGCGCTGCGGAACCAGACGGAGGAGTCGGTGAGCTTTTCGGCCTTCTGCCAGCCGGAGGGCCGGCCGCTGGCGGAGGGTGCGTTTCTCGACGTGGCCCCGGGCGAGCGGGCGGTGCAGACGTTCGTGTTTCCGTCGGCCCGGTCGCTGGCGGGCAGTTCGATTTATCTGGGGATCAGCGAGATCGACGGGTCGCGGCGGCTGGATCAGCTTGTGGACGTTCCCGAATGATGGCAAAATACGGTCTGGTAAGGATTTCGGGCGCAACGCAGGCCGAACCACGGGAACCCAGATGGTCGCTCTTCCACAGGTCCAGCCGCCCGGTTCAGGCGGTTATCACAACGGCTGCGGCAAGACCTGCGGCGCCGGGCTGGAGAAGGTCTATCCGACGACGGCCGTGCGCTGGGGGGCGATGGGGTGGATCGGCGAGTTCAAGTATGCGCCGAACACCGTCTTTCGCTGCGGCGCGAAGGTCGTCATCCAGACGGAACGCGGCATCGAGCTCGGCCAACAGGTCAGCCTGAGCTGCACCGGCTGCAACAAGCACGTCTCGCGCGAACAGATCAAGCAATACATCGAAAACAGCGGGGCGGAGTTCTTCCGGCTCGGGTCGGGGCGCATCCTGCGCGAGGCGACCGAGGCGGACACACTCGAACAGCAGAAGCTGAACGCCGACATCCGCACGGACATCGACCGCTGTGCGCTGCTGGCGGCACAGCTCAACCTCGACATGAAGGTGATCACCTGCGAGCACCTTCTGGGCGGCGAGCGGGTCGTCTTCTACTTCCGCTCGGAGCAGCGGGTGGACTTTCGCGACCTCGTCAAGGAGCTGGCCCGCGAGTACCAGACGCGGATCGAGATGCGGCAGGTCGGGGCGCGCGACGAGGCGCGGCTGGTGGCCGACTACGAGATCTGCGGCCGCGAGTGCTGCTGCAAGAACTTCCTTCAGAAGCTGCGGCCGGTGACGATGAAGATGGCCAAGCTTCAGAAGTCGACGCTCGACCCGTCGAAGCTGAGCGGGCGGTGCGGCCGGCTGCGGTGCTGCCTGCGCTACGAGCACGTCGGCTACGAGGAGCTCGACCGCAAGCTGCCGAAGGTCGGAACGCGGCTCGGCACGGAATTCGGCGCGGCGACGGTCGTCGACCGGCAGATTCTGACGCAGTTGCTGCTGGTGCGGACGGATGAGGGGCGCGAGGTGACGATCCCGATCGAGGAGATTCGCCCGCTGGAGGAGATGGCCACCCGCGCCGCCGCAGCGCGCGAGCAGGCTCCCGAGCGCCGCGTGGAGCCGCCCGCGCGCGGCGGTGAGCGCCGCAGCTCCCCGCGACCGGTCGAGCCGCAGAGCGGCCCTCCCGAATCGGCAACGGGCGAAACCGGTGACACCGGCCAGGCCGGCGCGGACGAGCGATCCCGGCGGCGGCGACGGCGGCGCCGCGGCCGCGGGGCGGATGGCGGCGGCGCGCCGCGGCCGGGCGGTGAGGCGCCTCGTCCGGCGGATGCCTCGGGCAACGCGGGGCCTGCGGGCGATGAAGGGCAGGCGGGCGAAGATCGGCCGGCCGGAGAGGGTCGCGAGGGCCCCGGTCCGGGACCGGCTCGCCGGCGGCGGCGGCGTGGCCGGCGGCGCGGCGGGCCGGGTCGGCCGCCGGCGTCGCCCGGTGAGCCACCGGCGAATTCCTGAGCCACTGCGAACGGAAACGGCTGTGACCGACGAACAGATTCTGGCGAAGTTCGAGCGGGTCGTGCGGGACAACCGGCGCTACGCGCGGGATGCGTTCGGCTTTCTCGAGGAGGGGCTGGCGCTGGCTGCGCAGCGTGTCTACGGCGAAGCGGGGCCGGGCCGCGGCCGGCACGTGACCGGCCAGCAGCTTTGCCTCGCGCTGCGCGAGCTGGCGATCACGCGCTGGGGGCCGCTGGCGCGGCTGGTGCTGCGCGACTGGGGCATCCAATCCACCCGCGACTTCGGCGAGATGGTGTTTCTGCTGGTGCACGAAGGTCTGCTGGGCAAACAGGAGTCAGACCGGATCGAAGACTTCGACGACGTGTATGAATTCGACGAGGCGTTCGGGTCGTACGAAGTCCGGCTGGGGTCCTTTGACTCATGAGCGGCGGCGGGGGTACGCAATACTACTTCCCGCGGCTCTCCGAAACCGGGCAGCGCTGGGTTCGTTTCGGGCTGGTCGTGCTCGCGGCGGCCGGCGTGCTGTGGCTGGCGTACGTGCTGCGCGGCGTGCTGACGCCGCTGGCGGTCGCGCTGGCGATCGCCTACATCCTCAACCCCGCCCTGGGCTGGTTCGAGAAGCGCAACGTCCGCCGCCTTACGTCGGTCAGCGTGCTGATGGTGATCGTCTTCGGCATCGCGGGGTTGCTGCTGCTCGCGGCGACGGTCCAGGTGGTCGAGTTCTCGCAGCGTCTGCCGGTCTACGTGACGCAGACGCGCGAATGGCTCGTGACGACGTTTCCGAATCTCGTCCGCGAGGCCGGAGAGGCGCAGGACGCGAGCAGCCAGCCCGCGGCCACGCGGCCGGGAATGTCGGCAGGGCTGGCCGAGTTCGCTCAGACGCGCGGGCTGTCGGTGGCCCAGGCGGTCGCGCCGGCCGTCATGCAGACGCTTTCGACGACGACGTATTACCTGACGATTCTGGCGCTGATCCCGATCTACACGTTCTTCTTCATGCTGCATTTCAACCAGATCATGGAGACGCTGCGGCGGCACATTCCGGCGGAGTATCGCGAGACGATCCTGCGCGTGCTGGCGACGGCGGACCGGCACATCGCGGATTTTTTCCGCGGCCGGCTGCTGGTGGCGGTGCTGGTCGGCGTGATCTCCGCGGTCGGCTGGTACATCATCGGCGTGCCATACAGCCTGATCTTCGGGTTGATCAGCATTCCGCTGGGGCTGGTGCCGTTCCTGGGCATTCTGGTCCTGCCGCCGGTGCTGCTGGCGGCGTACGTCGGCGCGGCGGACGGCAACTGGCTCTGGCCGGTCGTGGCGGCCTTCGCAGTCTACATGATCGTTCAGGCGCTCGAGTCGTTCGTGATCGCGCCGTACATTTATTCGCAGTCGTCGGGGCTTCACCCGGTGACGACAGTCGTCGCGCTGATGGTCGGCGGCGAGATGGCGGGAACGCTGGGGATGTTGCTCTCGATCCCGCTGGCCAGTACGCTCAAATCGCTCGGCATGGAGTATCTGATGCCGGAGATTCGGCGGCTGGCGGGCATTCCGCCGGAGCCGAGCGAGCTGCCGCCCGCGCCGTACAATCTCGGTCCGGCAGCCGACGAGCCGGAGCCGCCCACGGCCGGCCCGGACGAGAGCTCGAAGGCGAGCCGGGAGACGCCGAAGTGAGCCCAACCGATCAATCCGCGTCGCGCGACGGCAGCAACGCTCCATTCGGCACGGAGCAGCGTCGCTCGAGCACGCCGCTGATCATCATCGGCGCGCTCTACGTCTTATGGGCGCTGGCGCTGCTCTGGATGGCGTTGGCCCAGCCGGGCGGCGCATGACCTCCTCCGCGGGACAGCTCCATCTGTCCAAGCTCGAGCAGACCCGCGCGCTGTCGCTCGACCCGAGCATCTGGACCGAGAACCTCGTGGCGCTGCGCGTCGCCCAGCCCGAGGCGGCGGCACTGCTCGAGGGCGCCCTGCCGCCGGCGGACTGGCGCGCCTGCGAGGCGCTCGACGGATCGCACACCTATCGCGTGGAGCGCGCCGGCCAGCCGCCGGTCTGGATCAGCGGCAGCGCCTTGCCGCGCCGCCGGGCCGAAGCGCTGCTGGCGTCGGTCGGGCCGGGTGACTCAAATCCGGCGCTCGCGTCGCCCGGCAGCGGCGCGGAAGTCCGCGTGCTGCTTGATCGACTGTCGCCGACACAGGCGATCTACGTGTTCGCACAGGACCCGGCCGAGGCGGCCGCCCTGCTGCGGGCGACGCCGCTGGCCGGCGAAATCCGCACGCTGCGATGCGTCGTCGTTCCCGGCGGCGACCCGCTGGGCCTGTTGCAGCGGCTGCTGGAACGCGTGGCGGGCCTGCTGCCGCCGGGCAACCTGATTCGCTTCCTGTTCGACGACGCCGCCCGTGTCGCGACGGTGCGCCAGGTCTGCGAGCAGCTCGGCGGGCGCATCGCCGCGGCGCGGCAGAGCCGGCTGGCAGCGCTGGCCGCGGAACCGATACCGGCGCACGCGCCGGGCGATGTGCCGCGCCTGTTCGTCGCGGCGCTGCGGCCAGCACACGACGGCCGCTGCGTCGCGCGACAGCTCGACGCGGCGCTCGATGAGCTGGGCTGGCACGGAGAGGCGTGCGCGGTGGAAACGCCGGCCGACGTTCATCCGCTTCGGCATGCCTTGGCGCTGCGCGACGTGGCGCCGCAACTCGTGCTCGCGATTCAGCACGGCCGCGAGGCGCTTGCCGCGGCCGGTAACGTACGCGTCGCCGCGTGGATACTCGACGCGGCAGACCTGATCGGCCGGCCGACGCCAGCGGCGGACTGGTACCTGGCCGCAACGCCTGGCAGCGCCCGAGCCCTGCGGGAAGCGGGGATCGCCGACTCGCAGATCGTTCCGCTGTCGCTGGCGGCTGGCAGCGCGGTTCGGCGGCCGGCTGGGCCTCCGCGAAACGACCAAGTGCTGCTGATCGCCGATCGGCCGGATGCGAGTGCGGCCGCGTGCCGGATCGAGCTCTCGACGCACGAGCAGATCTGGCGAGCGCTGCACGCCGTAGCGGCGGCGAGCTGGTCGGCGGGACGACTGTCCGACGCGGATTCGCTGCTTCGCGAGGCGCTTCGCGCCGCCAACGTGGAGCTGCGTGAAGAGACGCTGCGGCAGGGACTGCTGCGATTGATCGAGAATGTGCTCGTGCCGGCGACCGCGTGCGCGCGGCTGCTCGATCTGCTCGTGTCGGCCGGACTGCGCGTGTCGACGGTCGGCCGCGGCTGGCAGGAGCGTCCGCCGCAGGGAGTGACGCCGCTCGGCGCGGATCTGCTCGATCTTGGCCGGATCGAGTTCGACACGGCGCCGCTGGCGGCGATCGTCGTGACGACGCGCGAGGGTTCGTCGTCCGGGTCGATTCCCGCGCGTCAGTGCGCGGCGATCCTGGAGGCGGGGTTGCTCGGCCTGCCGCTGCTGGTGCATCGGGCGTGGAACGACGCGTCGGCCGGCCGCGGAGGAATAACGCTCGACGCCGGCGGTCCTGGCGTGGGCGGCGATACACTCCTGCCGGATCAGCATTACCGGGCGGCCGGCGACGCGCGCGAGCTGAAGGCGGCCCTGGAGGAGTGCGCGGCCCGCGGACCGGGGCTGCTGCGGCGGATCGAGCGAGTGCAGACGCTGGTGCGCACGCGGCACACCTATGCGCAGCGGCTGCAAACGCTGGCGGCGGTGGCGGGTCTTGTCAGCGGGGAGGGCGAGCGATGATCGGCCGCGCGGGCCTCGGCCGGCTGCTGGCGGGATTGCTGCTGAGCTTGGCGTGGCCGGCCGCGCGGGGGGAAGAGACCATCGCCACGGTTCTGGCGGATTTCGAGACGGATTCGGTGGCGGCGACGATCGGGCAGGTGCAGAACGTGCTGGCCTCGGACTGCACCGTCGAGCGGGCGCGGCTGCCGGCCCGCGGACAGCAATCACTGAAGATCGAGATCGGCGCGCTCAATCCGAACGCATCCGTCGTCTGCGACCTGCTGTTTCGTGTCTCGACCCCGATCGAGCAGCCGCGGACGGTGGCGGCTTTCTGCTGGATCGAAGAGGGCGAGGCGTCGCTGGCGTTTCGGGTGCGCGACGGCGAGGGCCGGATCTTCGAGACGCCGCTGACGCCGATCGGCGCGCAGCGGCGCTGGCATCGCAAGACGGCGGAGCTGTCGCGCAGCGGATTGACGCCCGTGACGGGCGACGGGGCGCCGCAGCCGCCGCTGGAGATCATCGGCGTGCGCGTGACGACGCCGCGCATCGGCCGTCAGGTCATCTTCTTCGACGATCTCGAGGTGGAGCACCGCGTCGCTGACGAGCAGATCATCCGCGGGGAATTCAGCTTCGATCAGCCGACGCAGTTGTACGAGCCGGGTGCGACGGTCCGCTCGGCCGTCGTGCTCGAGAACGGCTCGCGCTCCAGGCGGATCGACGTGTCGGTCGAGCTGACGTGGCGGCGCGAGGACGGCACGCAGGTCGCGCAGAGCAATTCGAACATCAATCTGCCGGCCAGCGGGCTGGAGTTTCGCTCGCGCCAGGCCGTGAACAACGAGCAGCGGCTCGACGATCCGGGACTGTATCGCCTCGAAGCGCGCGTGCGTTCGATTCGCTGGACGCGGCCGGTCGTCTTCCGGGCGACGGTCGCCGTGACGCCGGGCAACCGCAATCTCTCGCGCGGGCGGTCGGTGTTCTTCGGATTGCGGACGAACCTGCTGCGCGAGCCGGCCAGCGACCGGCAGCTCGAAATCCGCGTCGCTCGCGAGCTGGGAGTGCAACTGCTGGCGATCGACGCGCCCTGGCGGTCGATCGAGCCACGGGCGGACCGCTACGACTTTCGCGCCCTGGACGAAGTAATCGACGCGATCGCCGGGCGTGGCGTCGCTCCGCTGATCGCCATCACCGACCCGCCGGAGTGGCTCGCGACCGACGGGGCGAACCTGGCCGAGCGAGTGCGAAAGCTGCTCGAGGCGCTGGCGCGGCGCTACGGCGTGCGCGTCGGGTACTACCAGGTCTTCACGACGCACGCCGGCGACGGCGAACTGAGCGATGAGCAGATCGCCGCCCTGGCCGAGCAGCTCCGACGCGTCCAGCCCGGCGTGCAACTGCTCTATCCGCCCCGTCCGGCGGCGGAAGCGAAAGCTGCGGCCGGCGGCATTCCGGCGCCGGTTGCCGGTGCGTTGATCGTGCCGATCGAGACGCAGGGCGAATCGCCCCGGGCGCTCAGATCGCTGGCGGAGCTCGGCGATGCGGCGGGATTTCGCTGGAGTGGCGGGCACTGGTGGTATCACCGCGCCGCGCCGCGGGGCGGTACGGGAGGCATCGCGGACGCGATCGCCGTACTCGAGCATTACGTTCGCGCGGCCGAGGCGGGCGTCGATTCGCTCGTGTGGTTCGACTTGCGCGACGACAGCAGCGATCCGCGGCAGGTATCGCAGATGCGCGGACTGGTAGCGCGCGATTTCGGCCCGAAGGCGTGGCTGCTTGGATATGCCAGCACAGTCGGAATGCTCTCGGGAACGCGCTACGGCGGGCGCGTCGCCGGCACGCCGGACGAGTTCGACAGCGCCCTGTTCATGGCGAGCGACCGGCAGGTGGCCGTGCTGATTCCGCGGCCGAACCGCATCCGGCCGGCGGTTCTGGCGCCGATCAGCGGCGTGCCGGGTTTGATCGCGGCCCGCGATTTCGCCCGCCGCGAGGTGCCGCTGCTGGCGGCGCATGGGCCGCCGCTGCTGGCGACGCGGCCGGACCCGCTCTTCGTGACGATCGGGTTCGAGCGGATTCAGGCGGACCCGCAGCTCGAGCTGGCTCGGCCGTGGGTTCGGGTGCCCGCGCAGGTCTTCGTCGGGGACTCGGGCGGATTTGCGTTCGAGGTGGAAGCGCCGCTGGCGCTGCGGCGAAGCTATTTTCAGGTCGGGCTGCCCGACGACGCGGCGTTCGAGAGCTCCGTCTCTTCGCGGCGGATCCAGGCGGCGGCGGACGAAGCCATCGCGCACGAGGTCGTGCTCTCACGGCGCGAGGGGCGCGATTTTCAGCGGGCCTCGATCACGTTGAAGCTCTCGCTGGAGGGACGCTCGCTCGAGATTCCGCTTGACGTGCGACCACTGCGGAAACTCGCACGGGGCGGACTGGATGCGCGGCGGTTGCCGGCGCCGCTGGGGACGCTGGCGGCCGCGAGCAACACGCAGCGCGACCCGGGCCTGGCAGCGTATGGAAGCTACGAGGGCGGGCGGCTGCACCTGGCGGTTGCGCTGCCTGACGACGTGAACGACGGGGATCGCGTGAGGGTGGGGGCTGCGGCGGAGAATGCGGACAGTCACGTGGAGTTCGAGTTGTCCGGTTTGAATGGCCAGCCCGCACTTCGCGACCTGCTGGGAATCGGACCGGCGGACGCCGACAGAGCGCGATGCAGTGTGGCGGCCACACCGGATGGGCGAAAGGTCTGCATCCTCTCGATCGATGCGGCCGTGCTGGGGGCGGCGTCGCTGAAGGAGGGTCAGCGCGTGCTCTTTGCGATGCGGCTGGATCGCCTCGACGGCCGAGACGGGACCGTTCGTTCGTATGCACTGGGCGAAGGTCTGGAGGGTCAACGTCGGTCCGAGGGATTCCAGTGGGGGCGGCTTGAGTGAAGGCGCGCGGCGTTTGGCCGACGCTCCGTGCCGGACCTGGATTCCGGCACGGGGCATCGAGGCACAGGAGAAAGAACGCAGCGCGTTCGAGAGGGCAAAAAAAATGAGTGAATTCGGTCAGATGTCCGCAGGGGCAGGGGTTGGGTTTCGAGCGAGGGGGCCATCAGGAAAGATTGCGAAGCGAATCTTCTCGATGGCCTGGGACATCCGACGGGCGAATTCACTCATCGATCAGAGCACCGGACTGCTCCGGTACATGTCTTGAGGAAAACAGGCATCGACCAGGCGTCCTTGCCGAGTCGACGCCCCTTCGGTCGATCACAGCCCATCCGTGAGCCGCACCGCCGACCGGGATCCACTTGTCAATTCCCGGATTCGCACCCGGGGGCGGCTCTCAGCCCGCCTGCTTTACACTTGACTCATCGGACAGGATAACTCAGATTCTTCGGCCGTCGAGGGCAATTTCATTATCGATTTAGCCAGTTTTGCTGTTAATTTAGAGAAGATATCATCCGCACGGCGGGCACCTACCAGATGTGGTATGAATCGCGCGGGCGGACCCCCGAATTGACGATCATCCACCAGGTTTCAGCCACAGTAAAATTGACAGAAACCGCCCATTTTGTGACAGAAACTGACAGATCCGGGGGTTCAGGGGGCGAGGTTCCCGTGCGACAATCGCCGTAGGACCTTGCGCAGCAGCAGGTAGTTGGCGCCGCGGTAGCGCGTCACCTCCGCAGAAATGACAAACTCGGAAGCGCCGCCCTCGGCCTCTCGCTCCATCGCTTCCAGGAACTGGTTCTTCAGAATCTCCATCACCCGTGGGGCGCCGGAGTCCTCCTCGACGTAGAACTCGAACTCCGACCGCTGCCCGCTGCGAATCAGCCGCCCCGGACGGTCGACTACGCGCGTGCCATCGACCAGCAGCGAGCCGGCCTCCCGGTCGCGGTCGGCCGTGCGCCGGTCGCCGGCCGCTTCCGGGGCGACGGGGAGCACGGGCGTGGCCTCCTGCCGCCTCATCAGCTCATCTAAGTCACGTGCCTGAACAGGTTTACGGAAGCCATCGTCAGCCGGCGCGGTGCTCGGCTGCGAGCTGGGGGGCGACTGCTGTCCGGTGGCGGCGCGGCGAGTCAGATCAAGCGTAAGACCGCCCAAAATGGCGAGAAAGAGTCTGCGGGTCATGGTCGAGCTCCCACTGGAATGGCACGACGGCGGACAGACCGCGGGTACCCGGCAACATCCTACCACAATCCGCCGGAAACGGGCCGATCCGCAGCCGGACCGGGGCGATGCACCGATACTCTCGACAGGATGCCGCGAAGAAAGCCCGACATCGCGATCTACGGCGCCGGCGGACTGGGGCGGCTGGTCCTGGACATCGTCAACCAGGCCGACCGCTTCCGTGTCGTCGCGTTTCTCGATTCGGACACATCCCGCGTGGGGAGCGAGATCGACGGAATCGGCGTGCTGGGCGGGCTCGAGCTGGCCGCGCTGCTGTGCCGCAAAGGCGTGCGGCGGATGATCGTCGCCATCGGCGAGAATCATACGCGCGTCCGCGTCGCGGGTGAGCTCTGCACGCGCGGCGGGCGGCTCGTTTCCGCAGTCCACCCGCTGGCGACGATCGCGCCCACCGCGAAGCTGGGCGAACATGTCATCGTCGGCGCGCGGGCGATCGTCTGCGTGCACGCGACGGTCGCCGATCACAGCGTGCTCTCGGCCGGGGCGATCATCGAGCACGACAACCGCATCGGCGCCGGTGCGTTTCTGCACCCGGCCGTGCGGCTGGCGGGGAATGTGACGGTGGAAGAGTACGCGACGCTGGGGATCGGCGCGTGCGTGATTCAGGGGCGTCGGATCGGGCGCGGCGCGGTGGTGCATCCCGGGGCGGTGGTGATTCGCGACGTGCCGCCGGGAATGACCGTTTCCGGGGCGCCGGCCCGCATGCTGGCGGCGACGTCGCTGGGAATCGAGGCGGCGAGCGTGGCCGGATTCTCAGCCGCGGTATCATAGGACCCGCGCTTCCACGGCGCCGTGGCGTGAGACGGAGCGGACCTGTGCGACTCCAGCCTCGATGAAATACGCGATCGTGATTCTGGCAGGTGCGGCCGACGAGCCCGTGGCCGAGCTGAATCAGCGCACACCGCTCCAGGCGGCGGAGCTGCCGCACCTGGATGAGCTGGCCGGCCGCGGGCGGCTCGGCACGACCTACACCGTTCCCGAAGACCACTTCGCCTCGTCGGAGACGACGGTCCCGAACGTCCTGGGGTATGACCCGCTGGCGTATTCGCTTCCGCGCGGGGCGCTCGAGGCGCTGGCCCGCGGCATCCGGCTGGACCGCAATGACCGGGTGCTGCGCTGCAACCTGGTGACGGTGCTCGACGGCGTGCTGCGCGACCTGGCGGCCGGGTATATCCGCACGCCGGAAGCGACGCGGCTGATCAACGACCTGGCGCCGCTGCTGCCGCACGAGGGGATGGAGCTGCACGCGGGAAGGAGCTTTCGCCATCTGCTGGTGTGGCGGAATGCCGGAGCGCTATCGCGGCTGCGCACGCTTCCGCCGCACGCGTGCCTGGACGAGCCGGTGCGGCGGCATCTGCCGAGCGGGCGCGAGTCCGGTCCGCTGCTGACGTTCCTCGAGCGCGCGGACAAGCTGCTGGAAACGCACGACGTGAACACGGTCCGGCAGGACCTGGGCGAGAACCCGGCCAGCGGCGTGTGGCTGTGGGGCGCGGGTGCGATCGGGGCGTTTCCGAGCTTTGAGACGCGCTTCGGCCTGCGCGGGGCTGCGGTGGCGGGGGTGGATTTCGTGCGCGGGCTGGCGAAGCTGCTGCGCTGGGACGTGTGCGACGTGCCGGGTGCGACGGGCCTGGTGGACACGGACCTGTCGGCCAAGGGCGCGGCGGCAGTCGCGGCGCTGGATGGGGCGGCGCTGGTATGCGTGCACATCGAAGCGTGCGACGAGGCAGGGCACATGGGCGACGCGTCGCTCAAGCTGCGGCTGCTCGAGGCGATCGACCGGGATGTGATCGGGCCGGTGTTGCGGCGGCTGCGCGATGAATCGCGCTGGCGGATGCTGGTGATCCCGGATCACGCGACGCCGGTATCGCTGCGGACGCACACGGCGGCGGCGGTGCCGTTCGTCCTGGCGGGCAGCGATATCGATTCGCACCGCGGCGAGCTGTTCGACGAGCACAGCGCGCGCGAGGGGGAGATGCAGCTCGAGCACGCCTGGCACCTGATGGAGTATTTCCTGCGGCGCTGAGCGGGGGCGCTGACGTTCGATGAGCCGAGCCGCGGCCGTCAGGCCGTCTGCCGGCGGATGGTCATGTCGAAATTGCGGACCAGGTTCGTGTACTGGCTGTACGTGATCGCCGCGAACGCCGCGATCGCCAGCACCGTGCCGATCAGCGTCGAGAAACGCAGCCGCAGGATTTCTCCCGGGGCCGGCCGCGTCGCGAGGTCCAGGAGCTGCGCCGGATCGATCAACGCCACGAAGGCCGGCAGCGGAGCAAACGGGTACGCGAACGCTCCGACCTCCGCGCTCGCCTGAGCCACCGTGTAGCCGCAGCCCGTCAGAATCGCCGTGGCCAGCAGCACGACGCAGGCGCTGACCATGACGGCCTGGACCGTCTTGCGCGCGACCAGCGAGAAATACAGGCCGATCATCGCGGCCGTCGCCGCGTAGGAGATCATCAACACCGGCACGCTGACCAGCGCCTGGAGGTCGCCGGTGACGGCGGCGAAATCGGCCCGCAGCAGATCGGCCACCAGGAAGAGCAGCACCGTGCCGGTCGGCACTGCGATCAGCGGGACGACGAAGCTGACCAGCCCGCGGAGCATGCCGGCGATGATGTAGCGGCTGGTCAGCGGCGTGGTCAGCAGCAGCTCGAAGGTGAGCGCCTCCTTTTCTCGCGTCAGCGACGTGGCGGCCGTCGTCGTCACGAACAGCAGCACGATGATCAGCTCGATCCAGACCAGGTAGACCAGCCACGCGCGGGCGGTGGCGGGCGTAAGCCCCCACCAGCCCTGCACCGCCGCCAGAACCAGCACGACGCCCGCGATGGCCGCGGCCGCCACGAGCACCCAGCGCATGGTCGAGCGCCCGCCGGCCGACGCACGCGTGGCGGCCTCGCGCCAGGCGATGGGGTTGTTCCAGACATTCCGGGGCCGGCGGCGGCGCTCGTCGGTGTTGACGGCGCGGCGAAGCGGCGCGGTGATCCGCGACCAGAGCGTCACCTCGCCCTCCTTCGCGCCGCGGCGCACGAAGGCGAGGCTGTAGAGCACGAGCGCGGCCGAGAAGAGCGTCGTGACGGCCATGTAGCCGTACTGCGGCCAGGCGAGCATCCAGCTCCAGGGCCAGCCGTACAGGGCGACCTGGTCGATCCGCGGAGCGGGCGTGATGCCGGTCACGACCAGCAGCGCCATGAACGGATGCAGCGGCGCCAGCCAGCTCATCTTCATCGGCCGGCCGGTGAGGAACTGGTCCTCGCCGTCCGGCGCGGCGGCGAGCTGGCCGAATGGCGTGTTGCCGATCAGCCACAGTCCGACGAGGTAGACGGCGACGCCGACGAAGAAGGAGAAGATGGTGCGGCGCGTGCCGACCCGCGTGACGGCGATGGTGATGGCCAGGGCGCCGGTGACCAGCCCGGTGCAGGCGGCCAGCAGCAGGCTGTCGCGCACCTCGGCCAGCGTGACGCCGCCGTAGATCATGGTAATACAGAAGATCGGCAGGCCGCTGAGCAGCAGCACCCAGACGAAATAGAGCCGGCTGAAGAGCGAGCCGAGGACGATCTGGGCGTTCGAGAGCGGCGTGGTCAGCAGAATGTGAAATGTGTTGGCGTCCTTCTCCTGCGTGATGGCGCCGGCCGTGAAGATCGGCGCGATGAAGGCCATCAGGCCGAGCTGGACGAGGCTGACGATCATGAACGACCGGCTGGACTCCTTGGCGAGCTGCGCCAGCGAGGCCGCCTGGCCGAGATTCGCGCTTCCGGCGACGAGCAGGACGACGAAGAGCACGGCCAGGTAGGCGAAGCGGGCATAGAGGTGTCGGCTGCGCTTCCCGCCGGCGGCGACGACGCGGACGAGGATGGGGTTGGCAGGCAGCAGGTGCCAGAACCACAGGCCCAGGTCGCGAAGGATGCTCATCGCGTCGTCCCCCGGCGCGCGGCGAGGTTCCGACGGCGAGGTTGTTGCGGGCCGCTGCGCGATCGAGTGCGCCCGCCGCGGTCGAAGTGCCACGACCGAGCCTGGCGGAAATCGTCTCCGGAACCGCTACCGGTCCGCGCGTGCCGCGTTCTCAGCCGTGATTTGCA
Organism: uncultured Planctomycetales bacterium; assembly: GCA_964643885.1. Taxonomy (GTDB): domain Bacteria; phylum Planctomycetota; class Phycisphaerae; order UBA1845; family Fen-1342; genus CAADGL01. The sequence continues at coordinate 17,095 of CAZXUI010000042.1, forward strand.
GCCTACCATTCGACACTCTGTGAGAGGGTGACCTATAGTGCAATTGGAGCGGTTCTCGGAATCTCGTAGTGGGGATTGCAGGAAACGAGCCCGTTGCCGGCTGGTCGCACCGCCCCGTGCCGATGAGTTCATCGCTTCGACCTGCCACATCGACGGCGCACTGCGGTTCGGGAACTCGCTTGAAGCCCTTGGGGAGGTAACGCTATGCGAGCCCTTGCACTCGGAATGGGTTGGTTGACGCTGGCTTGTGCCGCGACGGCTCAAGTGACCCTGACGACCGTCGAGAAGCCGGACATCACGGACGCAGGCAGCCGCGCGTTCGACCTGACGCTCGCCGGGATGACGCTCGATCAGGCGTTCGTCAGGGCCGATATGATCGGAATGTCCGCGAATGGTGACTTCCGCAATCAGGAGCCCCTCTTCGACTTTGCCCCCGTATTCAACGCAATCGACAGTTTCATCACTGCGCCGCGCTGGGAGCCCACGGGACAAGGTCCGGCGAATCTGTTGATGGACGCCGAGAACAGCTTCACGGATAGTGCGATCGACTGGGGTTGGGAGTTGCACCCCGGCCAGGAGATCCCTGGATTCAACGGCGTGAGCGCCCGCATCATGCTCGCCTACGGCGGCACGGGCGAGATCGACATCACCGTGCGAGGCAACTTCACGGACGGCGGCACCTGGAGCGAGCAATTTCACCTGGTCATCCCCGAGCCGGCCACGCTGGGCCCGCTGCTGCTCGGCGCATGGCTGGCATTTGCGGCGCGGCGACGCTGACTGTGCTCGCTTCATGACTCAGCCTCGCGGCGAAAAGGCGCCGGCCACGAGGTCTTCGGGAAAGCCGAGAACCCGGTGATCGGTCGCGTAGCCGTACAGGGCGGCCGTGTAGATGCCCTGAAGCGCCGCCAGCACGATCGACAGCAGCACCCAGTAGAGCAGCGCCACGCCGCAGCCGGCGATCAGCCACACGACCGGCTGCCCCGCGCCGGCCACCAGCCACACGGAAAGCAGAATCAGCGCCAGACCCGGCAGCATCAGCACGAAGCCGACCGCGCCGAAGCCGACGTTGGCCACGATCTGCTCGCCCCACGTCTGGCGAAAGAGCGAGGCGCTGCGTCCCACGGCCGCAAAGGGCCCGCGCCGCTCGATCACCAGCACCGGCACGATCAGGTAGGTCACCAGCGACCAGGCGATGCCCAGCAAGCCGGCGACGAAGCGGCCGACGCCGCGGCTGCGGCTCTCGATCGCGCGCAGGATCACGCCCACCGTGGCCGCGATGGCCGCATAGCCCAGAATGCTGCCCAGGCAGCGGTTGGCGGCGGCGAGCCCGTCGGCCACGGTCGGGTCGCCGCCGTGCAGGCGGATGTGGGCCGCGCCGACCAGGGCGGAGTTGAAGTAGATCACGACGGCGTAGTTGACGAAGTACCAGGCGAACAGCACGACCCAGCCGAGCACCTCGTTGTTCGAAACGGCCACCTCCGTCGTGTTCGCGTCGCGGCGGGTCTCGATGATCTGCTCGAGCAGGCCGGTGCCGTACATGCCGCCGACGAAGGAGCCCAGCACGAGCAGCGAGGCGATGCCCGAGAGGACGGGGAAAATGACCAGCTCGCGGTCGCGCGAGAGCACGTCCAGCGAGCTGCGAAAGAGCCGCCAACTGTTCGAGAACGCTGCGAGCATGGCTCATCTCCTCCCGGTCCTGATGCGATCCCGGTTGCGCGCCGCCGCCGGGCGGCTCACTGCACGATCCCCTTGGTCAGCCGCATGAAGGCCGTCTCCAGGTTGACCTCTTCCTGCTTGATCTCGTGGATGCGCAGGTCGTTGGCGATCATCGCCCGGGCGATGAAGCTGAAATCGCGCGTCTCCGTGCCCAGCGTGAGCACAACCATCCCGTCGCGCACCTCGGCGCTCTGCACGCTCGGCAGGCCGCTGAGCACCTGCCGCGTCTTCTCGCGGTCGTCGGGCGAGATCACGTGCACGATCGTGCCGACGCGGGCCCGCCGCAGCGCCTCGGCCACGCTGCCCTGGTAGACCAGCTCGCCGCGCTCGAGGATGCCGATGCTTGTGCACAGGTCGGCCAGCTCGGGCAGGATGTGCGAGCTGATCAGAATCGTCTTGCCCATGCGGTGCAGCTCTTTGAGCAGGGCCCGCATCTCGATCCGCGCCCGCGGGTCCAGGCCGCTGGCCGGCTCGTCGAGGAAGAGAATCTTCGGGTCGTGCAGCAGCACGCGGGCGATGCTGAGCCGCTGCTTCATGCCGCGGCTGAGCGAATCGACCAGCGCGTCGCGCTTGTAGCTCAGGTCGGTCAGCTCGAGCACGTCGCCGACGATCTGCGTCCGCTTCTTGCCCGTGATGCCGTAGGCCGCGGCGAAGAACTCGAGATACTCCTGGACGACCATGTCCTCATAGGCGCCGAAGAAGTCCGGCACGTAGCCGATCAGCGGGCGGATCTTGCGGCTCTCGTAGCCCACCACCAGGCCGCAGACGCGAGCCTCGCCCCAGGTCGGCTGAAGCAGCGTGCTGAGGATGCGGATCGTCGTCGTCTTGCCCGCGCCGTTCGGACCGATGTAGCCGAAGCACTCCCCCTCCTCGATGTTGAGGTGCAGGTTGTTCAGGGCAACCAGCTTGCCGTAGCGCTTCGTCAGGTTGATCGTCTGAACGATCAAGGCACGCTCTCCCCCGCGCTGGCGGTCGAACGGTCGCCCGCGCGCCCGGTCGCGTCCGAGGCTTGACCACCGGCCGGCGGCGGCTGGCCTACATATTCCAGCGGAATGCGGACGCGGTAAAGCGTCAGGCCGCTTCGCCCGGCCAGCGGGCGGCCGTCGCGATGAAGCCGGGCCGGACCGGGCATGGGGGACCAGGCGAGCAGCACGGCTTGATTGCGCATCAGCCACTTGCAGATGTCGCGGTCCAGCAGTCCGTCGGTGCGGATTCGGCTTCCGACGGTATCGAAGCTGCCGCTTCCCGGCGCGTTGTGCAGGTAGAGGTTGGCCGTTGAGAGCAGCAGGGCGGAGGCGACGTCGGGATCGAAGCGGGCGGTGACCACGCGGGCCATCGTGGGAGGAGCCACCGCCGGGAGCCAGCGATCGAGCTGGTAGTCCCAGAGCGTCGGCGGCTCGGGCATCCGCAACTGACTCGGCTGGGGAAACGCGGCCCAGCGCTGGTAATCGCGGTCCAGCTCTGCATAGCGCTCGCGGCCGAGCTGCGTGATGCGCGTCCCGGGCGCGAGCGCCGGAACATTGACGGCGAGCACGGCCGCGGCGGGTGGGATCAACGAGGAGCCACGGTAGTCCGCGCGATAGTGGCGCGTCAGGCCCGACGCCCGCAACGGCACGTATCCCAGCTCGTCGCTGATTCGCGGGTCGATATAGAGCAGCACGCCGCCGGCCAGCGGAACGGGCAGATCGCTCTCGAGCCAGCTCTCGGGGGTGACCCGGCCGGTCTGGCGGCTGACGGTGAGCTTGCCGCGGACGGTGCCTTCGAGTTTGCCGCACCAGAAGCCCTCGAACTGCTTGAGCGTGGCCCGCAGGAGCACGTCGGTGAGCATTCCGCGGGCGGGAAAGGCCTGATAGCGCTCCGATGTGGCGTAGTGCGATTTCTCGCCGCGCGGCTGCGCCAGCGCTCGCAGGTATCCGGGCGGGTAGCCCTCGTCGCTGGGCAGCGCCAGATCGTCGCGCTGGCGGGCCGCACTCTTGTAGCCGACAAGCGTGCTGGCGACCGCATCCGTCGAGCCGGCGGTCAGGTCGACGAAGCTGACCATCGCGATGTCCTGGCAGCCGCGCGTCAACTGCACGGCGCCGAGGCTGAGCACGCTGCCGACCACCGACAGCGCCGCGAAGACGCTCCAGCTCAGATGCGTCAGCGAGTATCGCTTCAGCCAGATCCAGCTCGCCCAGGTCGAGACGAGCACGTAAACCGCCACGAATAGAAACGCCAGCACGACCAGCGCGCTGCCCAGCGTCTGGAACTCGATCGGCCGCACCACGCTGCGATAGAGCGACACGGCGGGCACGCCGAACGGCTGCTCGCTTTCGCGCGAGAGCACCGCCGGCGGAATGCGGTCGAAATCGACCAGATACGAGATGAACGTCTCGCGGCGCAGCTCGAGGCTCGTCAGGTCGCGCAGGCTCGCAGCCGTCACGACCACCCGGCCCGAGCCGACCAGGTCCGTGGCGATCAGCGGGACCGTCCGCCGGGTGCCGACGCGCTCCGTGAACGCCGGCCAGCCGCTTCGCAGCGACACGGCCGCGACGCCGACCGGGTTCTCGAAGCCCTCTGCATCCGGCGCGACCAGCCGCTCGCGGAAAATGGGCAGATCGTCGACCTGGAGCGTCGGCTCGTCTCCCTCGAACGGGATTACCGAGGCCAGCCGCGTCTGGCGCGCGAGCCGCCAGGCGTCGCCCAGCCCGAGCACGAGCTGGCCGCCGTTGCGAACCCACGTCACGAGGGCGTCGAGTTGGGCGTCATTCAGCCGCGACGGGTCGGGGCGGTCCCACACAATGATGTTGACCGCCTCGAGCCCCCACCAGCGGTCCGGCAGCCCCTCCGGCGGCAAGCGCCCGATGCCGAGCTCGCGATAGAAGCGCAGGTCCTCGAGCCCGCCGCCCAAAACCGCACCGGAGCGGTCCGCAGCTTCCTGGAGAAACGTCAGGGCTGGCTCACTCAGATCGAGGAGCAGCCGCGTGCGGGCAGGGATCGGCTCGAACTCCGGCACATCGATCGACGTGATCGGCAGGCCGTCGCGCGAAACGATGTCGAGCCGCAGGACGCGGTCGCTCTCCGGCTGCGTGACGACATAGCACCAGACGTCGCGGGGCTCGGCTCCCGGCGTCAGGATGGCCGGCCCGGCCGTGAAATCCACGCGGTCGCCGTCCAGGTCCTGCCGCTCGCAGTGGATGGAGTACTGAATGGGCTCGGTTCCGGCGGCCGCGAGCTGAAGCCGGATGGGAATCCACTGCCCGTCCCGAGCGACGTAACCGGTTTGGGTGGGGGCCGGAAATCCGACTGAGACGACCGATGCGCGGATCGGCTGCCCGAGCGCAACGCTCGCGGTGGCAAGCACTAACAGCAGCAGTGCTGGTCTGGCTGGCGATCCCATCGGATGCAGTCTGCCTCGCAGGTCAGAGTCGATCGAAACACACCCCCGAACGAGTGCACGCCCACCGGTCCTCGATTCCGCCCGGCCGGCCCCGGTTCGGCGACCGGGCCCCGACCGGCCTGCCGGTCGAATTCGCAACGGCCGAGCCAATAATATGGTGCCTCGCCGCAGGCCGGGCCGCCATTATACCCGGCGGCAATTCTTCGCATGCGTGTGTTGACCCTGCCCGCGGTCGCCAGTAAATTCCTGGCCGAGAACAGTACTGACGGGACATCGACTCATGAGGACCTTGGTGAGAGTACGAGCGCAGTGGACATTCGGTGCGGGCGCTATTTCGCGCCTGAATGATCCGCTGCGGTCTCCGCCGTAGGTCTCGTGCGAGTGGTGTGTCCATAGAACACCCCAGGGCCCCGGCGGACAAAGCTTCGCCGGGGTCCTTTGTTTTTGTACGTCAGTACTCCCGGCCGGACGCAAGTGGCGGCCGGCCGGGCGAGGCGCGAAAGTCGGGGTGACGGCGTGTCTGAGCTTGAGAAAAACCTGGGCGGCGGCCGGTTAGAGGAGGCCGCGGGCGGCTCCGAGGCGGATACCGAGCCGCTTTCGGCTGCGAAGGCCGCCGCTGCGCGCCCGGTCGGCGGGCTGGGGGCGCGGGTGCTTCCGCTGATCCTGGGGCCGGAGCACGGCCTGGCGCTCGACCTGCTGAAGCTGGCGGTGCCGATCATCGCGATGGCGCTGTCGCGGCTGCTGATGACCTTCATCGATTTCGCGATGGTCTCGCAGCTCGGGACGGAGGCCCAGGCGGCGATCTCGCCGGCCTCTTTCCTGATCTTCACGGTCGGCTGCGTGGCCATGGGGGTCGCGCAGGCGGTGCAGACCTTCGTCGCGCAGGCCGACGGCCGGCGCGACCGGAAGGTCGTCGGTGCCTACGCGTGGCAGAGCTATTACATCGCGGGCGCGTTCGCGATCGTGATTCTGCCGCTCTCGCTGACGACCGAGAGCTGGTTTGCGTATATCTCCGCCGCGGGTCAGCATCCGCCGGCGATGGCCAAACAGGCGGCCGAGTACATCCAGATTTGTCTCTGGTCGACGGTGCCCGCCGTGCTCTGCATCGGTCTGAACGGGCTTTTCAACGGCATTCAGAAGCCGCGCATCACGGTCGTGGCGACCGTCGTGTCGCTGGTCGTGAACGTGATCGGCAACTGGCTGCTGATTTTCGGGAACCTGGGCTTTCCGCGGCTGGAGATGGCCGGCGCAGCGATCGCGACCGTGCTGGCGTGGGCCGCCCGCTGCGTCGTGCTGGCCTGGGCGATGCTGCGGCCGGAGCTGGACGGGGAGTACAACACGCGGCGGACCTATGCGCCGGACCTGGCGAAGCTGCGCGAGCTGGCCCGGGTCGGGCTGCCGATGAGCGTGCAATGGCTGATCGACATCGGCTCGTTCCTGGTCTTCCTGATGCTGATCGTGCCGCCCTTCGGCGTGCATGCGACCGCGGCGAGCAACATCGGCATGCAGTGCATGCACCTGGCCTTCATGCCGCCGATCGGGATGGCGATCGCGCTCAGCTCCAAGGTCGGCTACGCCATCGGCGAGCGGAACCTGGAGAACGCCCGCCGCTACGTGCGGCTGACGCTGCGGCTGAACCTGATCTACATGGTCGCCATGGGTGTGCTGTTTCTGCTGGCCGGCGGATCGCTGATCTCGATCTTCAATGGCGACCCGGAGGTGATCCGCGTCGGCGGACAGATCATGCTCTGGGTGGCCGTATTGCAGGCGTTCGACGCGGTCGCGATCACCTACATGAACGCGCTGCGCGGGGCGGGCGACACGCGCGTGCCGGCGGTGTACCTGGCCATCGCGGCCTGGGGCGTGTTCATCGGCGGCGGCTACGCCGTGGCCCTGCTGGCGCCGCAGTTCGGCGCGAGCGGGCCGTGGATGATGTGCGCGGCCCACCTGGCGGTGCTCGGGGCGCTGCTCTGGCACCGCTGGGGCAGCGGCGCCTGGAGCAGAGTCCGCATCTTCGACGAGCCGGCAGCGCCGCAGCCGCCGCTGACCGAGCCGGCCGCCGGGCCGCTGCTGCCCGAGGGCTCGCACGCAGACCCCGGCCCGGAGCGGTCGACCGGGGCCTGACCCGCACCGCGGACCCCGCAGGCCGGTGGTTCCTAGCGAAGCCGCCGCGGCAGCCGTATCCTCAGCGTTTTCCGCGCCCGCCCGGGGCGGCGGCCACGAGCCGCCGCGCCCGGCGGGCGGGGCGACGATTAAGACGGAGAGAGTGAATGTTCGAGCCGTTGCCCGCGAAGTTCGATTTTCCGGCGGCCGAGAAGCGCTGGCTGGCGTTCTGGGACGAACACGAGATCTTCGAGCAGTCGCTCCGGATTCGTGCCGGGTCGCCGCGCTTCGTGTTCTACGAGGGGCCGCCGACGGCCAACGGCCTGCCGCACCCGGGGCATTGCCTGACGCGGGCGATCAAGGACCTGTTTCCACGCTATCGCACGATGTGCGGGTACCTGGTGGACCGCAAGGCGGGCTGGGACACGCACGGGCTGCCTGTGGAAGTCGAGGTGTGCAAGGAGCTCGGCATCCACAGCAAGGAGGAGATCGAGGCGTACGGTGTCGAGCGGTTCGTGCACAAGTGCATCAACAGCGTCTGGCGCTACACGCGCGAGTGGGAGGACCTGACGCGGCGGCTGGGCTTCTGGGTGAATCTGGAGGAGGCCTACGCGACCTATCACCAGTATTACGTGGAGAGCGTGTGGTGGAGTCTGAAGACGCTCTTCGAGCGCGGGCTGCTCTACCAGGGACATAAGGTGGTCTGGTGGTGGGCCCAGGGCGGAACGGCGCTGAGCAGCGGGGAGGTGGGTGAGGGGTACCGGACGGTTGATGATCCGAGCGTATTCGTCAAGTTTCCGCTCGTGGATCCGGTTCCGCTACCGGGTGGTACGGGCGTCTCGCCCGTACCTTCGACCTCCCGCAGAAAGCGCCTCAACATCGGCCCAGAGCTTGTGATTCGGCAGCGCTATCTGCCGCATTGGGAAGCCGGCGGCAGCACCTACTTCGTCACCTTCCGAACGCGCCACGGCGAGCTATCCCCGGCCGAGCGAACCGAAGCGCTGAATGCGATCGCCCACTTCGACGCTCAGCGATACCTGCTTCACGCAGCCGTCGTCATGCCCGACCACTGCCATGCAGTCCTCACACCGCTGGAGCAAACCCGCGGTCAGTGGTGGCCGCTGGCCGAGATCATGCACAGCATCAAGAGCTACTCGGCTCATGTCATCGCTCGGCGGCGAGGAGGCGCCGCCGACAGCGTCTGGATGGAGGAGTACTTCGATCGCATTCTCCGCACCCAGAGCGACTTCGAGGAGAAGGTCCGGTATGTGCTGAGAAACCCCGCGAATCGGGGTTTGCCCGAGGACTACGAGTGGGTCTGGTTCGAAGATGCCCACGCCCAGGAACGTCTTCCGGAGACCGGTAGCGCGGAGCAGTACGGGCGAGACGCCCGTACCACCCCCGCTGCGGAGGTTTTACGCAGTAAGGAAGCGAGCCCGAATCAGGTTCGTGCCTCGCTGCTCGTCTGGACCACCACCCCCTGGACCTTGGTCAGCAATCATTTCGCGGCCGTGCATCCGGAACTCGAGTACGCGCTCGTGGAAGATCCTGGAGCAGAAGGAAGCGAGCCTGAGTACCTGTACATCGCCAAGGCGCTGGTAGAGGCGATCGCCAAGAAGGTCAAGCGCGAGTTGCGAGTCGTCTCGACCTGCAAAGGCACGGACCTGATCGGACTTCGGTACCTACCCCCGTTCGAGGAGGTCTTCTATGACAGGCCCTACGAAGGGGGGACATTCGGTGCGATGATCGCGTATGGACCACATCGCGAAGCTCGAATCACGGCGGAGTCGGGCACTCCGCTCGGAAAACTACAGCTCTACTTGACCCCACCCGCGGATCCCGCTGGGAAAATCCCGATGAACAAGGGTTTCGAGAAGGATTACCCGGGATGGCGTGTGTTAGGTGCGGACTTTGTGACAATTGAGTCTGGAACCGGCTTGGTTCACGAAGCACCGGCCTTCGGCGAAGTGGACTTCGAACTCTGGCGCAAGGAAGCCAGACGATTCATGCCGGGGCTCCCCCTGCTGTGCGCCGTCAACCCCGACGGCACCTTCAACAGCGACGCCCCGCAGCGCTACCGCGGCCGCTGGGTCAAGGAGTGCGACAGGGAGATCATCCGCGAGCTGCGGGACGAGCGCAAGACGCCCTGGGGCACGCCGCTGCTGTATCACCAGGAGACCTACCGCCACGAATACCCCTTCTGTCCGCGGGCCGAGGACGACCCGCTGATCCAGTTTGCCCGCAAGAGCTGGTTCGTCCGCACGAGCCGGTTCAAGGAGGAGTTTCTCAAGAACAACGCGGTGGTGAACTGGCTGCCGGAGCACATCAAGGAAGGCCGCTTCGGCGACTTTTTGCGCAACAACGTCGACTGGGCCCTGTCGCGCGAGCGCTACTGGGGCACGCCGCTGCCGATCTGGGTTTGCGAGCAGACCGGCCGGATGGAGGCGATCGGCTCGTTCGCCGAGCTGCAAGCCAAGCCGGGCGCCGGCGACGGCGGATTCTGGCAGCAGAAGGTCGCCGAGCACGCCGCGGCCGGCGATGCGCCGATGCCCGAGCACCTGCGCGTGCACAAGCCCTACATCGACGAGTGGACGTACGACAGCCCCTTCGCCGCCGGCGCGAAGATGCGCCGCGTGCCGGAGGTGATCGACTGCTGGTGGGACGCGGGGAGCATGCCGTTTGCGCAGTGGGGGTTTCCGCATGCGGAAGGCAGCATCGATACATTCGCCGAGCGCTTTCCGGCGGATTTCATCAGTGAAGCGATCGACCAGACGCGCGGATGGTTTTACGGACTACTCGCGATCAGCACGTTGCTCTACGGGCCTCACGTGGTTCCCGGAAAGCCGCCGGTTGAGGCGGCGAAGGTTGAACCGGCCGATGGCGGGCGAGACGCCCGCGCTCCCCAGCGAAACATCGCCCGCGATTACCCCCTCCCCTTCAAAACCTGCATCGTCCTCGGCCTGATCCTCGGCGAAGACGGCCTGAAGATGAGCAAGCGCAAGAAAAACTACCGCGAGCCGAGCTACATCTTCGACACCTACGGCGCCGACGCCATGCGCTGGTATTTCTTCAGCGCCCAGGCCCCCTGGACGTCCGTCCGCTTCGAGGAAGCCGCCATCCGCGACAGCCAGCGCGAATTCCTCGTCAAGCTCTACAACGTGCTGAGCTTCTTTACGATCTACGCCTCGATCGACGGCTTCGACCCGCGCCAGGTCACGCTGCATCTCGTCAAATCCGCCGAGGGCTTCGAAGCCGCGGAAGGCAGGACACCCGGCCCGGCGCCCATGGGCTGGCGGCCATCCAACGAGCGGACCGAGCTCGACCGCTGGATCATCACCGAACTCCGCGCGACCGTCGCGGCCGTCGGAGCGTCGATGGACCGGTTCGAGAACTACCCGGCCGCACAAAAGCTCAACGACTTCGTCGACGCACTCTCGAACTGGTACATCCGCCGCAGCCGAGACCGTTTCTGGCGGCCGCTGACCGGCACGGCGTCCGCCGATCAGGACAAGTGGGACGCCTACCACACGCTCTACGGCTGCCTGCGCGTCCTGAGCCGGCTTATCGCCCCGTTCACGCCCTTCTTCGCCGAAACGATGCACCAGACGCTGCGCATCCCTGAGGATCCGATCTCGGTGCACTTGTGCGATTACCCCAAGCCCGAGGACATCCGTTACTACGACGAGGCGCTCTCCGTCGAAATGGACATGGTGCGCGAGATCAGCTCGCTCGGCCGGTCCGCCCGCGCTTCGGCCGACGACGTGCGCGTCCGCAAGGTCCGCCAGCCGCTGGCGCAGGTCGAGATCATCCTCGCCCGGGCCGAGCACCAGCAGTGGCTCCAGTCGCACGCGCCGCTGATCGCCGAAGAGCTGAACGTCAAACAGGTCGACTTCACCAGCGAGGCCGACCACTACGTCAGCTACAAGGTCGTGCCCAACTTCAAGGCCATCGGCGCCCGTTTCCGCGCCCTGGTGCCGAAGATCAAGGCCGCCCTGGCCGGACTGAGCGACCCCGCCGCCGCCCGCCGCCAGCTCCTCGAGCAGGGCAGCCTGCCGCTGACCATCGACGGCCAGCCGGTGCCACTGACGCCCGACGACGTAGAGGTCCGCCTCGAAGCCAAGCCCGGCTGGGCGGCCGCCCAGGGCCGCGTCGGCGTCGTCGTGCTCAGCACCGCCCTGACACCCGAGCTGCGGGACGAGGGCACGCTGCGCGAGTTCATCCACGTCGTCCAGGCCCGCCGCAAGGAGCTCGACCTGCCCTACGAGGCCCGCATCGCCCTGACCGTCGACGCACCCGAAGAGCTCCGGGCGATCATCCAGCGCTTTTCCGACTCGGTCCGCAGCGAATGTCTGGCCGAGCGGATCGAATTCGCTTCCGGGCCGGCGGATGCGGCCGAGGCCCAGGTCGAGGGACACGCCGTCCGCCTGGCCGTCCGCGTGCTTCAGGGCTAGGGGCGGCCGGCATCCGGGGGGCTGACAGAATCGCCGACTTCGGCGATACTGCGGCAGCGCGGTGCGGTGGCGCGGTCGTGGCCGGCAGCGGCCGATCGGAGGCTCGGGGCGTGTCAGGAATTGTCACAGACAACCAAGATTTTGCGCCGCCGTGGCCGAAGCTGCACAATCGGTCGTAACACTGCACCCGGAAGGTGAGGCGATGACCGATCTTCTGACGCCCATTCTGGAGTTCGCCCCCGGGTCGGACGGGCCGAGGACAAGCTGGCGCCGCCGGGCGGGCACGCGGATCGACCTGCACTGCCATTCGACCTATTCGGACGAGCTGATCAAGTACCTGCCGGGGCTGGTCTATCACCCCATGCTCGAGCCGCAGGAGGTCTACGACCTGGCCCGCAGCCGGGGGATGGACTTCGTCACGATCACCGACCACGACACGATCGACGGCTGCAAGGCGCTGCTGGACCGCCGCGGCGACCTGCCGGACTTCATCATCGGCGAGGAGGTCTCGGTCAGCTTTCCCGAAGACGGCACGATCGTGCACGTCAACGTCTTCGACATCACCGAAGCGCAGCACGCCGAGATTCAGCGTGTCCGCGAGAACCTCTACGACTTCGTCGACTACGTCTCGCGGCTGGGCAAGCTCTTCGTCCTCAACCACCTGACCTGGACCGCCCAGCACCGCGTGCTGAAGACCTGGCAGATCGAGAAAATGCTCGAGCTGTTCCCGGTCTTCGAGGGGATCAACGGCACGCGCAGCTACAGCCACAACGCCTTCGCCTGGTATGCGACGCGCGGCCGCGGCAAGGTGCTGGTGGCCGGCAGCGACTCGCACACGCACCGTGTGGGCACGACCTACACCCTGACGGCCGGGCGGACGCGGGACGAGGTTCTCGCGGCCATCCGCGGCGGCGAGGCGGAGCCGTGTGGGGCGTTCGGCACGCCGGAGAAGCTGGCCGAGGATGTGTGGCTGATCTTGCAGAAGGAAGTCGAGCGGCGGATCGCCGAGGCCGGCAGCGCCTGGGAGCGGGTCACGTGTCGGGTCGCGCGGCGGCTGGCGATGCTGGTCTACCCGCTGGTCTGTCGCGGGTACCACGCCCGCCAGAACCTGCTGATCGGCGACTTCATTCGTGCCCTGCCTGCCTGACCGAATTCAACCGACAACGTAGCCTGCGGCGACGCGATGTGTCCGTGTGCTGTGCCCGCGCGCGGGACAGCGCGGGAGCCAGGCGTGATCCGATTCGCGACGCCCCCGTGAACAGAGCCGCGACCGTAAGGAGCGGGCCAGTGCAGTAACGTCACTCGCGTACACCTGAGATCAACGAATCGGTGCCTGAGATAGGTGGATGTCATCGGGCGCTTGCGCGGGCGGCGCGCCACCCCCCGGTCCGCTCCGTTACCCCGGACACGTCGTGTCCGGGGCGAGCGGTCGCGGCTCGGATCACGCCACCGAGACGCCCGCGCCCTCCGAACCGGCGCGCTGCCCGGCATGCGGCGCGCTGCCCGGCATGCGGCGCGCGGCCCGGAACCGGCGCGCGGCCCGGGTCACGGCGCGCGGCACCGAAGCGCGGCGCGATCGCTACGCGTAGCTGTGCAGCCCGACGATGAAGAAATTCACGAAGCACCAGTTGAACGCCATCATCAGGCAACCCGCGACGCTCAGCCACGCGGTCCACAACCCGCGCTGCTTCGTGATGAACCGCACGTGAATCAGGATCGCGTAGATGATCCACGTATTGAGGGCGAAAACCTCCTTCGGGTCCCAGCCCCACGGCCGGCCCCACGAGTAATCCGCCCACACCGCCCCCAGCACAACCCCGATGAACAGCAGCACGAAAACCATGTTCAGGATGATCAGGTGCGCCCAGTCGGCCTGATAGAGCCATTCCGGCAGCGACCGGCCGCGATGCTCATCGCCCGGGGCGCCGCCCGCCAGAATCGGCCGCGCCAGCCGCAGGTCCGCCGCCTCCCGCCCGCCGGCCGTCGCGCCGGCGAGCGCGAAGCCGGGCACAGACCGGCCGGCCGGCTCACCGACCAGCTCTCCGGCCGCACTCGGCCGCCAGCGCATTCCGACGGCCGTCAGGATCGACCACAGCAGCCCGCCGCCCAACAGCACCTTCGCCATGCCGCCGGCAAAGGCGTGGTTGCCGATCGCCAGCGTCGTGCACGCGACCAGGGCGACGGCCGCGACGAACAGCTCGAAGGTCCATTTGCGCAGCACGACCAGCACGGTGAGCAGCCCGGCCAGCCCGATCGCGCTGCCGCCGAAGGCCCACCCCACGCCGGCCCGCTTGACCACGCCCGCAGCGACCGGCCCGCTGGCCGGCTCGAAGGCCCAGAGCGTCAGTCCGAGCAGCACCGCACCCGCGAAGGCGGCGGTCAGCCCGGCCACGCCCGACTGCCGCGGCATCGTGTGCAGGTAGTAGCCGAACAGATAGAGCAGGGCGATCACCGAGGCCAGAAAGATCAGCGCGTAGGAGGCGATGATCAGCACGGTGTGAATCCGCAGCATCACGTCGTCGAGAATGCCCATCAGCGATTGCAGCGTGCCGCCGCCGGGGATGACGAAGCTGGCGAGGATCAGCGCCATGAAGCCCGTGGCATGCGCGCCGACGAGAAAGAACGATCTGCGGTAGAAGATCTCCGCGACGAATGCCAGCGCGATCCCCATCCACGCCGAGGCGACGACCGCCTCGAACATGTTCGCGACCGGGATGCGCCCCTGGATATACCAGCGCAGCCCCAGCCCGTACGCATGGAAGCCCAGCGCCGCCGCCAGAAGCGCCATCCCCACCCACCACGGGACGCGCCAGCCGCTGGCGAAGGCCCAGATGCCGGCCAGCATTCCCAGAAAGTAGATCACCCAGCCGAAGGTGAACTTGCCCATCGCGTAGTAGCGCGCCTCGGCCGCGCGCTGCGAGTGGCTCGGATAGACCCCCTCGCGGGCCAGCTCCGGCAGCAGACCGGCCAGCCGGTCGATCGCCGACTGGAACCCCTCGGCATCGCCGCTGCGCCAGGCCGCCCGCGCCGACGCCCACGCGCCGCACACGGCCAGCGCTTGCCGCTCGCTGATTCCCACGACCGGCCCGCCGAAGCGCTCCAGCAGCGCGGTGCGGCTGAGCCCCGCGGCGGCCAGCGCCTCGGCCGGCAGATTCACCTGAAGCTCGTCGACCGTGTGCCACAGATCGTCGGGATCGGTCGTCGCCGGCGGCACGATCCGCAGCATCTGGTCGGCGAAGAAGGCGACGAATTCGGCGTTTCGCGCCCGGCGGATGGCCGTCGCCATCGTCGCCCGCGGCTCAAGCTCGCGGATGCGCTGCCGCACGTCCGGATGTGCGAATTCGCGCGGCGTCATGTACTGCGTCTCGACGATCCGCTGCCGCTTGTCGACCGTGAACGTCGAGGTGATGTCCAGCCGCAGCCCCTTCTCCTTGACGCGGATCACCGGAACGTCGATATACGCCTCGCGGTTGAAGAGCCATTCCATGATCGAGGCCATCGGCGAGAGGCCCGGAAAGCTCTCCTTGCCGTACATCGCCTGCATCGCCTCGCGCGCGAACGAATCCAGCGTCTTGTAGCGCCCGCCGTCCTGCACGGCGATCAGCCGCGCCCGGCTCCAGTCGATCTGGCCGTCGATCTCGGCCGCCTTCGCCGACGCGGGCCAGACCTTGTCCACCGCCCGCGCGGCCGGCGCCACGGTCAGCAACAGCGCCGCCGCCGCCAGCCACGAGATCCGCGCAGCTCGCACCCAGCTCATGACTCGAACCCTCCCAGCACCGCTCATCGACCCACCTCCGCCAGCTCCGGCGACACCGTCGCCGCCTCCGCACGCCCCGGCCGCGAGCCCGCCGCGACCACCCCGCCGCCCGCGGACGTTCCCGTCATCCGCCGCCGCCGCAGGATCGGCTTGATGTAGAACGCGTACATGCAGCCCAGCGGGATGAGGATGCACGCCAGCGTCATCGGCCAGATGCCGTGGCGATTGCCCACGCCCAGCACGGTGTAGCTCCAGTGATCCTGCGCCGCGCCGCTCTGAAAGAGCGTCCAGCGCCCGACCGGATGGGTCTGGTTGGTGTAGACGGCCCCCGCCTGCGGCTCGCCGCCGTCGACGCGCTGGACGAAATCACTCCGCCACGACTCAACGCTCTGCCGGCCGGGGAAGAACTCGACGCTCAGCTTGCGGCCCGCAAGCTGCCCACCCAGCGGCCGCGGATAGCGCGAGTAGATCAGCTCCCAGGCGCGCTCGTCCCACGGCACCTTCACCGTCAGCGGAATCTGGTCGATGTGCGGATACTGGCTGAAGCGGATCCATTGCGACTCGCTCCAGTCCGCACGCTCCCCGCGGCCGGTGAACTTGAGCCGGATCGCGGAGAGTGCCCGCGGCGCCAGGTTCGGCCGCCGCACCTCCAGCGGCTCGAGCACCGGAATCGCCGCCATGCGGCCGTGCTCATGCAGGTCGCGGATCTTGGCCGCGATCGGCGTGCCGCGCACCCGCAGCATCGCCGGCTGGCCCGGCGGCAGCGGCTGAACCGTCGCCCGCCCGTCCGTCTCGAAGACGGCGACCACCGGCTCGATGCCCGGCCCGGCCACGATCGTCACCCAGCCGGTCGCGGCCGTGCGATAGCGAAGGACCAGGTTTGGATCGTACGGCCCCTCGCGATGCCGCACGCCCTGCTCGTCGATGTCCTGCGACAACTGCGGGAAGCGCTGAATGACCGTGCGGTTGTAGCTCTTGTCGGCCGATTTCACGTCCACCGAGGCCATCGGCGAAGAAGCGCCCTCGAAACCGGGCGTCATCATCGGCCAGCTCGGGGCGAGCTGCTTGATGGTCAGCGTGTAGGGCGTCCCCTCCAGCTCGATCACCTGCCCCTCGCTGACGGCCAGCGTCCTGCTCAGCGGCGGATCGATCACTTCGACAGACAGCTCGTGCGGGCCGGCCAGCGACGCGATGAGGGCGTCGCGCTGCTCAGCGGTCTCGACCCAGCGGAACTCGAACGGCACGTTCGTCGCCAGCAACGAGCGCACCGGGTCGAGCGCGAAGAGCGCCTCCTGCACGCTCTGCCGGCCGGAGCTCAGCTCCAGGTTGATCGCCGGATTGAGCTTGTCGCCGCCGCCGGCCGCCCGCGCGTCCATCCGCGCGATGTAGGGCACGTAGCCGGTCACCTCGATGTCGAACGGCAGCTCGGGAATCTCAGGCCGCGGAAGCGACCATTCCTCGAACCAGCCGGTCGGAATCGTCAGCCCGCCGAGCTTGACGTGCGGCCAGACGCGCTTGCTGGGCATCGGCCGGTCGGCACTGTCGCGAAGCTGATAGCCTTCGTCCGTGTAGCGCTCGCGATGCAGCGGCAGTCCGTCGAGCGCGACGACCTTCTGCTCGCGCGAGCCGATCTCGCGGTAGTAGAGCGCCGCCTTCTCATTCTCGTAGAACGTGTCCTCGAGCGGGAAGACCGTCAGCCGCACGGCCAGGCGCTCGCTCACCGGCTGCTCGGGCGCGTCTCGCGTCAGCTCGACCGTCTTGGGCGGCCCGTTGCCGAGCGCGACCTCCACCCTGGCCGACCCGACGGGCTGCATCCCGTCAGGCTGGGTCTCGAGCACGTGCACGCTCACCGCCCCGCCCAGCGCGGGCATGTTTCCGTGCCAGTGCTGGTCCTTCTCCGCCAGGATGGCAGAGGCGCGGATCGGCGCGCCGTTCGACCAGAGCTCGATCCGCGGGGAGCGCAGCAGCACGTCGCCTTCAACCTTGTTGCCGAAGTACCAGACCGCTCCGCCGGTCAGCATCAGCAGGCCCGTGTGCGTCGTGAGCACGCCGAGATTCATCAGGTTCCAGCGAATGCGCACCCAGGTGGCGACGGTCAGCGCAGTGCAGAACAACGCGACCAGCGTCACGAACAGCCAGTGCTGGAAGATGCGCATCTCCGTGGTTTCGATCGCGCCGCGCACCTGCGGCAACGCCGAGAAGACCGACGAGTAGATCAGGATCAGCGTCAGCAGCAGCACGCCGAACCAGATTCTCGACAAGAAGTGCACCAGCGGATTGCGGCGCCGAGCGGCGCCGTCGTTACGAACCGAACCGGAACTCATCATCCTCGCCTTCATCGGCCCAGATCAACGGCCCAGTCACTGCGACGACAGTTCCCCGCGGCGCTTAAGAGGCCGCACCCTCGGGGCCGGCACGCGCCGCCAGAATCGCACCGCGTAGATTACCCGCTTCGCACACGCCGGGCGACCACCGTCAAACGATCATATTCACCGCCGCGCACCGCGGCGGCACCCGTAAGCCGCAGCACGAGCCGCGGCCACCTCGCAGGCCGTCTCGAAACGTGCAAGATTACGGGCACGTCGCGTGCCAGCCGCCGCCCCGCCGGCCCAATTAGCACCAGGAATCGCCCCACGCGACCGGATTCTCGGTCGTCCGCCCGCGCCCGCCAGCCTTTTACGCCCCCTGCTACCAGTCCGAATGGCGCGGGTGCGGGTACGGCTGGTAGTGCATTCCGTCGTAGGCCCCCCGCCCGCACGTGCCGCACCCGGCGCAGATCGCCACGGCCATCAGCGTGGCACACAACCCCAGCGCGATCCCGGCATCGGCCAGTCCCTTGCCCTTCATGCGGCCGTCGGAGAAACGAATCGCCCGGTTCGCACTGATGCCGACCGCCATCGCGATCGGCCCGAGGATCGGCACGAGCAGCGAGATGAAGCCCAGCACGAGGGCCGCCACGGCACCCGTCGACGCGTAGGAGGAGCCCTCTGCGGCAAGCTCGCCAGCACCGCTCGTTCGACGTGCAGGCGGGTGCGTCGGCCGGCTCTGCGGCACGCGGGCGCCGCACTGCGGGCAATACCGCGGCGTCCCCGCGCGCCGCGCTGAAACATCGGCGCCGCAGAAAAGGCATCGGCGGACTTGCTCGGCATCATCCACGACGTCACCCTCGCGGTGCGAACGCCTCCACGACCGCGACGCTGGCCGACATGCCCAGCCGGTCCGCCCCCGCCTCCAGCATCGCCACGGCCGTGCCCACGTCCCGTATCCCGCCGGACGCCTTCACCCGCAACCCGCCGGCGTGCTTGCGCAGAAGCGACACCGCCTCGACCGTCGCTCCCCCGCAGCTATGAAACCCGGTCGACGTCTTGACGAAGTGCGCCCCCGCGTCGGCCGCACAGCGGCAACCCAGCGCGAGCTGCGCCTCGCTCAGCAGCCCGGTCTCGAGAATCACCTTGACGAGAATCCGCTCATCCACACGCCACGCCGCCGCGACCACACCCGCGATATCCGCCGTTACGCACGCGGCGTCGCCCGCCAGCAGTGCCGCGATATTGACGACCATATCCAGCTCGTGCGCCCCCTGCTCGGCACACTGCCGCGCCTCATCCGCCTTCGTCTGCGGCAGCGATGCACCGAGCGGAAACCCGACCACGCCGGCCACCGACGTCGCCCCGCCGTCGAGCCGGTTGACCGCCCGCTCCAGCCAGACCGGGTTGACGCACGCCGCGAAGAAATCATGCGTCAGACACTCGTCGCACAGCCG
>CAZXUI010000043.1:0-35528 GCA_964643885.1 uncultured Planctomycetales bacterium
AGCGGACCCGCCGCTTGGCGCGGCGGGTTCTGATTCGGCCAGCGGACCCGCCGCTCGGCGCGGCGGGTTCTGATTCGGCCAGCGGACCCGCCGCTTGGCGCGGCGGGTTCTGATTCGGCGGCCGGACGTGCAGTAGCGCGGGCGACTCGCCCGCAATGGGCGGGGCCGGCAAACTGTCAGCGACTGTCGGGTGATGCGGGTGTCTCGCCCGTACCCACTGCTTCGAACCAGGCGCATCGGGGCGCCAGGCCGGCATAGAATCCGATGTGCCGCACATGCTGCGGCCACCCACCTGCGGGGTGCCCCCGCCGAATGCCAGGAGAGAGCATGCCTCGAGGTCCCATCGCCACCAAGGTCGCCAACGACGCCGAGTCGGCCTCCTGGATCCGTCAGATGTTCGAGCGCGGCCGGCGGCTGAAGTCGGAGCTCGGCGACGACGCCGTGCAGGACCTGTCGCTGGGAAATCCCAACTGCCGGCCACCGCAGGCGTTCTTCGACGCACTCAAGGCCGTGGCCGCGGAGGCCGCTCCCGCCCAGCATCGCTACATGCCCAACGCGGGCTTCGACGAGGCCCGGCAGGCGGTGGCCCGCTTCGTCAGCCGCGAGTATCGCATGCAGATCGACCCTCCCTTCGTGCTGCTGACCTGCGGCGCGGCCGGCGGTCTGAATGTCGTCTTTCGGGCGCTGCTGGACCCCGGTGACGAGGTCATCCTGCTGGCGCCGTATTTCCCGGAGTATCGCTTCTACATCGAGCAGGCCGGCGGCTCGGCGCGGGTCGTGCAGACGAACGCGGTCTTCGAACCGGACATCGCGGCGATCCGCAGCGCGATCACGGAGCGGACGCGGGCGATCCTGGTGAACACGCCGAACAATCCGTCTGGCGCCGTCTTCAGCCCGCAGGCGTGCGAGGCGCTGGCGGCCCTGCTGCGCGAGCACGACCGCGCCGACCGTCCACTCTACCTGGTCACCGACGATCCCTACCGCAGAATCCTGTACGACCTGGACTGGTGCCCCACGCCGGTGAGCAGCTACGCCCGCTCGATCATCGTCTCGAGCTATTCCAAGGACCTGAGCATCGCGGGCGAACGAGCCGGATACGTCGCCCTGCCGCCGACGCTGCCGGCGCGCGACAAGATCATGGCCGCGCTCACCATGCTCAACCGCACGCTCGGGTTCGTGAACATGCCGGCGTTCATGCAGCGCGTCATCGCCCGCTGCGCGGATGCGTGCTGCGACGTGGGCTTCTACCGCCAGAACCGCGATCTGCTCTGCGGCGCCCTGCGCGACATCGGCTATGAACTGGTCGAGCCGCGCGGCGCTCTGTATGCCTTCCCACGCACGCCGATCGAGGACGACGCGGCCTTCTGCAACACGCTGGCGGAGCACCGCGTGCTGGCCGTGCCGGGGCTCGGATTCGGCCGGCCGGGGCACATGCGGCTGAGCTTCTGCGTCGACCGGGCGACGATCGAACGGGCGATCCCGGGCCTCCGGGCGGCGTTCGAGGCCGTCCGCTAACCCGACTCGCGCGGCGGCTCGGCCGGCAGGTCGAGCAGATTCCCGCCCACAATCACCGCCTTCGAGCCGCGCACGCGGACGATCACGCACGCCTCGCGATCCATCCAGACACGTGTTCGCTCATGCACCGGATGAATTACGAGGGCGAAGTCACTCGGCAACATCCAGGTCGCCGCGGCCGAGAAAGTCGCCCGCAGCTCGTCCGGGCCGACCAGCTCGAGCGTGTCCACGGGAGTCTGGCCGACCGGCGCCGCCGGCCGCCGCTCGATCAGCTCGCGAACACGCACGCGGCTCAGCGGCCGTGGCGGATCCTGCGGCAGATCGCCCGTCTTCGGCAGCGGCTGATACCCGACCACGTCGATCAGCTCGGCCGCCCGCGCTCCGTCGCGCTCGCCGAGAGCCAGGAGGAATGAGATTCCGGTGATGCGGGCCTGGTCGCGGCGCGTCAGTTCGCTCCGCGGCCTGCGGCGCAGCTCGGCCAGTTCGTCGTGGATCGTCTTAGGCTGATCGGCGCCGGCCCGGGCGGGGGCGCTCTGCGCGCGTGGAGGAGGGGATTGGGCAGCCGGATTCTGCCGCGGGCCGCCCGCGCCGGATAGTTGACCGAGCGCGGTTACGACGGCGACCGACAGCAGCAGCGCAAGCGCGGCGGTTCGGCGCGGCCAGGCCGGCCGCTGCTTAACCTTCGATTCGGCTGATCTCGACGCGCAGCATGCGCTGGCGGTGGCCCCACTTCTTGCGGTAGCCCTTGCGGCGATTGAACTTGATGCCGGTGACCTTCGCAGTCTTGAGCTCATCGACGACCCGCGCGCTGACGCTGGCGCCCGCGACCAGAGGCGTGCCGACCCGCGCCTTTTCACCCTCGCCCACGAGGAGCACGCGGTCGAAACGGATTTCCGACTGCCCCTCGGGCACGTCCCGCCGCTCCACGAGCAGCATGTCGCCCTCGCTCACCTTATACTGCTTGCCGCCGTCTTCGAATACCGCGTACACGTCGTCTCCCTCGAAGCCCACCGCTTCTGGCAAAAAGGTAGCCCAGCAGTATAATGACCCGTCGGTCTGGAGACAATGGGCCGCAAGAGCCGTGCAGGCGGCCGGCCGGCACCGGCCGGAAGCGCTTTCGGCACGGTCCAGGTACCCGTAAGTGGGCGTGGCGCGGGTGCGAGGGCGGGCGGGGCCCCTCAGGACCCGGCCGCGAGTACCGATCATCCCCCGAACGAGACAGGCAGGGCCTCATGTTGCGACACAATGACATGCACGACGCCGACCCGGTCGAGACCTCCGAGTGGCTGGAGTCGCTGGCCGCGGTGGTCCAGGCGGGCGGCACGCGGCGGGCGGAGTTTCTGCTGGCCCGGCTGGGGGATTGGGCTCAGCGTCACAGCGTGCGGCTGCCCTACTCGGCCAATACCCCCTACATCAACACCATCCACCACACGCAGCAGCCGGCGTTTCCGGGAGATCGCCGCATCGAGCGGCGGATCAAGAGCTACGTCCGCTGGAACGCGATGGCGATGGTCGTGCGGGCCAACAAGGCCTCGGAGGGGATCGGCGGACACATTTCCACTTATGCGTCGGCCGCCACGCTCTTCGAGGTGGGCTTCAACCACTTCTTCCGGGCGCACACCGACAAGCAGTCGGGCGACCAGATCTATTTCCAGGGGCACGCTTCGCCGGGCATCTATGCCCGGGCGTACCTGGAAGGGCGGCTGGAAGAACGGCAACTGATGAACTTCCGGCGCGAGCTGGCCGAAGGCGGCGGGCTGAGCTCCTACCCGCACCCGTGGCTGATGCCGAAGTTCTGGGAGTTCCCGACCGTCTCGATGGGCCTGGCTCCGCTGTCGTCGATCTATCAGGCCCGCTTCAATGAGTATCTCTATGACCGCGGCCTGGCGGACACGCGCGACTGCCGCGTCTGGGCCTTCCTGGGCGACGGCGAAATGGACGAGCCGGAGAGCCTGGGCGCGATCACGCTCGCGGCCCGCGAGCACCTGGACAACCTGACCTGGGTGGTCAACTGCAACCTCCAGCGGCTGGACGGGCCGGTCCGCGGCAACGGCAGCATCATTCAGGAGCTCGAGGCGGCCTTCACCGGCGCAGGCTGGAACGTCGTCAAGGTCATCTGGGGCTCGGACTGGGATCCGCTGTTCGATGCGGACGAGGACGGCGTGCTCGTCGATCTGATGAACCGCACCGTGGACGGCCAGTGGCAGCGCTACTCCGTCGAGACGGGCGAGTACACGCGCAAGCACTTCTTCGGCCAGCACCCCAAGCTCGAGGAGCTGGCCAGGGGCCTGACCGATCAGCAGATCGAGAAGATGCGCCTGGGCGGCCACGATCCGGAGAAGGTGTACGCGGCGTACAAGCTGGCCACGGAGACCAAGGGCCGCCCGACCGTGATCCTGGCCCGCACGATCAAGGGCTACGGTCTGGGCGAAGCGGGCGAGGGCCGCAACATCACGCACCAGCAGAAGAAGCTCAACGAAGAGGAGCTGCGGCACTTCCGCGACCGCTTCGAGATTCCGATCAGCGACCGCGAGATCGGCCGGGCGCCCTTCTGCCGCTTCGAGAAGGGCAGCGAAGAGTACGAGTATCTGCTGGAGCGGCGGCGGGCGCTGGGCGGGTTCGTCCCGACGCGCGTGGTCAAGTTCAAGCCGCTCCAGGCGCCGCCGCGCGACGTCTTCTCCGAGTTCTACGAGGGCAGCGGCTCGCAGAAGGCGTCGACCACGATGGTTTTCATGCGCATGCTCGGCCGGCTCCTGCGCGACAAGGAGCTCGGCAAGTTCATCGTCCCCATCGTGCCCGACGAGGCCCGCACCTTCGGCATGGAGGCGCTCTTCCGCTCCTACGGAATCTACGCCCACGCCGGCCAGCTCTACGAGCCGGTCGACGCGCACCTGCTGATGCGCTACGAGGAGCGGCAGAACGGCCAGATTCTCGAAGAGGGAATCACCGAGGCCGGCTCGACCGCCTCCTTCACCGCCGCCGGCACGGCCTATTGCACGCACGGTGTGCCGACGATCCCCTTCTACACCTTCTATTCCATGTTTGGCTTCCAGCGCGTCGGCGATTCGATCTGGGCCGCGGCCGACATGCGCTGCAAAGGCTTCCTGGTCGGCGCGACGGCCGGGCGGACGACGCTGGCCGGCGAGGGGCTCCAGCACCAGGACGGCCACGGGCATCTGCACGCCAGCACGGTGCCGAACTGCATCTCCTACGACCCGGCCTTCGCCTTCGAGCTCGCACTGATCATCCAGGACGGCATCCGCCGCATGTATCAGGAGAACGAGCAGGTCTTCTACTACGTCACCGTCTACAACGAGACCTACGAGCAGCCGGCGATGCCGAAGGGCGTCGAGGAGGGCGTGCTCCGCGGCATGTACAAGTTCCGCAGCGCCGCCGAGCTGTACGGCCAGGACCCGGGCGACCGGCCGCGGATGCACCTCTTCGGCAGCGGGACGATCCTGCGCGAGGCGCTGCGGGCCCAGGAGATTCTGCGGGACAACTACGACGTCGCGGCCGATGTCTGGAGCGTGACGAGCTACACCGAGCTCTACCGCGACGGGCTCTCGAGTGGCCGCTGGAACCGCCTGCACCCGGGCGAGGAGCCGCGCGTGCCATACATCCGGCGGCAGCTCGAGAAGGAGCCGTGGCCGGTGGTGGCGGCGACGGACTATGTGAAGGCGATTCCGCACCGTGTCGCGCCGTGGTGCCCCGTCGGCCTGTACAGCCTGGGAACGGACGGCTTCGGCCGCAGCGAAGCCCGCGAGGAGCTGCGGCGCTTCTTCGAGGTGAACGCCGAGCACATCGCCTTTGCCGCGCTGACGGAGCTGAGCCGCAAGGGCAAGTTCGATGCCAAGCGTCTGCCGGCAGCGCTCAAGGAGCTGGGAATCGACAAGGACGCCCCGGACCCGGCGATCTCGTAATTCGACGCGATGGGGGTGCGATGGCGTGTCGCAACACGTGGCGCGGGTAGCGCCGCGCTCTCGCCGCGGACGCGACTCGCGGACGTGGGGACGCCCGCAATTCAGGGTGGCATGCTCTCGCCGCAGGCGTGAGCATGCACCACTCGCACGCGAATCCCTCAGACCCGAACCAGCGACGCCCCCGCCCCCGGCCGCACCGCCAGCGGCTCCGTCGGCCGGCCGTCGGGGCGCTGGTAGCGCTCCCTCAGAACCGCCGCCAGCCGCTGCCCGGCCGAATCGCGCACCAGTGCGATCACCGCCCCCCCGAAGCCCCCGCCCGTCATCCGCGCCCCGAGCACGCCCGGCTGCGAGCCGATCAGCTCCACGAGCTGATCCACCTCCGCACACGAGACCTCGTACTGATCGCGCAGCGAACCATGCGACTCGCTCATCAGCCGCCCCATCGCGGGCAGGTCGCCGCGCCGCAGCGCCTCGGCCGCCGCCAGCGTACGCTCATTCTCCGCAACGACGTGCAACGCGCGGGCCGCCAGCAGCGGGTCCATCTGCGACGCGTGCGAGCGGACGCCGTCGCTGCTCACGTCCCGCAGCGCCGTGACGGCGGGGTTGAGCTGCTGAAAATACCGCACGGCCGCAGCGCACTCCTGCTGCCGCCTGGCGTACTCCGTCGACGCCAGCGCGTGCCGCACGCCGGAATCCACGACGATCAGCGCATGCCCCGCCAGCTCGCAGCGAATCTGCTCGATCTGGCGCGAGCGGCAGTCGAGCAGCAGCGCGCAATCCTGCCGCGCGAACAGCGACGCGTACTGGTCCATGATGCCGCAGGGCACGCCGGCGAACTCATGCTCCGCCGCACGGCACAGGTCCGCCAGCTCCGTCGACGCCAGCGGCTCGCCCGCCCGATCCGCCAGCGCCAGCGCCGTGGCCACCTCCAGCGCCGCCGAGCTGCTCAGACCGCTGCCGAGCGGAACATCACTGTGAATCAGCAGATCGAACCCGCTCAGCCGTGCCCCCCGCCGCCGCAGCAGCGCCGCCACGCCCGCCACGTAGCGGCCCCACGCGGGCAACGCCGCAATCCGCTGCTGAAGCGGGCTCTCGCCGTCCGGCCGCGGAGTGTCGATCCCGACCACGTGAATCGGCCCATCCGCCTCGTCATCCAGCGGCCAGCTCACGCGCTCGCCCAGCACCAGCGACTCGGCCGTCGCCTGGCCGTCCTCGCGGCCCGCTGCCGCGACCCACGTGCACTGCTCGAGCGCGATCGGCAGCACGAACCCGTCGTTGTAGTCGGTGTGCTCGCCGATCAGGTTCACGCGGCCCGGGGCGCGGGCGGCGATCTCTGCGGGTCGGCCGAAGCGGCGGGAGAACTGATCAAGCAGTGCCGGCAGGGGCATGGAGCGATCCACCCTCCCGGACGCGTCGCTGAAGGGCCGGCATCATGGCCTGGATTTCCTGCGCGTAGCGACTGTTGGGAAACTCGCGAATCACCTCGGCGCCGATCTCGATCGCCTTGGCCCACTGGCGATCGGAGACGGCCAGGCTGAATTGCACGCCCGCCTGGAGCAGCTTCGCCTTGAACACGCCGCGGGCGGATTCCTTCAGCGCCGCCGCCTCATTCGGCGAGAGATAGCGATCCAGCTCGAACAGCAGTCGGTGTGCACCGTCGACGTCGTGAATGCGAATGGCCTGGTCGTATTCCTGAAGCAGGTAGCGCTTGTAGCGCTCGCGCCGCTGGGCGATCTCCTCGCCGAGCCGCGCGATTCGCGGCTGGCCGGGAAAGAGCGTCTGCAAGCGCTTCACTTCCCGCTCGGCCTGCTCCCACTTCTGCGCCCCGCATAGCGCCTCGAAGCGGTTGATCGCCGCGGCGACCTTTTCCTCGGTCGTCGCCTGCCGGGCCTGTGCCACGTCACCCCGCAGTCGCTCGGCCTCCGCCTTGAAGCCCAGCTCCTCTTCGAGCGTCTCGATCAGGTGCTCGGCCGACTCCCAGTCCTGCCGCACGATGCAACCCTGGATCGTGTCGCGCAGGAACTCGTAGTCCTTCTCGCGATAGACGATCCGCTTGGACCAGTCGGACAGGGCGCTGTTCTCCGCCACGCTGCGGGCGTAATCGCCCTGCCGCCGCAACAGATCCACCATGTCCAGCAGCGCCTCGTAGTTGCGGAAGTCCTGGTTGGCCAGCTTATGCAGCAGCAGGAATTGAGCGTAGAGCAGCGTCGACAGCAGCACCGCGGACAGGCCGCCCGCCAGCCACCAGATCGGATCGAGCGACCGCAGCGCATACAGCAGGTACCCGCCATATCCCGCAGCGGCCAGCCCCCCGAGCGCAAGCAGCGCAAAGCCAGCCGAGGCCACCCTGCGAATGCCTGCATAGCGCGTCGAGGCATAGTGCATCGGGACACCTGCTCCGTCGTGGATGCGAAACCTGCCTGTACGAGCAGATTAGCCCCGATCAAGCCCGGCGTGAACCACCCCGGCGGCCAACCGCCATCGCCCGGAGCGGGCGAGACTGTCGACAAGCAGCCCGCTGTCAGACCACGGCCGCGGCGGCCGGCCAGAGACGAACGACCGAATCACCGTCGCCGTCGCCGTCGGAATCGCTGCCGTCGCCGCTTTCTCCGCTCTCGTCGGCCGGCGGAATGAAGATCGGCCGCAGCCAGTCGGCGAGCAGGTCGATGAAGTCGGGCGTCTGGAAGAGCAGCACCAGCCCCGCGAAGGTCCGCTGAAGCATGGCGTCGCCCCAGCGCACCGCGAAGCGCGGCTCCTCGTCATCGGCCGTCTGGGCCCGCAGCGAGGTCTTGTCGGCCGTGTCGGCGGATTGCGAGCGGGCGTCGGCCTTCTGCTGATTCAGGTCGATCCCCGCGTTCTCGATCGCATCGGTGACTTCGGAGGGCAGGTCGGACGGAATCTCGGAACCCTCAGTGCTGTTGGTGTTCGTGCTCGCACCGGTGGAAGAGCCGCCGAGACCGCCGAGGAGGCCGCCGAGATCGAGCCCGCCGCCGCCAAGCGCCCCCAGCAGCCCGGAATTGATGATCGAGTTCAGCAGGTCGTCGATGCTTCCGGAATCGCCCGAGTCGGTGCCGCCGTCGGCAGAGCCATCCGTGTCGCCGCCTTCGGGACGGACGCCCGCCGCCTGGCCGTTTCGGCCGGCGTTCACGCGGGCGTTGATCAGCTCGCCGTGGCGCTGCCGCGCGGCGTTGATGATGTTGCCCGGGGCACGGTCGCGAACGGCGCCGCCGCGGACGTTCTGGGCGGGGCTTCGGTCGGCCAGCGATCCGTCGTCATCATCCGACGACTGCGCATACGCCCACGAGCCGGCGAGAATGGAAAGCACGAGCGAAGCGAATAGCCGAGAATGCATGCCACGACTCCCGCGGTAGCCGATGGTACCCGTCAGACCCACGTCGATGGTATTATACCTCAATCGGCCAGTCACGGTTGCGTGGCCAGGATTCCATGACAGAAGGCAGGGACGGCATGACGAGCCCGCGACGGGCGCGGTTTCGGCGGCGGGTCGTATTCGCGGCGATCCATCTCCTTGTTATCTCAACACTTACGGCCTGCGAACGGCCGGACCCGGTCGAGCAGGCCAAACGCCGCACCGTGCAGCCGGCCCGCATCGTCGTGATCGGGCCGCACATCGGCGATCCGGCCTGGACAGCCCTCCGCAGCGGCGCCGAGAACGCCGCCGGCCGCTTCCCCAACGTCGAGATTGAATTCGTCCAGCCGGCCGACGCGACGGAGCCGGCCCTGGGCGAGGCCAGCGACGCCGCGCTCGCCCGCGACCCGCGCGCCGTGTGCGTCTTCTCAGCCAGCCCCGACCTGGCGCGCGCGACCGTCGAGCGGATCGTCGCCCGCGGCGTCATCGTCGTCACGATCGGCACGAATGTGCCGCTGACCGGCGTCTTCGGCCATGTCGACGCAAGCATCTCGGCCGGCGCGGAGCTGCTCGGCCAGAATCTCGAGTCGATCGCCCGCGGCGGCCGCTCCTACGTCCTCGTGCACCGCAACGGCCAGCACACGACCGCGACAAACTGCTACAACCGCTTCATGCTGGCCGCACGGCTGCAATTCGGCATGTCGCTGCTCGACGAGCTGAACTCGTTCAAGGAGAAGCGACCGATCGAGGAGCTGGTCAGGCAGGCCATCGACCAGTATCAGAACGCCGCGCTCGTGGTGACCTTCGACCCGGAGCCCTGGGCGGACGCCTCGCTCGAAGAGTCGCTCGGGCCGGCGACTCGCTTCGCCACGCTCTCGGGAGCACCCGCGCTCTGGTCGGCCGTGCGGGCCAACAGGGCCGCGGCGCTGGCCGGCATCCTCGACGGTCAGCTCGGCTCGCTCGCCGTCGAGCTGGCGATGGAGGGTGTGACGAACACGCGGGCCCTCAGCGGGGCGGTCCGCGTCGTCGAGCGCGAGCTCATCACGCGCGAAAACCTCGACGGTTTCGTCGAGCGCTATGCCCAGGCCGCGGGCATGTCCGCCGCCGAGCTCGAGCGCCGCAGCCGCGAGTCCCCGCGCCCGGGCGGGTCCCCTCCGGCCGGCGGCCCGGCCGCGACCGCGCCGGCGCGCGGCCCGGCCGGCGGAGAATAGCGCTGCGACGCAGCGCCGGCTGGTGTGATCAGCGGGTTTTCGGATGCGAGCGCGCGTTGGCGGCCCGCGGGGGGTATCTCAAGCAAGCTGTTCTGGTGCGTCGAGGGACGCACCCTACCACTGGCGGGCGCCGGCGGGATTGCGGAGGCGCGCCGGCCGCTGTGATGGCGCGCGAGAATACTCTTGAATCGTGTCCGCCCGATCATCCATAATTCAATCGGCGAGCCGAGCGTCACAGTCGCTTCGCAGGCTGAGACCCCTTTCGAATACCGTGTTCGGGGCCGGCCTCAGCGGCCCTTCCCGCCCGAGGTGAAGTATGAACGCCAGTTCCCGCCCCCTCGTCGCCGCAGCGATCCTGATCCTCCTGGGCGCCCCTGCGCTCGCCCAGCAGTCCGCACGGACCGGCGGCGACCCGCTCGCGGTGCAGCCACGGCTCGCCGTAGCCTGGACCGACCTCGACGCCGGTGTGGGCCTTGTGCGGGCCATGGAGACGCGCGATCCGTGGCGCTGGGTCACGCCGCCTCTGACGGTCGGCCGGGGAGCGGTGCTTCGCTTCGCGTTCGGCCGGCTGTACGCCGTCAGCAGTGAAGACGACTCCCTGACCGTCGTGGACCCGCGAAGCTGGACGATCGAGCAGCAGTGGCAGCTTGCACCTGGCAGCCGACCGCTGGACATGGCCGTCGCGCGTCCGGATCGCGCCTACCTCACCCGCGACGGAGCCACGCACCTGCTTCGATTCAATCCGCAGACCGGCCAGTCGGACGACGTGGTCGATCTCAGCGTATTCGGAGACGCCGGCGCCTCGCCCGACCCCGGTATGCTGGAAATCCACGACGGCCGGCTCTTCGTGCAGATCCGCCGACAGTATGTGCCGCCGGCCTACCTGGCCGTGGTCGATCTGGAGAGCGAGCAGCTCGTGCGGCCTCCCTCCGGCGAGCCGGGTATTCAGTTGGCTGGCCGGGCGCCGCATGGCAAGATGCAGCTTGTCGGCCAGACGCGGCGGCTGTTTCTCAGTGCCAGCGGTGGCTTCTTCGACGACGGCGGCATCGAGGCGGTCGAGGTCGATGCGCTGGCCTCGCTGGGGCTCGTGATCCACGAAAGCAGCGACACCGTCGGCGCCAACCTGGGTGTGTTCGTGCTGGTGACGCCGGAGCGCGGTTTTCTCACGTTCAGTACGGATTTCGCCCTGTCCTCGCACCTGGTGCGCTTTCGGACCTCCGGTAAGGTCAACTTTCCGGAAGTCTACTCCTCACTGAATTACTTCGCCCCGACGCTGGTCTTCGAGCCGCTCACGCACAGCGTTTTCTATCCGCACGGTGGGTCGCCCGACCGGGGTGTGCAGGTCTTCGACGCGACGAGCGGCGAACGGTTGAACGCCGCCTCGATCTCGACCAGCGGTGATCCGAGCGACATGGTGCTGCTCTCTGGCAGGTATTCCGCGCCGGGCGGGTAGGCGTGGACGGGTCGGGGGGCAGTGGCTGGGCCGGCAGGCCGCGGCCGCTGCGGGCGTGCCCCGGTGGGCGATCCCGAATGTGACGACGCCGCGCTCCCGAAAGCGCCGCGCGACGGGTTTGAGCGCCTGCAACTGGGCCGGACATTGCGGGCAGTCCGGCTGCAACAGGTGGATGACGGGCGCCTTGGGCTGCCAGCGCTGCTCACCTAGCAGCACGGTCAGGCTGCCATCCGCCCGGCGGATCTCGAGCAACTGGCGGTCGGTGGTCTTGAGCGAGATCGCAGGCAACTCGGAGCCGACGGTGAACTCGGCCCGCGCGGACCCGGCGAGCGTGCCCGCCGGCACGAGCAACAACCAGAGAAGTGCTCGGCCCGCACAGTGGTTGCGACGTGTGCTGACTCGCGTGGACACCTCCTTGTGGCTCGCACCTGCCTGGTTTCGCCGAATCTGATCTTCTGACCGCGGCCGCGTCTGGTGATTCAGACCGCCGCCGCCTCGCCCGACCGTTGCGGCGACTGCGCCAGCCCGGTCAGCGCCTCGTCGAGTATCTCCAGCCCGCGGTCAACGTCGGCCGTGCTCACGTCCAGCACCGGCCGGAAGCGCAGCGAACGCGAACCGCACGGCAGCACCAGCATCCGCCGCTCGTAGCACGCCCGCCGCAGGGCGTCACGCGTGCGGCCGTCGGGCAGGTCGAACGCGCACATCAACCCGCGGCCGCGCACGGCAGACACGCCCGCGTGCTTGTCGGCCAGTTGATGCAGACCGTCCAGCAGATACTGGCCCGTCTCGGCCGCGCGCTGCACGAGCTGCTCTTCTTCGATGATCCGCAGGTACTGCGTGGCGCGGACCATGTCGGCCAGGTTGCCGCCCCAGGTGCTGTTGATGCGGCTGGAGACCTTGAAGACGTTGTCGACGTCGTCGATGCGGCCGCCGGCCATCAGGCCGCAGATCTGCATCTTCTTGCCGAAGCAGAGGATGTCCGGCAGCACGTCGAAGTGCTGGCAGCACCACATGCGGCCGGTGATGCCCACGCCGGTCTGCACCTCGTCGAAGATCAGGAGGAACTCGTGCCGGTCGGCCAGCTCGCGCAGCGCGCGCAGGAACTCGCCGCGGAAGTGGTTGTCGCCGCCCTCGCCCTGGATCGGCTCGATAATGAGTGCGGCGATGTCGTGCGGGTTCTCGGCCACGGCCCGCTCGATCTGCTCGAGCGCCTGCCGCTCGCGGGCGGCGACATCGTCGGTGCGCTGCGGTTCGGGCAGCGAAAAATCGATCTGCGGTGCGTCGACCCGCGGCCATGAGAACTTGGGGAAGTACATGGTCTTCTTCGGGTCGGTGTTGGTCAGGCTCATGGTGTAGCCGGTCCGCCCGTGGAAGGCATTGCGGAAGTGAATCACCTGCGTACCGAGCTCGCCGCGGCCGGCGGCGAGGTTTTTGCGCACTTTCCAGTCGAAGGCGGCCTTAAGCGCGTTCTCGATCGCCAGCGCGCCGCCGTCGATGAAGAAGAAGTGCTCGAAGCCGGGCAGGCCGGCGACGCGATCCACCGTCGACACGAACTCGGCGTAAAAGCGCGTGTAGATGTCGGAGTTCGCTACCTTCGTCGTCGCGGCCGTCAGCAGCCGCGCCTGAAACTCCGGCTCGCGCATCCGCGGGTGGTTGTGGGTGACCGGCTGGGAGGCGAAGAAGGCGTAGAAATCGAGAAAGTCGTGCCCGCCGACCGCGTCGTGCAGGTAGGCGCCGTGGCTGGCCTGGGGGTCGAGCACGAAGCCGAACCCGTCGACGAGGATTCTCCGCTTGAGCACGTTGAGCACTTCGCCGGCCGGGATGGCGTCGCGGTTATGGGTCGTCGGCATGACAGTCACCTCCAGGGAGCTATGGTAGTCGCAGCGCCGAGCGCTGCAAAACGCGGCGGGCGTAGTCCCGGCCAACCTCCGCCCGGTAGAATCGTCTGTGAATAGGACGGTCGGGCCGCGCCCGGGCGTCTACCGGCGCAGGAACTGCTGCGCCGGGCGGCCCCGGGGCTCGACTTTTCGGAGGTTGGACGTATGGCGCCCGCATTCAGACCGCGCATCGGCATGCTGATGGTGGTGCTTGTCTTTCTGGTCACGATTTGGGCCGGTCTGCCGGACCGCTTGCTGGCCGGGTGGTCCTACGCCCTGGAAAAGGGCCGCCTTCAGGCGACCAGCGACGAGCTGGCCCGCGTGGAGGAGGTCTCGGGCGCGTTTCGGAAGGTCGCCCAGGTGGCGATTCCGGGCGTGGTGCACATCCAGGTTTCGGGCACGATGGAAGAGCTCAAGGCGATGCGCGAGCAGATCGAGGAGCAGGTCGACCGCCCGATCGACGAGGAGACGTGGCGCGAGCTGCTGCGGCGGCACATGTCCGGCTCAGCCAGCGGCGTGATTCTCGACCAGGACGGTTACATCCTGACGAACAACCACGTCGTCGGCGACAAGGCCGACATCCTGGTGCGGCTGGCCGACCAGCGCGAGTTCGAGGCGCGGCTGATCGGCTCGGATCCGAAGACCGACCTGGCCGTGATCAAGATCGAGGGCGAGAATCTGCACCCGCTCCGCTTCGGCGACTCCAGCCAGATGGAGGTCGGCGATTGGGTGCTGGCGGTCGGCGCCCCGTTCGGGCTGACGCACACGGTCACGCACGGGATCATTAGCGCCAAGGGACGCTCGGACATCATCACCGGCCGGACGAACATCCTCTATCAGGACTTTCTCCAGACGGACGCATCGATCAACCCGGGGAACTCCGGCGGGCCGCTGCTGAACCTGCGCGGCGAGGTGGTCGGCATCAACACGGCCATCGCGACGAATGACCAGGGGGCCAGCGCGGGGATCGGCTTCACGATCCCGTCGAACCTGGCCCGCCGCGTGGCCGAGCAGCTCATGACGACGGGGACGGTGGCCCGCGGCTGGCTGGGCGTCTCGCTGGCGGAGCTGGAGCAGGATTTCGCGCCGCTGCTGAAGCTCGATGAGCCGCGCGGCGTGATGATCAACATCGTCTACGAAGGGTCGCCCGCGCAGAAGGCCGGTCTTCAGTGTGAGGATGTGATCGTCGAGGTCAACGGCGTGAAGGTCACGGACATTCGCCGGCTCCAGCGTGTCGTGGCGGACCTGCCACCCGAATCATCGGCCCACATGCGCATCGTTCGCGACGGTCAGCCGCGGGAGGTCGAGGTCGTTCTCGGCCGCCAGCCGGACAATCTCGAGACGGCCACGCGCGGGGCTGAGCCGATTCTCGGCCGGCCGGTCCCGACGCTGGGGCTCACGGCCCGCACGCTGCGGCCGGAGGTCGTGCGCGAGCTGCGGCGGCTGGCGCGCGAGAACGATTCCGACGCCCAGCCGCGCGAGATCGAAGGCGGCGTGCTGGTCGTAACGACCGAGCCGGAGGCGACGGAGGAGAGCGACACAGTCTCGCCGGGCGAATTCATCGTCGGGGTCAACGGGCGCTCGTTGGCCGGCGTTCCCGACCTGCTGGATGCGCTGCGCCAGAGCACGACGCGGGATGTGCTGCGGCTGAAGGTGCTGGACGAGAAGGGCGTGTCGCGCGACGTGCTGGTCGCGCCGAAGTAGCCGGCCGCGGCTTGCCGCCCGGGCGGTTCCGGGCTAGAACCTGCCGCGCAATCGGCCGGCGGGTGAGCACCGCCGGCCGCCCCAACGAGACGTGTCTGAGACCCCGCGAGCCCGCGCTGCCATGCAACCAGAGAGCCTCATCCAGACGCTGCGGCGCTGTTTCGCGGCCGCAATCGGCGAGATTGCCGGCCGGCCGGCCGGCGGCGAAACGGACCCGCAGATTCGCCCCGCCGGCGACTCGAAATTCGGCGACTATCAATGCAACGCGGCCATGGCGCTCGCCCGCGAGCTGAAGAGCAAGCCGCGCGAGTTGGCCGAGCGGATCAAGGCGGCGGTCGACCCGATCCTGGCCGACTTGGCCGAGCCGCTCGAGATCGCCGGGCCGGGCTTTCTGAATATCCGGCTGAAGCGCGAGGCGCTCCAGGCCCGGCTTGAGCAAGTCCCACCACCGCCGGCGGATACGCACGAGGACCGGCTGGGGATTTCGCGGGCCGATCGGCCGGGCCGGGTGGTGATCGACTACTCGTCGCCGAACATCGCCAAGCAAATGCACGTCGGCCACCTGCGCGGCACGATCCTGGGGGACTGTCTGGTGCGAACGCTCGGTTTTGTCGGCCACGAAGTGATCCGGCAGAATCACCTCGGCGACTGGGGCACGCAGTTCGGCAAGCTGATCGCGTTCTACGCCGACCGGCCGGTGCCGAGCGGCGACGACAGCGACGCGGTGCTGGATGCGATCGAAGCGGACTATCGGGCCGCGAACAAGCGGTTCGATGAGGACCCGGCGTTTGCCGCGGCCGCGCGGGCGGCGGTCGGCCGGCTGCAAGCCGGCGATCCGGCCGCCCGGGAGATCTGGCAGAAGCTTTATCGTGAAAGCCAGCGGGCGTTCGAGGAGGTATACGCGCGGCTCGGGGCGCTGCTGACCGACGAGGACATTCGCGGGGAGAGTTTCTACAACGATCTGCTCGCAGAGACGGTCGCGGAGCTGCGGCGGCGGTTTCCACCGCGCGACCGGAGCGCCGAGACCGGCCCGACGATGGAGGTCCGCGAAGACGCGGGCGCTCTGTGCCTGTTCCTCTATCGCGCGGGCGGTGAGCCGGCCTTCAGGAATCCAGAGGGCGGCGAGTACCCGATGATCATCCAGAAATCGGACGGGGCGTACCTCTATGCGTCGACCGACCTGGCCGCGCTGCGTTTCCGCACGCAGGAGCTTCGGGCCGACCGCATCATCTACGTCGTCGGCAACGAGCAGTCGCAGCACCTGCAAATGCTCTTCATGGCCGGGCGGATCGCGGGCTGGGCGGGCCCCGACGTACGGCTCGAGCACGCCGGCCACGGCTTGATCCTGGGTGAGACGGGCAAGAAGCTGACCGGGCGGCACGGCGGAAACATTCACCTGCGCGAGCTGCTGGACGAGGCGGTCGAGAAGGCCCGTGCGGTCGTTGAGGAGATTTCGGCCCGGCGGGCGGTGGACACCGACGTGCCGCTGAGCGAGGAGGAGAAGTCGCAGATAGCCGCCCGCGTCGGTGTCGCCGCCATCAAGTACGTCGATCTCTCGCACGATCGCAACACGGACTACCGCTTCACCTGGTCCAAGCTCCTGGCAATGGACGGGAACACGGCGCCCTATCTGCTGTACGCCTACGCACGCATCCGCTCGATCTATCGCAAGGCGGTAGCGCGGTTCGGCCTGGATGAGCGGGCGGCGGCCGAGGCGGTGATCGAGCTCTCCGAGCCGGCCGAGCGGGCGCTGGCACTGAGCCTGCTGCGGGCGCCGGAGGCGATCGACAAGGTCGCGGCGGACCTGACACCGCACGTGTTGTGCGCGTACCTGTATGACCTCTCGGGCGAGTTCAATCGTTTTTATGAAGCGTGCCCCGTGCTGGCCGCCGAGCAGGAACGCACGCGCCGCAGCCGGTTGAGGCTGTGTGACCTGACGGCCCGGACCCTGCGGGTCGGGCTGCGCCTGCTGGGGATCGAAACGATCGAGCGGATGTAGGTCGGCGCGGTCTCGCGGGGCTACCGCTTTCCGCCCAGCAGCTTTCGCAACGCCTTCTGCCCGGTGGCGAGGTCGTCCGTGCTGGCGAAGGCGATGTAGCAGACGGACTTTCGCCCGATCGCGGCCGACGAGAGCCCGCGCAAGTTGATTCCCTGGTCCGCCAGCTTGCGCGTGATCTCCGCACCGAGGCCGGGCTTGTCCGGTCCTTCGATCCGCAGCGAGTGCATCCCGCTCGCCCGAACGAGGCCGACATCCTGCGCGGCCCGTGTCTGCCGCGCTCCCTTGAGCGGTGCGACGAATACCCGGGCCGTGTTGTTCGACACGCGGCGGGCGACGACGAATTCCAGGTTCGCCCCGGCGCCGGCCAGCGCCTCCAGCACGCGCGCGAGCATTCCGGGCTTGTTGACCAGGTCGCCGGCCCAGACTTCCACACGAGAGATCGAGTAGGCCATCGAAAAGCTCCTCCAGAGATGACGCCGCGGCCCGGGTCGCGGCCCGGCGGTCCGAGTCCGCGGGAACGAGTTCCGGCCGGCCGCGGCCCGGCGCAGTGTACCGCAGCGCGCGGCGCGCGGCACTCACCGGGTTGTCGAACGCGGTTACGATCCGCAATAATCAGGTTGCCAGAGACAGACGCGACGCCCGCTGCGGAGGATACAGATGCTTACGCCCTATCGCCCGGAACCCTACGTCGACTTCTCGCTGCCGGAGCCGCGGCAGCGAATGATCGCCGCCCTGGCCGACGTCCGCGGCCGGCTCGGCCGGTTCTATCCGCTGCGAATCGGCGAGCAGCGGATCGAGACGCAGGCCCGCATCGCCTCGGTCATGCCGGCCCGCAGCGACACGGTCGTCGGCTACGTCGGCAAGGCGACACGCGAGCAGGCCGAGCAGGCGATCCAAGCGGCGCTGACGACGTTTCGAACCTGGAGCCGGGTCGAGCCGGAGACCCGGGCGCGAATCCTGATCAAGGCCGCGGCCATCATGCGGCGGCGCGTATACGAGCTGGCGGCGTGGATGTGCTTCGAAGAGAGCAAGAGCTGGATCGAGGCCTACGCCGACGCGTGCGAGGCGATAGATTTCCTCGAGTTCTACGGCCGCGAAATGATCCGCCTGGGCGGCCCGCAGCCCGTGACTCCCTT
The DNA here is from genome assembly GCA_964643885.1 of uncultured Planctomycetales bacterium. Taxonomy (GTDB): domain Bacteria; phylum Planctomycetota; class Phycisphaerae; order UBA1845; family Fen-1342; genus CAADGL01. Next base: position 18,186 of record CAZXUI010000043.1, read on the forward strand.
CCCCGGCGAGGACAACGAGCTGCGCTACATTCCGCTCGGCGTCGGCGTGGTGATTCCGCCGTGGAACTTCCCGCTGGCGATCTGCTGCGGCATGACAAGTGCGGCGGTGGTGGCCGGCAATACGGTCGTGCTCAAGCCGGCCAGCACGTCGCCGGTGATCGCGGCCGTGATGTGCGAGGTTTTCGAGCAGGCCGGCCTGCCGCCGGGGGTGATCAACTTCTGCCCGGGCAGCGGCGGGGAGATCGGCGACTACCTGGTGGACCATCCTAAGACGCGCTTCGTGTCTTTCACGGGTTCGATGGAGGTCGGCCTGCGGATTTACGAGAAGTGCGGCAAGGTGCAGCCGGGCCAGATCTGGCTGAAGCGCGTGGTCGCCGAAATGGGCGGCAAGGACTGCATCGTGGTCGACGAGACGGCGGATCTGGACGCGGCGGCGGATGGCGTCGTCGCCTCCGCGTTCGGATTCCAGGGGCAGAAGTGCAGTGCGTGCAGCCGGCTGATCGCGCACCGGGCGATCCACAAGGACCTGCTGGAGCGCGTGGTCGAGCGCAGCCGCAAGCTGACCGTGGGCGACACGACCGGCGAAGAGAACTACTACATGGGGGCGGTGATCGACGAGCCGGCGTACCGGAAGATTCAGGAGTACGTCGAGATCGGAAAGAAGGAGGGGCGGGCGGTGCTGGCGGAGACAAAGGTGCCGTCGGGCGGATACTTCGTGCCGCCGACGATCATCGCCGACGTCGACCGCAACGCCCGGGTCGCTCAGGAGGAGATTTTCGGCCCGGTGCTGGCCGTGATCGAGGCCCGCGATTTCGACGACGCGCTCGACATCGCCAACGGGACGATCTACGGGCTGACCGGGGCGCTCTACAGCAGCGACCGTTTCCGCCTGGAGCGGGCGCGGCGCGAGTTTCACGTGGGCAACCTGTATTTCAACCGCAAGTGCACCGGGGCGCTGGTCGACGTGCAGCCCTTCGGCGGGTTCAACATGTCGGGCACGGACAGCAAGGCGGGCGGGCGGGACTACCTGCTGCTGTTCATGCAAGCCAAGAGCATCGCCGAGCGGTTGTAAGCGGTCGCGCGGGAACAGAGCCGCGACCGTATCAGGCTGTCGAAAAAGTCGCGCCGGCGTTTTTCGACAGCCCATCGATCGCCTGGCGTCGCGTCTCACCCCCAGGGTCCGATGGGTAAACTCGCTGTTCGAGCAGCGCGCGATCGAGTATTTCGACAGCCTGGTAAGGGTGCGGGCCAAGTCAGAAGAGCCGCCCGCGCACTCGCGCCAATGTGCGCCGCTGGAGTCAGCCGCGGCGCAGCCGCTCCAGCAGCCTGCCCACCTCCGCCGGTGAGTCGAGCCGAAAGTCCGCGGCGGTCGGCCCGCCGTGCTCGCCGACGAGCACCCCCACTCCACGGCCGCGCAGCACTGCAAACGCGTCTTCGTCCGTCAGATCGTCGCCGATGTAGATCGGCCCCACCTCCGGCCGGTTCAGCTTCATCACCTCCAGCAGCCACAACACCGCCCGCCCCTTGTGCCACGGCACATCCGGCCGCAACTCGAAAACCTTCTTTCCCGCGGTACGGACGAGCCCGGGAAGTCCCGCGTGCACCTGACTCACGGCCGCCTCGACCTGGCCCACTTGCCCGGCGGCGACGTTGCGATAATGCACCGCAACGGCCAGCCGCTTGCGCTCCACCTGCGCCCCCGGCAGGCCCGCCAGGCGTGACCGCAGGTCCCCCTCGGCCGCGTCGAGCTCGCCGAGCCGTTGCCGCGCCCCGTCGTGAACCATCCTCAGGCCGCCCGGCCCGGAAATGTCCATTCCATGACTGCCGGCATAGACGAGCTGATCGAGTCCCACCCGCTGCCGCACATCCTTCCGATCTCGCCCGCTGACGATCGCGACGAAATGTTCGCCCGCGAGCGCTCGGAGCGTGGCGCGCAGCCCCGCGAGCAGCTCCGCATCCTCCGGCCGGGGGACGATGGGCGAGAGCGTGCCGTCGAAATCGAGGAAGAACGCCGGCTGCCGGCCGGCGAGACGCGCGGCGAGCTGCTCAAAGGAGAGCAGCGCATGCGGCAGCGACGTGTACTCGCGGCCGCTGCTGTGCCCTGCCTTCTGTGACACCGGTCGACCCTTGGAACTCAGGTGCGGACGAACCTTCGGAGCCCATCGCGAGGGTCATGGTATTCAACGCGGCGGACTTCCGCGACACACGCGCAGCGTAGAGCCCGCTCCCGGGGCTTTCGCCGGCGAGGAGCGGGCTCAGTTGCCGCTGCGACGATCGAAACGGCGAATCGTCAGCGCCGCGGCGCGCCGGCCGGCACGCTGTGCGACACCTCGCTGCCCGCCGCCGCCAGCCGCCCGAGGGCGGTCTCGATCTGCTCCAGCCGCCGGCGCAGCTCCTGATTCTCGGCCCGCAGCGACGCGACCTGCGCGTCGGTCTCGGAGCGCAGCTCGCGCAGCGCCTCGACGACGATCGCAGTCAGGCCGCGTTCCGTCACGTAGAGATAGCCCTCATCGTCGGCGCCGACCCAGTCCGGGAAGACGGCCTGGACTTCCTGCGCGATCAGTCCGGTCTGGCGGCCCGGCAGGCCGAGGCGATTTTCGACGGCCGTTTCGAGATAATCGAACGTCCGGCCGTGCAGCGACAGCAGCCGGTCCAGCATGCCGGGCTCGATCGGACGGATGTCGCGCTTGAGCCGGGCGTCGGAGAAGTTGGACCAGGAGCCGCCGCCGGGCTTGGCGGCGTCGCCATTGCTGACGAGCGTGAACGCGCCGGGATCGGCGCCGATGCCGACGGCCCCGGCAATGCGCATGCCATTGGGCGGCACAGTGCCGAAATTGGAGCCGACAGCGATGCCGCCGTTGTCTTTCACGACCAGCTTGGATGCGGTGTCCACGCGAACGCGAAATGCGTCTTCACCCGTCGTACCGCGCACGAGCAGGCGCGCATCGGCGCCGGTGACGCCGATGCTCACGCGGCCGGTGATGTCGGCGTCGCCGACGACGGAGAGCGGGTTCGTCGGGTCCTCTGTGCCACAACCGACATTGCCCTGGAAGTAGTTGCGGCCGCCCTCGAAGTAGCCCGCGTAGCCAGTGGATACGAACGAGTAACCGTGCACGCCCTTCGGCGTTCCGCTGGTGGCGATCGCCTGTCCGGAGACACCCGTACCCCAGGTTTCGGACGCGATTGCCATCACGCCGACGGAACCGCCGATTCCCTCGACGCCGATCCCGGCATTCTCGCCCCAACCCCTCACGCCGGTGCCGCCGAGATCGCTGGCCTCGCCTTCGACGCCGACGCGCGGCGCCTGGCCCCGCACGCCCCAGCCGTTGTCAGACGTACACTGACCCCAGACGCCGGAGGCGGACCCGGTTGCATGATTGGCGAGCCCCACGACGGCCGCGCCCTGGGGCGAGCGGTTCTGAAAGAACCCGCCCCAGGACTCGCCCACCTGCGCGAAGGCGGTGCCGGAGACGCCGATGAACCCGGCGGCCGCGTCCACGCCCATTCCGCTGGAGCTTTCCGCGTAGAAGCGGCCGGCACGGGTCTCTCCGGTGGGCGACGAGGCGTAGCCGCTGACGGCGCGGCCCGCGGAGCTGCTCGTCTCGCCGTAGACGCCGGTGTTCGACCCGGTCGCATGCGTCGCCTGGCCGCGCACGCCGATGCCGGACGCGGTCGAATTCTCGCCGTGGATCGTGCGATCGGTGTTCGTGCTGACGACATGCAGGGGGTGGTCTGGTGAGGAGGTGCGGATGCCGACCATCCCTTCGTCGGTGACCGTCAGCTTGTTGCCGTCCACGTTGACGTGCCAGTCGCCGTCGCTGCCGTCGAGATAGGTCCAGGCCGCCTGAGTACCGGCCCTGTAACCATAAAACGGCCAAGCGGTGGCGCCTTCCGTCGTGACGTACATTCCGCCGTAGCCGGTGTTTACCGGCGCGTGCACACCGAACCACTCGAGTCCCACTGTGTTAGTACGGTTGATTCCGACGAAGCCGGTGTTGCTGTTCGTGATGGCCGTGCCGACGGAGCGCCACTGCGCGGAGCTGGCGGCGAATTGCGCGTATGGTGTCGCGGCCAGCGGCTGGCGCGGCTGAAGGGTCGTGAAGGGGGCCGCGTCGCCTGGATCGTGCGGCCGCCGCACGGAGACTTCGAGCCAGAGGGCGTCGCCGGCGAACGCGGCCGGGCCGAAGTCGAGCTCCACGCTGAACAGCCCGTCGACGACGCTGACGTTGCTGACGGTCAGCGTTGCGGCCACCTGGCTGCCCCCCACCCCGGCATCCCAGAGGGCGAACTCGAAGTCGGCCGAGTCTGTGACACCGCTGCCGAGCTCGTTGAGCGAGCCCTGGTAGAGGAATGAGCTTCCCAGCGCCTGCTGCGCCGCGAGGGGCGCGCCGAGCGCGATGAGAGCAACGATTGCGACGACGATCCGAGACGACTTCATGACCAACTCCCTGCACCCGATTGGACGTGACGCGCGAGCCGACCCGAACACGCGGGGCCGCCCGCCGGCGAGTGCCGGATTCAACTCACCGCTGAAGCTACGGAGATCGCGACTGGATTTGGACGCGCCGACTCACGATAATCAAAGCAGCGAAGCGGACCGTCGGGCCGCACACATCGTTCTCACAGGGCACAGGGACGCCACTCGGGAGTCCGGAGCCGCGCCTTGAGCAATGATCTGACGAGGCGATCCCTGCTGCTCCGCGTCCGCGATGCGGCGGATGCGGACGCCTGGTCGGAATTCGAGGTCCGATATCGCGACCTGATCTTCCGCTACGCCCGGGCGCGCGGCCTTCAGCCGGCGGATGCCGACGATGTCTGCCAGGCGGTCATGGCCAAGCTGTGCCACAGTCTGCGCGCGTTCGAATACGACCCGCGCAAGGGGCGATTCCGCACCTACCTGCATCGGGCGGTCCGAAACGAGATCGCCGAGCAGTTCGCGCGTCCAAACCGGCTTCCGGGTGCCGTACAACCGGTGGACGCGGCCGCGGGCCGCATCGACACGCACGACGAGAGCGACGCTCAGTGGGAGCGTGAGTGGGAGAACCACCACCTTCGCCTGGCGATGGTGTCCGTTCGCGCCAGTTTCGATCCGGCCAGCGTGAGCGTCTTTGAGCGGCTGCTGGCGGGCGATTCGCCGGAAGCCGTCGCGGAGCGGTTCGGAACGACGCAGCCGGCCGTTCACAAGATCAAGCAGCGCATTCGCAACCGGATCAGCGAGCTGATCGCGCGGCAGATCGCGGAAGAGGACGACCCCGAGGGGCGCTGCGTCTGACCGTCACGGCCGCCCGGGCGGGAGCGCGAGGTGCAAGCGGTGAGAGAAACCGCCTTCGACAAGGACTTTTCCGACGCCGACTGGCTCGACCGGCTGCGGGAGGCGGAGCGGCCGCCCGCAGACGGGCGGATCGGACCCTATGAGCTGGTGGCGGAGGTGAGCCGCGGCGGCCAGGGCGTGGTCTTTCGCGCTCGCCAGCCGGGCACGAACCGCCAGGTAGCGCTCAAGCGGATGATCGGCGGCGCGTTCGCGACGCGCTCGGCCCGGGCCCGCTTCGAGCGCGAGGTGGAGGCCGTCTGCGCCCTGAACCACCCCAACATCGTCACTGTCTACGGCGTGGAGACGATCGACGCCCAGCCGGTGATCGCGATGGAGTGGATCGACGGCCGGCCGCTGGACGCGTGGGCCAACGCGTCGCCGCCGGGTCCGCGGCCGATTCGCGAGCGGCTGGAGGCGTTCCTGCGGGTCTGCGACGCCGTGCAGCACGCGCATCAGCGCGGCGTGATTCATCGCGATCTGAAGCCCTCCAATATCCTCGTCACGGCCGACGGCACGCCGCACGTGCTCGACTTCGGGCTGGCGACGGCCGTCAACCAGGATGACTCGGCCGCAGCGCGGCTGACCGCGACGGCCGAGATTCTCGGCACGCCCGCGTACGCGTCTCCGGAACAGGTGGGGCTCGGCTCACAGGTCGTCGACTCGCGGACGGATGTGTATTCGCTCGGGGCCGTGCTTTATCAACTTCTCTGCGGCCACACGCCGCACGACGCGACGCGCGGCCTGCCGCACCTGTTCGAGTCGATCCGGTCGAACGATCCCGCGCCGCCGTCGACGCGCAACGCGGCCGTCGAGCGCGACCTGGACATCATCACGCTCAAGGCCCTGGCCCGCGAGCCGAGTCAGCGCTACCAATCCGTCGACGCGCTGAGCTCGGATCTGCGCCGCTTCCTGGCGGGCGAGCCGGTCGAGGCGCATCCGCCGAGCTTCGGCTACAAGCTGCGCAAGCTGGTGCTGCGGCACAAGACCTCCGTCGGGCTGATCGCGGCGGTGTTTCTGCTCGCCGTGACGTTCGGCGTCACGGCGACGGTGCTGGCGCTGCGGATCGAGCACGAACGGGCTGCCGCCGTCGCGGCGCGCGAGGACGAAGCCGACGCGCGGGCCGCGGCCGAGCAGGTGAGCGAGTTTCTCCGCAGCGTGCTCGCGGCCGCGAACCCGCAGAAGGCCCAGGGAGCGGAGATCACGGTCAGCCAGATCGTCGATCAGGCGCTTGAGCGGGCGGACGGCGCGTTCGAGAATCGCCCGGCGGTGGAGGCTCCGGTGCGCCTGACGCTAGGTCAGACGCTGGACGGCCTGGGCCGGCACGCAGATGCGGAGGTGCAGCTCGAGCGCGCCCGGGCGCTGTTCGAGCAGGTCTATGGGCCGATGCATGCCGAGACGGCCTGGTCGATCGTCCACGTGGCGAACGCGCATCGGGCGCAGGGCCGCGTGGCGCAGGCGATCGAGATGTACAACGAGGCGCTGGAGATTCTTCGAACGGACGCGACCGCGAATGCGCCCCGGCTGGCGGAGACGCTGCGGAATCTTTCGACGGCATACATGGAGACGGGCGACCTGGTCACGGCTGAGCAGGTCCTGCTGGAGGCGCAGGCGGTGCACGGCGCGCAGCCGGACGCGGACGCCGAGGCCGCGGTGCGTGACACGCTGTCGCTGGCCTCGCTGCTCTTTCATCGCGGGCGGTTCGGCGAGGCTGAGCAGCACCTGCGGGCCGGCCTGAAACTCGCACGAGAGGTGCTTGGCGACAAGCACGAAGTCACGCTGATCTCGCTCGGGAATCTCGCAGTGGCGCTCAAGAACGCCGGCCGGCCGGCCGAAGCCCGGCCGTTTCTGGAGGAGTGCGTCGAAACGGCCCGCCAGGTTTTCGGCGAGGACCACACTCACACGATTCAGGCGCGGGCGAATCTCGCCTCGCTGCTTCAGGCGCTCGGAGAGCACGCGCAGGCTGAGTCGCTCTATCGCGAACTGTTGCAGCGCTTCGAGGATCAGCAGCTTAGCGATCATCCCACGGCGGTCTCGACCGCCAACAATCTGGGGTCTCTGCTGCTGGAGCTGGACCGATTCGACGAGGCCGAACCGGTCTTCCGCGAGGTGCTCGATCGATCGCGGCGGGTGTTCGGACCGCGGCATCCTTCGACGGGCGTCGCCCAGGCTTCGCTGGCGATCGCGATCCGCAACGCTCGCCCGGAGGCCGGCCGGGACGAGGCGGCCGCGTTGCTCACCGACGCGCTGGCGATCCTGGAGGCGACGCTGCCGCCCGATCATCCGCACGTCGCCAAAACGCGCAGGCACCTGGCCGAGCTGACGGCCGGCGAGGCGGTCGAGAACGGCGATCCGTAGGCCGTATCTGCGCGGCGAATCCGCGAGCGCGGCTCAGCGGCAGGCCGTTACGCGCCGAGCGAGCCGCCCAGCAGCCCGAAGAGAAAGTTCAGAAACTGGGCGAAGAAGATCGTGAACAGATCGAGAAACCACATGTCCGGCTCCGTTGATTAGATTCCGAGTGGTCGAAACGCCGCTTATCCTTGTCGCTGCTCGGGGGCGACGAAGTCCTGGTCCGCCAGCCCGAGCTTCCACTTCCACTGCTTGATGGCACAGTAGCACGTCGGCACGACGAGAATCGTCACCAGGGCGACGAACATGCCGCCGAAGACGGGCAGGGCCATGGGGGTCATGACATCGCTGCCGCGGCCCGTCGAGAGAAGGACCGGTATCAGCGCGGCCAGCGTCGTGAAGGTCGTCATCAGGCAGGGGCGGATCCGCCGCAGGCCCGCATAGATGACGCGCTCCTCGATCTCCTCATAGCGGGTGACCTTCGACCGGCCGAAGACCTGATCGAGGTAGGTGCCGATGACGATGCCGTCGTCCACCGCGATTCCGAACAGGGCGATGAAGCCCACCCAGACGGCCACGGTCAGGTACATCGCCTCGCCCGGGAAGGGGCGGTCCATCAGGCCGAGCGTGTAGAGCCAGTCCTGAATCTGCGGCCAGAACTCGAGCAGGATGAAGCCGCCGCTGAAGGCGACGGGGATGGCGAGGAAGATGACGATCGTCAGCGGCCAGCGTTTGAATTGCAGGTGGATCAGCAGCAGGTTCGTCAGCATGACGAGCGGCACGAGGATGGCCAGCCGCTGCTTGGCGCGGATGTTGCGCTCGTAGCTGCCGGTCCAGCGGATATAGTAGCCCTCCGGCAGATCGAGCTCGCCGCTGACGATGGCCTCGTCGATGATCCCCTGGCCGTTGCGCACCAGCGTCGTCTCGTCGACGCCCTGGTTGCTCATGGTGACGTAGCTGACGTAGCGGGCGCCTTCGCGGCGGACGCTCATTGGGCCGGTGACGCGGCGGATGTCGGCGAGCTGGCTGATGGGGATCTGCGCGCCGGTGGGCGTCGGGACGAGGATCCGCTCCAGGTCGGGCACTTCGTCGCGCAGCTCGCGCTCGTAGCGGATGCGGACGGGGTAGCGATCGAGTCCTTCGTAGGTCGTCGTCAGGTTCTGGCCGCCGATGGCGACTTCGATCACCTGCTGCACGTCGGCGATATCCACGCCGTAGCGGGCGATGGCCTGGCGATCGATCTGAATCTCCAGGTAGGGCTTGCCGCTGACGCGGACGGCGTTGATCGCCTGGGCGTTGGCAAGTCTCCGCCGCAGAAGCTGCTCGATCTGCACGGCGAGCTGCTCGCAGCGCTCGACGCTGTCGCCGTAGATCTTGATGCCGATCTTGGCGTTCAGGCCAGTGCTGAGCATCTCGACCCGCGTGCGGATCGGCTGGAGCTGAACCGAGGGCAGCACGCCCGGGAAACTGCCGGCCATCTTCACGTCTTCCCAGATCTCGTCCATCGTCCGCTTGCGGCGCATCCCGTCGAACTCCGGGTCGTCGATGGTCGGCCATTGCTCGCGCGGCCGCAGCAGGACCATCGTCTCGAGCATACCGACGGGCGCAGGATCGAGCGCGGATTCGATCCGCCCGAGCTTGCCGACAACCAGCTCGACTTCGGGAATGCGGGCGAGCTGGACGTCCTGCTTCTGCATTACGTCCATGACGGTATTGATCGAGCCGGCCGGGAGGACGCTGGGCATGTAGAGGAAATCGCCCTCGTCCAGCGGCGGCATGAATTCCTGGCCGATGCCCTTGCTGGCCAGCAGGGTCTGAACGGGGCGCTGCTCAGAGAGCGGCTGCGCGGCGCCGGGCGCAAACAGCGCGGCGAAGAAGCGGTTATTGCGGTCGATGAAATCGGTGCGATCGATCAGGACGGCGGCGAGTGCGAAGGCGGCGACGCCCAGCAGCGCTGCGGCCCATCCCGAGAGGCGAATCGCGGGGAACCGCGCCGGCCAGATCAGACCGACGGCCACGAGAACCGTCCGGACCACGAGTGGTGTCAGCACAAAACCGATCATCGCGGCCAGCAGGAGGCCGATCCAGCGTGCAGCGCTCCAGTCGGCCGGCGACAGGCCGAGTTGCTGGAGCGGCCAGATCGCGATGGCGACGAGCGGCCCCCAGCCGAGCCAGATGCTCATCCCCCAGGCGACAAACACGGCGGGGACGGCCAGAAAGAGGAGCTTGTGATGCAGCACCCAGCGGATGGTCGGTTCGTAGAGGCGGCGAACCAGGCGGCTGGCCGGGTTGTGCTCGATGGGCTTGATGCGCTCGCGCAGCGTGAAGTAGACGATGATCGCCAGCAGCAGGCCCGCGAGCGCGGCGACGGACGCGTCGGAAAAGCCGAGATAGCCGTTGATTGCGGCCGTGAACTCGCCGAAGGCGGCGTTGATGGCGGCGGCGCGCCACCAGAGCCCTCCGGCCGCCAGTCCTGCTACGGCTGCGAAGCCCAGCGCGGCGCGGCGGCTCGTGCGGCGGCTCTTGAGGAGTGCGGCCGACATGGGCGGAACGATGGTCAGCGCAAGGATCACGGCGCCGACCATGCAGAAGGTCTTGGTCCAGGCCAGCGGGGTGAAGAGCCTGGCGGCCTGGCCCTCGAGGAAGAAGACCGGCAGGAACGAGATCACGGTCGTGCTGATGGCGGTCAGGATGGCCGGTCCGACCTCGGCCGCGGCGTCGTAGACGAGCTGGCGCCGCCGGGCCTCGTCGACGATCTCGCGCGGGCTGCCGGAGGCGTCGGTCTCGATGCGGGTGTACTGGTCGCGCTGATCGGTGAGATACTGGTAGATGTTCTCGAGCATGACGATGCCCATGTCGACCATGGTGCCGATGGCGATGGCGATGCCGGCCAGGCTCATGATGTTGCTGGGAAGCTTGAGGGCCTGCATGCAGATGAAGGCGAAGAACACCGCCAGGGGCAGCGTCACGGCGATCACGATGCTGCTGCGGAAATGCAGCAGGAAGAGCACGGCGGCGATGATGGTGATGAAGAGTTCCTGCGTGAGCGCCTCGCCGAGGGTGGCCATGGTCTCGTGGATGAGCTCGGTACGGTCGTAGAAGGGGTTGACGCGCACGCCGGGCGGCAGGCCGGCTTCGACGGTCTCGATTTTCTCATGGACGCGGTCGATGACGGTGAGCGGGTCTTCGCCGAAGCGCATGGTGACGGCGCCGCCGACGGCCTCGGCCCCGAGCTTGTCGAGCGCGCCGCGGCGGAAGTCCGGTCCGGCGCTGACGGTGGCGACCTGGTGCAGATAGATGGGCGTGCCGTTGTCCGCGTGGATGACGATGTTCTCGATGTCGCGGATGACGGCCTGTTCGCGGGCGGCCCGCTCGGCGGCGCTGCGCTCCTGGCCGCCGAGGAAGCCCACGCCGCGGATCAGGATCTCCGTGCCGTTCTCCTCGATGACCTTCGCGCCGACGTCGATGTTGGCGTTGTTGACGGCCGCCACGAGGCGCGAAAGCGGCGCCCGCAGCGCCCGCAACGCGTCCGGGTTCACGTCGATCTGATACTGGCGGACGAAGCCGCCGATGCTGGCGACCTCGCTCACGCCCTCGACGCTCTGGAGCGCCAGCTTGACGTCGAAATCCTGGATGCTTCGCAGGCGGTCGAGCGGGAGCTGACTGAAGACGAGCGGCTCGCCGCTGACGGGATCGGTGAACGGCTCGGCGGCGGCGAGCGTTTCCTCGAGCGCCGGATCGCTCTCGAGCAGCGCCCGCCGCGAGGCGGGGGTGAGCCGCCCGTGCTCATCGAAGCGCAGCCCCGGGCGCTCGGGCGAATGCCAGCCGTTTTCGACCGTGTACCAGAAGATTTGTCCGAGAGCGGTCGCGTCGGGGCCGAGCCGGGGCGTGACGCCGGCGGGCAACTGCCCCTGGGCGACGTTGAGGCGTTCGAGCACGCGGCTGCGGGCCCAGTAGAACTCCGCCTGGTCCTTGAAGACGACGTAGATGATCGACCAGCCGAAGCCGCTGGTGGCGCGGATCTCGCGCACATTCGGCACGCCCTGAAGCGCGACGGTGAGCGGATAAGTGACCTGCTCATCGACGTCCTTGGGGCTGCGTCCCATCCACTCCGTGAAGACGATGACCTGGTTCTCGGCGATGTCGGGAATGGCGTCCTTGGGATTCTGCTCGAACGCGCGCCAGCCGATGACCGCCAGCACGCCGGCGAGAATCAGGCCCAGCAGCGGCGTGTAGAGAAAGACGCGAATCAGACCGTTAATCATGCCCGGTCTCCTTCGTGTGCGGCCGACGGAGCTTCTGCTGAAAAGCCAACGGCAGCACTGCGATGTACTTCTCCGGATCGGCCTCGAACTTCGCGACACACGGCGGGCAGCAGAAATAGACGCGCTCGCCGAGCAGGTCGCTGAAGACGGCCTGGTCGATCTCGCCGCCCATCACCGGACAGCGGGTCCGCTCCCCGGCCGGCGGAGCAGCGGACGGGCCGGCCGCTTCGAGCGGAGCCGCGGACGAATGTCCGCCGCCGTGGCCGCCGTGCGAATCGCCGCCGATGCCGCGGGCGGAGAAGAGGCTGGGCTTGCCGGCGAGCTGCATCTGGCTGTCGATGGCGAAATTGCCGCGCATCACGACGCGCTCATCGCCGCGCAGTCCGGCGAGGATGGGGTAGTACTCCCGGCCGGTTTCGTCCTGCGCGAGCGGCCCGACGATGACCTCGACACCGCGGTACGTGGCCGGCGCGGATTCGACGTATACCAGGGCGCGCTCGCCCGTCTGCATGACGGCCTCGCGCGGCACGGAAAGCACCGGCACGGGCTCGGTAGCCGCGGCATACTGCGGCAGGTCGGCGGCCGCGACGAGCGACATCTCGCAAACCGGGCAACGGCCGGGTGCGTCGGCAGCCTCCCACGGGTGCATCGGGCAGACGAACGTACCGGCCGGCGCCGGCACGGCGCCGCGGCCGCCCGCGGCGAGCGGGACCTCGATCTGGGCGCTGACCCACATTTCCGGTTTGAGCCGCAGGTCGGGGTTCGCCACGTGGATGCGGACCTGGACGGTTCGCGTGGTGGGATTGAGCGTCGGCTCGACGAAGACGATCTGGCCCGTGAAGGCTTCGCCCGGCAGCGGGCGGGCGGTCACAGTGACCTTCTGAAACGGACGGACCCAAGGCAGGTCGGATTCGTACAGGTCGACCAGCAGCCAGACGTGCGTCAGGTCGGCGATCGTGTAGAGCTCATCGCCGGTCTTCACATACATGCCTTCGGTGGCCATCTTTTTGACGATGGTCCCGCCGATCGGAGCATGCACGACGAGGTGCGTCTGCGGCTGGCCGGAGCGTTCGATGGCGGCGATCTGCTCGTCGGTCACGCCGAGCAGTTGCAGCTTGCGCGTAGCGGCTTCCAGGAGCTGCTCGCTGCTGCGGCGGGCGGCTTCAAAGGGGGCGGAGCGGCCGGCCGCGGCCGAGCGCAGCGCCTGGAGATACTCCTCCTGGGCGGAGAGCAGCTCGGGGCTGTAGATCTCGACGAGGTGATCGCCCTTCGAGACGGTCATGCCGGTGAAGTCGGCGAAGAGGTTGTCGATGCGTCCGCCGGTCCAGGCACTGACCATCCTGTAGCGCGTCTCGTCGTAGCTGACGCGGCCGACCGTGCGGATGCGCTTCAGGAGCGTTCGCGGTTGGACGGGCTGGGTCTCGATTTCGGCCAGTCGGCGGGCCCGCTCGCTGAGCCTGAGGTCGACGTCGCCGGCGGCCGAGTCGCCGAAGGTCTCGACGCGCTCGCGCTTCATGCCGCAGACGGGGCAGCGTGAGTCCGGGTCGGAGCTGCCCTGGTCGCCGCATTCGGGCATGGTGCACTGGTACCACTCGCGCGGGCGGGTCTGGGCCTGCGTGGCGGGCGCGTGTTCGGCGTGTTGCGGCGGTGAGGCCCTCGGCGGCGCGATGCCGGGCTGGTCGCTACCGACGTACTTGGGGACCAGCTCCATTCCGCAGATGGGGCATTCGCCGGGCCCGGGCTGGCGCACCTGCGGATGCATGGTGCAGGTCCAGTACTCGATCGCCGGCTCCGATGGCGCCGCGGCGTGGGTCTGAGGTGCGCCGCCGGTCGGCTGTCGCGCGGCCGTGGAGGCCAGCCGCCAGGTTGCCCAGAGTGCGAACAGGCCGACCAGCGCCAGGACGACCGTCCAGCGCAAAAGCAGGCTGCGGAGCTCGGGGACGGCTGTCGCGGGGGGCTGCGTATTGATCATCGGTCATCTCCGGCAGGGCGCGCGTCGGCTTGCCGTCGAAGCAGTTGCATTCCGATGTCGCGCTGCAAGTCCGTAAAGGCGGTTTCGAGGTCGACGGTCTCGCGGTGGCGCATGAGCTCGAATTCGAGCCAGCGGCGCCAGTGGTCGATCAGGGTGACGAAGCTCGTGTCCCCGGCCTGATAGGATGTGAGCGTCACTTCATAGGTCTGACGTGATTGCGGGATGAGCTCGGATTCCAGTACGTGCAGCGTGTGCTGCTGCGCCTCGACCCGCGACCAGGCTTCGAAGATGCGGAAGGCGACCATGTTGCTCGAGTCGTGCAGCTCGCTCTGCGTGGCGAGCAGGCGCTGGCGGGCCTCGCGGCGGGCGGATTCGATCCGCTGCGACCAGATCGGCAGATTGAGCTGGATGCTGATGCCCCAGTTGTCGTCGCCGCCCTCGCTCATGCGGTTGACGGCGGGTCGCTGACCGGTCATCGGATTGACCGGCGGGATGAATGCCGGCCGGCCGTCGAGGTAGTTCCACTCGAAGCCGAGCATCAGGTCCGGCCAGTAGCCGAGGTCGGCGAGGGCGGCCTGCTGGCGATTCTGCTCGAGGCGCTGGCGAAGCGCCGCAAGCGTCGGATTGTGATCCGTGGCCAGGGCGATCAGCTCCTCCACGTCTGCCAGCGTCGCGGGTGCATCGATCGGGCCGGTAGGCGGGATTTCGCGCTGCGGCGGCTGATCGGTGAGTCGGTTGAGTGCGGCGGCGGCCGCGTCGCGCTGGACGCCGAAGCGGAACTCGTCGTCGCGGAGCTTGCCGAGCTCGGTTTGGACGCGCAGCAGGTCCTGCTGTGGTACCTTCCCGACCTGGTACTGCGTCTCGACGACGCTGCGCAGGTCCTCAAGCACGCGGCGGTTCTCGCGCGTGATCTCCAGGTAGCGGTCGAGCCGGTAGATCTGCCAATAGGCCCGTTCGACGTCGGCGATGAGCTGCACGCGTCGAGCCTGAAGCTGCTCGAGCGCGACGCGGGTCTCCGCGGCGGCGATGTCTCCGGCCCGCTCGAGCTTGGCCAGCAGCGGGAACATCTGGCTGACGGCCAGCGTGAAATACGTGTCGCCGGCGGCGGTCTGGATCGGCTCGGGACGGGCGACTGCGCGAAGGACCGGGTCGGGCAGCGAGCTGACCTGCGGGATTCGGTGCAGTTTCGCGCGGGCGTCGGCAGTGGCCGCCTGAATCCCGGGGTTGCGCGCGAGTGCCTCGTGAATGTACCGGTCGACGGGGCGCAGCGGCGCGATCTCCGCCGGAGGGCCGGGCGGGGTGGCAGGCCCGCGCGCTGGGGCGGCCGCGCCGGCGGGCGCGGGTTGCGAGGTCGCTGCCACGGGCGCGACGGGGCGGCGCCAATTCTGGATCGCGATCTCGACGTCGCGCTGCGTCGTGTCATACGTCGTGCAGCCGGCGAGCGCCAACGCCGCCGTGATGGTCGCAGCGCAGGTGCCGACCGCCCTGGTGGCCGGGATGTTGAGACTTGCCATATGCGTGTCCTGCTCAGCGTGGGCGAGGGATGCGCGGCTGTACGGGCCGCGCGGACGAACGAAACTCGAGTCTCGTGAAGACGATGGCGCGGAATCAGACCGGCGTCTGAGGGCGCGCGGCGGGCAGGATCAATTCAGCAGGATGATCGTTCGCAGAAGCGCGAGTGCGGCCGGCGGGCCGTGAGGCAGGTGGCCGGCGAAGCGCTGATGCGGCGTGCCGTCGAGCGTGATCGTGGCCGGCTGGGCGAGCAGGCCGGCGAGTTGCGGCCGCTCGGGCAGCGTGGTTGTCGGCGCGGGAAGCGACCAGGGCGTGTCGTCGCAGCCGCAGAAGCGCGCGGAGGTCGGCCCGCGCCCGCCCGGGCTTGCCGGTTCTGAAGGCGTTTCGCAGCCGCAGTGACAGGCATCGGCCGCACAGCAGCAGCACTCGGCGGGCGTTGAAAGGGAATCCGCGGCAGGTGCCCGCGGCGACGCCAGCGGCGCGACGAACAGCGTCAGAATGAGCGCGATTCGGCTCATGCGAGGTATTGTACGCGCCGCGTGGCAATGTTGGGTCGAAAAAGCGCGCCCCGTCGAGGCGGCCGCCGACGCGGGCGAGGCGCCGGTAACATACTGCCATTACACAAGTTACGCTGATTCGAGCGGCCCGCTCGCGCACCGATCCACCGTTCTATCGGCCGCGGCGGCGGCTCGGGGTGAGCCGCACTTGCGGGTCGATTCGGGGGCGCCGGACGCCTGAAGCTCGATCGATCGGCGTCGATCAGCTCCGCGAATGCGGCGGAGCCGGCGACGCGAGGTTCGCGTGGCCGGCTCCGTGGGGAACCACTCACTGCCGAAGAGCTACGATCCGGACGGCTCGGTCGACAGCTCGACGATCACGCCTTCCGCCTCATCCGTCAGGTAGTCCGTGCCGACGAGGAAGATGCGGCCGTCGATCACGGTCATCCCGTCGAACTCGGTTCGCTTGTCGGGAACGTCGTAGGTCGCGACGACCTTCGCGGTCGTGGTATCGATCTGGTAGACCGCGTAGGGCCAGCTTACAAGCGCCCAGATGTAGCCGTCGTGCCAGACCATAGCGCGGATCCAGTGATCGAACTCGATCGTCTCCAGCAGCACGTCGGGCTCGCCGGACGTATCCAGCTTCAGGAAGCGACCCTGGTTGTCGTCGTCGAGCTCACCGTACACCCACAGGTTCCCGTTCGAGCCGTCGACGGCGATGGCCTCGACGCCGAAGTCGAGCGCGAGGTCGTCGAAGAAGCGGATCTGATCGAGAAGCACGTCGGCCGGCGTGCGGCGCTGCACGGAGGTGCTTCCGCCGCAGTTGCAGTGGGCCCAGAAGCTGCCCTCCTGAAACGCGTGCACATGCCCGTGGCTGGAGAGCGTAAGCGGTGTACCCAGCGCGCCGGTATCGGGGTCGACGCGCTGGACCGTGTTGCTGAGGTAGCCCAGATACAGCAGCGACTGGCCGTCGTAGACGAGGCCGGTGCCGTAGTAGGGCTCCGGCAGGCCGGTATGGCGAGTGACTTCGCGCAACGGCCGGATCTGATATTCCGGCGGCAGCGCGGCGGCGCGGCTGAGCGTGGTCTGGAGGCCGTCCCACTGCGTGACGACCAGGTGCTCGTCGTCGGCCGTGTAGTAGAGAATCTCCGGATAGTCTTCGTAGAGCTGGACGATCAGCACCAAGTCGCCGATGGAGGCGTAGGAACCGCTGACGACCCGCAGGGCGTGTGTCTGGTCATTGCGGCCGATGAGCTGCACGTGGCCGTGCTCGTCGAGCACGAGATAGGCGGCCGCGTGCCCGCTGTTGGCGCCATAGAGGCCGTTTTCGAAGCGCCAGACGCCGAAGACGGCAGGCGGAACCGGCTCGTCGGGCACATCGTTGGGGTCGGGGTCGCCGGCGTGGTCGCCGTCCGGATCGTCCGGTTGATCGCCCCCGTT
>CAZXUI010000044.1:0-9808 GCA_964643885.1 uncultured Planctomycetales bacterium
GGTAGCCGTAGGGGAACCTGCGGCTGGATCACCTCCTTTCTAGGGGATACCTAGATCCGCTCCGGAATTCAAAAGGCCGGAGACGGCATCAGGTCAGCGCACTCTCAGCCGGCTTCTCGCCGGCCGGCTCCCGGGGCGACCCGGAAGCCCGGTACCGATCCACTGTTTCTTGATACATCAACGCCGCCGGCGGCCCCAAATAGGCCCCGGCGGCGTTCTTCATGCGCTCGACGCGAGAATGCTCGCAGGCGAACCGCGAAGCTCGCTCAGCAGCCCGACAGGCTCAGTGCTTGCCGTTGTTCCGCGTCTGCGGCGACACGTGAAAACTCGCCCCGCACTCCGCCCGCGAGCACCGAACCGTCATCGTTGGAATCGCCGCATACTCCTGCGCGTCCGTATTCTGAATCGCCAGCAGCGTCGGCAGAATCGCCTGCGCCGCGTGAACGCACATCCCCGCCGGCATGACCGCAGAGATCACCAGCGGCTCGGCCGGAAATCCCCCGGCCGGACACGCCCCAGGCTTGCAGGCCGTCGCCAGCGAGACGCGCACCGCCCGCGGCGCGTCGCCCCCGAGCGCCCCGCTTGGCCCTTCGGATCGCTCCTGAGCCGACGCACCGTCCGCGCCGCCCGGCGACGGACCGACGTCGCCGGATGTCTGACCGACTCCGCCCGTCGCCGCCGGCGCAGGCTGCACCGACGCGCCGCCTGCTCCGCCGCCCGGCCGCTGCGTCGGACCGTCGTCGGCGTCATAGACGACTACGTCGCGCTCCCGGTCCATCGCCAGGTTCGCCAGTTCGTCGGCCCGCTTGTTGGCCTCGCGGCGCACGTGCTGCACCTTCCAGCACGAGACCTTGAGCAGCAGCATCTGCGCCTGCTCGAAAAGCTGCGCCAGCTTCGGGCTCTTGACGCGGTATTCGCCGGTGATCTGCCGCACGAGCAGCTCGCTGTCAGAGCAGACCGAGATCGGCTGATCGCCGCAGCGCGCCGCCCGCTGCAAGCCGCGGATCAGGGCGTGATACTCCGCCGCGTTGTTGGTCTGGTGGCCAAGGAAGTAGGCCCCCTCGTGAATCAGCGTGCCGTCCTCGCGCTGCACGACCACACCCGCCCCCGCCGGGCCGGGGTTGCCGCGCGCCCCGCCGTCGATATGAATGATCAGCCCCACAGCCGGCCGGTCCTTCTCACTTGCTCAGATAGAGGATTCGCCCGCAGCTCTCGCACCGGCGGATGTCGTCGCGCACGGCCAGGGCGTTCGCGTGCTCGACCCGCAATCCCATCTGGCACGCGCCGCAGATGTACTCGTCCCGCCGCGCGTTGGGCTTGAGCACCTCCGCCATCGCCTCGCCGTCGTAGCGCTCCACGAGCTGGTCGAAGAGCGTCCGTGTCGCCGCGTCGATCGCTCCCGCCGCCGCCTCGCGCTGCTTTTCGAGCTGCGTCAGCCGGGCCGAGTAGGAGCCGCGCACCTGCTCGAGCTGCGCCTGAAGCTCGCTCAGCCGCTCGCGCTCGCTGGCGTGGCCGCGCTGCCGGTCCGAGAGGGCGGCCTTGCGCTGCTCCAGCTCGCTCATGAGCTGCATCGCCCGCTCTTCGATCCGCTTGAGGTCCGCCTTGGAGTTGTTGAGCTGGTCCAGGACCGCCGCGTATTCCTTGTTCGTCTTGACCAGGTTGAGGTTTTCGCGAAGCTTGTCGATGTGTGAACTGCGCCCCTTGATCTCCGAATCGAGCTCGTCGAAGGCCATCTGCGAGCGGCGTATTTCCGCCTTCTCGACCTCCTCTGCGCTCTCGGCCATCTCGAGCTTCTTGCGGTGCGCCGCGACCTGGCGTTCCTTCTGCTGGATCTGCCGCCGAATGTCGACGATCTGCAATTCGATGTTCTGAAGCTCGAGTAACGCCTGGAGCTTTGCGCCCATTCGCGGCCTCCGACCCTCAACGAATATGATTGTCAATAACGTCCCGGCCATTATCCATCGGCCGGGGCGGGCGTTCAAGCGCCGTCCGCGGGTGCGGTCCGGCCGGCCGGATTCGTGACCGGAAAGCCCGCGGAAGGGCGTCGAAACCGCTGTCGGAAATGCACAGGAGGCACGCCGGATGCAGATTCACAAGGTCCTCGGCCCGCTGGCCCTGGTCGCGCTGGCCGCGCCGCTGATCGCCGCGGCCGGCCAGGAGACCGATCGCCAGCGCCGCCGCTCGCCGGTCGTCGAGGTCTTCGAACAGTGCCGCGACGCCGTCGTCAACGTCAGCACCGCGCGGCTCATCCGCTATCGCTCGCTGGGGCCGCCGAGCATTTTCGAGGACATCTTCGATTTCGGCCGCCCGCGTCAGCGGATCGGCCGCGTCGAGAGCGTCGGCTCCGGCGTCGTCGTGCATGAGCGCGGCTACATCCTCACCAACGCGCACGTCGTCGCCCAGACGTCGGACATTCAGATTACCTTCGCCGACAAGCGAACGCTGCCGGCCGAGGTCATCGCCGTCGACCATGAGCACGACCTGGCCGTGCTGCACGTGGATGCCGGCGGGCCGCTCAAGCACATTCAGCTCGGCCGCAGCGACGACATCATGATCGGCGAGACGGTCGTCGCGATCGGCAATCCGCTCGGCCTTCAGCACACCGTCACCGCGGGAATCGTCAGCGCCCTCGATCGCGAGCTGCAATACGGCCGCGAGCGCACCTACACCGGCCTGATTCAGACCGACGCGGCCATCAATCCGGGCAACTCCGGCGGCCCGCTGCTGAACGTCAATTCCGAGCTGATCGGCATCAACACCGCCATCCGCGGCGACGCCCAGAACGTCGGTTTCGCCATCCCCGTCGATCGCGTCTGGGAGCTGCTGCCCGACATGCTCAATATCGAGCGCCGCCAGCGCGTCCGCTTCGGCCTGCGGGTCGCCGGCGCCGAGCCGACCGTGCAGGCTGTCGCCGCGGACAGCCCGGCCGCCCGCGCCGGTCTGAAGCGCGGCGACCGCCTCATCCGCTTCGGCGACGAGCCGCTCTCCAGCGGCATCGACTATTACGTACGGCTGCTCGACCGCAAGCCCGGCGACGAGATCCAGCTCACGATCCGCCGCGGAGCGAGCACGCAAACGGTCACGGTGCCGCTCGAGGCGGTACCGATCCCCGACGGGGCCGAGCTGGCCGCCCGCTTGATGGGGGTGCGCCTGGCGGAGATTCCCGAGCGGATTCGACGGCGGCTGGAGCTGCCGGAATATGTCACTCTCGTGATCGACAGCGTCTCGCCGCGCGGCCCGGCCGGCCGCGAGGGGATCGAATCGGGCGACATCCTGCTTCGCATCAATCGCCTGACCGTCAAGTCGCTTCAGGACGTCGGCCTGATACTCGAATCGGTCACTCCGGGCGACCGCGTCCTGCTCGAGGGCCTGCGGCTCCAGAACGATGGACTCTACTTCTGGACGGCGATCGTGCGGGTGCAGTAGGGGGGAAGGCCCTCAGAACCCGCCGCGCCAAGCGGCGGGTTTATTGTCCGCCACAAGGCCCCATGCTCGGCGCACGGGGTGCTGTCGCGCGGCGACTCACTCCATCTCCACCAGCACATCCCGCTCAAACACCGGCCCCTCGCTGCACGACAGCGCCCAGCGCCACCCCGCCGGCCGGCCCGCGTCACGCACCCGCACCACGCACGACAGGCACGTGCCCAATCCGCAGCCCATGTGCTTTTCGATGCAGAGCTGGCACGCCGCGCCCCACTCGCGCGTCAGCTCCGCCACCGCATGCAGCATCGGCTCCGGGCCGCACGCCAGCACGACCGGCCGCTTATCAGCCCGCGCGTTTCGCCGCCACGCCTTCATCCCGTCGGTCACCCGCCCGCGAACACCCGCGCTCCCGTCGTCGCTGGTGATGATCGCCGGAAAGCGCGCCTCTCCCGCCAGCAGCGCGCAGCGGCTCGGCGTTCCGTCGGCGGCCGGGGTGCTGATCAGTGGCACGCACAGCAGATCGGCCGACGTGGCCCCGAAGATCGCCACGACATTCTCATGACCCGCTTCGTGCAGCGCCCGCGCCGTGTAGAGCAGCGGCGGAATCCCCACCCCGCCGCCCACCAGCAGCACGGTCGCGTCGGGCGGCGGCAGCGAGAATCCGCGCCCCAGCGGACCGGTTACGCTCAGCAGGTCGCCCGGCGCCAGCCGCTCCAGCCAGCTCGTCCCGCGGCCGACATTCCGCGAAATCACCTGTAGAACGCTTCCCTCCGCCGTCTCCCATCGGTCCGCAATGCTGAAGGGCCGCCGCAGATACGCCGTCGATTGCGTCCACTCCGGATCATGCAGCAGCGGCAGCGCGCCCTCCTTCCACTCGATTGCGCGGGCCGATTCGTCTTCCATATCGCGGCACAACAGTTGCAGGAACTCGCCCGGCCGCGACGGCGGAAACCCCGCCGCCAGCACGTCGATGGCGACATGCTCGCGGCATAGTGCCGTGTTGCGGATCACCCGCGCATCCAGCGCGCACACGACCCGCGCCGCATCCGTGACGGACTCGCTCAAGCTCGGTTCCTTCGTGGTCATTCGCGACGCGCACGCCTCCGCACGACCGCGCAGAGCGTAGATGCGCGGGGCGCAAAAATAAACTTCCGAGGTCGAACCGTAATGGCCGACCCCGGAAGTGCGCCACGGCTAGAACAGCCGTTATTCCACGGTTGTGCGAGGCGCTGCGCTGCCGCACCTCGTTCGCTGGCACTATAGCGAATCGGCTGGGGGGTGTCCATGCACGCGGTCGAAATTGGCGCACCCCGTGGAATTCGTATAAGTCTATTCCTCAAAAAGACTTGCGTTCTGGACGATGTCCGGCTAAGTTGTCCCGACGACGGGCCGTCAGCGGCCGCGCAGGAGTGCTTCGCGGCGCTCGTTTTCGACCCCGTCGCAGCCGCTAAACACTGGCCGAGATGGAGCTTATGACGGACTCCGTGAGCGGTTTCGAGAGCCTGCCCGCCCACCACCAAGTGGCCCTCGCCCTGGTTGCCCGCGATGGCCGCTGGCTGGTCGCCCGCCGCCACGACCACGTCCACCTCGGCGGATACTGGGAGTTCCCCGGCGGCAAGCTGGAGCCCGGCGAGTCACCGGAGCAGGCGGCCGAGCGCGAGCTGCTCGAGGAATGCGGCGTGCGCGCCATCTCGCTGCGAGCGCTGCCGCCGCTGCATTGCGACTACGGCGACCGGCTGGTCACCTTGTTTCCGATCCTGTGCCGCTGGTGCGACGGCGAGGGTGAGCCTTTGCACAGCCAGGAATGCCGCTGGGCCACGCCCGACGAGCTCGCCGCGCTCGACATGCCGCCCGTCAACGCCCAGCTCGTCGCCGGCCTGCGCGAACTGAGCCGCCCGCACTGAGCCGCCCTCACTCGGGCGTCACGGCATCCGCAGCGGTTGGATGGGAATCGCGGGCGAGTGAACTGGTGAACCAGTCACCCGCGGCTCCGCGGAGCGCGGGCGCCTCGCCCGCCTACGGCTTTCCCTGGTCGAGGTTCTTGAGCATCTCCTGAAGCGTCACCTCCAGCGGCGATTCCAGCGCGTGCGCCAGGTCGATCGCCTCCCGCAGCGCGGCCCGCGCCTCTTCCTTGCGACCCAGGGCGATCCGCAGCGTCGCGATCTGCCGCAGACAGGCGAGCTGACTGACGAGGTCCGTCCCGCTGCGCAGCAATGCATGCGCCTGCTCATATTGATCCAGCGCCGCGGCCTGCTGCGGGGGCGTCGTCAACTCGTAGATCTCCGCCAGCGCGATGTGAATCGGCGCCCGCGACGCCTCCTTCGTCAGCTCCAGGCACCGCATCGTCGCCTCCAGCGCCTCGCGCCACTGCTGCCGGCCGCGGTGCCACTGCCCCAGGAACAGCCACGCCGTCGCCTCGCTGCGCCGCGCCCCGGTCTTCTGCGCCAGCTCGATCGTCCGGCGATGCATCATCCCCGCCTTCTCCGTCTCGCCGAGCTGCTCGTAGATCAGCGCCAGCTTGTTCGCGCTCGGGGCCGCCGCCACCAGGTCGCCCATCCGGTCAAGCTCCCGCAGGACGCGCTCCTGGAGCTCCGCCGCCCGCCGCAGACGCGCCTGGCGCGCCTCCTCGCTCTCCTCCCTGGATCGATCCAGCGGCCCGCCCAGCAGCACGTCGCACATCCCGTTCATCGCCGCGATCCGCCCGTACAGATCGCCGCTCCGTTCCGCCAGCTTCAGCGCCGTCTCCAGCCGCGTCAGCGCCGCCTCGCTCGCCGCCACCATCTGGTCCGCCAGCGCCAGCCCTAGCTCCGCGTCGATCCGGTCCGCCGGGTCCTCGATGATCTTCGCCAGGTCCCCGATCGTCCGCAGCCGCCGGATCGCGTTCGGCCGCGTCTCAAGCCCCGCCCGCAGCTCGAGCTGCGCCAGCAGCAACTGCGCCGGCCGCAGCCGCACGTCGTATTCCACGGCCTCGATCACGTAGTACTGCGCATCTCGCCGCTTCTGCTCCCGCAGCGCCACGACCGCCTTGGCGAAATACTCCACCGCCGACATGGACTTGCTCGGCCGACGGAACACATGCCCGGCGACCGGCTCCTCCAGCGTGATTGCGAACCGATCAATCACCCAGCGTGTCGCCTCATCCAGCACCTCGAAGAACGCCGCGGGCCCGATCGTCGCCTCGCCGCCGGCCGCGCCATCCACCAGCGGCACCAGCCGCAGCTTGAGGCTGAGCGCGTGCGGCATCCCCTCCGTCGTCCCCGTCAGCATCGACCGCGCCCCCAGCAACCGGCACACCCGCTCCCAGCTCTCGGCCGCGCTGTCCTCGATCTCCAGCTCGCTGCGCGCCTGGTGCACGCGCATCACCGGCACGCTCACCAGCCCGCGACATCGCCGCAGCCGCCACGAAAGCAGCTCCTCCAGCCCCGTCGCCTGCCAATGATCGCGCTCGTCGCTCTCCGCGGCCGGCACGAACCCGGCGATCGCCAGTTGCGGTCCGCCCGCCGGCTGTGATGCGGCCGGCCCCGCCGCCTGTGTCGTCTGTCCCGCGTCGACGCGCGCCGCCGCCGCAGCCATCCCCGCCAGCAGACACAGCAGCGCGCCGCTCATCGCCATTTCGCGTTTCAATGCAGATTCTCCGCTTCCGGCGCCATTCGTAGTTGATTCGCCCCTGGCGGGGCACGAACATTGTAACGGCACCGGTTCGATCGCGGCCGGCCGCCCGCTCAAGCTCGCCCGCCCGCAAGGAGCAGCGCGTGAACCGACGCCCCGCCTCGCTCGTCGCCTTCTGGCTGTGCCTGTGCGCGACGGCCGCATCACTCGCCGCCAGCCACCGCGACTGGACCGTCGTTCCCCTCGGCACGATCGCGCTCGCACCCGGGACACAGGAAGTGCGCCTCGCGCGCCCCTTCGACCGCCACGGCCTGATCGAAGCGCCCATCGTCCTGGTCGCCTTCTTCGACACCGCCCGCCAGCAGCAGACGCCGATCGAGGTCGAGTTCTCCAACCCGCGGCAGACGCTGCCGACCTGGAAGATCACCGAGCCCGGACAGATGTACGTCATCGGGCTGGCGGCGCAGATGCGCGCGGCCGGCGGGGGAAACGCCGTACTCCCGCTGCGGATCGAGCTGCGCGGCGCGGCCGGCGAGCTCGCGCTGATGGCCAGCGGCGCACCCGATCTCGCGCTCGCCGGCGACGACGCCCTCGGCCCGCTCGAGCAGATCGCCGAGCAGATGCCGCCCGGCGCGGAGCGCGAATACATCCGCGCCACGCTCCGCTCCAGCGGCGCCGACCTGCCCGGCGCGCAGCGCGAGCTCCGCCGCCTCGCCGGGACCGGCGACACGCGCGTCGCCCGGGCCGCCCGCGCCGCACTGCGCCGTATCGAGTTCGCCCGCAGCGAGCCGGCCGCCGCTCTCGATGCGCCGACGCACCTGCGGCTCGCGCTCTACGCCCAGCAATGCGGCCTCTTCCGCTCCGCGCGGCTTCACTTCGAGGCCTCGCTCGCCGCCGACGCCGCCCAGCCCGAGGCATGGCTGCGTCTCGGCGAAGTGATGGACCGCTGCGGAGATCCCATCGACGAGGTCGCCGGAATGTTCGAACGCGCCGGCTACGTCGGTCGGGCCGAACCCAACTCGTGGAACGTGGTCGTCGTCACCGTACTCGACTCGCCTTCGGTCGCCGCCGCGGAGTCAGCGCCCGATCCCGACGCCCCCGCCGAGCCACCGCGCCAATCCCCCGACGCCGCCGCCCTCGACCGCGTCGCCCGCGAGTGGTCCCGCTTCGAGAAGATGATCTTCGGCGTCTCCCGCGGGCGGCTCGAGCTCAATACCCGCTTCGTCCGCATTCGCGACGCCGAGACGGCCGGCTTTCAGCGCATCTCGCTGAGCCCCGCCGACGGCCGCGCGACCTCGCGGCCCAGCGAGCTGCTCGCTCCGCCGCCCGACCTCGTCGGCCCGCCCGGAAGCACCGATTGGCTGGTCGTCTTCCGCTCCGGCGGCAGCGGCCTGGCGTTCGACCCGCTGCACGGCATCAACGCCGCCGCATTCAACGACCTGCCCGCCGACGCCGATTGGCAACATCTGCTGCTCGCCTTCGCCCGCGTCATCTCTTCCACGGCGGGGCAGGCCGAGCTCCACGCGGAGCTCGCCCGCCTGCCGGACGGCCTGCTCTACGGCCATGAGCCGCTCGCCTCCGACGCCGCCGCCATCCGCGCTGCTCTCAGCTACGCCGTCGCACCGGCCGCCTTCGCGCAGCTCAAGCTCGCCTCGAGCGACACCCAGAGCGGCTTCGTCCGCAATTGGTACGTCGACGAGCCGCGCCCGGGGGCGGCCGCAGCATCCGAGCACGACCGGCCGCTCGCAGAACTCGTCGCGCCCGCCCGACTCGATCACTCCGCCCGCTTCGTCGCCGCCGCGCGCCCAGCCCTCAGCCTCGCCGAGCTGAGCGGCGGCCAGTCGCTCGCGCCGCGCTCGCTCATCCGCGCCACCACGTACGTCCTCTCGCCGCGGCGCCAAACGCTGCGACTCTGGCTCGGCTACGATGGCCGCCTGGCCGTCTGGCTCAATGACGAGCTCGTCCTTTCGGGCGCCGCCGCCATGCCGCTGCGGCCCGGCGGCCGCCCGCGCGAGAACATGCTTTGCCGGCCCGTCACACTCCAGCGCGGCTGGAACCGGCTCGATATCGCTCTCGAACGCCCAGCCGCCCCTGCCCCCGGCGACTTCGGCCTCGCCGTCCGCCTGGCCGACCTGGCCGAACGCGGCAACATCGGCCTGCGCATGATCGGCCCGGCCAGCGACGTGCCGCGCTTCGCGACGCGCGACCCGCTCCGCCCCGAGCCCGGCCGCTGGTACTCCTGGCGCGACGTGCGCGACGACTGGCCGGCGAGCCTGCCACGTCTGAGCGAGCAATCGCTGCGGGATTACGCCCAGTTTCCCGCGAGCTTCACCATCGCCGCGGACCGCGCCGCCGCCGCACCGGTCATCCGCCTCGACCGCTCGGCCGACACGACCCGCACGGGCGCGCGTGTTCGGCTCGATGCGCTGCTCGATTGGTCGCGCGAGTTTCTCGCCGTCGCCGAGATGACCAAGAACGGCCGCCGCCGCCACCTGCTGCTCGTCCGACCCGACGCGATCGACGCCGTGCTCACCTGTCTGAAGGAAGCCGACGCGGCCCGCGATCTCTTCGCCGGCCGGCGCGTCTCCGACCGCCTCCTCGGCGTCGTCCAGATCGGTTCCGCCGCCGCGCCGCTGCGCCTGATCGCCGTCGAGGCCCTCCTGCCCGACGTCCTGCCGTGGGACGAAGAGGATCTTCTCTCTCCCGGCTGACCGATCCAAGCGTCCTCGCTATGGGCAAGCGCAACAGGTGCCATGGACACGCGCGGCGGGTGGCA
>CAZXUI010000044.1:9908-35369 GCA_964643885.1 uncultured Planctomycetales bacterium
CGTCCTCGCTATGGGCAAGCGCAACAGGTGCCATGGACACGCGCGGCGGGTGGCATGGGCAAGCGCAGCTTGCCCGTGCGCCCGCTGAAGCCGCTGGTGCGAGATTCCCAACTCGCACCAAGGTGACAGGTGTGAAGTGACACGTGACAGGTGACCCGCGACCCGGGGCCGCCTGGCCGCGTCAGAACCCGCCGCGCCAAGCGGCGCGTCTTTCGGCCGCCAATCAACCCCGTGCCTGGCACACGCAGTTCCAACTCTGCTCGTGCGAGACGCCGAGCGCGCCCCGTGATCCCCCATTCAACCGCATTTTCCTCTGGCCTTCCTACCCGGCACAGGTAACAATCTCCGGTGGAAGTGTTCGCGCCGACGTGGCCGGGCGCTTGGCGCACTTTCGACCGATAACTCGGAGACTCCGCATGCGCCGCGACGCCCGCCCCCGATTCGCCCTCACCCTCGCCGCCGCGATCCTGCTCGCCGGCCTCGCCACCGCCCAGTTGCCCCCGGCCGGCCCGCCCGCGCCCGCTGCCTCCAGCGAGGCGGCCGAGAAGCCGCGCCCGACGCGCCCCAAGCTCACGCCCACACAGCTTCTGTCCGCCCGGTTCGTCCGCGTCGAGCTTCAGGACGTCCCCTTCGACCAGGCGATCGAGTGGCTCGCCGAGTCCCTCGGCACGAACGTCGTTGTGCTCTGGAAGCGCATCGAGGCCGCCGGCATCGAGCGCGACACGCCCGTCACCGTCCGCGCCCGCAACATCCGCGTCGACCAGGCCCTCTGGATCATCCTCCACGAAGCCGCCTCCGACGCCGCGCCGCTCGCCTACCGCGCCGACGAAGACATGATCATCATCTCCACCGCCGAGGACCTCGGCGAGGAGATGATCGTACGCGTCTACGACGTGCAGGACCTGCTCGCGACACGCCTGCGCCGCCCCTTCATGCACGTCGGCAGCGAGCGCGACCTCGCCGTCGGCTCCGTGCCGGCCGTCGCGGCCGGAGCCGTCGCGACGACGCCCGTCATTCAGCGCTACTTCAGCGGCGTCGAGCTCGAGGGCGAAGATGTCGGCGGCGACGTCGGCCGCGACGACGACCGGACCGATCCCGACGAGCACCTGCGCGAGCTGGTGAACGTCATCACGACCTCGGTCGCCCCGGAGAGCTGGGATGTCAACGGCGGCCGCGGCTCCGTTCGCGGCTACCGCGGCCGGCTGGTCGTCCGCAACACGGCCTTCGTCCACCAGCAGCTCGCCGGCACGCTCCGCGAGCCCTCAGCCGGCACGCCGTAGGGTGCGTCCCTCGACGCACCAACAGTCGTAGTCTGCGTCCCTTGACGCATCGACCGCTCCTCATTCGGGTGGTACGGGCGTCCCGCCCGTACCGTTCGGCCGAAGGCGTAGGGTGCGTCCCTCGACGCACCAACAGCTCTCGAGCCCCGGAAATCCGTTGCGAACTTTCCGCGCACCCGTCGTAGAACTAAATAGAGGCCGCGGCGATAACGCGGTCCCAGACGGCCAGGCGGGCATTGCGATCATTCGCACTGTGCCATCATTCCATCATCGTTCCTGCCCGCCGCCGCCTGATCGTCCGTTGAGTTGAGAACAACGAGTCCGCCGCTGCGCGACGCCCGTCGCCCCCGGCCGGACACGCCCCGCTTGCGCCCGGAGGATCGACCGATGCACGCGACGAACAACCTCTGCGCCCAGCTCGCCGACTGGTGGCTCCGCCGCAATCCGACCTATCTCGCCAGCGCGGCGCTGATGGCCGTCGGCGCCCGCCTCTACCTCGCCTCCCCCGATGTGGACGCCGGCGATTTTCGCCACATTCTGCTCACGCTGGCCGCCCTGCAAGGCTACGTCATCGCCGTCAGCGGCTGCGCCGTCGTCCTGCACCACTGGCGGCGGGGCGGCAGCGACTTGGTTTGGCTGCTGGTCGTCGGCGCAGCCTTCTGGACCGGCCCGCTCGCCGCGACGCTCGAGCTGACGCAATACGACCGCACGATCGGCCTGCTGCTGAGCCTCGCCGCCGCCGTCGTCGCGCTGCTCGAGCTGCACGCCGTGCTGCGCTGGCTCGCGCTTCCGGTCACCATCGCCACGATGCTCGTCGCGCCCCTGGCCCTCGCCTTGCTCGTGGCCGCGCCGGCCTGGCTGCACGTCCCGTACGCCGCGGCCGGAACGAACGAGCTCGCCATCTACGCCCTCTGGTGGATTCTGGCCGCGATCACGCTGCTGGCCGCGCTGGCCGTCCACGAGCACGAGCCGGCCGTTCGCAGCTCGCCGCCGCAGCGCGTGCCGCGCCGCCTCGCCGGTGAGCTGCTCTTCCTCGCGGCGGTCGTCGTCGCCACGGCCTTCCACCTCTACGGCATGCACTACTCCTTTTTCGGCCACGCCCGCCCGTTCTACGCGGTTCCGGTGCTGGCCGCGGGCATCGTTACGTTGATCGAGCTCGCCCGCGTCTGCGCGGTGCCGGTGCTGCGCGGCCTCTGCCTCGCGGCGGTGACGCTGCTTCCCATGATCGCGCTCGCCTCTGCGTGGGCGGGTTTCGACTCGCGCGTCCCGAGCGAGGCGCTCCTGGAGCCGCTGCGCGATCCCCGCCGGCCGCTGCTGGCGATGAGTCTGCTCGTCGCGCTCTGGGCCGCCTGGCGGCTGCGGTGCTTTCCGCTGGTGCACGTGGCCGCCGCGACGCTCGTTGCACTGTTCGTGATCTCCGGCGCGGCGCCGGCGGGCGTCGAACAGGCGCTTCAGCACGTCCGCCGTGCGCGGTTGCCGCTCTCTCCCTCGCTGGTCGCCGCGCTCTACGCCGTCGCCGCGTATTTCCTGCTGTTCGGCGCCCTGCGCCGCTGCCGGCACGACTTTGCCGCCGGCGTGTTCATGTCAGCACTCGCGACCTGCGGCCTGCTTCTCGGCCGCACGCCGTTCGATCTCTGGCTGGCGGCCGTGCTCGCGGCATGGACCTGGCTGGCGCTGGTTCACACGCTGTTTCGCTGGCCGCCGCTGTCGTTGCGGGCCGCGGGCGTCGCGGCGCTGCTGCTCGTGTTCTGTTGGGCGGAGAGTGACCCGCAGACGCAGTCGATCGGACGGCTGCATCTCGCGGCCTGCGTCGCCGTGCTGGTGGGTCTCGCGCTGCTCGCCCGCGATCGCGCTTACGCTCTGCTGGCCGGCGGCCTGGCAGCCGGCGGCATCGCCTTCGCTTTCTCGCGCGGCCTCTGGCTCAGCCGCAATCCGCTGGCCGGCGTGGCCGTCGTCGGCGCGTTCGTGCTGCTGGCGATCGCGATGCTCGTCAGTTGGGAGAAGGAGCGTCTGCTGGCGGCGCTCTCTCGGGCTGCGCGACGAAACGCCGCTCAGGAAGCGCCGGATGCCTGACGTTCTCCGCAAGCGGCGAACGGGCGCTGGCTTCAGCGATAAGTTGTGATCTCGAGTGGATTGCCGTCCGGGTCGACGAAGTAGATCGACTGCGCGAGGCCGTGATCCACCGGGCCGCGGAAGTCGATCCCCAGCTCGCGCAGGTGCGCCTGTGCGGCCGCGAAGCCGTCGGCCGAGGTTGCCCATGCGACACGGTGCCAGTGAACCGCCCGGCCGTCGCCGGTTGCCGCCCGCGGACCGTCCGCGTGAAACAGCGCCAGCTTCGTGCCGCCCGCGGCGATCATCAGCGGCTCGGGCTCCCAGCGCGCCACCTCGCGCAGCCCGAGCACCTTGCCGTACCACCGGGCCGCGTCTCGCAGGTCACGGACGAAAACCTCGACATGATCGATTCCGTCGGGCACGAACGGCATGCGGAGTCTCCTGTTCGACCGTTGCAGGAGTCTATCCCCGGACCTCCCGCCCGAATGATCCGAGCCGCGACCGTGAGGGAGCGGGCTGGGGGTGGCGCGCTGCCCGCGCAAGCGCCCGGAGACATTCAGCGAACTCGTGCGCTGTCTCATGGTGTCCGGTGTGTGCAATCGGCGCGCGTTCGCTGTTTTCAGGCGTGCGCGGCTCGGCGCGTCCACCCCGGACACGCAGTGTCCGGGGTGGACGCGGGCAAAGGTCGCACAAATGGCCCGCTCCCTCACGGTCGCGGCTCTGTTCCCCGCGCGGCGCGCGCCCACCCCGCGCCGCGCGCGCCCACCCCACGCCGCTCTGAGCACTACCGCCCGATCACCACCGACCCCGTCGTCGGCTCGATCCGCATGGCCCGCTCGATCCGTCCCGTGAACGCGTATTCGCGCGGGCTGTTGTAGAAGTCCGATTTCAGCCACAGCGTCCCGCCCGTCGGCGTGGCGAGATACCCCATCGCGAACCCGGCGAACGGATTCACGAACGTCCCCAGCGGCAGGCTGCTGCTCGTGTCCGCGAACACCCAGTCCGCCTGCGGATACAGGAAGCTCATGATCCGCCCATCCCAGTAGCTCGCCCCGGCGCGCTGGCCGATCAGCGTCTGCTGGTTCGTGTTCGGCGGCAGCACCGTGATCGTCGCGCAGGTCGGGTCCGTCGCCGCGCACACGCCGCAGTTCGAGAACGCACACGCCGGATAGTGCATCACCGACCCGAAATCGTAGGGCCCGTGCTCGCCGCCCGAATCGCGGATCGCGAACTGGCTGTTGCAACTGATCGGATTCCCGTCGGCGTCCGAGCAGCAGTTCTGGCAGACGTTGTTGAAGTTGACCGTGATGAACGTGTTGCGGTCCGCCCGGCTCTGCTCGTGCCAGAAGCCCAGCACGTGCCCGAGCTCGTGCACCAGCGTTCCGTGCACCGTCCAGCTCGAGATGAAGACCCGCTGCTCGCCGCCGACGTTGCCGAGAAACTCGCTGGCGTTGAAGGTCGCGTTGCGGATGAAGATGTAGTCGCTCTCGCCGCTGCGCGGCACGAAGAACACGTTGGCCAGCGACTCCCACTCGTCCATCGCCGCCCGCATCAGGTCCTGGTTCGTCTGCGTCACGTTCGGCCCGAACGAATACGGCACGACGCCGTTGGACCATAGATTCACCACGTAGGCCGTCCGCGTCTGGTCCCAGCTTCGCGGCACGAGAATGTCGTCCTCGAGCACGCGCAGGTCCGGCGGAATCTCCGTCACCGGCGCCAGCGGATCAGGCTCCGCGACCTCGGGCTTCTGCGCCCACGCGACCGCCGGCCCCGCACACACGAGCGCCAGGACGATCGCCGCCTGCGCCGAGTTCATCTTGCGCTTACCTTTCATGGCTCGTAGCTCCCAACTACGCGTCTGATTCCTGATGGATCGCTCGATCACGCCGCGGCTCGATCGCTACTGAAGGTTGATCAGCACCAGCACGAGCCCCTTCTCGCCCTGCTTCAGCGCGCTCATCGCCTTGCCGATCACCGCCCCGCCGCGCCGCTCCGCGTCCACGGCCTTCATCGCGTGGCCCGGCGTCTGCGACGTGGTCAACAGGTCGCCCGGCTCGATCGCATGCTCCGACGCATCGCACCAGGTCCACACCCGCCCGGACAGCGCCACCGGCGGCGAGCTCTCCCGGTCCGTCCCCGGCAGGTTCCCCAGCACGGCGCCCACCGGCAGATCGCCCGCGCCGCTGACCACGCCGGCCACCTTCGAGTTGTACGCACCCTGCGACATGCAGAGCTGCCCCGGACTGGCCGCGTCGATCATCACCACGTGCCCCGGCTCGACCTTTCCGCTCGTGGGGAAGCGCTCGGCCACGTCCGCGCCGAGAATCTCCAGCACCTTGACCTTCGTCGTCCCGTCGCGGTCGATCTGGAGCATCTTCTCGTTGGCGGTCGGGTTCACGTCCGTGCCGAAGGTGATCACGAGGTCGCCCACGTTGTCCGTCGTCCGGGCGTACATGCCCCACTTGTATTGCGTCAGTCCCTTCTCGGCGAACGTGATCCCGGAGCCCACGTTGCCCAGGTGATCGCTGTACAAGCCCAGCCACGCATTGCCCGTGTCGTGGATCAGCAGGTCCTCGAATTGCAGGTCATTGTTCGTCATCAGGCTCGTATTGCGGCTGACGATCAGCTTCGGGTCGTCGACCGAGACGTTCAGCGAACCGATCCGCACCGGCCCGCCCGATTCCTGAAGCTTCAGCATCGCGTCCGCCCCGTCCTTGATCGCGAAGATCCTGTTCCCCTCGAACTGGATGTACTCGGTCGACGTTCCGCCCGCCTGGAGCGGATACTCGCTGACCGCGCGGAACGACGGCGGCACCACGTTGTCCTCCGTCCCCAGCACCTTCACGTGCAGCCGCGCGCTGGGGTTGTTCACGCCGATCCCGACGTCGCCCGTCGGCTTGACCTGAAAATAGCGTGCGTTTGCGTTGCCGGCCGGGTCGCTCCCGTAGGTGATGCTGAAGTCTCCGCCGTCACCGCTCGTCCGCTGCACCAGCGACCACTTGGTCATCGCGCCGGTCGTGCTGTCGATCTCCGCCAGCGAAATGCCCGACGCCGGCGCGCCCACCTCGTCCGAGTACAGCCCCAGCCACGCCTGGCCGCCCTCCACCACGATCTGATCCGTCCCCAGGTCGCCGACGTCGAAGTTCAGCAGCGAGCCGGCGCCCTGCACGTGCAGATAGCTCAGCGGCGACGACTCGTGAATGCCGACGAAGCCCGTGTTCGTGTTGAAGATGTGGTCCCCCGTCACCGACCAGTTCGCGTCGTTCAGCGACCGGATCGCCAGCGGCGCCGGCCGGATCCGCTGCCGCGGCGTCAGCGTCGTGTACGCGCCCGTGCTGGCCCCCGGGCGGACGGACAGCTCCAGCCAGCGGGCTTCGGTCGTAAACGCGGCCGCGCCGAAGTCCATGAACGTTCCGAACAGGCCGTCGACGACCGGCAGGTCGTTGGCCATCAGCGTGATGCCGATCTGCGTACCCGCGACCGCGTCGTCGAACAGCCGCGCCTGGAAGTCGTAGTCGCCGTTCGCGGGAAGGCCGCCCTCCTCCAGCCTCCCCTGGTACGTAAAGCCTGTGCCGACTGCTGTTTGCGCGTACGCTGCGCCGGCCGTCGCCAGCACCGCACCCGCCAGAACAATCGGCCGCATCCAACCACTGGTATTCATCGCCTTCTCCTTCACCGTTGGCCGGCCCTCCGGCCGGCAGCTCTTCGACCCGATCCCGAACCTCTATCCCGGCCGCACACCCGTGCGCGCCCGCTCCGCCGCAATCGCGGCTTTGCTCACCTCCGAGCCGCGCGCTCGTCCACCCACGTGGGCGTTCGTGTGCGCAGCAGTCCAACGCCAGCAGCCTCGTCTCGTGGCCATCCGTGGTGTGGCTGTTCGAAGTGCAAGCAGAAGCGACCCGCTGGCGGCGCTTTCGCGCCTGGCCCGGCCGACGGGCTTCACTCATCATAACGAGATCGGACCCCCCGGCCGGAAGTTGATTTGCCTCAGATTCCGGCCGGCTGGCGGTAGCGATAACTACGGCATGTTCGACGACGGGGCACCAGGGCGTGACTTGGCCCGGCCGGGCGATCGGGAGCGCTCGTGACCGGTTCGGCCGCTTACTTGCCCTTGTCCCCGGCCCGGCTGACGTCGAGCGCCGCCATCAGGCCGAAGTGTCCGCAACCCGCCCCCTCGCGTCGATACGAGTAGAAAAGATCCGTCCGGGTCATCGTGCAGATGCACGCCGCCTCGATCCGCCCCTCCGGAATCCCCGCCTCGGCGAGCTGCGCCCGGTTCGCCAGCCACAGGTCGAAGCACATGCGCCCGTTGGAGCGCGGGAAAAGCTCGTCGCGCCGCGGGAGCTTCTCCGCCGCCGCGTACACATCCTCGCCCACCTCGTACCGCTCCGGTCCCGCGGACGGACCGATCCCGGCGATCATCCGCGCCGCCCGGCAGCCGAACTCGCGCTGCATCGCCTCCACGAGCCGCGCGGCGATGCCCGCCACCGTACAGCGCCAGCTTGCATGGGCGACGCCGATCGCCGGCGCCTCGGGGTCGTACACCAGGATCAGCGGACAGTCGGCCGAGAAGGTCATCAGCGCAACGCCGGGTTGATTGCAGATCGCCGCGTCGCACCCCTCCAGCGGCCCGCTCGAGCGGCCGTTGCTGACGACCGCCAGCTTCGTCTCGTGCACCTGCACGCAGTACGCGATTCTGGCCGGGTCGAGCCCCAGGTCGCCGGCCATCAGCGCCCGCCGCTCGGCACGCAGCGG
Organism: uncultured Planctomycetales bacterium; assembly: GCA_964643885.1. Lineage (GTDB taxonomy): Bacteria > Planctomycetota > Phycisphaerae > UBA1845 > Fen-1342 > CAADGL01. Next base: position 17,996 of record CAZXUI010000044.1, read on the forward strand.
CGCCTGCTCGTCGCGCCGTGCGGAGACGTCCAGCGGCCGGGTGGAGAAGGCGTGCTTCAGTCCGGGTTGGTGCCGCAGGGATTCGAATTGCGCGTAGCGCCGCTCGGCGACGTGCATTAGGTGCATCGCGCGACCCTCGCCAAACCGCCCGCGCCGCGCTCCGCCGGACGCAGACCGCTCATTTCTGCTTTCGACCCGGATAGAGCCAGCGGAAGAGCTCTTTCGTCTGGTAGCCGACCTTCTCGTACCAGTTGCGGTACTTCGGCCGGTGCGACTCGGGCAGATACCCGCTATTGGCGAAGAGCTGCTCGCCGTTCTGGGCCGCCCACTGCTTCCAGGCGTAGTGGTTGCACCCGTGCGTCACGCCCGTCAGCGCCACCAGCGACGATTCGCTCGTGTGCACGACCGCGAAATCCTCGTCGCGAAGTGCGTCGATGAGCGCCTCGACTACATGCTCGGCCGGGAAATCGCGCAGCCCGCGTGCCGCCGCGATGCGGACGTGCCGGTTCAGGTCGCTCCGCAGAAGCTCCAGGAACGTTTCTTCCGTTTCCGCGCGCAGCGCCTCCGGCACGGCCGCCCGGCCGGAGAGCTCCGCCAGCGCGACGGCCGCGTCCCAGCGCGCCAGCTCGTCCGGCGGCCGGACCTCGTGCGGCGGATGGTTGCGGTAGTTCAGGATCTTCAGGCATGTTTCGGCCGCCCGCGGATCATTCCCGCGCGCCAGCCCGCGGATCGCGACGCAGCGGGCCTGCGGATCGCTCTCGAGCAGGGCGATCGCCACCATTCCGTTGATGGCCCAGTCACGGTCGTATTGCTTGCTCTTGGCGATCTCGGAGACCGCCACGCGGCGATTGTCCGCGTCCGCGTCGGTGACGGCGATGATCATCGACTGCTGCGGTGTGCGCTTGGGCGCCAGCAGCGCGCGAAAGCCCGAATCCAGCTTCTCGGCGCCGCAGCCCGCCGCGGCCAGCAGCGCCGCTGCCGCACACGCCGCGCTGCGGTGCCGCATCCGGTCAACTCTCCAGCGCTGGGGACGACACATAGCGTTCTGGTTCGACAAACTCGACGCTCTCAATGGGCTGACCGAGGAAACGCGAGCCGACCCGTCGGAACCGCGCCGGATTGTCGCTCACGTAGCAGCGCATGCTACCGGCCGCCTGTCCGCCGGACAACCGCTCCGCCGACTGGCCCAGCGCCGCCCGCACGCTCAGCGACGTCTCCAGCCCGCAATCCACGATGTACGTATCCGGACCGAGGAACGCCGCGATCGCCGGCCGCAGCAGCGGGTAGTGCGTGCAGGCCAGCACGACTGCCTTCACGCCGCGCCGCCGCAGCGGTTCCAGGTAGTCGCGGACGACATACTGCACCAGCGCATCGTCGGGCTCGCGGCCTTCTTCGACGAGCGGCACGAAGAGCGGGCAGGCTGCCGAGATGACCTCGAGCTGCGGCGCCAGAGCCCGGATCGCCACCGGATACGCCTCGCTGGCGATGGTCGCCTCGGTCCCGATCACCGCGATCGGCCCTTCGCCCGCGTGCTGAACGGCCGCCCGCGCTCCCGGCTCCACCACCCCGATCACCGGGAGCGGCAGGGCCGCCGTGAGCTCCTCCAGCGCCAGGGCGCTGGCCGTGTTGCAGGCCGCCACCATCAGCTTGGGGTCGAACTGAAGCAGGAACCGGGCCGCCTCGAGCGCGAATTTCGCCACCGTCCGCCGCGACTTGCTGCCATAAGGCACGCGGGCCGTGTCGCCGAAATAGACGACTTCCTCGGCCGGCAGGACCTCGCGCAGGTGATGAACCACCGACAGGCCCCCCAGACCCGAGTCGAAGACCGCGATCGGACGACGAGTTGCGCTCACCAGGTCCTCCTTGACCGAGCCGATTTGAACGCCCGCAGCATACGTTACTCTCCCTCGCACGTCCATGAAGCAGCGAAGCGTTCTCGCCGCCCGGCCCGCTGAGTGCCTCAGGACGACTCCGGCTCCACCAGCCGCCGCACCAGCCGCGCCAGATAAACCGCCGCAACGCCGCCGATCAGCATCACGCCGGTCATCAGCATCAGCGTCTCCGGCCGCTGCCGCGCCGCCGTCGCCAGGTCCGCCGCCAGGTTCTCCGCCACCCGCGCGGCCGGCTCGTTCAGCCACAGAGCCATCACAAATCCTATCGTCAGCCAAGGCCCGAACGGAATCATTCCGGTCCGTTTCAGCAGCAATCCCAGCAGCCAGCCCGCCGTCGCCAGCAAGACCGACAGCAGGAACCCCAGCAGGGCGATATCCCAGCCCGCGGCCGCGCCCGCCGCCGCCAGGATGAAGATGTCCCCGGTCGCGAACGCCTCCCGCCCGAAGATCAGCGTGAATACCAGCCGCACGATCCAGCCGGCCGTGGCGGCCACGATCGCTCCGTGCATCGCGAAGGCCGCTCCCGCCAGCGGCACGAGCGATTCCCCCACGGTCCAGCGCACGGCCGCGCTCCAGGCCGCGCCCGCCGCCGGCACGAACGCCACAAGCGCGTACACGACGACCGCCGGCAGGAGGATCCCGGCCAGCCAGACCATCTCGCGCAGCGCCACGCGCCGCGCGTGCGGCGCCTCCTCTTCGATCGCGTGCCGAATCTCCGCATCCGCCTCCCGCGGCTGGCTGGCCGCCAGCACCGTCGCCGCGAAGACGGCCACCAGCCCGGCCGGCACCGCCAACGCCGCCGAGGCCACCCGGCTGGGATGCCCGCCCGCTGCGAGGGCGATCAGCCACACCGCCAGGCCGACGAAGGCGATCAGCGCGACGATGGCGACGGTCCATTCCACCGGCTGCTCGCGCTCGCCGCCGCCGGCGACGGGTTCCGCCGCGCCCTGCTCCTCGTGTTCCGGCGCCGGCGCCTCGCGCCAGACCGTCAGCCACAGCATCACCACGCTCGCCACGAACGCCGCCGCCGCGGCCGCGCCGAACCCGTTGTCCACCGTGGCCGTCATGAATTCCGGCCGCGGCCAGAGCACATGGGCGACCAGGCCCACCGCGATCGCCGTGTAGAGCACGAGCGTGTCGACGATGTACGCCGCCAGGTCCATGCCCGAGCAGGCGATCAGCGCCGCCGTCAGCACCAGCCAGCTCAGCAGCAGGGGCAGGTCCGCCGGCCACGCCGGCTCGTCCAGCCCCACGCGGGCCCGCTCGACGAACAGCAGATGGAAGACCAGCAGCAGGGCGAAGCCCGTCAGCGCCTCGACCAGCGGATAGCGTGGCGAGATCGCCGCGCCGCACCGCCGGCAGCGACCCCGCAGCAGCAGCCAGCTCAAGACGGGAAGATTGTCATACCAGTGGATAACGGCCCGGCACGCCGGGCAGAACGACCACGTCGGCCGAGTGACCGAAAGCCCCGCGGGCAGACGATAGATCACGACGTTCAGGAAGCTGCCGATGCACAGGCCGACGACCCACACGAAGATGCCGACCACGGCCAGTGCGCTCATGACCCGTCCGTTCGTCCGCGCGAGACCGTCTCGATCACGGCCATCAGCCCGCGGATGATATCCTCCGCGGACTTGCCCTCCGTATCGACGGCCGCGTCCGCGACCTCCCGATAGAGCGGCTCACGCACCGCCAGCAGCCGCCGTACTTCCTCCTCCGGCGGCAGCGCCGTCAACGCCGGCCGCAGCGTCGCGGAGCGCTCATCCGCCGCGAGCCGCCGGGCGAGCTCCTTGGCGCTGGCCCGCAGCCAGACGCAGACGCCGCGGCGCAGGACGCGCCGGTTCGCCTCCAGCAGCACCGCCCCGCCCCCCACGCTGATCACCTGCCCGCCGCGCCCGATGACCTCTTCCAGCACGCGCGACTCCATCGCCCGAAAGGCCGCTTCGCCCAGCCTCGCGAAGATCTCGCGCACGCTGCACCCAGCCTGCTCTTCGATGAGTGAGTCGGTATCCACCGCCGGCCGGCCCAGCCGCTGGCCCAGCCCCCGTGCTGCGCTGGTCTTGCCGCACCCGCGAAACCCGACCAGCACGATGTCCGGCGGCCCCGCCGCGGCCCGCGGCTCGCCTGCACCCTCGCCGCTCACCCGTACACCGTGTGCCGCATCGTCCCCTCGATGTCGTCTGACTCGAACGTCACGGCGTGCAGCTCGCGCCCCTGTCCGGGGTTGATGCACAGCGTTTCGCCCACCACGTCTCTGTAGGTCCCGCTGACCCGCGGCGATTCATGAATGTGCCCGTGCAGCCCGCAGCGCGGCCGGTGCCGCAGGATGAAGTCGCGCACCGCCCGCGAGCCGATCGGATGCGCCACCGTCGGCAGCCGGTCGAGCGCCGTGTCGTGCGGCGGCGCGTGGGCGACGAGAATCCAGTCTCCGTCCGGCGGATTGACGCGAGCCAGGTCATGCTCGAGCGCCTCGGCCGGGCGGAAGCACTCCTCCGGCGTCACCTCGCGGACCTGCTTGCGTGCCGCGTCCCAGAGCGCCCCGCCGAACGCCGGGATCGGGTCCTCCGCGCGGTCCAGCCGCTCGAAATCCTTGACCCAGAAGGGCGACGGCGGCGCCAGCGAATAGCCCAGCAGCGAGACGCCCAGGACGGTCCGCGGCAGGTGCGGCTCGAGCAGTACCAGCTCGCCGCGGCGGTCGTACTCGAGCAACCCATCCAGCGCCGGGCGCCAGTCATGGTTCCCCAGGATCGTCGCGACGATGCGCCCGGATCGTGCGGCCTGCCACGCGCGGACCCGCGGCATGAACTCGTGGTGCAGGAAGTGAAGCTGCGACCCGACCGGGTCAGGACCCTCGCCGTCGGGCAGCATGTCGCCGCCCAGGATGCAGAGCTGCGCGGCGGACGATTCGAGCAGCCCCGTCAGCTCGTCATACAGCCCCAGCTCACCGTGCAGATCGCTTGTATAGCAGATGCGCATCCGTGCGGGTCCGAGAGTCCTCTCCGGCCGGCCGCGGCGTCAGGCGCCGGCCACGCCGCCGGGGCGTGGCTCGCTGAACGAACCGGCCGTGGCGGATGCTCGCCGGCCGCGGATGGTCCGTCCTCGCTCACGCCGCCGGCTGGGATCAGTAGACGGCATTCTCCATGCGGGCATCGAGATTGTCGAGCGACCCCTCCAGCCACCCGTTAATCCCCTCGGCGTGATCGAAGAAGGACGGCGCGTCGTTATGCGGGGCGTAGGGGTTGTAGTGCGGGTCGCCGTGAAGCTGGCACCCGCCGGACAGCCCGGCCGCGATCGCTGCCGCGGCCGCGGTCGTCACTGTGGATGGGGCTCGTCTGCGAGTTGACACGGTTCGACCCTTCCGCGCGCCCCCTGGTCCCTCGGTCCCTCGGTCCCTCTCCCTTATCATCGGCCCCGCACCGCGGCCGAAAGGAGCCCCGCATGTTCGAGGTCAGCGTATCCGGCTGGTTCGCCGCCGCTCATCAGCTCCGTCTGCCGGACGGCTCGCTCGAGCCGCTGCACGGGCATAACTGGCACGTGACGGTCACGTTCGCCGGTCCGCGGCTGGATGAGTGCGGGCTGCTGCTCGATTTCGTCGCGCTGCGCCGCCGGCTGGAGGCGGTGCTGGGGCAGCTTCATGACCGCAACCTCAACGAGCTGGCCGCGTTTGCGGGGCGCAATCCCAGCGCCGAGCAGGTGGCGGTGTGGATCGCCGGGCAGTTTGGCGCCGGGCAGCTCGGCGGCGGGCCGGCGGAGCCGGGCGGGCAGGCGGCGGCGTGCGCGGCGGGCGGGGGCGCAAGAGCTGCGGCGCGGCTGGCGTGCGTGGAGGTGGAGGAAGCGCCCGGGTGTCGTGCGCGGTACCTGCCGCCTGGTGCATAGCGCGGCGGTGACGGATGCGGCCGGGCGGGCGTCTGTGCCTGCCATCAGGGGCACTCGTGGGTGCCACGGCTCTTGAGCCCCGGGCGCGAAGTGTTCGGGGTGAGCAGTGCGGTCCGGCCACGTGCCCCTCGACGCCCGCCGCCGTCGCCCGCACAATTCCCCGCAATGTCGACCCCGATGACCCCAGCCCAGTTCATCGCCAAGTGGCAGAGGGCCGACCTGTCCGAGCGGGCCGCCTCGCACGAGCACTTCATCGACCTGTGCCACCTGCTGAGCCAGCCCACGCCGGCCGGGCACGACGCCACCGGGGCCGAATACACCTTCCAGAAGGGCGTCTCGGTGACCGGCCCGGCCTCGCGCGGCTCGGCCGGCCAGAGCGGCTTTGCGGACGTGTGGTGGCGCGGCAGGTTCGCCTGGGAATACAAGCGCAAGGGCAAGTACAGGGACCTCGGCGAGGCGTACCGGCAGCTCTGCCAGTACCGCGAGGCGCTGGAGAACCCGTCGCTGCTGATCGTGAGCGACATCGCCCGGACCGAGATTCACACGAGCTTCACGAGGCATGGGCGCGACAACCTCACCGGCCCGGGCGCCCGCTAACGCCGTCCGAACAGCGATGCGAACATCGACGTCCGTTGCTAGCGTACGTGTGCGCAGCTTGGTACTGGGAGGAGTCAGGGTCGGTGATCTCCGCGCCGCTCAATCAGGCGACGTCCAAGGGGAAGACAGAAGCAGCATGCCCACGCCTGCGGCGAGGGCATGCCACCCAACCGGTGAGGGCATGCCGGTGTCGCGTGCGAGATGGGATTCTCGCACCAGCGCAGCACGCACGGGCAAGCTGCGCTTGTCCATGCCACCCACCTCCTTCGGCCCGTCCACCGCCTGCCCCGCGGTCCCTCAATCCCTCAGTCCCCGCCGCCGAAGTTCACCTTGGGCGCGGCGGCCGTTTCGGCCGGCGGCTCGAAGTACTCGGCCGCTTCGACGTTCGCCAGGCCGGCGACGAACTGCCCGAAGAAGGTCCGCCGGAAGGTGTTCAGCTCACGGACCGCGTCGTTGTAGCGCTTGCGCTCGACGGAGAGGCGGTTCTCCGTGCCGGCCAGCTCGTCCTGGAGCTTGAGGAAGCTCTCCTGTGCCTTGAGCTCGGGGTAGGTCTCGCGCAGCACGAGCAGGCGCGAGAGCAGCCGCTCGACGCCCGTTGCGGCCTCGACCCGGGCGTCGCGCGAGCCGGACTGTGCGGCCTGGAAGTACTTCGTCCGCGCCTCGGCGATCTGCGTGAACAGCTCGCTCTCGTGCTCGGCGTAGCCCTTTACGGTCTCGACCAGGTTGGGGATCAGGTCGTAGCGCCGCTGGAGCTGGTTCTCCACCTGCGCCCAGGCGCTTTTGACGCGCTCATCCATGCCGATCACGCGGTTGTACATGCTGATCGTGCAGCCGCCGAGCAGCAGGCCCGAACCGAGCAGGCCGAGCAGCAGCACCATCAGCACCGTTACGATCGAACTCGCAGCTCGCATTCTCATCGTTGAAACCCTCTCTTACGGCCATGTCCCGCGGCCGGTGCGGGTGCAGATCGCCTGCCCGCCGCAATGGCCGCGACTGCCTGGTATTCGCATCTGCCGCGGGGCGCTTCGGGCTGGCTCCTGACGGTGCGTTGCCGCCAGGGGCAAGCGGTCACCAGCCGCCGCCCGCACCGCCTCCGCCGAAGCCGCCGCCACCACCGCCACCGAAGCCGCCACCACCAAAGCCGCCGCCACCAAATCCGCCGAACCCACCGCCGCCGCTGAACCAGTCTCCGCCACGACGGCGCCGGCCGGACAACTGGCTGAAGATCAGCAGCCAGCCCCACCACGGCACGTCGATGCCGCCCCAGGTGCGATACGCACGCCGCCGCCGGCCGGCCGAACCGAGCAGCGAGAGAATCACGATCAGCAAGACGAACGCGGCGATGCCGCAGGCCGGTGAGCCCGAAGAGCGGTCGCGCGGCCGGTCGCGCGCGGGTCGCGGCTGCGGGGCTGCGCCCGCCAGTGACGCCAGCTCGACGTTGGCGCTTCTGGCGACGCGCTCGACGAGCGTCCGTGTGCCGGCGTAGATTCCGCCGGCGTAGTCGCCGCGGCGGAAGTTCGGGACGAAATGCTTGCGGCCGACGGAGCCGCAGAAGCCGTCGGGCAAGACCGGCTCGAGGCCGTAACCGACGGTGATCCAGTACTTGCGGTCGCGCACGGCGACGACGATGAGCACGCCATTGTCCTTGCCCTTCTGTCCGAGCTGCCACTTCTCCGCGAGCGCGAGAGCGAAGTCGTCGATCGGCACACCGCTGGTCGTCTGGACCGTGAGCACGATCATCTGGGCGGTGGTCTTCTGCTCGAGCTCGGCCAGCATCGCGTTGAGCCGGCTTGCGGTCGCGGCGTCGAGCACGCCGGCCTGGTCTTCGACGTAGTTGCGCGGCCGCTGCACGCTCTGCCCGGCGCGCACCGTCAACGGCGCCGCGAGCAGCATGGCGGTCGCGGCGAGCGTGATGGGGAGTCGGGCGTTGCGGTGGCGGCTGGTCAAGCGGCGGCCTCCCGTTGGCTGTCGGATAGTGTACGGCGGAACGCGGCGGGTGCAGATTCCACAAGCGGGGGAAGTTTCGAACGGGCGGCGTGCGGAGGGCGGTGCGGGCGCGTCATGTGCTGAGGGGGAGGCTGTCGACGTGGGCGGCGAGGGCGTCGACTTCGGCGTAGAAGCGGCGGTAGCCGTCGAGGCCGAGGTCGTCGCCGATGGTGGCGAGGCGTGCGTGGATTTCCAGGTTCAGGCGGGTCGCTTCGGCCGCGCTGGCGATCATCTCGGCGCAGCGCTGCGGGGCCGGGCGGGCGAGCAGGTGCAGCACGCCGCGGAGAATGCGGGCGGAGCGCAGCAGCGACGTCATGCAGAGCTCGTGCAGGAGCTCGAAGCGGCCGGCGCTGGCGAGCAGACCCTGTCGCAGGTGGATCAGCTCGCTTTTGAGCTCGCGTTCGCAGGCGAGGCGGACGTCGCTGCGGAGAAAGTCGAGGCGGGAGAAGAAGTCGTCGCCGAGGGCGCGGGCGTGGAGCTGCTGGATTTCGAGCAGTTCGAGCGGGAAGGCGTCGCAGGAGGCGCGGATGTAGGCGGGTGTCATGATCAGCGGCGTGGCGATGCGCTGCTTGCCGAGGCGCGGGCCGTGGCGGGCGAGGTTTTCGAGCACGGCGAGGTCGACCTGTTCGAATACGGCGACGCTGCGGGCGGGGCCGGGCTCGAAGAGGGGGTCGGCGATGAGCCAGCCGCCGGTGGCGCAGAGTCCGAGCAGCTTCTCGCCGGCGAGCTCGCGCAGCAGCTCGGCGAAGGCAGCGAAGGCGTCGCGGCGGGCGGTGGGGATCGCGCTGAGGTCGAGCTTCGCGTCTGCCATGCTGCGGACTATACGACGGCGGCGGGCGGGCTGCCACGTTGATGGAGGCGTGTTGTCGGCGCGACGGCGCGGGTTGCGGGTCCGATAGGAGGGGCCGTGCGGCGCGCGGCGGGCGGCGGGCGGATTCGGCGCGGATTGCGACCGGCGGGGCGCACGATTCCTATACTTCTGCCAGCAGGGGGCGGCGGCGCGGCCGCCTCGCGGCGCGAAGGATGTGGGCGCGGTGAATTACGGGAACGTCGTGCGATGGCGACAGTGATGGTGATCGACGACGAGCGGGCCGTCGGGAGTGAGCTGACGGCGTGGCTCGAAGCGGCCGGACACGAAGCGATCTTCTTCGATGATGCGGAGCTTGCGCTGGGCGCGGTGTTGCGGCATCCGCCGGACCTGATTCTGCTGGACAATGACATGCCGCGTTTTGCGGGGATCGACTTTCATGAGTGCCTGCGAGTGACGCGGCGGGGGCGGAATCTACCGGTCGTGTACCTGATGTCGGGGGACGGGCGTTATCCGCGCCGCGATGCGCTGCGGCTGGGGGCGCGGGGATTTCTGCGCAAGCCGTGTGAGCGTGAGGCGACGCTGCGGGTCGTGCAGCAGGTCTTGTTGGAGCAGGAGGCGCGGCACGGACGGGAGAAGCTGGCGAAGATGGCCGGCGCGGGGTGATTCGGCCGGTCGCGGGGCGGGCACCGGGTCCGGCATCGGTTTCCCATCAATAACAAATCGGCGATCGCGCGGCAGGGCGGTTCTGCCGCACGCTTTCAGCGTGCAAGGAATGGGGGCGGGCGCAACCCAAGGCGGCGCTCGCTTCGCTCGCTGGCCCTGGGCTATCCTGCGGCCTACCTTCGGTGCGTCGCGGGCTGCGCGCTGCGTGGCCCGAGCCTGCACGCAGACATCCGGGGGCGGGAGCCCGGGAGCGTGTTCCCGGATGTCTGCGCGCTGCGCTTATTCCTCCGGCCAGACTTGCTTGCCGGTGGCTTCGTCGATCAGCTTGATGGCGTCGACGGGGCAGCACTTGGCGGCTTCGAGGATGTGGGCTTCCTCGTCGCCGGCCGGGTTGACGACGATCGCGAGGTCGTCGTCGTCCATTTCGAACGTGTTGGGGGCCTCGTTGCAGCACATGCGGTCGCCGATGCAGGTCTCGCGATCGATCAGGATCTTGAACTTCGTCATGACAAGCCTCCCATCAGTGTTATCGGCCCTTTTTGCCTCGGGCCGCGCTTACAGCGGCCGTCGGCGTCGTGCGGGCAATGTTGCAGCGGTCAGGTAGCACGCTGCGTGCCACGCTGTGCGGCGGGTGTCCGAAGCGGCTGGAATCGCGTAAGCTGTTATTTTAGAGGTGGTTACGGATATGGATGGAGTCGTCGCGGGGGTGCGGGTCGCTGGGGCAGATCGCGCAGGGGAGTTGTCAAGCCGCGCAGCGCGTTGCGGGCCGGCATTCCGGCGGAAATTGTGGCGCATCGTCTGGAGGGGCCGGCTATAATGAGGTGCAAGTAGTGACTCGCCCGAGCCGCGCCAGCAGGCGGAGCGGTCGAATCGCGAGGGGCATGAGGCTTCTTTTGTTGTCTGATGCGGCCGGTATCCATCCGCTCACGCTGCGCGTGTGCGGTGGAGCGGCTGCCGCGGTGCATTATCGTCCCGTCCGCGGAGCGCTGCGCGCGTGTCGCGCTCGGCGCTTCTGGGGAGCGATGATGTGATCTGGCTCGACGCTGGGAATCTGGGAATATCGGAGGCTGTCTGGCGGTTAGCTACGAATGCAAGGATCGCGCGCACGTCCCGCCCGTGCGCATCCGCGCACAGGCAGTCGGTCGTGTTGACCCGTATTGCACAGCCCGCTATAGTGAAAACAGTCGCCGAATTTTCAGGCGGGAACCACAACTCACTTCATAGGAGAGAGAGATGAAGAAGTTCGCAGTGTGTTTGGGAGCACTTGGGCTTTGCGCCGGTCTGGCGACGGCGAAGGATCTGGTCAAGCAGACGAACGGCATTCAGTTGACACCGGTGCGGATCGCGCAGGTGTACGCTGACGGCTCGATCGGGCAGTGGCAGGACTATGTCCAGACCCGCGACATTCTGAGCGACACGCTCGTGTTCGACAACTTTGAGCCGGACGTTGACGGCTCGGTCAGTGGTACGGTCGGCTTCCCGATCGGCGGCGGGACCTGCGGTCTCGGCAGCCCCGAGGATGCGGACAGCGGCCGCTGGTTCTTCGGCACCACGTACAACAACCCCTTCGCGGCCAATGACATGACGGCGGCGAGCGGCGGCGGCTCGGACATCAACGACGTGGTCGTCGCCTGGAACTTCGGCGCCGGTGCGGATCGCGGCATGTTCCTGGTGATCAGCACGTTCGATTCGAACGCGATCGCCGACAACACCGGCCTGTGCGACACGCCGGTCAACCAGGATGACGCCAGCTTCCTCGGCGGCGTGATCCTCGACTTCGGCTTCGATCCCGGCAGCTCGGCCGGCTACTACTTCACGGTGGTCGAGGATCTGTCGACGGTTTCCGGGATTTCGGTCCCGGTTCCGGCCGACCTGATCGGCGCCTATCACGTGATCATCGGTACGTACGTCACCGATCCGGCGACGGACGGCGTGCTCGACACGACGCCGGGCTCGCAGCCGATGCTGTGGGGCACCGGTGATGCCGAGGCGATCGGCGGCGCTGCCGATGGCGATCGTCCTGGCACGCAGAACGAGTGGCAGTGGGACGACGACTTCGTGATCGACGGCGTCCACCAGGCTCCGGATGAGTGCTACAACTACGCGTTCGGCGTCTGCCCGGATCCGCTCGGCTCGATGGTCGCCTTCTGGACGGCCGGCGGCGGCGGCGGTTGCACCTGGGACCTCGACGGCGACGGTGACACGGACTTCAACGACCTGGTCACGCTGCTCGCCGGCTACGGCACGACCTACACCTTCCAGGATCTGGTCGGGCTGCTGGGCGATTACGGCTGCCAGCCGTAGTTTCGAGCACCACACTTGCGAGGTGATCCAGCGTCCGTGCTGAGCTGGTCGCCGAAGCGAATGCAGTGAAGATTGTTCAGCAGGGCCGCTCCATCGGGGCGGCCCTGCTTCGTTCATGGATCACCGCTCGTGCGTTTGGGGATGGGTGGGTGTGATTCGGCGCGTGTGCGCGGGCGGTGTTGTTGAGATGGCCCGCTCCCTGACGATCACGGTTCGGGTGCAGAGTGCAGGCCGTGCGGCCGTGCTGCCGAGGTGCCTGTGGCCGGATTGCAGCGCTCGGAGGGCAGTGGCCCAGACGCGTCAGAACCCGCCTCGCCAAGCGGCGGGTCCGCTGGCGAACACGTGACCCCGTGCTCGGCGCACGGGGTTCTGACGCCGGGCCGCGCATCAGAACCCGCCGCGCCAAGCGTTGGGTCCGCTGGCGATCGATTGATCCCCTGCACTAGCGGAACTAGATGGCGCGGATCTTCAGGCCGATCAGCGTGATGTCGTCGGTCTGCTCGGCCAGGCCGACGAAGCGGCGCACGTCCCAGCGGATGTTTCGCAAGGCCAGCGCCGGATCGAGCGGCCCGTGCTGCACCAGCGAGCGTTCGAGCCGGGACCGGCCGAACGACTCGCCGGCGAAGTTGAGCGCCTCGACCGCCCCATCCGTATAGAGCAGCAGGAAGTCCCCCGGCTCCAGCGAAAGCTGGTGCGCGTCGTACGGCTCGTCGCGCTGCACGCCGAGCACCATGCCGCCCTCCGCCAGTGGCGTCACTGACTCGCGTCGGCAAAGCAGCGGCGGCTCGTGGCCGGCACTGCAATAGGAGAGCGAGCGGCCGTCGGGGGTGATCGCCACGAGCAGGAGCGTCACGAACTCGGCCAGCTCCGTGTCGCGCAGAAGCTCTTCGTTGAGCCGGCGGACGATCGCGGCCAGGTTGCTTTCGTAGCCCCCGCTGGAGCGGACGAAGCCGCGCGTGTAGGACATCAGCAGCGCGGAGGTGATGCCGTGGCCGACGGCGTCGCCGATGAGGGCCAGGAAGCGGCCGTCGCGCAGGAGCAGAAAGTCCGAAAAATCGCCGCCGACGTGCCAGCTCGTCTCGGCCAGCAGCGCGGCCTGGACGGCGGGGAAGTCGGGCGGCGTGTTGCGGAGCATGCGCTCCTGCAACTGGCCGGCCATCTCGATCTGCCGTTCGATGCGGTCGGCCCGCAGGCGCTGCTCGGCGAGGCGTGCGTTGACGATGGCGACGGCGGCCTGCGAGGCGATGGCGCGCAGGAGCTGGCGCTGCGGTCCGCGGAAGCGGCGGAGGCGGTTGGTGTAGACGCGGAGCACGCCGATCGGCTCGCCGCGGTAGATCAAGCCGGCGGTCAGACCGCTGCGGATTCCCTGGCGGCGGGCCTCCTCTGGAAAGCGGATGCGCGGGTCGGTCTGGGCGTCCTCGATGTAGACGACGTCGCCGCGAAGGGCGAGGTCGTCGATCGGGTTCTCGGAGCGCAGCACGCGGCCCTTCTGAATGTACTGCTGCGAGAGATTGTGGACGGCGGCGATGGTCAGTTCGTCGCTGGCGCGGTTGTAGAGCCGCAGGCTGCAATACTCGCACTTGGTCACGCGGGCGGTGTCGGCCACGATGCGCTGGAGCATGCGGCCGAGGTCCTGCTCGCCGGCGAGCAGGGCGCCGATATCGCCGACGAGTGCGAGGCCCTCGGCGGCGTCGTCGAGCAGCAGCTCGTGGCGGCACCAGTCTGCGATCAGGCGTGCCGCCCAGCGAGCAGTGACGATCGGTTGGGCGTCGCCGCCGGAGGGCAGCTCGGGCAGGGCCTCCCAGGCGCGGCGCAGGCGGTGCGGATCGATCGACGCGAGGGCACGGGCGAGTGCTTCGGGGGGTTCGGCGGCGCCGGCGGCGCGAAAGTCACCGACGCTGACGTATCCGGCCAGCTCGTCGCGGACGCGCACGGGCGTGACGATGAACCAGAGGCCGTGCTGCTCTACGAAGGCGGCATGCGTCGGGGGGTCGAGCGCGTCGACGGGCTGAAACGAGAGAGCGGCGGGCAGGTCGCGCACGTGCACATGGCTGAGGAGCAGGAGCGTCGTCTGGGGCGGCGTGGCGCTGAGCAAGCTGCCGTCGGCGTCGAAGACGGCGATCCGCAGGCGGGTGGCGCGCGACAGGCCGCCGATGATCTCCTCGACGGCGACCCGGTCGATCAGCTCTGCCAGCATGCATGCCTGCCCGCGGAGGGTGGGTTCGGGGCGCCGGCCGCGCCGGCCGGGCCAGAATGCGGATTATAGCGAGCGGGGCGCGGAGGAGGCGGCGCGGCGTTTGGCGGGGCGTGTCGGCGGGCTTAGACTAATCGCCGCGCCGGGCGGACTCCGGTGCGTGACCAGCGGGGAAACTGCGGCGAAGCGGACAGGACGAGCATGAAGGTTCATGAATATCAGGGTCGGGCGCTGTTGCGCGAGGCGGGGATTCCGGTTCCGGGCAGCGAGGTGATCGACCGGGCGGAGCAGGCAGCGGAGGCGTTTCGGAAGGTCGGCGCGGCACGGGCCGTGGTCAAGGCGCAGGTGCACGCGGGCGGGCGGGGCAAGGCCGGCTACGTGGTGCTGGTGAACTCTGCGGAGGAGGCGGCCAGGCACGCGGCCCGGATGTTCGCCGAGCCGATGGTGAGCAAGCAGACGGGGCCGGACGGGGTGAAGGTTCGCAAGATTCTGCTGGCGGCGGCGGTGGAGATCAGCAAGGAGTATTACATCGGCTGCGTGGTGGACCGGGCGCGGCGCACGCCGGTGATGATGGCCAGCGCGGAGGGGGGCGTGGAGATCGAGGAGGTGGCGGCCCGCAACCCGGACGCGATCAAGAAGGCGTGGTTTCACCCGCATCTGGGGCTGCGGCCGTTTCAGGCGGCGGTTCTGGCGGAGCAGATCGGGCTGAGCGGCGCGGCGGCCCGGACGGCGGCGGACATCATGCTGAAGCTGGCGCGGCTGTTCGTGGCGAAGGACTGCTCGCTGGCGGAGATCAACCCGCTGGTGCAAACGCCGAGCGGCGAGATTCTGGCGATCGACGCGAAGTTCAACTTCGACGACAACGCGCTGTTCCGGCATGAAGACGTGCAGGGGTTGTTCGACGCGAGCGAGGAGAACCCGGCGGAGCTGCGGGCCAAGGAGCACAACCTGACGTACATCGCGCTGGACGGGAACATCGGCTGCCTGGTGAACGGAGCGGGGCTGGCGATGTCGACGATGGACATCATCAAGCTGCACGGGGGCGAGCCGGCGAATTTTCTGGACGTCGGCGGGAGCGTGACGCCGGAGGGGGCGGTGGAGGCGTTTCGGATCATCCTGTCGGACGAGAAGGTGCGGGCGATCCTGGTGAACATCTTCGGGGGGATCGCCAAGTGCGACGTGATCGCCGATGCGCTGATCAAGGCGGCCCGGGAGGTGGGCTTCAAGGTGCCGGTGGTGGTGCGGCTGGAGGGGACGAACGTGGAGCTGGCGCGGAAGATGCTGAAGGAGTCGCCGATTCCGCAGCTTGTTGCGGCGACGGATCTGACGGATGCGGCCAGGCGGGTGTGTGCGGCGGTGTGAGGGTTGAGGGTGAGGCGCTACCGATGTCGAAGCCACGTGAAAAACAGAATCTTCACTGCAACCGATGCGGAAGGGAGACTGCACACCGAGTAATCCGGGAGTATCGACGTCGCGCCACGGAGGCTGAGAAGCACTGGCGAGAGTTCGTGATAGATAGCGAAACCGGCCTCCGAGGTTGCTGGGGCTTGGTGAGCTATCGATTCCTTATGGCGGAGTGCGCCGGGTGCGGTGAGGTCCAGTTTCTACGAGGTTCCGAGTACGAACTGGATTTCGAGTCTGTGCCATATTCCGTGCTAGGCGTCGAAGCTTGCGGCGAGGATCCCTGGGCTCGAGTTGAGTTGGTCAGTTTTCCACCTCGCGTGCGTCGCCGTCCTCCGGAGTGGCTCGCGGAGATCAAGCCCTGGCCAGAGTGGGTTTTGAGTCGACTCGATCCTCGGCAGCGAGAGGAGCTGGGTGACGGGCGATTGCCTGAGGCCGCAATCGGGCTGATCGAGGAGGTGTACCGCGCGCTGAATGACGACTGCCCTCGGCTTGCTGTCATGGGGATGCGATCAATCATCGATGTTGTATGCCAGCACAAGCTTGGAGATATTGGCGGATTTCAGAGGAAACTCGAGTCGTTAGTGAACGGGGAGTTCATCAGTTCACGCGACCGTGACATTCTTGCGAGTGCAGTAGAAGCCGGGCACGCCGTGATTCATCGTGGGCATGAGCCTTCGCGCTCGATGACGGACAAAGTCTTCGATATCGTGGAGAGCATGCTGCACCGTATGTACTATCAACCAATACTGGCCAAGGGTCTCAGCGAGACTACGCCTAATCTCCAGCGGAATCGGCGAACTTGAGGGCGTCGTCGCGGCTAGCGACGTACCTGCACAAGTACGCGAAGAAACGGTCGGGCTACAGGAGTCACAGATGGAGATCTCCCGAGAACTGACAGACAGCCAACGACAAGACGAGATGCTGTGGGCCCGGAGTTTGACGCCTGAGCAGCGGCTGAGCATGGGCGGCGAACTGTTCGACGAAGTCTGCGAACGGATGCGGATCGGAATCCGCAATCAGTTTCCGGATGCGAGCGAGCAGCGCGTCAAGGAGATTCTGTTCGAGCGGTTCGAGATCATTCGGCGGCTGGAGCGGCAGTCGTGATCACGAATCACCTGGTCGCCGCGATCGTCGATGCGCTTTTCGAGGAACGGATTCCGTTCGCTCTCTGCGGCTGGTTCGCGGCGAATCTGTACGGCGCCCCGTACCTGACGATGAGCGAGGAATTCGTCGTACGGCCCTGTGGCGACGAGCTGCCGGCGCTGGGGTCCCGCTTGTCGGCGCAATTCCGTTTCCAGCCGCAGACCGGGATCGAAAGCGCCGAGAAATCGAGCTACTACCTCCTGCGTCATCGCGATACGCCGTTTCGAGCGCAGCTTTTCCGGTTGACGGACGATGCGCATGAACGGGCGCAGTTCGAGCGGCGGATTCGAGTGGATACGTGGTCTCGACCGGTGTTCATACCGGCCGCAGAAGACCTCATTATCAGCAGGATCCGCTGGTCGCGGCACGGGAACCGAGCCAAGGACCTCGACGACGTACGGGGCATCATCGAGATTCAGAAGTCGCGGCTCGATTGGGACTACATCGAGCGCTGGTGTGAGCAGCACGGCACGAAACCCATCCTCGACCAGGTGCGGCGAGGGG
>CAZXUI010000045.1:0-34963 GCA_964643885.1 uncultured Planctomycetales bacterium
CGGGTTGATGCGGCCCTCGAAGTTGCGGTTGCCGCTGAGGACGGAGGCGACGACCAGGTCGCCCTCCAGCACCGCGTCACGGATCGTGTCGGGCAGCGGACCGCTGTTGCCGATGCAGGTGGTGCAGCCGTAGCCGACCGTGTGGAAGCCGAGCTTCTCCAGGTAGGCGGTCAGGCCGCTGCGGTCGAGATAGTCGGTTACGACACGCGAGCCCGGCGCCAGGCTCGTCTTGACCCACGGCTTGACCGACAGCCCCTTGTCGACCGCATTCCGCGCGACCAGCCCGGCCGCCAGCATCACCGACGGATTGCTCGTGTTCGTGCAGCTCGTGATCGCGGCGATGACGACGTGGCCGTGCTTGAGCTTGAAACGGCGGCCGTTGAGCTCGGTCTCGATGCCGTCGAGACCGGGGTCGGCCTTGGCGGCGACGGCCTGCGTCGCGGTGGCGACGGCCGGCCCGCCTTCGGAGACGAGGCTTTCGACCGTGGAAGTCTGGTCGGCGCTGAGCTTGCCGAAGGTGGTCGACAGGTCCTGGCGCCACTGGCTCTGCATGGCCGAGAGCGCGACGCGGTCCTGCGGCCGCTTCGGACCGGCCAGGCTCGGTTCGACACTGGACAGGTCGAGCTCCAGCGTGGCCGAGTAGCTGGGATCGCGGCTGGAATCCGTGCGGAAGAGGCCCTGCTCCTTGCAGTAGCGCTCGACCAGGTCGATCTCGTCGTCGCTGCGGCCGGTCAGGCGCAGATAGGCGAGCGTCTGGTCATCGACCGGGAAGAAGCCGCACGTGGCGCCGTACTCGGGGGCCATGTTGGCGATGGTGGCCCGGTCGGCCACACTCATGCTCGAGAGGCCCTCGCCGTAGAACTCGACGAACTTTTCGACCACGCCGAACGTGCGGAGCATCTCGGTGACGCGCAGGACCAGGTCCGTCGCGGTCGCGCCCTCGCGCAGCCTGCCGGACAGTCGGAATCCGACGACCTCCGGCATGAGCATGAAGATCGGCTGGCCGAGCATGGCCGCCTCGGCCTCGATCCCGCCGACGCCCCATCCCAGCACGCCGAGGCCGTTGATCATCGTCGTGTGGCTGTCGGTCCCGACGAGCGTGTCGGGCATGGCGACCGTGCGGCCGGCGACGTCGCGCCGCAGGACGACCTTGCCGAGGTACTCGAGGTTGACCTGGTGGACGATGCCGGTGGCGGGCGGGACGACGCTGAAGTTGTCGAAGGCGGTCTGGCCCCAGCGCAGGAACTCGTAGCGCTCGCGGTTGCGGTGGAATTCGAGCTTGGCGTTGAGATCGAGAGCGCTGGAGGTCGCGTAGTGATCGACCTGCACCGAGTGATCGATGACCAGGTCGACGGGGATCTGCGGGTTGATCTTCTTCGGATCGCCGCCGAGCCGCTTCATCGCAGAGCGCATCGCGGCCAGGTCCACGACGCAGGGCACCCCGGTGAAGTCCTGGAGCACGACCCGGGCGCAGGTGAACGGAATCTCGCGCTCGCCGGGGTTGTCGGCTTTCCAGCTCGCGACGGTCTTGACGTGCTCATCGAGCACGCTGAAGCCGTCGACGGTTCGCAGGACGGACTCGAGCAGGATACGGATCGAGTATGGCAGCGTCTGAAGTTTGCACAGGCCGGCTTTCTCGAGTGCATCCAGGCGGAAGATCTCGACGCCGCCGGAGCCGGTCTTGAGCGTGGAGCGGGCCTTGAAGCTGTCGTGCATGGTCATCGGTCTGTCTCCCCGCGGGCTGCGTGCCGCATGGATTCCTCAGGATGGTATTGAACCGGGGAGTCTAACCGATATTCGCCCGGGTCGCAGCGGGCGCAGGCCGGCCGGCGGTCGCGGGGGCTGAGCTGAATGCAAAGTGCGGCCGGCCCTGGGGTCGCCAGCGTCGGCCGCACCGATCGGAGCGGGTCTGACTGCTCTCTATCTCGCCAGCGGCGCCGGAACTAGCGGCGGCGCAGCACGAGCAGGCCCGCCAGGGCGAGCATGGTCATCGTCGCCGGCTCGGGCACGGCGTTGATCGTCATCCCGTTGAAGATGGTCGAGTTACCCCACGTCCCGCCGCCGTTGCTCGAGAAGCGATAGCCCAGGAACGTGATGCCCGGACCCGGCGTCGGTGCCGTGTTCGGCGTCAGCGACTGCCACAGCAGCGAGTTCGTGAACGCCGGACCGTCCAGCACGAACCAGTAGGATGTGTTCGCCTGGAGCGTGAACGCCGCGGCCGTGGTGATGGTCACCTCGCCCACCGGCATGTTGGCCGGAATCGGCACGGGATCGAACGCGGCCAGCAGCACGCCGGGATTGCCGGCCGCGTCGGAATAGATGCCGCCGCTGAGCGTGCTCGCCGGTGACGTGTTGCTGATCAGAGCGACCATCGACTGAAAGTCGAGCGACTGGGCGCCCATCGTCAGGCCGACACCCTTGGTCCGATCCGCCGCATCCGTACCGAGGCCGAGGTTCGTTCCCGTACCCGACCCAGTGCCGGGCAGGTTCGAAAGCAGGACCTGCGCCTGAACGGATGTGGCGAGCAACAGGCAGGCGGCCATCGCGGCCGCTGCGACACGGAAGATTCGCATGCGAACGCCTCCTCTCCCACGGCGGGAAACACCCGCGAACACTCCTCGCCACGCGCGACGAGCGGCAGGTGACACAATGCAAGACCGACTGTCGCAGAGGGCCGGACCGTTCGACAGCCCGCCCGCGAATCGACTCTGGCATTAGACAGAAGGTGGCAGCCCACCCACCCGGCCGGGCCTGCGGCGAGACACCCCTCCTGTTATGCAGCGAAGAGGGCGGACAGCTCCTGAAGAGGCGCGCGAACTTCGCTGCCGCGGCTGCCTGATGCAGCCCGAATTGTTCATGACGAGCCCGGCATACCGCTCCCGCCACGTCTACCCACATTATCATTTCACCGCCGGCGGAGCAAGACTTTTTCGCCTTGCCGCGACGGGGCAGCCGGACCCCAGCCACGGCGACCACTCACGATTGCAAACGGTGGGCAGGCTCCCCGCGGACGGCCCGTCAGGCACGCGCGCCACATGAAAGTACAGTCGCGGACGGCACTTGTGAGCGTGGCTAGCCGTCGAATCCCCGCCGGCGCAAGATCGCCTCGAGCTTCCGCAGGCAGCGCATCCGCGTCGGCCCGACGCTCCCCAGCGGCAGATCGAATCGGGCGGCGAGCGCCTTGTAGCCCGCATTTCCGTGGGTCAGGAAGCTGGCTCGCAGCAGCTCCGCCTCCCGGCCGCCCAGCTCGCTCAGTGCCTCCTGCACCACCTGCCGTCGCTCCCACAGGTGGAGTTCATCCACGTCAGGCGTCTCGTCCGTGACGCCAGTCCGGCACGGGCGGCGGTTTCGTTCGGCCCGGCCGGCAGCCTTCCACGACTCGCGACGGGCCGTCGTGGCCAGCCATGAGGCGAGCCGTTCGTGGGTGCGAACCGTGTGGAGCCGGCGAAAAAGGCGTGTGAGCACGTCCTGAAGCACGTCGTCGGCGTCTGACTCGGAAAGCCCGGTGCCGCGGGCAATCGAATAAATCAGGCGGGCGTAGCGTTCGACTAAACTGTCCCAGGCGGACTGCACGCCCGCCAGGCACTGCTCGATCAATACTCGGTCGTCTCCGCGCCCGCGGCCGGGATCGCACGGGCGCAGCCTGCTCCAGCTCAATGCCTGCACAGTCATTGCTCCTTTTCCACGCGTACAGGAGAGCCGGCCCGGCACCGCCTCACCGTTCCCGCAGCTCAGTGCAAGGTCCGTGCCACAGACTTGGCCCGTCGTCGATTCCGCCCCGTAAGCCATTGTGTCAGGCGTACGACGACGCGAACTGGGGCATTTCGCGCAGCGGCTGCGCGATCTCGCACGGAAATGATGCGAATTCTGGGAAGCCCGCAAGAACCAGACGCGCCGGCGGACCCAACCGCCGGCCGACAGCCCCTCGCGGCCGGAGACTCCGCATCGCCCCAGCCCCGAATCAGGGAGCCAGCAGAAGTTGACCGCCCGGTTGCAGCGCCGGCGGCTGCGTCAGGCGCTCGCGCAGGTCGGATTCGTCCAGGGCAAATGCGGGGCTGATTTCCAGCCGCACGGCCGGCTCGCCTGCCGAATCGCGCGGAACCGGCACGCCGCAGGCTTCCAGCCAGCGGGCAGCGCGGCGGACCTGGTCGCGCAGGCAGGTCGCCGGCGAGTCGCTGCCTTCGGCGTTCTTGACCGGACTGAACTCCTCCTCGCGCGCCGTGTACATGGCCAACGGATTCGCCGCCAGCGGAATCGCGTCGAAGATGAAGGTCTCCAGCTTGACGGCGTTCGGCGAGGTCGGCCGCACGGGCTGCCCGTCGTCGTCGACGGTTTCCACCTTCTTCTCCGCCCGATGCCAGGGCAGCCGCTCGGCCGCACCTTCGGCGGTGAGCCGCTCGACGAAGGCGCGGCTGATGACGTGGACGGCGATGCTGCCCGCGTCGAACCGGCGCGAACCGTCCGCATTGCGGGCGACGGCCAGCGACTCGGGCAGATCGCTGTACTCGATCACGCACATGCGGCCGTCGGCGACACAGAGATTGCCGACCCGCTCGGTGTCGTGCGCCTTGGTGACGACTTTGCTCGACATCTCGGAGCCAGCAAGCTCGTGCAGGCCGACGAAGAGCGCGTCCACCGCGTGCACGAGCGGGTTATCCACCTGGAAGTAGCTGATGTGATCGACGCCGCGGCGCTTCATGTCCTCGAGCGCGCCGCTGCGGGCCAGCGCCGCAAGTGTTCCGCCGTGCCCGTCGGGCGACAGGGCGACCCGGTGCTTCTCGGCCAGCGCGATTCGCCCATCGGGCAGGAACGCCGGCATCTGGCCCTGAGTGAAGAAAAACGCGGCCTCTCGCGGCAGGCCGAACCAGCCGTGCTGCTCGAACACGGCCAGCGTCGCCGCGTGATTGGTCGGGCTGGTCATGATGTACCATGGCGGCCGCCGGCCGAAGCGCCGTGCCACACCGTGAAGGTACTCCGCGAAGACCTGGAACAGGCAGGCGCGACGGATGGGGGTCACCGGAAAGGCGCCCTTCGGGCCGTCGAAGCCAAGCCGTGTCCCCTGTCCGCCGGCAACGGTCAGCGCGGCGACTCGGCCGGACGCGATCGCATCCGCGCCGGCGCGGCGAGCGCGGTCGTAGAGATCGGCGTAGCGCGCGGCCGGCCCGTCGGAGCGCCGGTCGGCATCGACCTGGGCAGCCGAGGGAAGCACATCAGGCGGCTCGATCGACATCGGCATGACGGCCTGCGGCTTGTTGCGCACGAGCGTCTCGATCAGCGGCAGGCAGCGCCGCAGATCGACCTGATCGAGGTCATCCAGGAGCTGGCCCCGTTGCTCATCGTCGAGCTCGTTCCAGAAAGCCAGCAGGTGCAACTGGCCGGCCGCGGCGAGTTCGTGACGGTGTTTCTCCAGCCGCTCGCGCATCACGCTGGCTCCTTCGTTTCGGGCCACCCCGCAAAAAGTCAGGTTCGAAAGACGGTCGATAAAGCGTATTGATGCGCGCTGGTCCGGTCAAAAACGTCCGCCACGCTCCGATTACTCGCCGCGAGATGCTGCGCGGCATGGCAGCCGCGGGCGGTCTGCTGATGGGCGCCGGCTGGCCGGTTGACGCGGTGGCTCAGGATTCTCAACCGGCGACGTCGCGGCCGCTGCAACCGGTTCCGCTCGGTACGCAGCTCCCTTGGCTCGTGCGGGAACCCCACCGCTCGCGGGTCGTGGACGCCCGCTCCGATCGCATTCTGAGCGGAACGAACATCGACACGCTGCTACTCGAATCCATGTTGCAGCGTTCGTTGCAGACGCTGACGGGGGCGGAGTCGATGCCGGACGCCTGGCGGGCGATCCTCGGGCCGGCCGAGCGGATCGCGATCAAGTTCAACTCCGTCGGCGCGTCGCTGATCGGAACGAACGATGACGTGGCCCGGGCACTCGTGCGGCACCTGACGCGGGTCGGTTACGGGCCCGACCAAATCACGTTAATCGAGGTGCCACAATATCTTACGAACGAGCTGGAAACGCGCGCACCCGCGCCCGGCTGGGGGGAGACGATCCGCGTCGGCGACTCGGCGGAGCCGGTCGCGCAGTACCTGCTCGAAGCGGACGCGGTGATCAACGTGCCGCTGCTCAAGACGCACCAGATCGCCGGCGTGAGCGGCGCGATGAAGAACATCTCGCACGCCGTGGTTCGCCACCCGGCCCGCTACCACGCCAACGGGTGCAGCCCGTTCATCGGGCAAATCATTTATTCACAAGAGGTTAGCTCAAAGCTGCGGCTGACGGTGCTGAATGCCCTGCGGATCGTGGTCGACCGCGGCCCGGACGCGCACAACGAAGACCTGGTCGAATACGGCGGCCTGCTGACCGGTTTCGATCCCGTCGCGGTGGACAGCGTCGGCCTGTCGCTGCTGCTGGTTGAGCGGCGGCGGCGGGGGCTGGAGGAGCCCGTCCTCACCCGCTACCTTGAGGCGGCCGGGGACATCGGCGTCGGGCGATGGCGGCCGGCGGATATCGAGCGGATCCCGCTCCAGTGGGTGAGCGGGTCGCCGCCGGAATCCGGGCGGTGACGAAAAAACGCCTTGACTCCCGCTGGGGAGGTGGTATGCTTCTTATTGGACTGATTTGACAACTGAGGGAACCAGCGACAGGGCTGCGATCGATTCTGATTCATCGAAATCATACGTTCGGATATTTTTCGCGTATCGTCAGCCATCTTCGTCTGCATACTGATTCCCCTGCCTGGATTTCCTCGCCAGTCGCTTGAGCCCGCGTTCTGCGCCCACAAGACCGGGGTGCGTTCGTCGTGCGGGTCTTCGGTCGGTCTTGCGCCGGCCGGACTGGCAAAACCACTCATCGTGAATGACGCCCCGTGTGAAGTGGTGCGTGGTGCCTGACCGCTCAACGGGCACCGGGCGCGGCGGGCATGCGTTGTGCCCCCGCGCGTAGCAACACGGCCGGCTGTCGGTGCGCTGTCGAGCCGCGCTGTGCGTGGCTGAGGATTCACCGGTCGGGACGTTGCCCGGCCCGCGCACTTGGCATTATCTTCCGGTCTGACCGGCTTGCGGTGTGGCGAGTCGGCCGTGAAAGGATTGAGCGAGGAGTCTGGAGGTTTCACGTGAAGAGACGTCAGAAGGGATTTACACTGATCGAGCTGCTGGTGGTGGTGGCGATCATCGCACTGCTGATCTCCATCCTGCTGCCCAGCTTGTCGCGAGCGCGGGAGCTCGCGAAGCGGGCCGTGTGCGCGTCGAACCTGCGCGGCATCGGCCAGGGCCACCACATCTACGCCAACGACAACTTCGAGTGGTTCCCGCACCACTTCTATCAGCCGACGTACAACAACCCGAACCAGGCGCCTGCGACGCACGGCATCGCCTACATCGGCACCATGGGCAGCGCCGACGTCTCGATCACGCTGCCCACGTCGCCGACGACGTCGCCGACCGCCAATCACCCCAGCCGGTCGAACTTCCTGCTGGTGATCGCCGGTCAGTCGACGCCGGGACAGTTCATCTGCCCGAGCTCCGGTGACAGCGAGGATGACCTGCGGAACCGCGGTAGTGACTCCACGCAGGGCAACGAGTCGGCCGCACAGCCGGGTATCAACCGGTTCGACTTCCGCGGCTATCCGTTCATGAGCTACGGCTACCAGATGCCGTTCGCACGCCGCGGCAAGCCGCGCCAGACGCTGGATGTCCGCATGGTGCTCAACGCCGACAAGGGTCCGTACTTCACGGCCGGCAGCGGCACGGGTTCCACGCAGACGACACCGGACATCGCGGTGACCGGCAACGGCGCGCCGCAGGCCGGGCAGTTCGGCGGCAGCACCGAGGCGATCCTCAAGGTCAGCAACGATCGCTGGCGGCCCTACAACAGCCAGAATCACAACGGCGAGGGCCAGAACGCGCTCTTCGTCGACGGCCACGCGGAATTCCTCCGCAAGCCGATTGTCGGCGTGAACAACGACAACATCTACACCTACCAGATCGCCTTCGTCGATCCGAACGGCGCCAACATCCTGCTTGGCGGCGACCCCGGCGAGGACGAGAACGTAGGTCCGTTGACGCAGACCGACTCGGTGATCATCCCGTAGCTCGGCTTTCGTCGCAGTGCTCTTCGATGCGGCGGGGCGGCGGCTCGATCGGGTCGCCGCCCCGCTTGCTTTGCGCGCTGCCACGGATACCATCCCGCGGCGTGCCACGCGGGGCACTCCTCCGGCGCCGCGCCGGCCGCCGCGAACCCGCGCTCCGGGCGATAGACTCCCGATCCTGGCGGTCGCACCCGCTCGCGGATCACCGGGGCGGTTCGCCGCACCGCTGCACAGCTCGCGCGGACAAGACTCTATGAGTGACATTCCGGCACCCCCACCCACTCCCACGAAAGGCACACTGTACCTGCTCGCGCTTCACGCGCTGGCCACCGGACTGCTCGCCACGTCCAGCGTCGTCATCGTCCTGCCGCTGGTCGCCCTGCGCTACTTCGGCGCCGGCGAGTGGCAGACCTTCTTCATCACCGCCGCCGTCCCGACGCTGCTGAGCACCTCGATCTTCTGGCACGATCTTCAGCGCCGTCTCTCGCTGCCGCGCTATCTGCTCGTCCATTGGCTCGCCGCCGCCGGACCCCTCGTCCTCATGATGTTCGCGCAGAACGTCACCCAACTGCTCGCCTGCCACATCGGAGCCGCAATCGGCGCCGCAGGCTGGATGCCCGTCAACGGCATGCTGCTCAAACAGCTCTATTCCGACCAGCGACGCGGCCGCGCCTTCGGCCTGCTACAGGCCGCCACACTCATCGCCCAGGCAGCCGCCATCGGCGGCGCCGGCTGGTGGCTGGCGCGCCGGCCGGACGCGTTCCGCCTGTTTCTGCCTGCCGTCGCTGCCATCTACGCCGGCGGGCTGATCCTCGTGGCGCGGCTGGCCCGCACGAAACCGGTCCAGGCCCCGCCCGCCGTCGGGCCGCTTGGCTGGCGCGAGACGCTGCGGCCGGTCTTCCGCGCCCGCGAGATTCTCGCCGCCGACCCGCGCTTCTTCCGATACGAGGCCGCCTACATGACCTACGGCTGCGGCTTCATGATCTGCGACGCCCTGCTCCCCCACCTGGTCACCGTCAAGCTCCACATGCCCTACGACGAAGCCGCGGGCGTCGCCTACGCCCTGCTCCGGGCAAGCATGCTGGTGATGATCCTGCCGGCCGGCTGGCTTTCCGACCGGCTCGGTCCGATCCGGACTTCCGCCGTGGCCTTCCTGGGCCTGACGCTCTATCCCCTGCTGCTGCTCGTCGCGCGCGACTCGCTCGGCCTGGGCGTCGCCAGCGTCGTCAACGGCGTCGCCATGTCCGGCGTGATGATGGGCTGGATGCTCGGCCCCGTCTCGCTGGCCCGTTCGGCCGAGCAGGTCTCCGAGTACGTCGCGATCCACACGACACTCGTCGGCCTGCGCGGAATCCTCTTCCAGTTCGCCGCCATTCTCGGTTACACACTCACGGGCACGTTCACCGGGCCGCTGCTGATCGCGGCCGCCGCCTTCGCCTGGGCCGCCGTGCAGATGTTTCGATTGCAGTCGCTGGCCGCCGAGCCGGCCGTGGCGCAACCGCCGTCCGCCCCGGCGTCCGCCGCCACAGCAGCCGCCCCGGAGACAGGCACTTCGTTCGCGCGGGAGAACCCATGAGCAGCACCCCCGAGAATCCGCCGGTCGAACAGAACGAGGCCGAAAGGCTGCCCGATCCGCAGGAGCTGGCCGAGCAGCATCCGGCCGACGTGGCCGAGGTGATCGAGAGCCTTCCCACCGAGGTCGGCGTCGAGGTGCTCGAGTCGCTGCCGCCGGAGTCCGCCGCAGGCGCGCTCGAGCACCTGGAGGAAACCGACGCCGAGGCGCTGGTCCAGGACATGGCGCCGGCCGCGGCCGCGCGGCTCGTCTCGCACATGTCGGTGGACGACGCGGCCGACCTGCTGGGCGAGCTGCCCAAGCCGCAACGCGCGTCGATCCTGGCGGAGCTGCCGCGCGACGAGCGGGCGATGCTCGAGTCGCTGCTGCGCTACGACCCGGAGAGCGCGGGCGGCATCATGTCGCCGGAAGTCACCGCGCTGCCCGAACAGATGCGCGTCTCCGACGCGATCGCGGCCCTGCGGAAGCTCGCGGAGGAAAGCGAGCAGATCTACTACACCTACGTCATCGACGACAGCGGCGTGCTGGTCGGGGTGCTGTCGCTGCGGGATCTGCTGCTGGCGCGGGCCGATCAGAAGCTGCACGACATCATGCGCACCCAGCTCGTCCGTGTCACGGCCGACACCGACCGCGAGCGCGTCGCGCAGCTCCTGTCCAAGTACGGCTACTTCGCGCTGCCGG
Organism: uncultured Planctomycetales bacterium; assembly: GCA_964643885.1. Lineage (GTDB taxonomy): Bacteria > Planctomycetota > Phycisphaerae > UBA1845 > Fen-1342 > CAADGL01. The sequence continues at coordinate 10,339 of CAZXUI010000045.1, forward strand.
TGGTCGACAGCGCCGATCGCCTGCTGGGCATCGTGACCGTCGACGACGTGGTCGACGTGATCCGCGACGAGGCGACCGAGGATATGCAGCGGATGGTCGGCGCCGGTGCGGATGAGCGAATCGACTCGCCCGTGCCGCTGGTCCTGCGGCGGCGGCTGGCATGGCTCGTCGTAAACCTGGCAACGGGCTTTCTGGCCGCGTCCGTCGTGGGGCTGTTCGAGAACACCGTCGCGCAGCTCACCGCCCTGGCGGTGCTCATGCCGATCGTCGCCGGCCAGGCCGGCAACACGGGTCTGCAATCTATGGCGGTGATGATCCGCGCGCTGGCGACGGGCGAGACGCGCGGGCGCTCGCTGCCGCGCATCCTGGCCCGCGAAGTGTTCATCGGCACCGCAGCGGGCGCGGCCATCGGCCTGCTGTGCGGCGGCGCGATCTACTTCTGGAACGCCTACGTGTGGCACGAAAGCTCGCTGCTGGCCCCGCTGATCGGGCTGGCGATGATCAGCAGCATGGTCGTCGCGACGACCAGCGGTGCACTGATCCCCCTGCTCATGGACCGGCTCGGGTTCGATCCGGCTCAGTCCGCGAGCATCATCCTGACCACCATCACCGACGTGGCAGGTTTCGGCATCTTTCTGGGCCTCGGGGCGTGGCTGCTGGCGACGCAAACGTAAGGCCCCCGCGGCATGCGTGCGGCCGCGGGCTGCGGCTTGTTTTCGACTGTCCAGCCGGTAGGATTGCGCGCTGGGCTGTTCCCGCGGGCGTGCGGGACTCCGCGGCCCCTCTCGCGATCCGCCAGAATGGTGAAGCAGTGAACATCGACCCGCGCGACCTGAACGCCGACGCCATTCATCAGCAGCTCGATGAGGCGCTGGCATCCTTCTCCTCGGACGATCTCGAGGCCATGGCGGCCGCCCAGCCGTCGGCCCCCAGGCCCGACGAACGCGGCCACATCCACGGAACGATCGTCGACGTTCGCGGGTCGGACGTGCTCGTCGACATCGGCTCGAAGAGCGAAGCGTATCTTTCGCTCGACGAGTTCGAGCCCGATCAGCCGCCGGTCGTCGGTCAGGTGCGATCCTTCGTCATGCAGGGCGTCGATCCGGAGAGCGGCCAGGTGCGCCTCTCGCTGCGCGAGGCCAAGTCGGACGCGGACCTCGATTCGCTCAAACCGGGCGACGTGATCGAAGCCCGCGTGACCGGTGTGAATCTCGGCGGGCTCGAGCTCGCGCTGCGCGGCCTGCGGGCCTTCATGCCCAAGAGCCAGGTGGAGCTGAGCCGCGTCGAGGACTTCACGCCCTACATCGGCCGGCGGCTGGAGTGCGAGATTTCCGAGATCGACCGCAAGGGCAAGACGCTCGTCGTCAGCCGGCGGCGCATTCTCGAACGACAGCGCGAGCAGGCCCGCGCGGAGATCAAGGTCGAGCTGGCCGAGGGCCAGGTCCGCCGCGGGCGGGTCAAGCGGCTGGCGCCGTTCGGCGCGTTCGTCGACCTCGGCGGAATCGACGGCCTGCTGCACGTCAGCGACATGAGCTACGGCCGCGTCAAGCAGCCGTCGGACCTGCTCAAGGTGGGCCAGGAAATCGACGTGCAGATTCTGAAGATCGACCTGGAGAAAGACCGCATCTCGCTCGGCATGAAGCAGCTTCAGGCCGATCCGTGGGACCTGGTGCCGGCGAACTATCGCGTCGACTCGACCGTCGACGGGCGCGTCGTGCGGCTGCTCGATTTCGGTGCGTTCGTCGAGCTCGAGCCAGGCGTCGAGGGGCTGCTGCCGATCAGCGAGCTGAGCTGGACGCAGCGCGTCCGCCACCCCAAGGACCTGCTCAAGGAGGGCGACTCCGTCCGCGTGGCCATCATCGCCGTCGACCCGGAGAAGCGCAAGCTGACGCTCAGCCTCAAGGCGCTCGGCGAGGATCCGTGGAAGGACGTCCAGACCCGCTATCAGCCGGACAGCGTCGTCAGCGGCCGCGTCGCCCGAATCACTGATTTCGGAGCGTTCATTCAGCTCGAAGAGGGTGTCGAGGGACTCGCGCATATCTCCGAGCTGTCCGAAAAGCGCGTCCGCAGCGTCGGCGAGGTGGTCAAGGTCGGCGACGTGGTGCAGGCCCGGATCAAGTCGGTCGACCCCGCGCAGCGCCGCATCGCCCTCTCGCTGCGCGTTGGCGCACCCGCCGAGGCGGAGTCGCGCGAGGCCCACGCCGCGCCGGCCGGCCAGCACGGCGAGCGCCGCCCGGCCAAGAAGAAGCGTCCGCTCAAGGGCGGGCTGGATTAGCGGCTCGCCCCCCGGCCGGCGACGGTCACATCTTCAGTCCCGGCATGAACGGGCCTTCCAGACTGCGCCACAAATACCAGCTCGCATAGCTGCGATAGGGCCGGAAGGGCTCACCCGCCCGCCGCATCGTCCGCGGCGAGGGCATGCTCTTCATCCCCAGGTAATTGCGAACCGCCTTGCGAAGCCCCAGATCGTCGATCGGCCACACATCCGGCCGCTCCAGGCAGAACATCAGCAGCATCTCCGCCGTCCAGCGGCCGATGCCCAGCACCTGCGTGGCCGCCTCGATGACCTGCTCATCCCCGAGCCGGCGAAGGGCGGCCGGCCGAAGCCGGCCGTCGGCGAAATGCTCCGCCAGGTCGCGCAGGTAGCGCATCTTCTGCCGTGAGAGCCCGGCCCTGCGCATCGCCGCGTCGTCGAGGGCGAGAATCGCGGCGGGCGTCACGCGCCCGCGCGGGCAGAGCTTTCTCAGCCGCATCTGCATCGCCGCGGCCGCGCTCATCGAGACCTGCTGCGACAGGATCGAGCCGACCAGCGTCTTGAACGGGTCGCGCGTGATGATCAGCCGGTGCGGGCCGATGTGGTCGATCAGCGCGGCCATGCGCGGATCGATCCGCCGCAGATGCTCGGCCGCCCGCCGTGCGGTCTCGATCCGCTGCGCCTCTGCGCTTCGGCCGCGGACGTCAACGGCCACGACGGAAGGAACGGGCTGCGGCGAGTCGCTGGGGGGTGCGGGTTGCATGCCGACTTCGATTCCCTCGTCTGCGCCCGGGGCGGTCTTTCGTCACAGCCCCGGCGGCTGCGGATTCTAGACGCCGCGGGCCGCGGGGGACCATCCCCCGATTCTGAATGCCTCGGCCGGTGCCACCCTCCCGCCGCCGGCCGGCCGGCTTGAGACGCCCCCTGGCCGTGCTAGAATAGAATGCTTTGGCAGAAAGGACTTATGCCCTGGTTGGGTGCCGGTGCCGCATCATCCATTCATCCCCCCTCTTCGTCACCGCTAACATTGCCGCATCCGACCTCATCATCCCTGGAGCGTGCTGAATGATCCTATGGGTCCTGCGCGGCATCTTCGTCGCCCTCATGATCGCGATCTCGCTGACCTCCGGCCAGCAGGTCCAGATGGCGAACATGCCCCTGTTCGTCGTCTCGTTCGTCGGCGTCGCACTCATCTTCATTCTGATCGACACCTTCGCGCCGCGAAAGTCGCTGGCGGCGCTCTCGGGGGCCTTTCTCGGTCTGGTCGCCGGCCTGGTTTTCGCGTATGGCCTCGGCCTGATCCTCGATCTGCTGCGTGAGGCGCTCTATCCGGGCGACAGCGCACAGGTCAGCGCGGTGGTGAGCCTCACAAAGCTCACGCTCGGCGTCGTCTGCTGCTACATGACCATCAGCCTCATCCTCCAGACCAAGGATGACGTGCGCTTCGTGATTCCCTACGTGGAATTCGCCAAGCAGACCCGCGGCGCCCGCCCGCTGATTCTCGACACGTCCGTCATCATCGACGGCCGCGTGGCCGACATCTGCGAGACCGGAATCATCGACTCGCAGCTCATCATCCCCCGCTTCGTTCTCCAGGAGCTTCAGATGATCGCCGACAGCTCCGACAAGCTGAAGCGCACTCGCGGCCGCCGCGGCCTGGACATGCTCAACAAGCTCCAGACCAACGACAAAGTGGAGATCAAGATCTCCGACGCGCGCCTCCCCGCCGTCGAGGACGACTCCGACGTCGACCACAAGCTCGTCGCCCTGGCCAAGAAGCTCGACGGCCGCGTCGTCACCAACGACTACAACCTCAACAAGATTGCCCAGCTCCGCGGCGTCGACGTGATCAACATCAACGACCTCGCCAACGCCCTCAAGCCCGTCGTCCTGCCGGGCGAAACGCTCAGCGTCCGCATCATCAAGCCCGGAGAGGAGCCCGGACAGGGCGTCGGCTACCTCGAAGACGGAACCATGGTCGTGGCCGAGAACTCGCGCGACCGCATCAACGACGACGTGACGCTCACGGTCACCAGCGTCCTTCAGACGTCGGCCGGACGAATGATCTTCGGCCGGCCGGAGGGCATGCCGCCTCCCCCGCGCCGCGGAGGACCGCGGCATCATCGTTCCGGTTCGTCGGACACGCGCAGCTAGCCGACCGGAACCGATTCTCCGGCCGGGCTGCGCGGCTGCGGGCAGGCCTCTTGACGACGGCCCACCGGAAAGCGCATTTCTTATCGCTCCAGCGCGGCGCCACCGCGACGGCACCCGGCGGGCCGCCCAACCGCTGCGGCGGCCGCGGCGCAAGTTCGGGTGGAATATCGCTTTGCGAGTCTGAATAATATGGGGGTGGGCTCGTCCGGAGGTGGTGGGCGGGCCGCGAAAAGGGTCGCCGCCCGTCGGGACGGGCATTACGCGAGATGGGGACGCGGAGATGAAGTGGGAGATCGGCGAAGGTCATCCGCTGCGGCACATGTTTCACGGTCTGGTCGAGCAGGTCTTCATGTCCGAGCTCGGCATCACCAATCCCCGGCTGGCCGACTATGTCGGCGAGATGCTGGTCGAGTTCGTCCATGTCGACCGCATCTATCGCCTGCGGACGGTTGACGGGCAGGTGATCCGCGAGGTCTCCCGCATCGAGGCGGATTCGATCCTCTCCGGCAAGGACCTTGCCGGCAGCGAGCGAACGCGGCTGATCAACCGCTACATCGGCGATTTCACGCTCTTCTGGACCGGCGTCTATCCGGAGGCCCTCCGGGCGCGCATCTGCGGCGTCGACCGGCTGCACGAGTACCTGCTCCAGGGCAAGCGCTCCTACGGCATCGCCAGCGAGCTGAGCAGCTCGCAGAGCGACCCGCCGGCCGAGCTCCTTCGCGAGCTGAGCGAGGAGTTCGAGACCTGCGTCCACGGTTTGCAGCGGGTACGCGACGAATGGGGCCACCTCGCCGGCATGGAGCGGCCCAACTAGCCGCTTTCGTCGCCCCCGGCCATCCCCACTCAGCCCCACCCGGCGGGGCCGGCCGCAGGGAAGTTGCCCGCGGAATCCCCCGCCGGCCGCCCGCTCCGAGGCATTCTGACCGATTCTCACAGGGACAGGCCCCCACCCGGACGCCCCGCCGGGCCGGTGCCTCACACCCGCTCCGACAGCGCCGTGACCCCGTTCCCGGCCGCGCCAGCGGGGGCGGCCGCGGACGCGCAATTTCCGCCCTGACCCAGACCCCGACAAAAGTGGAAATATCGGAATATCCGACTTGCATCTCAGCGGAATGGTGGGTATATTTCCCTCTGAAGCCCATCAGAGTGGAAGTCAGTGGGATGACGGCTAAGGTCTCGAATGTTCATCGTCGGCACGTACGAGCTCACGATCGACGGGAAGAATCGCCTGTCGATTCCCCTCGCCGTACGCGACCGGATGGACTCCCACACCGACGGAAAGGGCTTCTGCGTGATGCCCGGGCGGGTGGCCGGCACGCTGGCCATCTACCAGGACCGGTACTTCGAGCGACTGAGCCAGAAGCTCCAGCTCCCGGAGGACGCCTCGGACGAGACGTACAACTGGTGGGTGTTCGCCCGGGCGATGTGCGTGCCGTGCGAACCGGACGCGCAGGGCCGCATCGTTCTGCCGCGGCTGCTGATGGATCGGGCCGGAATCCCGCGGGGCGAGGTCACGGTGGTCGGCGTTCAGGATCACCTGGAAGTCTGGACGCGTGCGGCGTTCAACCGCTTCCTCGACGAGATGTGGCCGACTTACCCGGATGCCCGGGCCAAGGCGATGAAGGAACTGCGGGACAGCGGCGCGGCCGAACCGGAGGCGGCCGTGCCCTCCCGGACCGAATAACGCAGGTGGTTGGGTTCTGCGTGTATCCGTCGCGGCGGCGTTTCGAGCGGCGCCGCCGCGACGAACCAGGAGTCGAACGGGCGGGAGAGCCTGCGTGCAGCGGTCGCACGCTGTGCTGACAAGGATGGTCCCGCTCATCGCGGGCGGTCGGTGGATACCCGCCTGCACAATCGGCCGCTGAGGCCCACGGATGGGCCGAGGCGGCCAATCTTCGCACGCGTGACTGCGTCCTAGCATCGTATGTCGCTGCCAGCCGCGAATCAGCGGTGCGGATTTCGCGCCGCCGCGCGGCGTTGGACGCCGGGGCGTGCAGAACATGACGATGCCGGATCCACCACGCGAACACGAACCCGTTCTGGTCGAGCCGATTCTTCGGCTTCTCGCGCCCCGCCCGGGCGAGCTGGTGCTGGACGGCACCGTCGGGCTGGGCGGTCACGCGGCGGCGATTCTGCCGCGGATTCTGCCGGGCGGGCGCTATATCGGAATTGACCTCGACCCGGAGATGCTGGAAGCCGCGCGAGAGCGGCTGGCCCCTTTCGGCGGCGAGGCGGTCGCACTGATCGCGGGTAACTACGCGGATTTTCCCGACATCCTGGCCAGCCTGGGAGTCGCACAGGTCGATCACATGCTTCTGGATCTCGGCGTCAACTCGGCCCAGCTCGATGATCCGCAGCGCGGCTTCGCGATCGACCGCGACGGCCCGCTGGACATGCGCTACGACCGGCACATGCGCGAACAGGCGGTCGACCTGGTCAACCGTCTCAGCGAAACGGAGCTGGCCGATCTGTTCTACGCCTTCGGGCAGGAAGGCCTGAGCCGCAAGATCGCCAAGCGCATCTGCCAGGTCCGCCACGAGGGCCGCATCACCACGACCAAGGTGCTCGCCCGCGCGGTCGAGAGCGCCCTGGACCGGGCCGGCTCCGGCGGCAAAGGCAAGATTCACCCCGCGACGCGCGTCTTCCAGGCGCTGCGCGTCGCGGTCAACCGGGAGCTGGAGAACCTCGAGCGCGCGCTCGGCCGCGTGCTCGAGCATCTCCGCCCCGGCGGCAAGCTGGCCGTGATCAGCTTTCACAGCCTGGAAGACGGCATTGTCAAACGATTCATCAAGCGCTGGGTGGCGGAAGGACGGGCGTCCGAGCAGACGAAGCGGCCGGAGATCGCCGATCCGCGCGAGCGCGGCACGAATCCGCGCAGCCGAAGTGCCAAGCTGCGCGTCGCCGCGAAAACCCAGTAGGCCGGCCGGATCATCTCCCGGCCGAATCGCCGCAAGGAGGCCGCGATGGGCCTGAACGTCAAAGTCGCCATGCTGATCAGCTTCGGCTTCATCGGCTCGATCTGCTGGCTGGTGAACGAGGTCGCCAAGCCGATGATCGAGCTGCCGCTCCCCCCCACCATCGCGGCGGAGGCGAACGTCACGCCGGTGCCGATCCTCGTCGCCGGTGCGACCGCGGTCGAAGAGGTGACCACTGGCTTCGAGGTCGCCAGTGCGGTCCAGCCGCCGCCCGTCTTGCGGGACGAGTCCGACGAAACAGAACTGACGCACAACGACGCGCTCGCGGAGGCCGTCAACCTGCCGCCGCGCATCGGCGCAAACGAGCCCTCTACAACAGCCGTCGCGATGGACGCCCCATCGCGGCGGCTGCCTACCTTGGCAGCCACCGACCCGGCCGGCGCGACCAGCCCGCTGCCGGACGACGAGGACAACGCGTCGGCGGCGCCTCAGCCGCAGCAGGCCGGCGCGGCCGGCGGCGACCGGGTCTACCAGGTCAAGCGCGGCGAGTCGCTGAGCAAGATCGCCCGCGCCGTCTTCAACTCCAGCGACTACCGCTACGTGCTGGTGCTGATGGAGGCGAATCCCGCGGTCAAGGCTCGCAAGGGCATGGTGCTGGCGGGTGAGCAGATCGTCATCCCCGATCTTTCGGCCGGAGCCACGATCGGCGGCAGCATCCGTGTCGCGCAGGCGACGGCGCCGGCAGCGCAGGCCGCGAAACGCAAGCCGGACGTGTCATCCGCGGCGCCGCGCTTCTACATCGTCCGCAAGGGCGACTCGCTGACGCGGATCGCCGAACAGCAGCTCAAGGACCGCAGCCGCTGGCGCGAGATCGCCCGGCTCAACCGGCTCAAGGACGCCGACCGCCTGCTGACGGGCACGCGGCTGAAGCTGCCCGCGGCCGACCAGGACTCCTGACCCCCCCTGCCGGCGCGTCCGGCCCGGCCGCGTCGGCCGGCTGGCCGCTGAAAACCGCGAAATCGCCGATGGAAGCGTTCGCAGCGGCGGCGGCGGTGGTAAACTGTCGCGGCCGGCCTGCGGGTCGCTGCGCAGCGTGAGCCGTGCTGCGAAGCCGTGCGAGTCCGGCCGGAGTGAGAGCCGTACGGGATGAGCCTGGCGCGTGTGATCGTCGTACTGGTCAGCACGCTGGCGGTGATGCTGGCGGTCGTGATCCTGCGGACCGAAGCGACGCGGATGCATCGGCGGACGGCGTCGCTGGACGAGCGTGCGGTCGTGCTGGAGCAGGAGCTGCGCGAGAAGGAGCTGGAATTGAGCCGGCGGCGCAGCCCGACGGAGATTCGTTCACGTGTGGCGGAGCTGCGCGTGCGTGGAACGGCGCGGGAGGTCGAGCCGGCCGGGTCGAAGCCACGATAAGCGCCATCGGAGCGGCGCGCGATGTGGGTTAGAACACTTCTGTTCGCGGTGGTGGGTGTGCTGCTGGCCGGTGGTGCCGGCCGGCTGGCCTATCTGGAGCATTCCTCGGGGCCGGAGCAGCGCGCCAAGGCCGCCCGGCAGCAGACCGTCACGATCTCGATCCCGGCCCAGCGCGGCAGCATCCTGGACACGCGCGGCCGCGTGCTGGCGGGCTCGCTGCGGCGCCCCAGCGTCTTCGTCGATCCATTCCTCGTCGCCGATCCGCGCTTCGCGGCCTACAGCGTCGCCGCCCCGCTCGGCCTGGACGGGGCCGAACTGGAGCGGATGCTCGCGGAGCGTGGCCTGCCGCCCGAACGCCCCTCCGACCGGCACGTCGCCGGCGGCGACCAGCCCGCAAGCGAGTCCGAATCAAAGCAGCGCCGCTTCGCCTGGGTGAAGCGCTACATCACCGACGCGGAACTGGCCGCGTTCGAGGAAGTCCGCGAAATCCGACGCCTCTGGGCCTTCGGTGTGCAGTACGAGCCGCAGCGGCACTACCCGCACAAGGAAATGGCGGCCGCGGTGATCGGCTTCGTCAGTGCGGATCGCGAGCAGCGTGGGCTGGCGGGCATCGAGCTGGCATTCGACGAGCAGCTCCGCGGCACGCCCGGCTCGCGCGTCTCGATCGTCGACGCCAAGCGCCGGCGGCTGCGGAGCGACCCGTCTCAATACGTCCCCCCGCGCGACGGCCAGAACATCGTCCTGACGATCGACGCCCATATTCAGCAGTGCGTCGAGCGGCATCTGCGCGAGGGGGTTCAGCTCCACAAGGCCCAGTGGGGCGCCGCGGTCGTCATGGACCCGCTCTCGGGCGAGATCCTGGCCATGGCGACCTACCCCGGTTTCGATCCCAATGAGCGTCTGACGGCCGGCCCGGGCGAGGACGCCGTCGCCAAGGCGCTCGAGCGCCGCCGCAATCGCGCAATCAGCGACGCCTTCGAGCCCGGCAGCATCTTCAAGCCCTTCATCGCCTCGCCCGCGGTCGAGGCGGGCGTAACCCGCCTGGACGAGGTCTTCGCCATCAACGGGCCGGCTCGCCAGTTCGGCTCGCGCACGATCCGCGACGTCAGCGCCTACGGCTCGCTGCAACTTCGCGAGGTAATCAGCCGATCGAGTAATATCGGGATGGCGCTGCTCGGCACGCGCGCCGGCAACGAGCGGCTGCACGAATGGGTGCGGCGGTTCGGCTTCGGCGACCCGACGGGCATCACCCTTCCCGGCGAGCACGACGGGCTCGTGAACGATTTCGCGAGCTGGGGGAAGATGACCTCACAGTCGGTTCCCATGGGCTACGAAGTGGCGGTCACCCCGCTGCAAATGGTCACGGCGCTCAGCGCCATCGCCAACGACGGCGTGCTCTATCGCCCGCGGATCGTCCGCGGCGTGATCGGCGCGAACGCGGAGCCGGTCTGGGACAACTCGCGGCCGATCCCCGTGCGGCGCGTGCTGGATGCCTCCGTCGCCCGCCGCTTCCGCCTCGATGCACTGGTCGAAGTCGTCCGCAGCGGCACGGGCAAGCGGGCCGCGATCACCGGCTACCAGGTCTTCGGCAAGACCGGAACGGCCAAGCTGGCCGCACCGGGCGGCGGCTACCTTCAGGGCGCCTACGTCGGCTCGTTCATCGGCGGCGCGCCGGCGCACGCCCCGCGGGCGACCGTGGTCGTCTCGATCTACCGCCCGGGCGGGGCGTCGTACTACGGCGGCACGCTGGCGGCGCCGATCGCCGGCGCGATGCTGGCCGACACACTGGACTACATGGAAGTGCCGCGCGACCCCGGCGCGTCGCCCGATGCCGACGCGCGGCGGAAGATCCGCGTGGAAGACGAAGGAGACCTGGCGGAATGAGCGGGCAAGCTTTGCCGCGACGGCTGGATGCGCTGCTGGCTGCCTTGGGCGAGGTGGAGTCGGTGCAGGGCGACGCGGCGAAAATCGTCTCCGGCCTGCACGATGACTCGCGCCGTGTGCAGCGCGGCGGCGTCTTCTTCGCCCTGCGCGGCGCACAGGAGGACGGGCGGCGTTTCATCGACGACGCGGTGCAGCGCGGCGCGGCCGCGGTGGTCGGCGAAGGTCTCGGCCCGCTCGACGGCGTCACGGTCGTCAATGTGCGCGACCCGCGCGCCGCGCTGGCGCGGATGGCCTATCGCTGGCACGATGTCGACGCCCGCGGCGGCAAACGGCTGACGCTGCTGGCGGTCACGGGGACGAACGGCAAGAGCACCACGACCTACATGGCCGCGGCCATCCTGCGAGCCGCCGGCATCCGCTGCGGAATGTTCGGCACCGTGCAATACGACCTGTGCAGCCGTACGACCACCAGCGGCATGACCACGCCCGGACCGCTCGAGCTGGCCGCCTATCTGCGCGAGTGCGCCGACGCCGGCGCCCGGGCGGCCGTCATGGAAGTCTCCAGCCACGCCCTCGACCAGCGCCGCACGGCCGGGCTGGATTTCAGCGCGGCCGCCTTCACGAATCTCTCGCAGGACCACCTCGACTATCACGGGACGATGGAGTCCTACCGCGACGCCAAGGCGCGGCTCTTCGACGAGCTGGGCGAGACCGCCCTGGCCGTCGTCAACCGCGACGACCCGCAGCACGAAGCGATGATCCGCCGCACGCGGGCGAAAGTGACGACCTTCGGCATCGACTCGCCGGCCGAACTGACCGCCCGCGTCACGCGCGACAGCATCACCGGCACCGTCTTCCGCATGAAGCTGCGCGGCGCGGACCTCGTGCTCGAAAACGCCCTCGTCGGCCGGCACAACGTCTACAACGCCCTCGCCGCGGCCGGCCTGGCGCTGGCGCTCGATGTCGAGCCGCGCGCCATCGAGACCGGCCTGACCTCCGTCCGCAACATTCCCGGCCGGCTGCAACGCATCATGTGCCGCGAGGGTGTCGAGGTCTTCGTCGACTATGCCCACACCGACGACGCCCTGCGAAACGTGCTCAGCGTTCTGCGGCCGCTGACGCGCCAGCGGCTGATCGCCGTCTTCGGCTGTGGCGGCGACCGCGACCGCGCCAAGCGGCCGAAGATGGCCCGCGCCGTGGCCGAGTTCGCGGATGCGATCATCGTCACCAGCGACAACCCGCGGACCGAAGACCCGCGGCGGATCATCGACGATATTCTGCCGGGCTTCGAGGCGGGCGACCGCGGCCGCGTCGTCGTTGAGCCTGACCGCCGGCTGGCGATTCGGGCCGCCCTGGCCGGCTCGAGCCGCGGCGACGTGATCCTGATCGCGGGCAAGGGCCACGAGGATTACCAGATCATCGGCACGCAGCGGCATCACTTCGACGACGTGGAGGTGGCGTTGCAGGCCGCCAGTGAGCTGGAGCGGGTCGCCCAGGGAGCGTAAGAGCCGTGATCAAGCTCGTCATCACCGAGATCGTGGAGGCGATTCGCGGACAGGCATCGCCGGAGCTGCGGCCGGTCAGCGTAGGCGGCGTGAGCACGGACTCCCGCAGCGTCCGGCCGGGGGAGCTCTTCTTCGCCCTGCGCGGGCCGAATTTCGACGGGCACGACTTCGTCGTCAGCGCTCTTCGCGGCGGGGCCGTCGCGGCGGTCATCTCGGCCCAGCGGGCCGACGAGCTGCGCGTGCGGCTGCGCGAGGCCGGCCTTGGCGCGGAGGGATTGATCCTGGTGGACGATCCGCTCGCCGCGCTCGGACGGCTCGGGGCCTATCACCGCGTGCAGGCGCCGGCCGACGTCATCGCCGTCGCCGGCAGCAACGGCAAGACGACGACCAAGGCGATGATCGATCACGTGCTGGGCGGCAAGCTCAAGGGCCGCTGCTCGCCCAGGAGCTTCAACAACGCGATCGGCGTGCCGCTGACGCTGCTGAGCACGCAGAGCGCGGATGACTACCTCGTGGTCGAGATCGGGACGAACGCTCCGGGCGAGGTCGCGGCGCTGGCCAGGCTCGCCAGCCCCGACCTGGCCGTCATCACCTGCATCGGCGAAGAGCACCTGGAAAAGCTCGGCGACCTGGACGGCGTCGCAGCCGAGGAGTGCTCGATCCTGCGGCACGTGCGCAAGGGCGGCTTCGCGGCCGTCAACGGCGACGCGCCGCAGATCCGCTCGCACATCCCACCGGGTTCGATGACCGTCGTCACGTTCGGCCACAGCGCCGACGCCGATCTGCGCGTCAGCGACATCCGCTACGACGATCCGTGGCTGAGCTTCAAGATCAACCAGCGCTTCGCCTACCGGCTGCACATGCCCGGCCCGCACAACGCCCTCAACGCGGCCGCGGCGATCGGCGTCGCGCGGCGGCTCGGCTTCGAGCATGATCAGATCGCCCAGCGGCTGGAAACGTTCGTCCCGCCGCCGATGCGCGGCGAGGTGCTGCGCCTGGGCGGCATCACCGTCGTCAACGACGCCTACAACGCCAACCCGCACAGCGCCCTGGCCGCGCTCTCGATGCTCGAGACGGTCGGCGCCGGCCGGCGGCGGATCGTCGTTTTCGGCGAGATGCGCGAGCTGGGCGCGTCGTCGGCCGAGCATCATCGCCGCGTGGCCGAGCAGCTCCGGCACGAACGGGTCGACCACGTGATCCTGGTCGGGCGGGCGGGCGAATACATGTATGACTCGCTCAACGGCGGCGGGCTCTTCGCGCCGAGCGTCGAGCGCTGCGAGAGTCTTCAGGAGTGTGTCGCGCGGCTGGAGCAGCTCCTCAAGGACGGCGACGTGGTGCTGCTCAAGGCGTCGCGGGCGATGGGGCTGGACCAACTCGTCGAGCCGCTGCGGGCGCGGTATGCGACGGATCCGGTGGCGTAGCCGATGCTCTACCACTTCTTCTACTGGCTGACCGACGGCCAGCAGTACGCCTACTATCACCCGCTCTTCCGGGCGACGGTGGCGATCATCGTCGGCTTCCTGGTGGTGTGGGTTCTTGGCCCGAAGGTCATCCGCATGCTGATCAAGTACAAGATCGGCGACCGGCCGGAGTTCGACCACGCCGACCTGAACCGCCTGACGCAGGACAAGAAGAACACACCGACGATGGGCGGGATTCTGATCGTCACGGCCCTGTTCGTGACCGTGCTGCTGCTGGCCGACCTGCGCAGCTTCTACGTGGTCATGGGGCTGTTCTGCGTGGTTTGGCTGGCGCTGCTCGGCGGCGTGGATGACTGGCTGAAGCTCACCGCGACGCGCCGCTCTGGCACGCGCGACGGCCTGCGGCTGTGGGAGAAGCTCGTCTTTCAGGTGGCCCTCGGGGCGCTGCTGGCGATCTTCGTGCTGCGGCACGGCGAATTCATCGCCACCGAGGACCGCTTCGACCTCTCGGCCGCATACAGCCCCTTCTACAACGTGCTCAGCATCCCCTTCTACAAGGGCGAGCAGATCGGCGACTATTACGGCGTCAAGCTCGCCACGCCGATCTTCGTGCTGATCGCGGTCGTCGTCATCGCCGGCACCTCCAACGCCGTGAACCTGACCGACGGCATGGACGGCCTGGCCAGCGGCTGCGTCGTGCAGACCTCGCTCGTTTTTATGGTGCTGGCCTACATCGTCGGCACGGCCGAGCTGGCCCATCACCTGCTCTTTTTCCATATCCGCGGCGCGTCGGAGCTGGCGGTCCTGTGCGGAGCGGCGCTGGGGGCCTGCCTGGGCTTCCTCTGGTACAACGCCTACCCGGCCCAGGTCTTCATGGGCGACACGGGCTCGCTGCCGCTGGGCGGACTGATGGGCTATGTCGCCATCGTCACGCGGCTGGAGCTGATGCTCTTTATCGTCGGCGGCGTCTTCGTGATCGAGGCCGTCTCCGTGCTGATCCAGATCTTCTATTACCGCCGCACCGGCGGGAAGCGCTTCTTCCGCTGCGCGCCGCTGCATCATCACTTCCACCTCGGCGGCTGGACCGAGACACAGACCGTCATGCGCTTCTGGCTGCTGGGGGCGATCTTCGCAGCCTTCGCACTGGCCACGATCAAGCTGAGGTGAGCCGTTGAGCCGCGTCACTTCACTGCCCCCGCCGGCCGACGAGCTCTCCAGCGCCGAAGGCGAGCCCTTCGACGGCGTCGTGATCTTCGTCGTCGGCGCATTGATGACGGTCGGCGCGGCGATGGTCTTCTCCGCGTCCGTCGACGTCGAAGGCGAAGCGGTGGACCTGAGCCGCTGGTGGCAGACGCCGCTGCGGCAATGCGTCTTCGCCGCGCTGGGCTTCGCCGTCATGGTCTTCGCCGCCCACATCGACTACCGCCTGATCGCCTGGCGCCGGCCGCGCGACGGCTGGTGGGCCGGCTCGCTCGCGTTGCTGGCGGCCGCGCTGCTCGTGCTGGTGCTCGTTCCCGGCATCGGCGCGGAGCGGCTCGGCGCCCGCCGCGCCCTGCCACTGCCCCTCGGTCCGATGTCGCTCAGCTTTCAGCCCTCCGAGTTCGCCAAGGTCGCGCTGGTGATCTGGCTGGCGGCCCTGCTGAGCAGGCCCGGCTTCGACATCCGCCGCCTCCGCCGCGGCTACGTCCCGGCACTCGGCACCGCCAGCGTGCTGATCCTCCTGACCGCCATCGAGGACTTCGGCACCGCCGCCCTCATGGGCGTGATCGCCGCCTCCATGCTGTTGCTGGCCGGCGCCCGCTGGACGCACATCTTCGGGACGGGCGTGCTCGGGCTGCTGGCCGGAGCGGCACTCATCCTGGTCGAGCCATACCGCATCGAACGACTCAAGACCTTCTTCTCCGCCAACCCCGACCCCAGCGGCGAGGGATACCAGATCCAGCAGGCCCTGCTGGCCATCGGCTCCGGCGGCTGGTGGGGCCGCGGCCTCGGCGCCGGCGTCCAGAAATTCGACTACCTGCCGCAGGACAACAACGACTTCATCCTGGCGATTCTCTGCGAAGAGCTCGGCGTCGTCGGCGGGATGGCCGTCGCCGGGATGTTCGTCCTGCTCCTGTGGCGCGGCTGGCGCATCTCGACTCAGGCCGCCGACCCCTTCGGCCGGCTGCTGGCCGGCGGCATTACGCTCACCGTCTGCCTCCAGGCCGCCTTCAATATCGGCGTCGTCACACACAGCGTCCCCACCAAGGGCATCTCGCTCCCGTTCGTGTCCGCCGGAGGCTCCGGCGTGCTCTTCCTCGGACTGGCCGCGGGATTGCTCGCCTCGGTCGGCGGCCGGGGCGCGACAGCCGGCGAGCCGCGCCCGCCCGCGTCGCGCCCGAAATAGCAGCCGGCCCGCCTGAACCCCCAACATATTGAGTCCCGCACACCGAATTAGCGCAATGCTTATTTGCCAACGCCGCGAGTGCCGGGTAGTAATATGCAACCGATCTGAGAACCCGAGCGCGCTGGCCGGGAGCTTGACGTCGTGCGAATCGTCTACGGTGTACACGGTTACGGCCGCGGCCACGCAACCCGTTCGCTGACGGTCTTCCCCGAGTTGGCCCGCAAGCACGAGCTGCTGATCCTGGCCGGCGGAGAGGCCTACGCCGCCATCTGGCCGGATTACCCCGTCGTCCGCATCCCCACACTGGGCTATTACTACGGCCGCAACGCCCGCCGCTCCAACTGGCAGACCTTCAAGCGCAACCTGCCGGCCGTGCTCGATCTGCTGCTGCGCGGGCCGGCGTTTCAGATGGTCCTGGACGCGGTGCGCGATTTCCGCCCCGATGTGATCATTTCCGACGCGGAGGCCTGGACGCACCGCGCCGCCCGTCTGCTCCAGATTCCGCGGATCGGCTTCGATCACTTCGGCGTCATGGCCTATTGCCGGCCGCGGCTGCCGCTGGGCGACCGGCTGATCAGCCGCCGCGACGTGCTGGTCTACAAGGCGCTCATGGGCCAGCCGCAGCGCGTCATCGTCTCGAGCTTCTACGACGCCCCGCCGGCCCGCAAGGGCGTCCGCGTCGTCGGACCGATGCTCCGCCCGGAGGTGCTTGCGGTCGAGCCCTCGCGCGGCTCGTTCCTGCTGGCCTACTTCAACAACGGGGCGCACCAGTTCACGCCGCGCGTCGAGGAGGCCCTGCGCGGCCTCGATTGCCGCGTGCTTGTTTATGGCACTCCGCGCCAGGGCTCGCGCGGCAATCTCGAGTTCCGCTCCCCCAGCAACCTGCCCTTCATCGAGGACCTCGCAGGCTGCCGCGCGGTCATCAGCACCGCCGGCAACCAGCTCGTCGGCGAGGCGCTGCACTTCGGCAAGCCCATGCTCGTCATGCCCGAGGACTGCGTCGAACAGCGGCTCAACGCTTCCGAGCTGGTCCGCATGGGCATCGGCATGCAGGTGGCTCATTCAGCGCTCGCAACACGCACCATCCAGGAGTTCCTCGAGCGCGAACCGGAGTACCTGCGCCAGATCCGCCTGTATGCCCGCGACGGCCGGGCCGAAGCCCTCGCCGCAATCGACCAGTTCATCGAGGAACTGACCGGCGGCGACGCCGGCCGCACCGCTCCCGAATCCGTCCCGCTCGCATCATGAGACCGCTCTCCCTGGCCCTGAGTGTCTTGCAGAATCGCCTCGGCGCCGTGCCGCGCCCGTCGTGGTGCACCTACCTCGTCTGCTACCGCTGCAACGCCCGCTGCCAGATGTGCGACTCCTGGCGGGTCAAGCCCGGCTTCGAGATGACGCCCGAGCAGGTCGATGCCGTCTTCGCCAAGGTCGGCCGGCTGGATGTCGTCCGCCTGACCGGCGGAGAGCCCTTCCTGCGTCAGGACATGCTCGAAATCGCCGAGGCCGTTCTGCACCGTTCGCGGCCCTTCGTCATCCACATCACCACCAACGGCTCCTTCCCCGACCGTATCGCCGATTTCGTCCGCCGCTTCTCCCGTCCGGCCATGCTGCGCTTCATGGTCTCGTTCGACGGCCTGGAGGCCGAGCACGACGCCAGCCGCGGCGACGACGTCACCTTCGCGACGGCGATGGACGCCGTCCGGAGGCTGGTCGAGCTGCGCGACGAATTCGGCCTGGAGGTCAGTGCCAACCACACCGTCATCAGTCCACAATCGCTGGAGGATAACGAGGGCCTCCGCGCCCGCCTGGCCGAATGGAGCGTCGACGTGCACTCCGTGCTCGCCTACGCCGACTCGGCCATGTACGGCGCCAAGCTCCGCGGTAAGAAGGCCGAGCACCTGATCGTCCCCGCCGGCTACCCGCTGCACCCCAAGCTCGCCGGGGCCGACGTCCTCGGCTTCGTCGACCGCGAGCTGGCTCGCACCCGAGAGCTCGGCAGCGGCATGCTCCGCTGGGGCAAGCGCTATTACCTCCGCGGCCTGCGGGCCCGGCTCGTCGCCCAGGCCTCCGGCAACGGCCATGCGGCGGCCCCTGCCGCGGGCGACGGAAACGGCCACGCTGCTGCCCGCCGCGTCCGTCCCAGCCCGCCCTGCGTCGCCCTGCGCAGCCACCTGCGAATCCTGCCCGATGGCGGCGTCCCGGTCTGCCAGTTCAATACCGAGCAGGTCGGCAACCTCCTCAGACAGCCCTTCGACGAGGTCTGGCACAGCGTCGCCGCGCGCCAGGCCCGCCGCTGGGTCGATGCCTGCCCCGGCTGCTGGGCCGAGTGCGAAGTCATGCCCAATGCCATCTACTCCGGCGATATCCTCCGCGGCTGACCGCCCGCGCCGTGCCCATTACACTCCCGCCGTTATAATCGCCCCGCGACGGCCGCTGCGCAGCGGGCCGCCTCGAACCGCGACGCCCAACCGACAACGCCATGCCGGATCACAACGCCGAGAGCCCCTTCGTCCCGCTGCCGATCGGCGGCACGCAGCCGCTGCGCGTCCTCGGACCGCCGCCGGCCGAGGCCGGCACCGCTGTGGAGCTGCTCGCCCCGCTCGGCCGGCCGCTCGGCGTGCTTCAGCCCTACCTCGCCGCCCTTTGCGACCTGCACGGGCGAATCGCCCAGCCGGCCGAGGTCCTGCTCGTCCTCGACGCAGCGTCGCTCCCGCCGGCCGAGCAGGTCCCGCCGGGCGCGCCGCTGCTGGCCCTGCGGCGCTTCGCAGAGAGCGGCGGCGGGGCGACGATTCGCGGCTTCGAGTGGTTCGACGACCTGCTCCAGCCGGCCGCGTCGCTCGCGCCGCTTTTCTACTGCCGCAAACGGCACGCGATCTTCGCCGCCCGCTCGCCGCGCACCGGCGCGAGACTTTCCGCCGTGCCGGAGAAACGCGCCCTCGACGCGGGAGAGGACCTCCTCGCGGCCGCACTGCTCTGCTGGGACGGCCCGTCGAGCACCGATCCGCCGCGGATCTACGCCGGCCGCAGCGGCACGAGCGCCCTGGGCGAAGTCGCCAGCTTCGACCAACTCGTGCTTGATCAAGGTCAGGTGGTGCATTGGGTCGAGGCGCATGCCGACGACCTGCTCGCGCATCAGATCCGCCGCGACCACACGTGCAGCGATTGCGCCGAGAGCGCTCGCTGCTACCCGCGCGACGGCGGATACACCTACGCGACGGATCGCCTCCAGGTGATCAGCGCCGCCGAGCTGCCGCTGACCGCCCGCCCGCTAGGCGAATGGACGCTGGCCGAGGCGGCCGCCCTCACCGGCGGCGCGGAGGCGGCATCATTCCTTTCCGGTAGGACAGAACTGCCGCCGCCGCTGGCCGGCTTTCGCGCCCGACAGGCCGAACGAATCGCCGCCGCCGGCCCCGGCCTCGCGCTGGCCGGCGAGAGCGACGGCAGCGCCCTGCTCGAAGCCGCCTGGCTGAAGCTTCGGCTCATGACGCACGTCTTCGAGCAGCTCACCGCCACCTGGCGCAGCGCCGCCGGCCCGCACCTCTGCTGGAGCGACGAGACCGTTCGCGTCGCCTGGCGAGCCGCTGCCGCCGCACCCGCCAGCGCCTGGGGCCTGACGCCGATCCTGCGCTTCGCCGGACTCGCACCGCAGGCCGTCGTCGCCGGCGGCAAGGTCGACTCGCTCCCCTATCCGCCCATCCACTCGCACGAATCGCTGCTGGCCGCACACGCACGCGAGGCCTCGCGCGGCTTCGGCCAGCCGCTGAAAGCATCCGTTCACGTGAAGAAGGCCCGGAACGCCCCGGCCGGCCGCGAATGCGAGCTGCTGCTCGAGGATGTCGACCTCGCGCCGGCCGCCTTTGTCGCCACCGACGTGGTCGAGATCACCGGCGAGGGCTGGCAGGCGGTCTGCCGGCCCGCCCCGGGCGGCGAAGGAGACGGGAATTCGATCGCGCTGGCCGGCATCGCCTACGGCGACGGCGGCAAGCTCCGCTCCGGCGAGACGATCTCCGGCTGCACGGCGCGCTGGTATCCGCGCTTCGGCGAGGCGGTCGATCTGCATGCCCTCGGCCTGCTGCTGCTCGAAACACTGCTGGCGACCGACGAGCGGCCGACGGCGCGGCTGCGGCCGCTGGTGGCGGAGCAGCTCGACGAGCTCGCGCGGCGGCTGGCGGCGCTGCCCGCCGACCAGCGCGAGCAAAGCGCCGGCGTGTGGATCGCCCAGCACTGCGACGAGGACGTGCCCTCGTCGATCTGGACCCGCCGCAACCTGCTCTACCGCGCGGCCGACCGCAACGCGACGCGGCTCGACGCCTTCCCGCCGCGGCTCTGGCATGCGGTCATCACCTTCGCGGTGCGGCTGGCTTCGCAGATCGAGGGATTCAGCTTCTGTGCGAGCCGCGCGCGGGATTGCGAGCGCGGCCCGGGCGAAACGCCGCTGCCGCTGCTCGAGCTGCGCGGCCTGACAGCGCTGGTCGAAGACCGCCTCTTCGGCCGCGACGAAGCCGCGCGCCGGGTGCGATCCATCTTGGAAGGTTGACGCATACTCGCAGGGAGGTGCCGAATGAAGTCGCAACCAGCTCCCGCGCCGGCCATCGGCCGCCTGGCATGCCTGTTGCGCGCTCTCGAATCGCCCGCCGCCGAATCGTCGCCTCACGCCGGCGACGCGGAGACGCTCGAATACCGCGAATCGCTCCTGGCCGGCTTGCCCGCTCCCCAGCGGCCCCTGCTGCTCGACGAGCTGCGCGCCCTGAGCGGCCAGTCCGCCGCCGAGAGCGCAGCGCAAACCACATCCGCGCCAGCGCCGGCCGGCAGTGATCTCCAGCGCACCAAGGCCAGCCTCGAGCTCCAGCTTCAGACAGAGCAGACGCGCGCCCGCGAGCTCGAGCGCGACCTGAAGAAACTGCGCAGCGACCACGAGCAGGCCCTGGAGACCCTCAGGCTCCAGCAGAAGAAGCTCAAGGAGCTCACCGACGAGCGCGCCCGCCTCCTCAACGACCTCAGCCTCGTCGAAAACAAGCTCCGCGTGCAGATCAACGAGAACGAGCAGCTCGCCGCTCGCATGGAGAAGATCCAATCCACGCGCCAGCTCATGGGCGAGCAGTCCACCGAGCAGACCGAGCGGATCAACAGCCTGCGCGAGGAAGTCGAGCAGCTCCGCGCCGAGCTCGAAGCGCAGCGCCAGCGACGCGACCGCGAACTCGGCCAGGCCCACGAAGAAGTCCGCCGCGCCGGCGAGAACACCGCCGAGGCCGTCATCCAGGAGCTCTGGACACTCCTCCAGACCGACCTGCCCGAGGCGTTCAGCCCCACGCACGTGCCCACACGGGCCACAGTTCAGAACCTGGGCGAAGCCGTCTGCGAGATGGTCCGCGCCCTGGCCACGATCGAGGCCCACGTGATCGACCGCCTCAAGCACTCGCGCCAGCTCAACGACCCGACCGACAAGATCAGCTCCTTCTACAACATGCTCAGCAAGAGCCCCGGCCTGCTCGATACCCTGCGCGATTTCCTCGTCACCGGCCGCCGCAAGAGCAACTTCGTCAACCTGCTCCGCGCCCACCAGGTCTGGGCCCAGGCGCTGGCCACCGGCCCCAACAAGGCGCTCATTCGCTCGGCCGCGCAGATCTTCGAGCGGCTCAACTACCGCCGCTGGCCGCTCGAAAAGGGCCGCTTCGTCAGCGAGGAAGCCGCGATCGGCAAGTACTTCCGCGAGAACGTCCGCACGCTTGCCGATGAGATGGCCAATGAGCTGCGTAAGCTCGGCGCGGACCTCTCGTATCAGGACTACGACGACCTGATGAAGCGGCGTTGACGATGCGACCCGACAGGCGTTACCCGCCGGCCGCCCGCGCGCGATCATGCGCTGCGTCGGCCGTATTCTGGGCAGTCGCGGCCGTTCTCCTGCTCGCCGCCGCGCCTCCGATTGAGCCGCAGACCGAGCCACAGCCCGCAGCGCAGCTCGGCCCGCCAGAGAAGCTCTGCACGCTCGACGACACCCGCATCCTCGAAGCCTCCGGCATCGCCGCCAGCCGCCGACACGACGGCCACTTCCACATCCATAATGACTCCGGCGACACCGCCCGCGTCTTCCTCGTCGACAGCGCCGGCCGCACGCGGCTCGTCCTGCATCTTCGCGCCGCCCGCAATATCGACTGGGAGGACGCGGCCGCCACAGTCAACGACGCCGGCCGGCCGGCCATCTGCATCGCCGACATCGGCGACAACGACGCCCGCCGCCCCGAGCTCGTCCTCTACCGCTTCGACGAACCCGAATCGCTCACCGCCGCTGCCGACCCCACGAACCGCGCCACCTCGCGCCC
Organism: uncultured Planctomycetales bacterium; assembly: GCA_964643885.1. GTDB lineage: Bacteria > Planctomycetota > Phycisphaerae > UBA1845 > Fen-1342 > CAADGL01. The sequence continues at coordinate 32,591 of CAZXUI010000045.1, forward strand.
CGCGGAATTCCCCGCCTCGCGGCCGGCGGAACTCTCCGTCGACGCCGCCGCCTTCCGCTTCCGCTACGAGGACGGCCCCGCCAACGCCGAAGCCCTCGCCATCCATCCGCGCACGGGGGACGCGTTTATTCTCACGAAGCGAACCGATGGCGCCGCCGATGTCTACCACCTGCCCGCCCCCTGGCCCGCCGATCGCGTCGCCGCCCTCCGCAGGATCGCCACGCTCCGCATCCCGCACGAACCGCCGGCCGCCACGATCATCACCGCCGCCGACATCTCCCCCGATGGTCGCTGGCTGGTCGCCCGCAGCTACCTCTGCGGCTGGCTCTGGCCTCTGCCGGCCGACGGAAACCTGCGCGAAATCACGCATGCGCTCGCGCAGCCGCCGCAGAAACTCCTGCTCGCGGCCGAGCGGCAGGGCGAGGCAGTCTGCTTCAACATCGCCGGCCGCTCGATTCTGACCGTCAGCGAAGGCCGCACGCCGCCGCTCTGGCGGCACGCGCTTGAGCCTGCGCCACCGACCTCCGCGCCCGTCCCCTGACACGCGTCGGCCGCCCGGCGGATCGACACCCCGACGACGGCAACCCCTGAATGGGGGAGCGCGGGCGTCCCGCCCTCAATTGCTGCTCAGGGCCGCGACCGTGACAGGCTGTCGAAAAAGTCGCGCCGGCGTTTTTCGACAGCCCATCGATCGCCGGGCGTCGCATCTGACCCCCGGGGTTCGATGGGCGAACTCGGTATTCGAACAGCGCGAGATCGAGTATCTCGACAGCCTGTTACGGTCGCGGCTCGGTGCAGACCGGCGGTCGCGGCTCGGTGCAGACCGGCGCCGGCGTCTCTCGCATACCCCCGGCGGCCGCAGAATCGGACCGAGTCTGCCCCCCCGCCGCTCCGTTCGGTCCGGAACGTGCCCGGACAACCCGTAGGCTCAAACGGCCGCCGCGGCGATATCGGACCACAACTGGTCGAATCAACCGCCGGCGGTTTACCATGAACGAGGTCGCGGGCCGGACGCGCGGCCGTCGACGCGTCCGGCCGGCCCGACGCACCTCTCGAACCGACCAGGTGAAGCGATGAACAGTCTGCCCGAGTCGATCCTCCCGCTGCTGGAAAAGATGAAGGAGCTCAACGCGAGCGATTTGCACCTCAAGACGGGTGTGCCGCCGGTCTACCGCATTGCGGGTGAGCTGCGGCGCACTCACCTGCCGGCCTTCAACGTGCTCGGCGGCGAGATCGAAAAGCTGATGGAGCCGCTCATCCCGCAGAAGCGCAAGGGCGACTACGACCGCCGCGGCGGTGTCGACTTCGCCTACATGCTGCCCGACGGCGACCGCTTCCGCATCAACGTCATGCACTCCGCCGGCCACATGCACGCCGCAATCCGCCGAGTGAAGGCGGAGATTCCCAGCTTCGAGGAGCTGCACCTGCCGCCGATCTACCGCAAGCTGGCGATGGAGACATTCGAGGGGCTGATCATCGTCTGCGGCGTGACCGGCTGCGGCAAAAGCACCACCATGGCCGCGATGATCGACCACATCAACTCGACCCAGTCCGTCAACATCATCAGCATCGAAGACCCGATCGAATACGCCTTTCACCCCAAGATGGGCATCGTCAGTCAGCGCGAGATCGGCCTGGACCTGGAAACCTTCGCCGACGGGCTGCGGGCGGCCGTGCGGCAGGACCCGGACGTCATCTTCGTCGGCGAGATGCGCGACCGCGAGACGGTGCTGGCCGCGCTCCAGGCCGCCGAGACCGGCCACCTCGTCTTCGGCACGCTGCACACGGCCGACACGATGCAGTCTCTGACGCGTCTGCTGGAGTTCTTCCCGCAGGACCAGCACGGCTTCATCCGCAGCTCGCTGGCCAACAGCCTGCGGGCGGTGCTGGCGCAGCGGCTGCTGCCTTCGATCGACGAGAAGATCTCGCGCATCCCGGCCACGGAGGTGCTGCTGGGCGAGCCGATCGTCAAGGAGAAGATCCGCGAGGGGGCCGACACGGACCTGCCCGAGATCGTCGCCAGCAACCGCGAAGTGGGCATGCGCAACTATACGCACTCGCTGATGGAGCTGGTGGAGAACGGCTACGTGTACACGGATGTGGCCATGGAGTTCGCCCCGAACCGGGAGGCGCTGACCAGCGCGCTGCACGGCATCAAGACTTCGGCCCAGACGATGATCCACCGCATCAAGCGGCCGGGGAATATCTAACGGCCGGGGCGGGGCCGGAAAAACAGCAAAACACGAGTCGCCGTTCCCGGCGGCGGGGCGCGCGTTGATTGCGGGCTTTGGGCGGTGGAGCACGCGTTGATTGTCCGGTTTGGGCGGCGGGGCGCGCGGCGGCTGCGGCGGGAGCGTCTGCTGAGAGGGTCAG
>CAZXUI010000046.1:0-31335 GCA_964643885.1 uncultured Planctomycetales bacterium
GATTGGGGGACCGGCCTCTGGCCGGTCTGTTTGGGGGACCGGCCTCTGGCCGGTCTGATTGGGGGACCGGCCTCTGGCCGGTCTGTTTGGGGGACCGGCCTCTGGCCGGTCTGATTGGGGGACCGGCCTCTGGCCGGTCTGTTTGGGGGACCGGCCTCTGGCCGGTCGCTGGGCGACAGGTCTCCGACCTGTCGCGCGGGTGCCGCCAGCGCGAGACTCCCTTCTCGCACACGCGCCGCATCGCACCGAGCCGCAACCCGCCCCCCTCATCCCTGCATTCCCCGCTCCGCACGGCAATACGCCCGCCATGCCCGGCGTTGTACACTTCAGCCGCCGACACGACGGCCCGGGGCGAGCCGTTCTCGTGCCGTGTCGGTCGCCTGGGCGCTGTCCGGCGCGGCCATCCGAAGGAGTCTTTCGCCATGTCACGCCGACCCTGCGTCACCATTCCGCTCGCGCTGGCCGCCTCCGTCGCCATCGCCGCCGCAACCGCACACGCATCGGACTGCTCCAACACCTCCACCGGGCTGGTCCCGCTCAGCGACCTCGGAACCGGCTTCTACCTGGGACAGTTCCGCGGCGGCCTGTATCCCAACGGCTCCAACCAGATGCCCCCTGCCCACCACACCGCCGGACGCGCCCGCGCCCTGGCCGTCGAGCCGCTCGATACCAGCGGCCATCCGGACCCTGCCGGCCGCTACATTCTCATGTCGATCGGCATGTCGAACACGACCCAGGAGTGGTGCGGCGGCGCCCAGCCGAACTGCCAGCCCGGCTCCTTCATGGGCCAGGCCGCGGTCCACCCCGCCGTGAATCACGACACGCTCGTCATCATCGACGGCGCCAGCGGCGGACAGACCGCAGCGACCTGGGACGACCCGAACGACGCCAACTATGAGCGCATCCGCACGCAGATTCTCCAGCCCCAAGGCCTGAGCGAAGCCCAGGTGCAGATCGTCTGGGTCAAGGTCGCCAACGCCAGTCCGAATACCTCGCTTCCGGCACAGAACGCAGACGCCTATACGCTGCTGACGCAGATGGGAGATATCGCCCGCGCCCTGCGCACGCGCTACCCGAATCTGCGGCTCGCCTTCTTTTCCAGCCGCATCTACGCCGGCTACGCCGACACCGCGCTGAATCCGGAACCCTACGCCTACGAGTCGGCGTTCGCCGTCAAGTGGCTGATCGAGGCGCAGATTCGTCAGATGGCCACCGGGCAGATCGACCCCCGCGCCGGCGATCTCGACGCCGACACGGTCGCTCCGTGGATCGCCTGGGGTCCGTACCTCTGGGCCGACGGCCTCTCACCCCGCAGCGACGGCCTCACCTGGCAGTGCACCGACTTCGCCAATGACGGCACGCACCCCTCCATCGACGGCCGCAGCAAGGTCGGCACGCTGCTGATGGATTTCATGCTGAGCTCGCCCCACGCCGCGCCCTGGTTCCGCAGCGACTTCGGCGACCCGTGTCCCGGCGATCTGAACGCCGACCAGACCGTCGATTTCGACGATCTGACGCTCCTTCTGGCCGCCTACGGCGTCGATGCCGGCGGCGACCTTGACAACGACGGCGACACCGACTTCGGCGACCTGCTGATCCTGCTCAACAACTACGGGCAGACCTGCCGCTGAAGTCGTCGCGTGCGTCCCTCGACGCACCACCGATCATGGCTGGCGCGAGATCGCCTCGCTGCTCCGAGAATGGGGGACCGGTCTCTTCAACATTGGGGGACCGGTCTCTTCAACATTGGGGGACCGGTCTCCTCAACATTGGGGGACCGGTCTCCTCAACATTGGGGGACCGGTCTCTGACCGGTCACTGGGCGACAGGTCTCCGACCTGTCGCTCTCTTGCCCGTGAGTTGTAGGGTGCGTCCCTTGACGCACCACCAATTCGCGCCTCGCCGGTGCGCGCTTCGCTGCTGCGAGATTCCCATCTCGCACCCTCGCGCTTATCGCGGGGGTGCCCTGCCGACGGATTTCGCGTCGGCAGTGCGATAGGTCGCGTCGCCTGACGCACCACGGAATCGCCCGCGCCCAACTCATCGCCAGCGCAGCTCGCTTTGCTTGTCCCGCCGCTCGGCGCGGCGGGTTCTGATACCGGCCACGCCCGCACACCTGCCACCTGTCACCTGCCCCTGTCACCTGTCGCTTCTCACCTGTCACCCACCCCTGCCACGTGTCACCTGCCACGTGCCCTTGTCACCTTTCACCTGTCACCTCTCACCTGTCACCGATCTATAATCCCTCCATGGACCTCTTCGCCGAGCAGCACCGCGCGGCTGCCGAGCGCGCCCAGCCGCTGGCCGTCCGCATGCGACCCTGCACGCTCGACGATTTCCTCGGCCAGGAGCACCTGCTCGCCCCCGGCAAGCTCCTCCGCCGCCTGCTTGACGCCGACCGACCGCCCAACGCCATCTTCTTCGGCCCGCCTGGAACCGGAAAGACCACCCTCGCACGCCTGATCGCCGGCCGGACTCAGGCCGCCTTCGAAACACTCCATGCCGCCGAGGCGACCGTCAAAGACGTCCGCGCCCTGATCGAAACCGCCCGCGGCCGACTCGAAACCGCCGGCCAGCGGACCGTCCTCTTCCTCGATGAGATCCACCGATTCAACCGCGCCCAGCAGGACGTCTTCCTGGCCGACGTCGAAAGCGGCGTTCTCATCCTCATCGGCGCCACCACCGAGAACCCCTTCTTCTCCCTCACCGGGCCGCTGCTCTCGCGCTGCCAGCTCTTCGAGTTCAAGCCGCTGACCAGCCAGCAGATCCGGACGCTGCTTAAGCGCGCCCTGACCGACACGCAGCGCGGCCTCGGCACCCTCGCCGCCACCTGCGACCCCGACGCGCTCGAGTTCATCGCCGGCCGCTGCGAAGGCGACGCCCGCCGCGCGCTGGCCACCCTCGAGACCGCCGTTTATTCCCTGCTCCCGCCGCAAGACCCCGCCGCCGCGTCGACCGAGCCCCCGCCGCAGCCGCACATCACCCTCGAAGTCGCCGCCGAGTCGCTTCAGCGCAAGCCCATCCCCTTCGACCGCTCCGGCGACGCCCACTACGACCTCGCCAGCGCCTTCATCAAATCCATGCGCGGCAGCGACCCCGACGCCGCCCTCTACTGGCTCGCCCGCATGCTCGAAGGCGGCGAAGACCCGCGCTTCATCGCCCGCCGCATCGTCATCTGCGCCTCCGAAGACGTCGGCACCGCCGACAGCTACGCTCTCACCGTCGCCACCGCCGCCGCACACGCCGTCGAGTTCGTCGGTCTGCCCGAGTGCCAGTTCGCCCTCGCCCACGCCGCCGTCTACGTCGCCTGCGCGCCCAAATCCAACGCCGTCACCGCCGCCATCGCCGCCGCACGCCGCGACGTGCGCGAATCCGCCACGCTCCCCGTCCCCGACCAGCTCAGGGACCGCAGCTACCGCGGCGCCGAGCGCCTCGGCCGCGGCGAGGGTTATCGGTCACCGCACGACGAGCCCGATTCGCAGCTTGACTACCTCGGCGCGCCGCGACAGTACTACAATCCCTCTTCGCGAGGCGATGAAGCGCGGCTGGCCGCGCGGATCGAGGAGTTGCGGCGACGAATCGGCCGCCAGGCGAACATCGACAGCTCGGAACAGACGTGAGAAAGAAGCTTCTGCGGCAGGAGTTGCGGGAAAAGCTGGCGGCCGTCCCGCTCGGTGTGCTGCACGAGCGCAGCCTGGCCGCCTGCCGGCTGCTCTGTCAGCAGTCCGAGTATCGCCGCGCCAGCGTCGTCATGATCTTTCTCTCCGTCGCCCACGAAGTCGACACCGCGCCGCTGGCGCTCCGGGCCTGGGAAGACTCGAAGCGCGTCCTCGCCCCTCGCGTTTCCTGGGAGCAGCGCCGCATGCTGCCGATCGAAATCAAGTCGCTCACCAGCGACGTGCAGGACGGCCTGATGGGCATCCGCGAGCCCGTCGAGGGCATGCCCATCCCCGTCGCCGATATCGACCTGGTCGTCGTCCCCGGCCTCGCCTTCGACGCGGAGGGCAACCGCCTCGGCCGCGGCCGCGGCTTCTACGACCGATTCCTCTCCCACCGCGACTATCGCGCCGTCTCCTGCGGCCTGGCCCTCGAAGAGCAGGTCGTCGACAGCGTGCCCCACGACGCTAACGACGCCCGGGTCCACCTGCTCGTCACCGACACGCAGGTGCGCCGCTTCAAACGCTGACGGAGACCCGCGCGATGCCCCCGAACCAACCGAGCACACCATGAGCAGCCTCGTCGCCCGCCGCCGGTACCTGACCAACTTCGAGACGCACCGCGTCCCCCACCTGCTCACCGACACGCTCGTCATCGGCTCCGGCGTCGCCGGCCTGCGGGCGGCTCTGGCCGCCGCCGAAGGCGGTGATGTCCTGCTCGTCAGCAAGGACGCGCTCGAGCAATCCGCCACCAGCTACGCCCAGGGCGGCATCGCCGCCGCGCTCCCGCCCGATACGCCCGACGCCCACGCCCGCGATACCCTCGAGGTCGGCTGCGGCCTCTGCCACGAGAGCACCGTCCGCAGCGTCGTCTCCCGCGCGGCAGAGCACATCCAGGAACTCCTGAGCTGGGGCGCCGCATTCGACCTCAAGGACGGCCTGCTCGCCGCAGGTCTCGAAGGCGCCCACAGCGCCCCACGCATCGTCCACGCCCGCGGCGACGCCACCGGCCGCGAGATCGCCCGCGTCCTGCTCGACAAGGCCCGCACCTGCCCCCGCCTGCGCCTCTTCGAGCAATGCTTCGCCATCGACCTGCTCACCATCAACGGCCGCGTCCACGGCGCCGTCACCCACCATCCCAAGTACGGCCACCAGATGTTCTGGGCCACCACCACCATCCTCGCCAGCGGCGGCCTCGGCCGCATCTACCGCGAAACCACGAACCCGCCCGTCGTCACCGGCGACGGCCTGGCCATGGCCCTCCGCGCCGGCGCCGTCCTGCGCGACATCGAAATGGTCCAGTTCCACCCGACTACGCTCTACGTCGCCGGCGCAGCCCGCGCCCTGATCAGCGAAGCCGTCCGCGGCGAAGGCGCCTTCCTCCGCAACCGCGCCGGCGAGCGCTTCATGGAACGCTACGACCCGCGCGGCGAGCTCGCCCCGCGCGACATCGTCAGCCAGGCCATCACCCGCGAGATGCGCCGCGAGCTGGCCCCCTGCGTCTACCTCGATGTCCGCCACTTCCCCCCCGGCCGCTTCGCCCAGCGCTTCCCGACGATCACCGCCCTGTGCGCCGATGTCGACCTGGACCCCCAGCGCGACCTCATCCCCGTCCGCCCGGCCGCTCACTACACCGTCGGCGGGGTCGCGGTCGACCCGGCCGGCCGCACCAACCTCGACGGCCTGCTCGCCTGCGGCGAAGTCGCCAGCACCGGCCTGCACGGCGCCAACCGCCTCGCCAGCAACTCGCTGCTCGAAGGCCTCGTCCTCGGCCACGACGCCGGCGCCCTCGCAGCACAGCGCGCCCGCAGCAGCGGCCGCCTTGACCGCCCGCTGCCCCTCAGCCATATCCTGCCGCCCTCGACCCGCACCGAGCTCGACCTGGCCGACGTCGTCCACAGCCTCCAGAGCCTCATGTCGCGCAACGTCGCCGTCGAGCGCTCCGGCGACCGCCTCCGCGAAACGATCGAGATCATCGAGTTCTGGAGCCGCTACGTGCTCGACAAGGTCTTCGACGCCCCCGCCGCCTGGGAGACGCAGAACGCCCTCACGGTCGCGCTGGCCGTCGCAACCGCCGCCGCGACCCGCTGTGAATCCCGCGGCGTCCACCTCCGCACCGACTACCCCGACTCCAGCGAACAGTGGCGCTGCCACATCGACCTTCGCCGCGGCGAAGAAGGCCTCGCCATCAGCACCGCCCCGATCGTGTGACCACCCCGCCGGCTCCGAGCCGCGCGGAGTTCTGAACCGAGCTCCGCTGCGCCGAAAATGGGGGATCGGCCTACTCAGAGAATGGGGGATCGGCCCACTCAGAGAATGGGGGATCGGCCCACTCAGAGAATGGGAGATCGGCCCACTCAGAGAATGGGGGATCGGCCCACTCAGAGAATGGGGGACCGGCCTCTGGCCGGTCACTGGACGACAGGTCTCCGACCTGTCGCGCTCTTGCCCGTCAGGGCAAGCGACCGGAGCCGGGCGGGTGGCATAGGCAAGCGCAGCTTGCCCGTGCGGTCACAAGACTGGGCGACCGGCCGGAGACCGGTCCCGCGTTCTCGGAGCAGCGAAGATGAGGTTGTCCCAGGTGTACGTGTCGCGGCGCGCGGACGCGGGGAGCGCCATTGAGTTCGCCCGCTCCCTGACGGTCGCGGCTCGGTGCAGACACGCGGTCGCCGGGTGCCACTGCTCTTCAGCCCCGGACGCAAAGTGTCCGGGGTGAGCAGTGCAATCCGGCCACTCGCCCCGTCGAGAAGCGCTCATCGCCCACCCGCGCGTCTTATCGGAGCTGTGCGCCGCATTCCGCGCGAACTTGCGCTTGTAATTGCCTCGCCCGCCGCCAATGATGGACCCTGTACGGGGCGCCGGGCCCCTCGCTGCCACGATCCGTTCACGAGCTCCGCATGACCCGAATTCCGTCCCGCCCCGTCGGCGGACTCACTCCGCTCTATCGAACTTTCGTCCCCGTGCTCGTCCTCGTCGGCCTCGGCGTCGCCTTATCGGCTGCCCAGATCGACACCACCAAGCGCGATTTCCACCTGCACGGCACCCAGCCGCTTACCCAGTTCGAAGACTTCGTCGGCTCCACCAACTGCGGCGGCTGCCACGGCTACTACGACGGCGCCATCGAGCCCTACCGCCGCTGGGTCGCCAGCATGATGGGCCAGTCCACCCGCGACCCGATCTTTCACGCCTGCCTCGCCATCGCAGAGCAGGACCTCCCGTTCTCCGGCGACACCTGCCTGCGCTGCCACGCGCCCCTCGGCTGGATGCGCGGCAGCAGCGAGCAGACCGACGGCTCTCTGCTCTCCGGAGAAGACTTCGACGGCGTCACCTGCAACATCTGCCACCGCATGGTCGATCCCGTCTTCACCCCCGGCAGCTCGCCGCCCGTCGACGCACAGATCCTCGCCGACCTCGGCGACCTGCCGCCCGATCCGCACACCGCCAACTACATCCTCGACCCTTTCGACCGCCGCCGCGGGCCCTTCGCCACCGCCAACTGCCCCCACCCCTTCCTCGGCTCACCCTTCCACACCCGCTCCGCCATGTGCGCCACCTGCCACGACATCAGCAACCCCGCCCTCAGCCGCCAGCCCGACGGAACCTACCGCCTCAACGACCTCGACACCCCACACCCCACTCAGAGCAAGTACGACATGTTCCCCGTCGAGCGAACCTACAGCGAATGGGCCGCCAGCGCCTTCGCCGTCGCACCCATTGAAATGGGCGGCCGCTTCGGCGGTAACCGAACCGCCGTCAGCTCCTGCCAGGACTGCCACATGCCCGACGCCACCGGCCGGGCCTGCGCCAACGGCGGCCTCCAGCGCAACGACCTGCCGCTGCACGACTTCCGCGGCGCCAACACCTGGGTCCTCCGGGCCGTCCACAGCCTCTACCCCGAGCTCGAAACGCGCCTGACCGACCAGCTCGTCGACGAGGCCATCGCCCGCAACATCGACATGCTCCAGCGCGCCAGCGATCTGGAGCTCGACGTGCTCGGCGCCAACCTGCACGTCCGCATCCTCAATTACAGCGGCCACAAGCTGCCCACCGGCTACATCGAAGGCCGCCGCATGTGGATCAACGTCCGCTTCCTCGACGCCGCCGGCCAGCTCGTCGCCGAGCGCGGCGCCTACGACCACGCCACCGCCACGCTCGACCCGGTCGGCACGAAGGTCTACGAAGCCCTCGCCGGCCTGGACGAATACATGGCCGCCCTCACCAACCTGCCCGTCGGGCCGAGCTTCCACTTCGTCCTCAACAACAAGGTCTTCTTCGACAACCGCATCCCGCCCATGGGATACGCCAACGCCGCCTTCGAGTCTGTGCAGGCCGAGCCCGTCGGCTATGCCTACGCCGACGGCCAGTACTGGGACGACACGCTCTTCGCCATCCCGCCCGAGGCGGCCAGCGCGGCCGTCACCGTCTACTACCAGACCACCTCGCGCGAGTACATCGAGTTCCTGCGGGACGAGAACACGTCCAACTCGGCCGGGCAGCTCGCCTACCAGGTGTGGGAACAATTCGGCCGCAGCGCGCCGGTGGCGATGGACGAGCTGGCGATCGAGCTGCCCTGTTTCGGCGACTTCAACGACAGCGGCCTGATCGACTTCGGCGATCTGGTGGTGCTTCTGACCGCGTACGGCGTCGGGCCGGAGGGCGACCTGACCGGCGACGGAATCACCGACTTCGACGATCTGTTCGTCCTGCTCGGCCTCTACGGGCAGTCGTGCCCGTAGGGCGCCGCCCTCGACGTACCAACCGAGTTTCCCGGCTTCACGCGGGCCGATGCCCGCAGTTCGCCCCGAGCCGCGCCCGGCCCGCGCGGCTTCAGCGCTCGGCGAACTGCCGTGTGCGGGAGGTGATTTGCAGGATGGCGTAGCTGGCGGCGACCTGCGTGCGGGCGTCGCTCTCGGTCTCGGCCAGCTTCTGGAGCGCGGGCAGGGCCCGCTCGTCGCCGATCGCGCCGAGCGCGAGCGCGGCCAGCGAGCGGACGCGAAATGTGCGGTTCGGATCCTCGGGATCGTTGAAGGTGGCGTCGAGGTTCTCCATCGCCAGCTCGAAGCCCTCCGACGAGCCGATCGCGCCGAGTCCGCGGGCGGCGATCAGCCGCGTCTCCAGGAATTCGTCGCGCAGGCGATCGAGCAGATAGCCGCGGGCGTCCGGCGTGCGCAGCTCGACCAGGCTCTGGAGGGCCAGCACGCGCGCCTCGGTGTCGACGAAGGAGTAGGAGATGACCGACTCGACCGCGGTGCGATCGCCCAGGGCGGCCATCGCGGCGAAGATGTGCACCCGCACGCGGTCCGCGGTCTCGTGCTTGAGCGCCCGCTCCAGCCAGGGGATGGCCCGCGGCTCGCCCAGCCGGCCGATCAGGTAGGCGGCGTCGGCGCGGAGCATCGCGTCCGGCGAGTCGCGCAGGGCGGACATCAGGTCGTGAACGGCGCCGCTTCGGCCGGCGCGGGCCAGAGCGAAGGCGGCCGCCAGGCGTACGCGCGGGTCGCTGTCGACCCGAAGGCGGGAGAGCTGTTCGAGCGCGCCCGTGTCGCGCGTCTCGCCCAGGGCGACGGCGGCGGCGAAGCGGACCAGCGGGGATTCGTGATTGAGCGCGGCCCGGAATTCCGGGATCGACTCGCTGGGCGACGTGTGCACGAGCGCCTCGATCGCATTGCAGCAAAGTATGTCGACATCGCTTCGTACGGCGCGGACGAGCAGTTCGCCGGCGCGCTGTTCGAGCCGCGCGCGGTCCACCGGATCGAGCGTGACGGCCTGATTCGTGCACGCCGGCAGCCCGCCCAGCAGAATCACCAACGCGGCCCATCCCGGGCGGCCTCGCCCCGCGCCGTCAGATCGATGTCGACCGTGCACTCACGCGCCTCCCTTCGCAAACCGCCGCTGAATCCAGGATCGAATGCCCATCACCCAGCGGGTCACCATCGCGCTGAGCCACAGCGCCACGCTCGCCGCCAGGCAGACGGCCGCGAACCAGTCGCCATAGCGCCCGTAGAAGCTGGTCCGCTGATCGAGCAGCACCCGCTGCGTCGCCCAGCCGATCACGCCGGGCCCCAGCGTCCGGCCGTCCTTTTCTACGACGCCGTAGATGCGCCCGTTCGGATCGACGAAACCGCTGATGCCGGTATTGACCGCCCGGGCGATGCAGACGCGGTTCTCGACGGCGCGGAAGACGCCGATCGCCAGGTGCTGGGCCAGCTCGGCGCTGTGCAGAAACCAGCCGTCGTTGCTGATGTTGACGAGAAAGTCGACCCGCCGCTCGCCGCCGCCCCAGACGTATTCGCGAATCAGGTAGGGCATCACGTCCTCGTAGCAGATCGGCGTGCCGAAGCGATACGTGCGGCCGTCCACATCCAGCTCGAAGGCCGTCAGCTCGCTGCCCGGCCAGAGCGAGTATTCGATCTTGCCGCCGTAGCTGAAGGGACTGAGGCGGTTGAGCCAGACGTAGAGCGGGTGCAGGCTCAGACCCAGCAGGCGCGCGTTGCGGAAGGGGACGAACTCGCCGAAGGGCACCAGGTGCTTCTTGTCGTAGCGCGTCAGCCGCTGCCGCCCGTCGGGGTCATACACCAGCGCCGAATTGAACTTCTTCTGCGAGGGCGTGATCGCCTCGGTGTTCTTGTCGATCGAGATCGATCCGATGATCACGGTGGTGGCCGGGCCGCCCTCGGCCGGCAGGCGCGGCAGGCTGGTGCGCAGGTTCCACTCCGGGCGGCTGCGCGAGATCTGCCGCAGCGTCGTCTCGAAGCTGGCGATGATCTCGTTCGCGTCCCGGTAGTCGCCCCGGGCGAAGCCCGACACGGCCTCGTGCGTGCGCATGCCGTAGGCATACGCGCGGGCTTCCGTGTCGTCGGCGGCGTTGAGCGGCGTTTGCAGAAAGCCGATGTTCTGGTAGGAGCCCCAGGCCGTCTCCGGGAACACCAGCAGGTCCGGTGCATCCGCCGCCGCCTTCGCACCGAGCGCCAGGTACTCGCTGAAGATCACCTCCCGCGGCTCGGCGTAGGGCGGCTCCGCGAGCTGCACGAAATCGTGCTGCACGACCGAGATCAGCGGCCCGGGCTCGAAATCCTTCGCCTGGCCGACTCGGAAGGTGCCGTAAGCGAGCGTGCCGCCGATCAGCGCCGCGGCCACCGGCGTGGCGATGTAGAGCTGCCGCGCGAGCGCGGCGGTGGCGGACTTGCGCCGCCAGATCAGCACCCACTCGGCCAGCACGCCGCCGACCATCGCCGCGATGAACGTGACGCCGTACGCCCCGGTCAGGTCGCTGATCTGAATCAGATGAAGCTGTGCATGAAACGAGTGCGACAGAAACAGCCACGGAAAGCCGCTCATCACCCAGGCCCGCAGATACTCGCACGCGACCCACACGACCGGCAGCGTCCAGGCCGCGCTGATCCCCAGCCGCCGGCCCGTGCGCACCGCCCAGCACGCCAGCGGCCAGTACATAGCCAGGTAGGCCGCCAGCGCCACATATCCCAGGTCCGTGACCGGATAAAGCCAGCTCAGGTTCACCAGGAAGAACGCGAAACCGCCCACGAAGCTGGCCCAATGGTCGATCCAGGCCCGGTGCACGCCGCAGATCACGTACGTCCACGGCGCCAGCGCGACGAACGCCAGCGGCCAGAGATTCAGCGGCTGAAAAATCAGCGTCAGCAGCACGACGGACAGCGCCGTCCCGCCCGCGGCGACACCCAGCTCGCGCAGCAACACCGGCCGCGGACGGTGGACCGCGGCGCTCGGCGCGGCCGCCGGTTTCTCACGAAGTGTCGGCACCTGTGTCGTCATCGCAGCCGATCGAGCGGGAGGAATCGAACCGCATCACCCGCCGCCGCGGCCGGGGCGTGGTCCGGACGGTATATCAGCGCGTTGGCCGTCGCCAGGCCGAACGGATCGCCCGAGCCGCGCCAGTCGACCGGACGCAGGCGCGGGCTGCCCTCGTCGTCGGCCGACCATTCGGCCGGATGAAACATCGGCCGGGCGCCGTTGGCCGGCAGGGCGGCGTCCAGCCGGCCGCGCAGCATCGGCGGCGGGCGGACCGGCAGCCCCTGGAGCCCGTCGAGAATCAGTGCGCCGAACAGCACGAAGCAGATCGCGCAACTGACCGGGTTGCCGGGCAGACCGAGGACCCAGCCGCCCTGCGGGCTGCGGCCGATGCGGGCCGGCCGGCCGGGCTTGAGATCCAGCCCGTCGGCCAGCCACCGGACGCCGAGCTCATCGAGCAGCCGCGGCACGAGATCGTGCGTGCCTTTGGACATGCCGCCGCTGACGCAGAGCATCTCGTTGGCGAAGCCCAGCTCGAGCGAGGCCCGCAGCGAGGCGACGTTGTCCGGGCAGCGGCCGAGCATGACGACCTCGCCGCCGCTGCGGCGGACGAGGGCCTCCAGGATCGTGCTGTTGCTGTCGTGAATCTGCCCGAAGTCGAGCCGCTGGCCCTTCGGCACCAGCTCGTCGCCCGTGCAGAGAATCGCGACCTGCGGGCGCACGTAGACGCTGACGTGCGTGTGGCCCGCGGCCACCAGGGCGGCCAGCGTGCCGGCCTGAATCCGCGTGCCGGCACGAATCAGCAGGTCGTCCTTGCGTTTCAGCACGCCGCAGCGTTCGATGTTCTCCGCCGGCCGGGCCGGGCGGTGAAATTCCACGTGGCCGTCCTGCTCGTGCGTATCCTCGACGGGCACGACGGCATCCGCGCCGCCGGGGATCGGGGCGCCGGTATTGATTCGCAGGCACTGCTGCGGTGCCAGCGATTCGGCCTTTCGCGAGCCCGCGGCGGTCGCGCCGGCCAGGGGCAGGCGCGTGTTCCCGGCGGCCACGTCGGCCGCCCGGACCGCGTAGCCGTCCATGACGGCCCGGTCGAAAGGTGGGTAGTCGTGGCGAACACGGATATCGTCGGCGACGACGGCGCCGAGGGACTGCTCGATGGGAAGTTCCCGCCGCCGCCCGGGTATAACATGCTGCGCAAGCGCTTCCCAGACCGCCTCGACCCGGGCCGCGGAAAGCGTTTCCAGACTCATGCGGGCGATTGTGCGAGCGGGCTGTGGGGGCGTCAAGCGAGCGTATCGGCCGCGGATCGGGTCCAATATGGGCTTGGTAGCGGGTCGACGCCGAGCGCGAGGAGCACACCATGGGCGAGCGGCTGAAGCGATTTCGGGAGTATCGCGAGAAGATGAACGAGCGGATTCTCGCGGCCGGCCATCTGGGCACGAACCGGTTCTTCACGCTGGACACGAAGGCCTACGAGGACGGCGCACTCGACAGCCGCACGAAGGAGATCGCGGGACTGGCCGCGTCGATGGTGCTTCGCTGCGACGACTGCATCGCCTATCACGTCATCCGCTGCAAGCAGCTGGGCGTGAGCAATGAGCAGCTCATGGAGGCGTTTCACGTGGGGCTGATCGTCGGCGGATCGATCGTCATTCCGCATCTGCGGCGGGCGATCGAGCTGATCGACGAGCTCGACGCGCAGGACGGTGCATGAGCGCCGCGGCGACTCGGTCGCGAGCGCGGGCCGGGCATGGGTGAGGCGATGCCACAGATCGTCAGCAATATCGTCGACGTCTATCCCTTTCGCCGCGTGGATGGCCGGGTCGAGTTCCTGATGCTGCGCCGCCGGCCCGAGGCGCGCCTCGGCGGCACCTGGCAGGCGGTTCACGGCAAGATCGAGACGGGTGAGAGCGCGGTTCAGGCCGGGCTGCGGGAGCTTTCGGAAGAGACCGGCCTGCGCCCGCTGCGGCTCTGGCAACTCGAGCACGTCAGCGCATTCTTCGTCGCGGACCTGGACCGCATCCTGATGTGTCCCGGCCTGGCCGTGGAAGTTTCGCCGGCCGACGCCGTGACACTGAACCACGAGCACGCCGAATACCGCTGGGAGCCGGCCGATTCCGCCCGGACGACGTTCATCTGGCCGGGCCAGCGTGCGGCGATCGCGGAGATTCTGGACGTGATTCTCGCGGGCGCCCCGGCCGAGCCGCATCTGCGAATCGAGCTGACATAACTAATCGAAACTATCCCGAGGTGGGGAGCGCGGGCGTCTTGCCCGCATGATCAGAGTCGCGGCTCTGTGCAGACAGACGCTCGCGGCTCGGACCACATTCGCTGGCCGGACGCCCGTACCGCCGCAGAAATCAACCGGCGGGACAACCGCAACACACGGCAGCGACGCCAACCGGCGCCGGCCCAGCGCCAATCGTCGGATGATCGTCAGACCCTATGGCCCAGCAGCACGGTGATGTCGTCCGGCTGCTTGCCGCCCTGGGTGAAGTTCTGAAGGTCGGAGAGCATCTCCTTGAGCATCGCACTGGCGAGCTGGCCGAATCCGTCGCAGAGAATGTTGACGAATCGCTCCTCGCCGAAAACCTCGTCGCGGGCGTTGCGGGCCGTCGTCACGCCGGGCGTGAAGATCGCGATCGATTCGCCGCTTTCGAGCGAATCGGTTCGCGTCGCATAGCCGGCCGCCTTCTCCATCCCCAGCGAGGGCGCGCGCGGAGCGGGCACGAGCGAGCGCTGGTCGCCGCGGCGGCCGATGATATACGCCCCCATCCAGCCGGCAGCCGTGTAGCGCAGCTCGCCGCTGTTCGGATCGATGATGCCCATGAAGCAGTCGAGCGGGTGATCCTGCTGCCCGTCGTAGAGCAGGTGATTGAGCATCCGCATGAAGATGTGCGGCGGGTCCTGGTGCATCGCGGCCGCCCGAAACGTCGCCTGCGCCTGCGTCATCAGCAGACTGGGCAGCGGTCCCTTGGCGCTCGTGTGGGCGACCATGAAAGCCGCCGTCTGATTCGAGAGCTTGACCACGTCATAGATGTCGCTGCTGCGCTCGCGGCCGGGCTCGCGGAACGCGCCCCACTGAAGCTCGTCCCACTGCGGGAGTTTGCGCGGCGTGATGCGGGCCTGCACCGCGTGCGCGACACTGACCTCGCCGTCGATCAGCGCGGCCCGGTGGCGGGCGATCTGCTTGAAGATCGCGTCGAGCTGCACCGCGCAGAGATTGAGCGTCATGATGAAAAAATCGAGCTCGGACGAATCGTAGCGCCGCCCGGAGTCGCCCGTATCGAGATAGACCATGCCGAGCGTTCCGTCCGGGCCGGCCAGCGGGCCGGTCATCGCCGACCACGGCTCCTCGATCCCGGCGTGGGGAATGAGCACGAACTGGCCGCGGTCGAGCACGCGCGGCTTGAGGTTCTCCCCCGTACGCGGCAGCTCGGTGGCGTGGCCGGTGATCGTCCGGCCCTCGACGTATTCCATCGCCCCGTAGTTGACGCGCCTCACGCCCACCCACGCACGCTGCGCAGTGAACGCCTCCAGCAGCGTGGGCAGCAGGAAATTCATCAGCTCCTCGATCGTCTCGCACTGCGAGAGCCGCAGGTTGAAATGGCCGAGCCGCGCCATCTGCGCCGGCAGGATCGTCAGCGCCTCGTCCATTTTCTTGATGATCGAGCCGGGCGGGAGCTGGTACTGAACGAAGCGCGTCATGCTCGCGACAGTGGATTTTCCGGCGGGCCGCGGAAGCGCCGAGCGCTCGTCGTTCTGGGCGCGGATGACGAAATCCTGCACGGCGATCTGGTCGCCGTCGCGCAGCGTGACACGGTCCGAGATCACTTCACCGTTGATGCGCAGCTCGACGGAGAAATCGAGCGGCTGGAGAATCCAGCCCTCGGCGCCTTCCTGATAGATCACCGCCTGCTGCGCGGCGATGCGATCATCGGGCAGGTGCACGCGGCAGCCGTTGCGCGAGCCGATGTAGACTGCATCCTGGTCGCAGACGACCTCGGCGAGCTGCCCCTGATGCTTGGCCTCGACGATCAGTCGCATCGATGCTGCTTCGTCCTCTCATACCCTGGGATGGGCCGCGCCGCGGGCTGGCTCGATTTGGGGGACAGCCCGTCCGTCGCGAGCGCGACGGCAACCATCCCCTCCCGACAGCGTGCTTTGACTCTGCGCCGGAATCCTAGCCGCCGGCCGGCGCACCGACCAGTGCGCAACACGCGCACGGAAGAGAGCGGCCGCGCGGTCGGCCGCCACGGCCGAAAAACATCGGCGGGCGGCGTATCGGACGGGCCTCGCCCGCGGCTCGACCGCTCCAGCCCGCGAGGTGGACAAGGCGTTCCACCGGACGACCGGGCCGGCCGGCCCCAGCATCCCATTCATCGTCGAATCAGCGTGGGGCAATCAGGCCGCACGGGGCAATTTCGGGCCCGCAGGGCGGGTCCGCCCGTAGGTCAATAAATGCCTATCCAGAAACGACTTACATTCAGAATTCGGGCGGCAATCGGGCCGCGGACGGGGCTTCACTCTGTGGCGCCGGCCGGGGGCGAGCGCCCCTGATTCTGGTGCTTCCCGGCCCGCGGAATTCAGTTTGACTTGCCGCGGGCCGACCATACAATTCGAGGCAGCTTGGCGGTCGCTGCTAGAGCACCGAAGGTTGCCGAGTTCCCCGAATCTGATTTCCGGGGCCGTAGCTCAATTGGTCCAGAGCGCCGCCCTGTCACGGCGGAGGTTGCGGGTTCGAGCCCCGTCGGCCTCGTTTTCACTCAGCCCGGCTCCGGCCGGGTTTTTCATGCGCCGACCGCGCGGCCCATATTCCAAAAAGGACGCTGGCGGCATAGAGACTCGTGTGAACGGCCGCGCGGACCATCGCGACGATCGCCCCGCCGCGGACGGGGTCGGCGGGGATGAACTCCCATGAGGCCCACAGCGTCGCGGCCAGGACGGCGGCGTGCATCGGCACCTGGATCCAGAACAGCCGCATGAACGTGGTGACGAAGCCGAACGCGCTCGCCAGCAGGAGCAGGCTGTTGGCGGCGATGAGCAGGACGAACTCGTCGGCGAAGCGGGCATAGTCCGGGCTGAGCGCGATTCGCAGGATCGGTTCGGCCCACAGCCACGCGGCCAGCACCAGCACGGCCCCGAGAGCCAGCGCGAGCGCGGTCAGGCCCGCCGCGAGGCGCAGAAAGGCGCGCAGGTCGGTGCGATAGTAGACGGCCAGGCGGTTGCTGGCGGCGTTGGCGACAGTGACCAGGAGGATGTTCGCCGCGAGTGCGATGTGCGAGAGCGCGCCGAAGTACCCGAGCGAGGTCATGCCCGACGCCCGGTCCGATGCGATCCAGAGCCGCGGGACGCTGTCACACAGAGTGATCAGGAGCTGAACGATTCCGAGCGGCAGGGCCTCGGCCGCGAGGCGCATGACCGCCGGCCACGTCCAGGCGGGATCGAGCGCTGGGTCCGCCGCGATGCGCGGGCGGTCGAACCACCAGTGCAGCAGCCCCCAGGCGGCCGCGCCCACCCACGCGGCGGTGATGGTCGCCCAGATGATCAGCGCGGGCTGGCCGTCGGCGGTGCTCTCGAGCCGCGCGAGCGGAAGTAGCACGGCGAAGGGAATCAGCAGTGCCACGCCGCGCAGGCCGTTGGACCAGGCGACCAGGTCGAATCGCTCGCGGCGCTGATAGGCGCCCCAGACGAGCTCCGATTGCCCCCACGCCAGCCGCGCCGCGCAGACGCCGCCGGCGAGCAGTGCGTGCTCCACCCTGCCGGTCGCGGCCGCCTCGATACCCAGAATCACTGCGAGAATGACCGCGGCCGCCGACATGCCGAGGCTGCGGAGGATCCGATACGCGCCGAACGGATAGCGTTCGGTCGTGTCGGAGACCAGGACGGCGCGCAGCTCGAGCCCGAGCAGCAGCGCCAGCGGGGCCGAAAGGGCCATGCCGTAATTGAAGGAGCCGAGCAACTCGACCGTGGCGAGCTTGGCAATCAGGACGACGACCGCGAGCCGGGCGAGGTTGTAGAGCCCGGCGCCGGCGACCGCAGCGACGATGTTCGCGTTGAGCGAGCGGCCCGGCGGCAGGGCGCGCGTCACCGCGGCGCGCGGGTCGGCGGACGGATGCAAATCGGGCTTCGGAGACACGCCGGTCTCCGCCTGGCGTTGGTGCGGGCGAGCCGCGGCGGGCGGCCGGCTACGGCAGGGCCACGTCCTTCGTCTCGAGCTTGAGCTCGTCGGAACGGATGTTCGTGAAGACCTTCAGCAGCAGCTCGCCGTCACGGGTGTACTGGGCCGGCGCGGCGCTGTAGACGGTGAACGTGTCGCCCGCGGCGGTCGTCGCCGAACGCGGCCGGGCGTTGATGCGCCGGAACCAGTCGTCGAAGAACTCGACGCTCTTGATGCGGTCCTCGCCGGAAACGATGTGCAGACCCAGCTCGGTGTTGCCCTCAGCCACGCCCTCTTCGCCAGGGCCGAAGACGCGGATCTGCACGCCGAGCTCGCGCAGGCGCGGGTGCTCGATCACGCCGCCGCGATAGTCCATCGGGCTTTCGATGCGGATCTCCTCAAGCCCCGTCGCGTAGACGACCTTGACGGAGGCCTTCAGGCTCGTCAGCTTGGTCGAACCGCGGGCGCTCACGCCGACCTGCTCGACCAGCGGGATGCCGCCACCCTGGATAATGCGGTCGTTCACTTCGAACGGCCGCGTCTCGGTGCGGCGGGCCTCATCGTACTTCGCGGGATCAATCAGCGAGCGCCCGGTGTCGTCGACCATCTCCTCGATGATCAGTTGGCCAACGCGGGCCACGTCCGGCAGCTCGGCGCCCTTGATCTTGACCTGAATCCGCATCCAGTCGGACGGCGTTTCGTTCGGGAGCGGTTCGAGCATCCTGATCCGCTGCTCCCCGATCGCCGTCAGCACAAGCCGCATCGCCCCTTCCTGCGTGGTCGGCGACGGCGGCGCCTCGACTTGAGCTTCCGGGGCCTCCTGGCCTTCCTGGACGGCCGGCTCGGCCTCAAGCAGCGGCGCGGGTGTCAGCCAGAGCAGTAGCAGTGCAAGCTTGCACATTGTCGCGGTCTCCGTTCCCGTCTGGGGCGCTGAAGGCTCTCGTGCAACGCTGGCCCGCGGCCGGGGCACACCCGACGAAGCGTCAGCGACCCGCTCGGCCCGCCAGCAAAGAGTGCACATATTCGCGATCAGCACGCAGCGCGTCAACCGGCCGGTCCGGCCGGTCGCGGCGGACGACGAGGGCGACGCCGGCGCCGGTCCGGTCATCCGGCCGCTCCGAGACGGCCAGGGCGGCCAGGATCGCCGGAAGGTCCACATCCCCCCGGCCGAGCGGAACTTCCTCGATCTGCCCGCCGCGGCGGCGGGCGTCGCGCAGATGCAGCGAATCGGTCAGGTCGGCGAGCTTTCCGAGCGACTCGGCCGGCCCCGCCAGCGTCGCCGTATCGAGCTCGAGGGCCACATTCGGGCAGGAGAGGCGGCGGACGGCGGCGGCGACCTGGTCCGGCGGGTCGCCGGCGGCGTGAATGGCGAGCCGCAGGCCGAAGCGGTCGGCCAGGTCGGCCGTCGCATCCAGCATCTCGTGAGCCAGGTCGCGCTTTCGCTCGTCCGAGAATCCGGATAGATCGACCGCGGCGAAGCGAACGCGCAAGTCCGCACAGAGCTCGAGCGTGCGACGGAGGTGATCCAGCCGGCGGTCGGCAGCGTGCGGATCGGCCAGCCCGCGGCCGCCGAATTCGGCCGAGAGGCCGTCGAGCCTCAGACCGAGGCCCTCCAGGTGGCGGGCGAGGTGTCGCCGGGCACTGCGGGAGAACTCGGCCGGGTTTAGCGGCGTGCCGACGGTGTTGGCGCGGATGAACTGGAATCCGTCTCCGGTCGCGGCCTGAAGCGCGTCGCGCAGGTCCTGGCGATAGGCGGGCAGCCAGGCCGAGACGCGGACGGGGTGAGGCATGGTCAGTTCGCCAGCAGCTTCTCCGTGACCTCGATCAGCCGCTCCATGCGGAATGGCTTGTTGAGATACTCGTCGACTCCGAGGGCTTCGGCGTACTGCTTATGCCGGCGGCCCTGGTTGCCGGTGATCATGATGACGCGCGGCTTTTGCCCTGGTTTGCGGCCCTGGTTGAGCCGTTCGAGGACGAGGAAGCCGCTGCGCTGCGGCAGCATGATGTCGAGGATCACGAGGTCCGGAGACTTCTGTTCGGCGAGCGTGACGGCGGTGTTGCCGTCGGACGCGGTTTCGATCGCGGCGCCGGTGTCCGCCAGCCCGGCGGTGATGGCCGTCAGGATGTCCGGGTCATCGTCCACGACGAGGATCGTCTTACCTTGCAGGGGCCCGCTCACGGCATTCTCCTTTTGAACCACACCAGTGTAGTATCCCGTCGATCGCAGGACAATCGGGTCCGGCTTCCGGGGGCTGGTGGCCGGGCGGCGCGGGTTCGGCCCGGGACGGGCACCTGCCGCGGCGCGGACCGGTCAAGGATGGAGCGAAACCATGCACGAGGCACGTCGAAATCTGGTGGTCGGGCTCTTTGTGCTGGCGGGGCTGACGGCGCTGGGCACGCTGATCGTCCTGTTCGGGCAGGAGCCGACCTGGCTGATCCGGGGCAAGCAGTACGTGCTCAATGCGCACTTCGAGAGCGCCCGGGGAATCCGGCCGGGAACGATCGTGACCGTGAGTGGGATCGACGTGGGACGCGTGCTGCGGGTGGAGTTTCGCGACCCGCAGCGCTTCGACCTGGGCGCGAGCGTGGTGCTCACCTTCGACGAGGGCTATCGCTTTCGCCGGGGGACGTTCGCACGCACGAATGAGCCCGGAATCGGGGCCGGCCGACCGCCGATCATGCTCATTCCGACCGACGAGCCGGAGGCGCCCTACCTGGAATCGGGGGCGACCATCAAGGGTGAGATGGTGCCCGCCGTCGACGCGCTTTTTCCGCCGGCCGTGCGGGCCAATTTCGAGCGGGCGGCGCTTCAGATCGGCGATGCGGCCGAGGCGCTGACCCCCGTACTCGAGGACCTGCACAACCTGATGCAGCCGCTCGATCCGGAGACCGTCGACCGCCCGGGCGGACCGAACGGGAACGTGGCGACGGTGGTCGTGCGGCTCGACGCGGCCATCCGCCACCTGAACGACGTCCTGGGCGACCCGGCCGTGCGGAGCAATCTCAAGGCGACGATCGACAACATCTATGCGATGTCGGAGGACGGCAAGGCGACGGCGTCCGACCTGAAGCAGTTCGCCAGCGACGCGCGCGAGGTGGCCGGCGAGACGAAGACGCTGGTGAGCGACGCGCAGACTACGGTCCGGAACCTGGACGAGCACATGGAGCGCATCTCGCGCGATCTGCGGACGAATCTGGAGTTGATGAGCCGGGTGCTGGACAGTCTGAACGCGGTGGCGGCGGCGACGGCGGCGGGCGAGGGAACCGTGGGGCGGCTCGTTCGCGACGAGCGGCTGTATGAGTCGATGTTGCTCACGTTCCGGCGGCTGGCGGAGACGGTGGAGGAGTTCCGGCTGCTGGTCAAGCAGTGGCAGGAGGGCAAGGTGCGCGTCGCGCTCTAGTGTGCTGTCCCAGAAACACGACATCAAAGTGGGGCAGGCCTCCGTGCCTGCCGAGGCGGGCAGGGACGCGCGCAGTTGTTCGGGTGGTACGGGCGAGACGCCCGTACCATCCGGCGAGACACCCACGGTGTTGCGGAAAGTCCGACGTCGTAGGATAATCGCACCCTCAGACGCTGCGCGGTTCCACTCGCCGCGGCCGATCGGCCCCCGCGCAGCCGGCCCGCTCTCGGAGGCGCGACCATGCAGTTTCTGACCGAACTCTGGCTGCCCATTCTGCTCTCCGCGGTGTTCGTCTTCATCGTCAGCTCGATCATCCACATGGCCTTGCAGGTGCATAAGGGCGACTTCAAGAAGATGCCCAACGAGGATGCGGTGCTGGCGGCGCTGCGCTCGCACGGCGTCGGCCCCGGGGCCTACATGTTCCCCTGCGCCGGCTCGATGAAGGAGATGGGCACGCCGGAGATGATGGAGAAGATCAAGACCGGCCCGGTCGGATGGCTGATCATCACGCCGGGCGGATTCGAGCTGGGCAAGAGCCTGGCGCTGTGGTTCGCCTATTCGCTGCTGGTCGGGCTGCTGGTGGCCTACGTCGGCTGGCACGCGCTGGGGGCCGGGGCGCGCTATCTGGAGGTGTTCCAGATCACCGGCACGGCCGCGATCCTGGGCTACGCGATCGGCTACATCCAGGACTCGATCTGGAAGGGCGCCGCCTGGAGCACGACCGGCAAGTTCATGGTCGACGGGATCGTCTACGGGCTGGTGACGGCGGGCACCTTCGCGTGGCTCTGGCCGGCGGGGGCGGCGGCGTAAGCCGGGCCGTCGTCGCTGCGGCAGCGCGGACGCATCATGGCGGCAGCGGCCGATAGACGGTTTCGTCGAAGGTCCAGGTGTGAAGCACCGCCCGGGAGCGTGGATCGATGAACTCGATCACACGCCGCAGGCGGATTCTCTGATCGCCCTCGACGATCGCATCTGCGGGCACGTCAGCAAACAGGACACCCATCAGGCCGCCGCCGGTGCTCAGCGGCGTAATCGGCCGGTGGTTGACCCACACCTCGCAGGCCGCCTCGCGGAATCTGGAATCGATGAAAACGATTCGCGGGCAGAACCGAACGTCGGGCCAATAGTGGCCGATCTCGCGCCGGAGTGCGACGGTCGAGCCCGCCGGCCCGAAGGTGTGGCTGCTCAGGAAGCGCTTCAGCTCCTGCCCCGAAAGCCGCCCGGCCAGCAGCCGCCGATCGAGCTCCAGGTAGCGGATCGTATACTCGCGGCTGACGCGCCCGAGCGGCCGCTCCGGATCGCTCTCGAGATTCGACAGCCGCGTGCTGTTGGGGCTGAATCTGACCAGCAGATCCGGAGCCTGCCCGCGCAGATTCAGGAAAGTAATCGACAGCGCCGCCAGGCCGAGCAGCAGCGCCACCCAGCGCAGTCCCGGCTGGTCTTTCCGTGGCCTGCGGACAGACCAGCGGTACCTCCGCCCGCAAGTGGCCCCGAACTGCGGCAGGCAGATGCCCCGCGCTCTCCGAGCCGTGATGAAGCATTGACGACTGACATCACCAGGCGCTCTGGGCGGGAACTTCAGCTCTGGTGTACCAAAGGGACCGAGGGATCAAGGGACCAAGGTCCATGCGCCTTCGCCGGCGGCGCTGCCGGGGCGCAGGAAACCAGCGCGGCGCTGCTGCGACCCATCCACCGCTCGAATCCTTCAGAGACTTACCCGCCCGCAGCCTGATCTGTCTCACCGCCCGTGCGAGCCGGTCAATACCTCGTCCACCGCCGCGGTCCGCGGCTCGGGCGTCGTCCCCGACGTGCCGAAGTTCACCCGGCGGGCCTCGTCCCAATACCGCCCCGCGTTGAACTCGAACCCCGCCCGCATCACCAGCTCCGCAACCAGACCCGCCATGATCGCGATGAAACCCAGCACGAACAGAATCGTCCCGATCAGCGGAGCCTTGCCCCAGAACGCCTTCCACGGATCCAGCGAGTAGACCGCGTTGACGAGCGCGAACAGGAAACACGCCGCCGTGCCGAGCCACGCCCACTGCGTGATCTTGCCGAAGAAGTGGATCGGCTTCGTGCGGTACTTCTGAAGCATGCGGACCAGCAGCAGGTCCAGCAGCACCTTCGTCACCCGGCCGTAGCCGTACTTGCTCTGCCCCGCGATACGCGGATGATGCCGCACCACCATCTCGGCGATCCTGGCCCCGTGCATCGACGCGTACACCGGAATGAAGCGGTGCATCTCGCCGAACAGCCGCGCATCCCGCACCACCTGCGCCCGATATGCCTTCAGCGTGCAGCCGTAGTCATGCAGCCGAACGCCCGTGATCCAGCCGATCAGCCCGTTGGCCGCCCGCGAGACCTTCGTCCGCAGCCACGAGTCCTTGCGCTCCTTGCGCCAGCCGCTGACGACGTCGTAGCCCTCCTCCAGCTTGTCGACCAGCCGCTCGATCTCGTCCGGCTCGTTCTGTCCGTCACCGTCCAGCGGAACGATCACCGGCCCGCGGGCGGCCCAGAAACCCGCCATCATCGCGGCCGTCTGGCCGAAATTCCGCGCCAGGTGAAGCACGCGCAGCCGCGGCTCGTCCGCCGCCAGCTCGTCCAGCAGCTCGCCCGTCCGGTCGCGGCTGCCGTCGTTGACCACGATCAGCTCGAAGCTCCGCCGCTGGGCGGAGAGCGACTCGATGAACCGGCGGATCACCCGCCGGACATTGGGCTCCTCATTGAACATCGGGACGACGACCGAGACCTGCGGCCGGGCCGAGTGGGGGGCGTCCGTTCGCTCGCTACGCTCAAGCATCATTCGGCGTACTATATCCAACCGGCGGCCGGGAAGCGACGCCCCGTCCCCGCCCGACCGGAGCGCAGGAGATACACCTTGGCATGGGTTTATCTGACGTTGGCGGGGATATTCGAGGTCGCCTGGGCCCTCGGGCTCAAGCGGACGGAGGGCTTCACCCGGCTCTGGCCCAGCGTCTACACGCTGAGCACTATGGCCGTCAGCATCTGGCTGCTGGCGCTGGCCGTGCGGCACCTGCCGGTCGGGACGGCCTACGCGGTCTGGACGGGAATCGGCGCGGCCGGCACGGCCATCATCGGATTCATCTGGCTGGGCGAGTCGCGGGCGGCGCTGCGTCTGGCGTGTATCGGGCTGATTCTGCTGGGGGTGATCGGGCTGCGTGTCTTGCCGCCGGTGCGGCCGTGACGTAGAAAGGCCGCGGAGCGAAGGGAATGAGGGATTGAGGGAGCGGGCGTTCACGCGGGTGTGTCCCCACAGCGCGGCGAGGAGGCCGGTAGCATGTCCGCACAATCGCAGGGAGTGACGGGCAGGCAGAGCGGCCCGCCCCTCTGGAGTAGTTGCGGGCCGGATGCCCGCGCTCCCCGAATCGGCGCGCTTGAACTGATTCGATAACGGCACGATCGATGACAGCTCTCGTCGGCATCATCATGGGTTCTCGCTCGGATTGGGAGACGCTGCAACACGCGGCGGCGACGCTCGAGTCTCTCGGCGTGCCGCACGAGGTGCAGGTCGTCTCCGCTCATCGCACGCCCGACCTGCTCTTTCAGTATGCGTCATCCGCCGAGTCGCGCGGCATCGAAGTGATCATCGCGGGGGCGGGCGGGGCTGCGCACCTGCCCGGCATGACGGCCGCCAAGACCACCCTGCCCGTGCTCGGTGTGCCGGTGGAATCACAGGCTCTGCGCGGCATGGACTCCCTGCTCTCGATCGTGCAGATGCCGGCCGGCGTGCCGGTCGGCACGCTCGCCATCGGACGGGCCGGCGCGGTGAATGCCGCGCTGCTCGCTGCGTCGATCGTCGGCCGCACACGGCCGGCAATCCTGGAAGCGCTGCGGGCCTATCGCGCCCGGCAGACACAGGACGTTCTCTCTCAACCGGATCCGCGAGGATCAGCATGAGGGTCGGCGTGCTCGGTGCCGGCCAGCTCGGGCGGATGCTTGCCCTGGCCGGGATGCCGCTGGGGCTGCGCTTTCGATTGCTCGATCAGTCGGCCGAGGCGTGCGGCGGACAGGTGGCCGAGCTGCTGGTCGGGCGCTGCGACGACCCGGCGACGCTCGAGCGCTTCGCGGGCGGCCTCGACGCGGTCACGTACGAATTCGAGAACGTGCCGCTTCAGACGGCCGAGCGGCTGAGCAAGCTCGCGCCGCTCTACCCGCCGATCGAAGCGCTGCGGGTCGGGCAGGATCGCCGGCTCGAAAAGCAGTTCTTCGCCGCCTGCGACATCCCCACGCCCAGATCCGAAGCCGTCGCGGACCTGCCGGGCCTGAGAAGCGCGCTGGCGCGGATCGGCTTTCCCGCCGTACTGAAGACCTGCCGCATGGGCTACGACGGCAAGGGACAGGCGGTGCTGCGGCGCGACGACGAGGTGGATGCAGCCTGGCAGCGCCTGAGCGGCCAGCCGCTGCTGCTCGAGCAGTTCGTTCCCTTCCAGCGCGAATTGTCGATCCTCGCCGCGCGCAGCCGCGACGGCTCGATCGCGTACTACCCGCTGGTGGAGAACGTGCACGGGGGCGGAATTCTGCGCTACTCGAGCGCGCCGATCGCCGATCTCGATCCGGCCCTCGAAGAACGCGCGCAGGCACACGCGCGGCGGGCGCTCGATGTGCTCAACTACGTCGGCGTCCTCGCGATCGAGTTCTTCGAGCACGCCGGCGAGCTGCTGGCCAACGAAATGGCCCCGCGTGTGCACAACACCGGCCACTGGACGATCGAAGGCGCCGAAACGAGCCAGTTCGAGAATCACGTCCGCGCCGTCGTCGGCTGGCCGCTCGGCTCGACGCGCGCCATCGGCTGGTCGGCCATGATCAACCTGATCGGCTGCCAGCCACCGGCCGGGCAAGTGCTGCAAGAACCAGGCGTACACCTGCACTGGTACGGCAAGCAGGTGCAGCCGGGGCGGAAGGTCGGCCACCTGACGGCGGTCTGCGACAGCGCGGAGGCCCGCGACCGCCTCGGCCGGCGGCTGCTGGCGTGGGTCGGCGGCATGGCAGGGCAAGGATAATTCCGGGCCGGATTTGGACTGGGCGAATTGCCGCGGCCGGATAGACTTTGCCGCTCAGCGATGCCCGCCGGGTCGTTGCTGAGCCGGGCAGAGTGGGAGCGGGATCGGCCGCTGCGGCCGGATTGGACACGATGGATCTCTGGACCATTCTGCTGCTGCTTCTCGGTCTGGCGGCACTGACCGTCGGCGCGGAGTTTCTCGTCCGCGGGTCGGCCGACCTAGCGGCGCGGCTGGGCATCTCCTCGCTGGTGATCGGCCTGACGGTTGTCGCATTCGGAACCAGCGCGCCCGAGATGGCCGTGAGCGTCAAGGCGGCGCTCGTGGGCCAGGCGGACATCGCGCTCGGCAACGTCGTCGGCAGCAACATCTTCAACGTGCTGCTCATCCTGGGCATCTCGGCGCTGATCACGCCGCTGGCGGTCGGCCTGCGCCTGGTGCGGATCGATGTGCCGCTGATGATCGCCGTATCCGTGCTGACGCTGCTGCTGGGGCTGGATGGAGCGATCGGGCGGCCGGATGGGTTTCTTCTGTTCGCGGGCATCGTCGTCTACACGGTTTTCGCGGTCTACTTCGGACGCCGCGAGCCGCGGGGGCAGGATGGTGCCGGGGATTCGCTCCCCGGCGGCGCTCGCGGGCGAATCGCCGTTCAGCTTTTTTTCGTAATCGTCGGGCTGGGGTTGCTTGTGCTGGGGGCGCGCTGGTTCGTGGACGGCGCCGTGACGCTCGCACGGACGCTGGGCGTGAGCGAGCTGACGATCGGCCTGACGATCGTCGCGGCCGGCACGTCGCTGCCGGAGGTGGCGGCGTCGGTGATGGCGGCGATCAAGGGCGAGCGAGACATCGCCGTGGGCAACGTCGTCGGCAGCAACATCTTCAACATTCTGGCGGTGCTCGGAGCCTCCGCGGCGGTTTCATCAGAGGGTGTGGCCGTGGCCGTCTCGGCGATGTGGTTCGACATTCCGGTGATGATCGCGGTGGCCGTGGCCTGCCTGCCGATTTTCTTCACGGGCTACTCGATTGCGCGCTGGGAGGGTGGTCTGTTTCTGGGGTACTACGTGCTCTACACGACCTACGTCGTGCTGGCGGCGACGGGCTATGCCGGGCTGCCGACGTTCCGCACTGCGATGGTGTGGCTCGTAATTCCGCTGACCGTCATCACGCTCGCCGTGATCGTGACGCGCGAGCTGCGGGCGATGCGTCGTCTGCGCCCGGCGCAGGCATTGCAGACTGAGCTGCCCGAGCGCTCCTGACGATCAGCCGGCGTTGCCGCGGCCGCGCCGGCCGGCGAAGCGGCCCCGCCCGGCAGCGGCTTCGCGCGATCGTCCGCATCGGTTAGGTTCACACCCGCCGACGGGGGTGCAAGAACGGGAGCGATCGCCGCGATCATGGATTCCGCCACGCTGGGACTGTTCATCGCCGGGTTCGTCCTGCTCGTCGGCGGGGCGGAGCTGCTCGTGCGCGGAGCGGCCCGGCTCGCCACGGCCGCGGGCATCTCGCCGCTGGTCGTCGGACTGACGCTGGTCGCCTTCGGAACGAGCGCGCCGGAGCTGGCGGTCAGTCTGAAAGCAACCCTGTCCGGTCAACCGTCGATCGCGCTGGGCAACGCCGTCGGCAGCAACATCGCCAACGTGCTGCTGATCCTCGGCCTGTCCGCCGCGATCACGCCGCTGGTCGTCTCGATTCAACTCATTCGCGTCGACGTTCCGCTGATGATCGTCTCGGCCGCCGCTCTTTTCGGCATGGCGCTGGACGGGGCGATCGGGCGGGCGGACGGGCTGATCCTGATCGCGGCACTGCTGGGATACGTCGTGCTGACGGTCTATCTGGGCCGGCGCGCGGGGGCGGCCGCTCGGGCGGAGTTCGAGAAGGAGTTCGGGACGTTTCCGTCGCCCACGCTCGCTTCGATCGCCGCCCACCTGATGCTCGTCGCGATCGGGCTGTCGTTGCTGGTCCTCGGCTCGGATTGGCTTGTCGACGGGGCCGTGGCGCTGGCGACCTGGCTTGGCGTCAGCGAACTGATCATCGGGCTCACCGTGGTGGCGGTGGGAACGTCGCTGCCGGAGGTGGCCACCTCGATCGTCGCGGCCGTCAAGGGCGAGCGCGACATCGCCGTCGGAAACATCGTCGGCAGCAACATTTTCAACGTGCTCTGCGTCGTCGGCGTGTCGAGCGCGGTCGCACCGGCCGGCATCGCCGTGCCGGACGCGGCGCTTCAATTCGATCTGCCGGTGATGGTCGCCGTGGCGCTCGTCTGCCTGCCGATTTTCTTTACGAACTTTCTGATCGCACGCTGGGAGGGCCTGCTGCTGCTGGGCTATTACATCGCCTACACGACCTACCTGGTGTTGAACGCGACGCGGCACGCGGCCCTGGAGCTTTTCGAAGCGGGCATGGCCTGGTTCGTGCTCCCGCTGACCGCGCTCACGTTGATCGTTCTCACGGCTCACAGCCTGCGCCGGCCCGCGACCAGTGTGTCCTAGCGGCCCCGCCAGCCGGCCGAGCAGCCGCCCGGGCTCGGCACGCGCCGCATTCCTGTTACAATAGGTTGTCCGGGGGCGGGCGCTGCGGGCCCGCGCGGGCGAATTCAACGAGAGGCAGGCATGCGGGGCATCGTGATCGCGAAAAACAGTGGCGGCTGGTGGTGGCGGGCGTCGGCCGCGATCGCGGCGGCCGGCCTCCTGATCACCGGGTGCGATAACTCGGATTCGATCGAAGCCGGCGCGAGCGTCGCCGCGGCCGACCTGCGCGGGCAACCGATCGCCGCGGTCGAGAGTGAAGCGAGGGCTGCGGAGAGCGTCTCGGCCGGCGAGCAGGTCGAAGCAGACGCGGAACCCGACGCCGCCGACGCCGATTCCGCCGCGGCCGAATCCGGCGACCCCCGGCCGGCCGCACAGGGCGGCACGAATGGCGAGGCGGCCGCGATGGCCGCGTTGAATCCGAACGAGGATCTCCCGCCGCCCGAGATCAGCGAAGCGAAGGCCGAATACCTGCCGCTGGCGTTCGGGAAACTGGCGAGCTTCGCCTACGACGTTTACGCGGCCGAGGAGGAGATCGCCTCCGAGGGCAAGCCCGGTCCGGAGCGCGTTCCGGCGGAGATTCGCTCTCTGAATGGCCGCAAGATCGCCGTCCGCGGCTTCATGATGCCGCTGGATATCACGCGCAACCAGGCGAAGACGTTCCTGCTCGTGCGCAACCGCATGGCGTGCTGTTTCGGCATGATGGTCGGTCTGAACGAGTGGGTGTATGTGCAGATGGCCGACGGCAGCGCGGCCGACTGGGTCAACGACGTGCCGATCACCGTGTACGGCGAGCTGGCGGTGGGCGAAGAGGTCCGCGACGGCATGGTGATGAGCCTCTATCGGATGAAGGCGGACGAAGTGGCGTATGACGGCGGATTCTGAGGCGCGGCGCGGGGCTTTTGGCGTCGGCGGCGCGCCCGGCCGCTGAGTCGATGAGGCATTTCAGCCCCAGGGAGGCGTGAGCTGATGCGAAGTCAATGGCGTTGGAGAATCGCCGGGGCGTGTGCGGCAATGGCGGTCACGATCCTCGGCTGCGAGAGCAAGCCGCCGCCGAGCGAGCCGGCGTCCGAGAGCACGGCGAGCTCGAAGCAGGACGACCTGGCGAGCGTGAGCGAGTTCCTGCGCGAGCAGGCCAATCCGCAGCCGCAGCAGCCCGCCGCCGATGCCCTCCCGCCCGGCCATCCGCCGATTCCGTCCGAGTCGGGCGCTGTCAACGCTCCGCCGTCCGCGGCGCCGCAAGCGGCCCTCAAGTTCGACGCACCCGAGAACTGGAAACCCGAGCGCCCGGCGAACACGATGCGCGTGGCGCAATACGTGATCCCGCGCGTCGAGGGCGACAGCGAGGACGGCCAGTTCGTGGTCTTCTTCTTCGGCGTGGGCGGCGGCGGCGGCACGCAGGCGAACCTGGACCGCTGGCGGTCGCAGTTCACCACTGAAGACGGCCAGCCGGTTCCCGACTCCGCCGTGGTCAGCGAGGTGATCCAGGTGGGGGACATCAAGGTGACGCTGCTGGACATCGCCGGCAGCTACAGCGCAACCGCGATGATGCCGGGCGCCGCGACCGGGCCGGCCAAGCCGAATCAGCGCATGCTCGCGGCCGTGGCGGAGTTCGACCAGGGGCCCTACTTCATCCGCGCCACCGGACCGACGGCGACGATCTCGGCCAACCGCGAGGCGTTCATGAAGCTGATCCAGTCGCTGCGGCACTGATGCGCCGGCACGTCCGGCGGGCGAGCCCATGGCGCTGACCTACGCCAGCTATCTGCGTCTCGACGAGCTGCTGAAGCTTCAGCAGGCGCGCTCGGAGCCGCCCGAGCACGACGAGATGCTCTTCATCATAATCCATCAGACCTACGAGCTGTGGTTCAAGCAGCTCCTGCACGAGCTGGAGAAGATCCAGCGCGATTTTCGCGCGGGCGACCTGTGGGCCGCCGTGCACACCTTCAAGCGGGTCCGCACGATCATGAAGACGGCCGTCGGCCAGCTCGACATTCTCGAAACCATGACGCCCGTCTCCTTCGCCAGCTTCCGCGACCGGCTGGAGACAGCTTCCGGCTTTCAATCCTCGCAGTTCCGCGAGCTGGAGTTCATCCTCGGCCAGAAGCGCAGCGACATGAATTTCGCCGCGCTCTACGGGGCGGAGACACCCGGGTACCGCGCCCTGATCAGGCGGGCCGAGCAGCGCACCGTGATCGACGATTTCTACGCCTTTCTCGAGCAGCAGGGGGTCGCGATCCCCGAAGCGCTCAAGCGGCGCGACCTGCGGAAGTCCAACGAGCCCAGCTCCGAGGTGCAGGAGGCGTTGCTGGGGCTCTACCAGTCGCGGCCGGACATCGTCATTCTGCTCGAGGCGATGACGGATTTCGACGAGGGCTTGCAGGAATGGCGCTACCGGCACGTCAAGATCGTCGAGCGGACGATCGGTTCGAAGCATGGGACCGGCGGCTCACCCGGCGTCGAGTTTCTGAAGGCGACGCTGTTCCGGCCGGTGTTTCCGGATCTGTGGGCGATCCGGCATCGGTTGTGATGAAACGGCGGGCGGGAGAGCCTGTGAACGAATCGCGCGCCTCTGGGGAGCGCGGATGACCCGCACGTTCAGCCGCCGGATCAGCACCCGCCGCGTCAGAACCCGCCGCGCCGAGCGGCGGGTCACCTGGCGATCACAAGACCCCGTGCTTGGCGCACGGGGTTCTGACCCGCTGGTGCGAGATTTCCATCTCGCACCAGGGTGACATGTGACATGTGAAATGTGACAACGGCCCGCCGCGTCAGAACCCGCCGCGCCGAGCGGCGGGTCACCTGGCGATCACAAGA
>CAZXUI010000046.1:31435-34899 GCA_964643885.1 uncultured Planctomycetales bacterium
CCCCGTGCTTGGCGCACGGGGTTCTGATTGCGGGCGCGACACCCGCGCAAGCGATGCTGGTAGTCTGGGTGCCTCATGCTGTATGACATCACGCCGCCGATCTCGCCGCGGCTGTGCGTCTGGCCGGGCGATACACCGCCGACTCGTGAAGTCCTCCTGGACATGCACCGCGGCGACAATCTCACGCTCTCGACGCTGCGCGCGACGGTGCACCTCGGCGCGCATGCGGACGCCCCGAGCCACTACGGCCGCGACGCGGCCTCGATCGAGAGCCGCCCGCTCGAGTTCTACCTGGGCCGCTGCCAGGTGATGCACGTCCGCGCCGCCCGCGGCGCGCGCGTCGGCGTTTCCGATCTGCGCTTGCAGGTCAACGCGCCGCGGGTGCTGCTGGCGACCGGCACCTTCCCCGATCCCGAATCATGGAACCGCGACTTCGCCGCACTCGAACCCGCCCTCGTCGATGCACTGCACGCCCGCGGCGTCCGCCTCATCGGCATCGATACGCCCAGCGTCGACCTGATGGACTCCAAGGACCTGCCCGCCCACCAGCGCTTCCTGGCCAATGACATGGCCATCCTTGAGGGACTCGTGCTGCACGAGGTGCCGGACGGGGAATACGAGCTGATCGCGCTGCCGCTGCCGCTGGCCGGGTTCGACGCCAGCCCCGTGCGGGCCGTTCTGCGCACGCTGGATTGATCCGCGGGCCGGGCGCTCAGGGCGAGAGCATGCCGCGCACAATCACCACGTGCGAGGCCGGATCGTTGAAAGTCTCGAGCAGATGGCTGTAGTACACCGCCCAGCGCAGCGCGACGAAGCCGTAGGCGCTGAACAGCAGCCAGCAGGCCCACTCCGTGATGCGGTGGTTCCGCAGCGCGATCAGGATCGCGCCGCCCACCAGCACGAGCACCACCTTGTAGGCGATCAGCACCGGCGGCGGATGCTGTATCAGCCGCGACGCCAGCGGATTGAGCTCGATGAACAGGTGATTACGCGCCTCGATCAACGTCAGGCCGAGATCCACGTAATTCAGCAGGCAGATCACGACCATCAGCAGCACGACGCGCGAGCCGCGCGTCGGCCACGCCAGCAGCCGCTGCGTCCAGTCGCCCGAAAACGCCGCCGGCCATTTGATCGACGCCGCCGGCTGCAAGGCGAACAGGCGCGTGGCCCCGCCGGCTGAGGTTGCCGTCGCCAGCACACTTCGCTCTGCCCTGCCCACCGCGGTCTCCTTGACAGATCGAGATCAACGGGGCGATTGCCCCATCTCTCTATCGGGAGCCTGGCGACCGGCTTTAACTTCCCCCTCGCAAGCCGCATACGACGCGCGGCCGGCCGACGCATGAAGTGCGGCCTTTTGTTAAGACCTCGCGGCCTGCGCGCTCGATGGCAGGCCTCATAAGTCGCCTCGCCGCCGGCCGTCATATAAACCATCCGTGCAAGAACCATTCCCGCCGCACAGAATCGTAGAACACCCACGCCAGCTCGCCGCTCTCCAGCAGCACGCGGAAGTAGTCGCGGCGGACATCCGGCCCACGCCACCAGCCCGTTTCGAGCCTTTCCGGACCCCAGGCGTGCTGTATGCGGTACTCCCGTCCGCAAACCTGCATCTGAACCGGCGGCCCCTCCGGAACGATCGCCAGCACACGGACCGCCAGCGGCCGGCTCAGAACGCGCGCCGGACGATCCAGGGCGCGCCGCGTCGCGACCGTCGGCTCGGCCGGGCCGCCCGGGTCCAGCCCCGCCTCGGCCACGGGGACGAGCCGCACAGCCAGCTCCGGCTGGTAATCGTCCACCAGCCGGGCCCGCAGAACGGCCTGCTGGCCGAGGCGGGCGGCGAATTCATCGAGCAGGTTCGCCAACGCCTCGTCGTGGCCGGTGCAGACCGCAGAGAACAGATCGCTCTGCCGGCCGACCCAGCGGGGCGCATCGCGGGCGGCCAGTTGCACGGCCGTGACGCCGGCCGAAAGCTCGACCCGCTCCAGCCGCCGCAACAGCAGCCGCTCGATGTGCTTGAGCCGGCGCGACGGCTGAGAGAGGTTGACCGCGACGCGGCGGGGCGGCTCGTGCTCGTGCAGAAGGATGCAATCGAAGCGCCGCAGGGCCAGCCCGCGGCTGAAGACCTGTCCGCACAGATCGCACAACAGCCGCGCGGCGACCATCCGGATGACGTCGGCGTCGTGCAGCGGCGCCTCGAACGCGGCATCCACCGACGGCAACCGCTCGGCAACGCGTGGCGTGAGCGGCTCGAAAACCTCGCCCAGCGCCTGCTGGATGCGCAGCAGCAGCTCCGGCCCGAATCGGCCGGGCAGCGACGAGCGCGGCAGCATCAGCAGATCGCCGATCGTTCGCACGCCGAGCTGCGAAAGCCGCTGGGCTGTTCGCGGCTCGATCCGCAGCGCGGCCGGCGGCAGCGGCGCCAGCGCAACGCTGCTCAGCCCGGGCGGCGCGACGCAGATGCGCTCGCGGCCGGCCGTGGCGAGAGCCCACGCGGCGCCGATGGTGTCTGCGGCGGCGGCGCAGGCGGGCAGGCCGAGCCTGGCGAGGCCGGCGACGGCCTGGGCCGCGATCTGCTCATCCGGGCCGAGCAGCCGCTGGCAGCCGGTGATATCCAGCAGAAGCACGCAAGGCGAAACGGGCTCGACCAGCGGGCTGAAACGCTGCGCCCAGTCGGCCAGGCGGTGCAGAAAGGCGGCGTCGCGCTCGGGCTCGTGGGCGAAATGCAGCAGCGTCGGGACGGTGGCCTGGGCCTGGGCGAGCGTGATGCCCGGCCGCAGGCCGCGCTGAGCCGCGTGCGAGCAGACACTCTCGACCCGCAGCGTATTGCCGACGGAGCGGGTGAGAACGATCGGCGGGCGCGGTCGAGCCGCGGACGACCCGGGTGACCCGGACGATTCGGACGATTCGGGTGACTTGGGTGACCCGGGCGATTCGGGTGACCCGCGCGACTCGGCCAGATGCTGTCGCCAGGCCCGCTCGGCCGGGAGGTCGGGGAGATCGATGCACAGGATGCGGCGCGACATGCACGAACCCCGCCGGAGATATCCCTAACAAATATATAACACGTCGGGCGGAAAATCAATCTCGTGGGGAGTCGCAGGACCGCGATTCGCCGCCACTGCCACCTGTCACCTGCCATGTGCCACCCGCCACCTGCCACCTGTCACCTGCCACCTGTCACTTGTCACTTGTCACTTGTCTCTCGTCCCGCCCGCCTCAGCTTTAGGTGGTACGGGCGTCCTCGCCCGAATCAGCTTTGGGTGGTACGGGCGTCTCGCCCGTACATGCTTCTCAGTGGGGCGGGCCTCCGTGCCAGCCTTCAGCGCCAACCTCGTACGCGGCGCCATCAGAACCCCGTGCGCCAAGCACGGGGTCGGTTGGTGACCAGGCGGCCCGCCGCTTGGCGCGGCGGGTTCTGATGGCGTCCTCCCGCCCGTCTCCGCTTTGGGCGGTACGGGCGTCTCGCC
>CAZXUI010000047.1:0-20926 GCA_964643885.1 uncultured Planctomycetales bacterium
AGAACATCGTCGACGAGCTGGGCGGCGAGAAGATCGACATCGTCCGCTGGAACGAGTCGAGCCAGATTCTGATTCAGAACGCGCTCAAGCCGGCGGAGGTGCAGGAGATCGCGCTGTGCCTGGAGCTGGGCAAGGCGACGGTCGTCGTGGCGGAGGATCAGCTCTCGCTGGCGATCGGCAAGCGCGGGCAGAACGTCCGCCTGGCCGCGCGGCTGACGCGCTGGGACATCGATATCCTCACGCCGGCCGAGTACAACAAGAACCTGGAGATCATGGAGCAGACGCTGCGGCGGATCGAGGGCGTCGACGAGCTGATGATCGACAAGCTCGTCGCCATCGGCTGCGTATCGGTCAACGACATCGACGAGATCGGTCCCGAGCCGCTGATCGAGGACCTCGAGCTGTCGGCCGAGCTGGCCGAGAAGATCGTCTACGAAGCCGGCGAAGAGGTCATCCGCCTCGAGGAAGAGAAGGAGGCGGCGGCCCGCGAGGCGGCCCTGGCGGCCGAACGGGGCGAGACCGCGCCAACCGGCAAGGGGGCGGCCACGGCGACGGACGAGGAAGGGTCCGGCCAGGAGCCGGCCGCGGAGGCGTCGCACTTCGTGGCGGCTGAGTCGGCCGACGCGGGCGAGGCGCCGGAGGCGGGCGGGGCGCCCGTGGCGGAGACGGACGGGGCGCCCGTGGCGGAGACGGACGGGGCGCCCGTGGCGGAGACGGACGGGGAGACCGTTGCGGAGGCGGGCGACGAGACTGCGACATTCGTCGCCGCGGAGGATTCAGACGAAGAGACCCGGCCCGCGGCGGCGTCCGGTCCGGTGACGGCGGACGATGAAAGCGCTTCGGAAAGCGGTAACGGCGAGCCGCCGGGGGCCGAGTCCGAAGACACGCCGTCGAGCGCGGCGGAGGACGAGGCGCGTCCGCCGGGTCCGTGATCCGGGTCGCCGCGGCCGCGTGCTTCGGGTATTGGCACCTTGAGCCCCATCGAGCTGGTCGATCTCGCGCTGCACGTGCTGGGCGCAGCGGTCATTGTGTGGCACGTGGCGTGGCTGGGACGCCGCGGGCGGCTGGGCGACCCGCTGGCGGAGGCGCGGACGCCGCCGGGCGGGCCGGGCTGGGTCAGCCTGCTGGTCGTCGTCGGGACGTTCGGGGTGGCCGGCCTGCTGATCGACTTTCTGATCCTCCTGTCCTTCGGCGGCCGGACGGCGGAGCAGCCGCTTGGCGGACCGCTGACGCACGCGTCGATCGCGGGCGGGCATCTGGCCAAGCTGGTGGCGTGCGTTCCGCTGGTGGTGATTCTGCGGGCGCGGGGTTGCTGGCGGCCGGGTGTGTCGCCGTGGCGAGGGGGCGTGGCGTGGTGGGTCGGTCTGGCAGCGCTTTCAGCGCTGGCGATCATCACGCTGACGACCCTTCAGCATCAGATGATTCTGAATTTCGTGCGGGCGGTGTGGCCGGAGGCGCGGCCGCCGCAGCACCTGGTGCTGATTGCGCTGGGGAACGACCCCTGGCCGCCGTGGGGCGCGGTGCATCTGGTGGTTCAGGCGGTGCTGATTGCGCCGCTGGTCGAGGAGCTCTTTTTCCGGGGACTGCTGCTGGATGCGGTGCTGCGGCTGACGGGGCGGCGGTGGGCGACGGTCGCGCTCACGGCGGCGGTGTTCGGCGCGGTGCACGTGTCGGTGCCGCAGACGATCCTTCCGCTCGTAACCATGGGTCTCGTGCTGGGTTATCTGCGAATCCGGACAGGATCACTCCTGCTTTGCATCGTGGTCCATGTGCTGTTCAACCTGCGAACAATGCTGATTGCGCTGCTGGATCCAAGCCTGGTAGCTTCCTGAGCGGTTTCGGGGAAGGCGGCGCGCGGTTGTTCTGGACTCGGACCTTCCTCGTGCTATTCTTCTGGTAGCGACGCTCGACGGGGCGGCAACGGGAAGAGTCATACAGGCGGAAGTGCGCTGGGCGAATCTGCCGATCAGATATAGACGAACTCGCCGGCGGCTCTTGGGCGGCGAGTCGAGTCATTCGACGCCAGACCGGACGGGATTCAGCTCAAGCCCGCCTTGGATCGATGTTGTCATTGGCCGCAGAAAGGGGTGCTTCGTGACCCGCACGAAGAACTTGGAACCCGCATCGCAGTTCATCCCCAGCACGACCGGCTCGACGGGCGGCACGACGGGCAGCTCGATGATGAGCGGGCCGAGCATCGCACCGCCGCGGGCGCGGCCGGCGACGCGCCGCCGCCCGGCGGCGGAGCGCATCAGCGGCGAGCGGCTCGAGCGCGACCTGGGCGGGCGCGTGCTGCCGCTGGTCGAGCAGATCCGCGAACGGGCCTACTTCATTTACCTGTCCCGCGGCGGTGAGAACGGCGACCCCGTGGCGGACTGGCTCCAGGCGGAGCGCGAGGTTCTGGGCCAGCGGCACGCCTAGGCCGCCGGCGGGCCCGGCGGGCGGTCGCGAGCGGGCTTGACGCAGGCCCGGCGATATCTATCATAGCTCCATGGTGGCCTACGGCAGCTCTGAGAAGATTCTCGGCGAAGCCCTGACCTTCGATGACGTCCTGCTCGTGCCCGCGCGGGCCTCGATTCATCCCAGCCAGATCGACGTTTCGACGCAACTGACGACCGGAATCCGCATCAACATCCCGCTCGTCAGCGCCCCGATGGACACCGTCACCGAAAGCAGCCTCGCCATCGCCCTCGCCCAGGAGGGCGGCATCGGCATCATTCATCGAAACCTCAGCGTCGAAGAGCAGACCCGCGAGGTCCGCAAGGTGAAACGCTCGGAGTCGGGCGTCATTCTGGACCCCGTCTCGATGCGGCCGGAGGATCCGGTTCATCTCGCGATGGACGTGATGCGGCTTCAGAACGTCAGCGGCATTCCGGTGACGCGGGCGGACGGAACGCTGGTCGGCATCATCACGCGGCGGGACCTGAAGTTCCTCGAGTCGCCCGAGCGCTCCATCGGCGACGTAATGACGCGCGACAATTTGATCACCGCCCCGCCGCAGACGACGCTCGACGAGGCGGAATCCATTCTCAAGCGGGCGAAAGTCGAGAAGCTGCTGCTGGTCGACGGCAAGGGCCGCCTGGCCGGGCTGATTACGATGCGCGACATCGAGCGTTCGCGCGAGTTTCCGCAGCGCTGCTCGGACGACCGCGGGCGGCTGCGGGTCGGGGCGGCGGTCGGCGTGCGCGACTTCGAGCGGGCCGAGCAGCTCATCAAGGCGGACGTGGACGTGCTGGTGATCGACACGGCCCACGGCCACAGCGACGCGGTGATCGAGACGCTGCGCGAACTGCGGCGCATGTCTGCGATCGAGATCATCGCGGGCAACGTGGCCACGGCCGAGGCGGTGCGCGACCTGACCGAGGCGGGGGCGAACGCGATCAAGATCGGCATCGGGCCCGGCGCCATCTGCACGACGCGGGTCGTCACGGGCGTGGGCGTGCCGCAGGTCACGGCGATCATCGAGTGCTGCCGCGCGGCGGCCGTGCCGCTGATCTCCGACGGCGGCATTCGCTACAGCGGCGATATCACCAAGGCCCTGGCGGCCGGCGCGTCGAGCGTGATGATCGGCTCGCTGTTCGCGGGGATGGA
Organism: uncultured Planctomycetales bacterium; assembly: GCA_964643885.1. Taxonomy (GTDB): domain Bacteria; phylum Planctomycetota; class Phycisphaerae; order UBA1845; family Fen-1342; genus CAADGL01. The sequence goes on from CAZXUI010000047.1 coordinate 3,592, forward strand.
CGAGTCGCCGGGCCAGCTCGTGCTCTGGAAAGGGCGGCGGTACAAGGAATATCGCGGGATGGGCTCGCTGGGGGCGATGGTGCGCGGCAGCGCGGAGCGCTACGGTCAGGCGGCCAATCAGCCGCAGAAGATGGTGCCCGAGGGGGTCGAGGGGCGGGTGCCCTACCGCGGGCGGCTGAGCGAATACGTGTTCCAGCTTGTCGGCGGACTGCGCCAGGGCATGGGCTACTGCGGTGCGGCGGACGTGGCGGCGCTGCGGGCCGGTGCGAAGTTCGTGCGGGCGACCTCGGCCGGCGTGGTAGAATCTCACCCGCACGATATCGTGATCACGAAGGAGCCGACGAACTATGCGATCGACTATCCCGGCGAACAGTAGTGCGGGCCGCCTCGTGCAGGTCACCCTGAGCGAGGGTCGGTTGCGCGCGGCGCGGCCGGGCCGGCGGCTCCGCCTGATGGCGGCCGCCGCGGGGCTGCTGAGCGTCGCCGCCGGCTGCGGGCGCGTGTCGAATCACTGGGTGGATGACGCCCCATCGGCGACGAGCGGTCTTCAGTCGCCCAGCGAGCGGCAGATTCGCGAGCGATATCAACCGGCCGACATGCGGCAGCGCGACTGGCAGGTCGCGTCGGTGGCGTGGGAGTCGGGCGCGGTCGAGCATGGGCCGCTCTACTTCGAGGACCCGTTCGAGGACAAGGGGGCGGGGCGGAGCGACTATCGCGTCGGCTGGGAGGACTACGTCGCGTTTCCATACAGCTTCTGGCGGGCGATTCTGAACGGGGCGCTGCTGCCGGTGAGCATGGTGGTCACGCCGCCGTGGACGACGATGGAAAGCGACGGCGCGCTGAGCAAGCAGCTTCTCGGATATGACCACGATGCCGAGGTGAAAGGCGCGCGGAGGGCGGAGCCCGAGGCCGCGGCGAGCGACGAGCAGGGCGCGGACGAGCCGGCGGCGCCGGGCGAGGAGCCCGAGGCCGAGAGCGAGACCCGGCCGGTCGAGGGGGCGGACGGCGCCGAGTAGTGGGGCGTGTCGAGCGCCGATCGCGCCAAGCGAAGGCTGACTCGGGCGCTACACACACTACAGCACGACCGGTCGGCGACGAGTTGCTTCAACGCTAGTCCTCCGCGTCGGTCAGGGCCGTTTGTATCGTAAGCGCGTCGCGAAGCTGCCCCGGATCGTGCGTACGGATGTAGCTGGCCCCCTGCCGGACCGCCCACAGCTCAGTCGCCAGCGTCCCGGCGCCGCGCTCCGCGGCCGGACGAACGGCGGGCCGTCCCGCGTCGCGACGCTGATCTTCCGCCCCCAGCAGCGCCCCGATGAAGCCCTTGCGCGACGTCGACACCAGCAGCGGAAAGCCCAGCTCCGCGAGCTTCGGCAGGCCGCGCAGCATGGCCAGGCTGACGGCCGGATCGCTGCCCAGGAACAGCCCCATCCCCGGGTCCAGGATCAGCCTCTCGGCCGCGATGCCGGCCGCGATCAGCTCCGCCGTTCGCCGCCGGAAGAACTCGCACACGTGGCCGACGATGGTTTCCGCGTCGGACTCGATTCGTTCCGCCCGCGCGTGCTCGCGGCGATGCCGGGCGTGCATGACGATCAGCCGCACAGCCGCATCGCGCACCGCGCGAACGCTCTCGCCATCCGCAAAGCCGCTGACGTCGTTGATGAACGCCACCCCCAGCGGGAGCACGGCCCGCATCACGGCCGGCTTGGTCGTATCGACACTGATGCCGATTCCGCGCTCGCGCAGCCGCGTGATCACCGGCGTCAGCCGCGCGATCTCGACCTCCGCGGGCACATCCTCCGCGTCCGGGTGCGTCGACTCGGCCCCAATATCCAGATAGTCCGCCCCGCCCGCGACCAGCCGCAGACCGTGCCGGACCGCCTCGTCGGCCTCCAGAAACCGGCCGCCGTCGGAGAACGAGTCGCGCGTGACGTTGACGATTCCGAAGATCTGCGTCATCAGAGCCGGTCCAATCGCGATCCGCCCCGCCGAGCCAGCGTGGCCGGCGCGTGCTACGCTCTTGCACGGGCCGCACGCGACGGATGATACTCCACGGGCGGCCGCCGCGGCCCGATCCCGAAACTCAGGCACAGGAGACGCACGCATGACGGTCAAGGACACCTTCAAGGCATCGATCGACATGGGGCTTTTTGTGACGAAAACCTACATCGAGGACCTTTCCGACGCCGACCTGCTCGTGCGGCCGGTCAAGGGAATGAACCACATCGCCTGGCAGCTCGGCCACCTGGTCTCGTCGACGCACCAGCTCATGAGCTCCGTCGGGGTGAAGATGCCGGAGCTGCCGGCGGGTGTCGCGGAGGCGCACTCGCGAGACGCGACGGGCGTCGATGACCCGTCGAAGTTCCTGACCAAGGCGCGCTACGTCGAGCTGCTGGATTCGGTGCATGCGGCGGCCAAGACGGGAATCGACGCCACGCCGGACGCCAAGCTGGACGATCCGGCCCCCGAGGCGGTGCGCAGCTACTGTCCCACTGTCGGCTCGGTCTTCAACCTGATCGGCCAGCACCTGCTGATGCACGCCGGCCAGTACGTGGCGGTGCGGCGGCTGCGGGGCAAGCCGGTGCGCATCTGATGCCGATCTGAGTCGAGGGGAGCGCGCTTATCGGGCGTCGCGCGGCGAGCGCCACGGCCGGAGCCGGCGGCGGATGGGGGTCCTGTCGCGGTTAGCGATGTACGTCGTAATAGCTGCATCACGGCTCGGAGAGCGCGGGACACCCCCGCGCCAGAACCGGCGGCGCCAAGCGACGGGTCAGTGGGCGGCCGGTTGACCCCGTGCTTGGCGCACGGGGTTCTGATTGCGGGGGTTACGCCCGCGCTCCCCGGATTGCGGGATTATTGACCCACTGTAACAGGCTGAAAGTTTTTGAGGCGGCCGCCGGCCGGACGGCATTATAGTGGTATGAAAGCGCGGTCCGGCCGGGTTCGGGCGGAGCGTTGCGGGCCAATGGGAGGATTCGACGGATGCGGACAAAACGGCTGAGCGGTGGCGCGCTGCTGGCGGCGCTGCTGATGACGACCGGCGCGCTGGGGCAGGTGCCGAAGGTCGGCGAGGCGATGGCGAACTTCGAGGGCGTCGACGTTGGCACGGGCGCGAAGGTGTCGCTCGAGGGCCTGCGTGGCAAGGTCGTGCTGGTGGATTTCTGGGCGACGTGGTGCGGGCCGTGCGTGCGCGAGATTCCGCACGTGAAGGAGGCCTACAAGGAGTACCACGAGCAGGGGCTCGAGATCGTCAGTATTTCGCTGGACCGGAGCGAAGAGAAGCTCAAGAGCTTCATCGCTCAGCACGAGCTGGATTGGCACCACATCTTCGACAAGGACGGATCGATCGCGCGGAGCTTCGGCGTGCGCGGCATTCCGACCATGTACGTCGTTGATCGCGACGGCGTTGTCGTCGCGAGCCGGCCGCGCGGCAAGCAGATCAGCGAGGCGATCGCCAAGGCGGTCGGCAAGCCTGCCAAGAAGACGGCCGCCAGGAGCGACGAACCCGACAAGCCCGCGGCGGCGGCCGGCGAGCTCTCGAACGAAGACGTGCAGCGGGCGGATCGCTGGTTGCAGCTTGCGCGCGAATACGCGCATCAGCAGAAGCACAGCGAGGCGCGCGCGTATTACGAGCGGATCGTCGAGTCTTATCCGGGCTCGAAGCATGCCCGCGTGGCGGCCGAGGAGCTGAAGAAGCTGCCGGCGTAGGGCTCGAGCGAGCGGCAAGGGTCAGAGATTCTCAGCGATGGGGAGCGAGGTCCGGTTGGCGGGCCTCGCTCCCCGCTGCTTTTCCCATACTGCGGACAGAGCCGATGGGAGGCTGGCTGAGAGAGCAGTGATGCGGACCGACCGGAGGTCGGTCCGCAGACCGGCCAGAGGCCGGTCCCCCATGGCAGAGGTCGGAGGCCGATGCCCCGTGGCGCTACGGGCGCGGCCATTCCGGCAGCATCACGTCGAGGACGATGCGCGTTCCATCCTCCGGCGACTTGGGATCGACGCGCTGAAAGGGCTCGTGATGCGAATTCAAGCCGAGCGCGTAGGCGCAGGTCCCCTGCTTGTCGACCAGCAGCGCGTGCACGCCGCCGACATGCCCGTTGCCCATGATCAGGTACTCGGGAATCAGCGCGTAGTCCGTCTCGATCGGATGCGTGCGAACGTACTCCGCGAATTCGGCCAGCGTCTCGCGCAGCATCTTGGCCTGGTTGAAGTTCGGCCGGCCGCTGAACGGAATGTGGACCGCCGAAACCGTCACCGTCGCGAGATTCCGCTCGCGGAGGGCGTCGGCGATGGTCGTCGCGGCGGCGTCATCGTACCCGCCGGCGCGGCCGTCGCGCAGGTAGGCGGGGAAGATGGTCACCGTGATCCGGCCGGCATCGGCCTGAAACTGCTTCTCGGCCTGGGAATCGACGACTCCGCCGCAGCCGCCGGCGTTGAGGGTGAAAAGCGTGGCGAGCGTCGCGACCGCCGCGAGGGTGGTTGTGCGTTTCATCGTGTCGGGCTCCATGGTAAGCATCCACTTACATCCACTTGAAAACAACGGGCCGCGGGTGGGCGGGGCGGAAATCATGCTACGACTCCTTCGAGCAGTACGCGGCCGGCCGAGAGCATGAGCTGCTGGCGCTCGGCGGCGCTGAGGGTCTCGAGCTCTCGCACGATATTCGAGACGGTGCCGAGTCCGATGACGGCCCAGGCGGCCAGCTCAGGCGATGGAGCGGCCGCGACTGCGCCGTCGCCGCGATGGGTGCTGATCATGCGCTCCAGGATGCGGGCGAAGCGTTGATACATGCGGGCCAGAGCGGCGCGGATGTGCGGGTCGTCGGTCTCGCTCAGACCGGCGAAGATGATGCGATAGTGGCTGAATTCTCCCTGGTGAATCGCCTCATGCCGCAGGACGCGCTCGGCCGGAGAAGTCGATGACCCGGCGGCGGCTTCCGTCCGGCCCCCCACTTCGCGGCCGTCCTGGAGCCCGAGCCAGACAGACTCCGAGAGGTCATAGACGTAGTCGATGGCCGCGATAAACATGGCCCGCTTGTCCGGCCAGAGGCGGTAGAGGACGTTCTCGCGCACGCCGCAGCGGCGGGCGAGCTCGGCCGTGGTCGCGCGGCGGTAGCCGAGCTGGGCGAAGGCACGCGCGATGATCGGAATCATCCGGCGGCGGCGGTCGATTGTGGCGGCAGATCGGGCCATGGGCTCTCGCGGTTATGGTAAGTATATACTTACACTATGACGCAGAATGGGGCGGCAGGCAAGGCGCCCCGCCGGATTTTTCGCGGGCCAGCCCCCCTGCCCCGGCCCCTGTCGCGCCGCCCGCGATGCGAGTAGCATCTGGGCCGTGATTCCGGGCGGCCGCGCGGCCGTCCGGCACGTATGAAGACGGTGGATTTCAAGCCACGGCGACGCTGGCCGCGGCCTCGGAGGGCCTCGTGGTAGTTGGCGAACTGACGGAGACGACGGACCTGCTGGTGCTCGGGGGCGGCCCGGGCGGATACGTGGCGGCGTTCAAGGCGGCGGACCTGGGCATCCAGACCACGCTGGTTGATGCAAACCCTGTGCTGGGCGGAGTTTGCCTGCGTGAGGGGTGCATTCCGTCGAAGGCCCTGCTGCACGTGGCGCACCTGATCGAGGCGGCGGCGGAGGCCGAGAAGTTCGGCGTGACGTTCAAGAAGCCGCAGATCGACGTCGACAAGGTTCGCAGCTTCAAGCAGGGCGTGGTCGACCGGCTGTGCGGCGGGATCAACACGCTGGCCGACAAGCGGAAGATCCGCGTAATTCAGGGCAAGGGTACGTTCGAGGACTCGAAGACGGTCAAGATCGAGGGGAACGGGGTCGCGCGGACGAAATTCAAGCACGCGATCATCGCGACCGGTTCGCGGGCCAAGCGGCTGCCGGCCTCGCTGATCCCGCCGGACTGCTGCATCGATTCGACCGCCGCGCTGGAGCTCGCGGACGTGCCGGGCAGTTTGCTGGTGATCGGCGGCGGATACATCGGCCTGGAGCTGGGACAGGTCTACGCGGCGCTGGGCAGCAAGATCACCGTGATCGAGGCGCTCGACCGCATCCTGCCCGGGGCGGATGACGATCTCGTTCGGCCGCTGGCGGCGCGGCTCAAGAAGCAGTTCGAGGCGATCTACACATCCGCGACGATCGAATCGGCCCAGCCGACCGGCCGCGGCGTGGAGGTGCGCTTCAAGCAGGGCAACGAGAAGCAGAAGCTGAGCTTCGACCGGGTGCTGGTCTCGGTCGGGCGGCAGCCCAACACGGACAACATCGGGCTTGAGAACACGAAGGTGAAGGTGAACGAGCGCGGCTTCATCGAGGTCGACGCGAAGCGGCAGACGACGGACAAGCGCATCTACGCGATCGGCGACGTGGCGGGGGATCCGATGCTGGCGCACAAGGCGTCGCGCGAGGGGATCGTCGCGGCGGAGGCGATCGCGGGCCATCCGGCGGAGTTCGACGCGAAGGCGATTCCGGCCGTGGTCTACACGAGCCCGGAGCTGGCCTGGTGCGGGCTGACGGAGAATGAGGCGAAGGCCAAGGGCCTGGAGGTGAAGGTCGGCAAGTTCCAGTGGGGCGCGTCGGGGCGGGCGATCGCGATGGGCCGGCCGGAGGGCGTGACGAAGATCATCGCGGACGCCAAGACGCGGCGTGTGATCGGCGTGGGCATCTGCGGCGAGCACGCGGGCGATCTGATCGCCGAGGCGGTGCTGGCGATCGAGATGGGCGCAGAGGCGGACGACATCGCGATGACGATTCACCCTCATCCGGCGACGTCCGAGACGCTGATGGAAGCGGCGGAGAGTGTCTTCGGAAAGGCCATTCACATGGCCAAGTGAGGCGAGCGGCGTGCGGCGGAGCGTTTTGCGGCGAAAGGTTCGACGGCTCGCGTGTTTGGGCGCTGCGTGCGCCGCTCTGGCGATGGGCGGCTGTCAGGCGCCGGCGACGGGAATGTCGGCGGACGCCGGCTCCGGCGGACCACAGCCGCCCGTGCTCGAGCGGCTGCGAAAGACCTATCCGGATCTGCAATCCGGCCGGTTCGTCAGCCTCGCCAGTTTCGAATCGGCCAAGGAGGCGGAGCTGTTCCGCATCGTCGGGCTCGACGGGGATGAGGGCGGCCGGCCGCAACCGACGATCAATCTTCTGCGAAGCCGGGAAGAGACGGGCGTGGGCAGTCTGCTGGCGCGGCTGGGGGACCCGCTCGATTCGTTGTGGCTGGATGGGGCCCGCTCGCGGGAGCTTTCGCTGCCGCGGAACTGGGAGCGCTTCGCACTGCTGCTGATGAGCGCCTACGCCCCACCCGGCGGGCTCACGCTGGACTTCTCGATCCGCAGCGGGCAGACCGAGCCGCTGGCCTGGTCGCGCACGCTGCGGCTGGAGCCGGGGTGGAACCTGCTTCGCATCGATCTGGCGGACGTGGCGGAATCGATCGATCTGCGCGACGTGCGTGGCGTATCTTGGCGCGCGGTGGATGCGTCGGCCGGCCCGGTCGACGTGCTGCTCGACGACCTGGTGCTGGCCGACAACAGCGAAACGGTGCTGGCCGGGCCGGGCGAGGGTGAGGACCCGGGCTTCGAGGTGACGCGGCGCGGGCGGCGGCTGATCGTGGCGGTGGCCGGGCGGTTCGAGCTGGCGTTTCGCGACGGGCTGATCGTTTCGTGGAAGGCGGGCGACGCGGAGAACCTCACGGTCTCGAGCGGGCTGGGCCCCTGGCCGGTGCCGCTCGATTCGGACTGGTACGCCAGCGAGCAGACGCCGCCGCCTTATGACGATCCGTCGCTGTTCGCGGAGTGGGGACAGACGGTCGCCGCCGCGCAGCGCGTCGTCTCCGCCGCGCACGATCGCGTCGTGATCGAGGGGCTGTGGCGGTTCGTCGAAAGCGCCCGGCCCGATCCGCAGGCCCGCGAAAAGGAGCGCCTCGCCTCGCACACGTGGCGCTACACGCTCTACCCGGACGGGCGCGTCTACGTGCGCGTCACGTCCGACGGCGGCGTGCTTGGCTGGCCGCGGCCGCAGGCGGGCTACGCGATCGCCCTGGCCGGCCGGCGCGGCTTTGCCCGGCCGGCGGAGCGGAGCGGCCTGGAGCCCATGCTGCTTCTGGCCCGCGACGGGCGCGAGCGAAGCGACCTGCTCTGGGTTCCGCACGTCGCGGAGGCCGCTCGCCGCGCGCGCGAGATGGCGTCGGCCGACGGGCGGCGGATCGCGGTCATCGCTGGGTCGATCCCGGCCGGCGAGGTCGTGGAGACGGCGCATTTGCTGCAATTCTGGCCGACGGACCTGGATGATCTGCCCGAGGCGCAGATGTTCGCCCGCGACTATCGCGTGCCGGCGACGGCGCGTGTGGCCCGCGGTCGCGTGGTGAGCGATGCGGCGGGCGACCTGGATCACGACGGGTTCAACGAGAGCGTGGGCTGCTACGAGCTGGCGGCGGATGACGGGGCGCTGCGGCTGGCGTTCGACGGGGGCGGCGAGCTGCATTACGCGCCGCGGCTGCGGATCGCGGGCACGTCCGGGAAACGCTGCTGGGCCTACGTGGACGGCCGCACGGTCGCCGGGGGCGGCCGCGACGAGGCGGATAACTTCGTGCTGGAGCTTGCGGGGGTGGTGCGTGGGGAGGTCTCGATCGAGCTTCACTGCGGCGAGTGAGGCGCGAGGCAAGTCGCGCAGGGAGCGTGGCTTGGGCGCTGCGCGCGGCTTGACGCGTGCGCGGGTGGATTCTAGCATCCAGGTGCCCAGTCGCCCTGGTGCGGAGAGAGACTGCATGCTTTGCAACCGTTGCCAGAAAGCGCAGGCGACGTACCACATTACGGACATCGACCCATCCGGCGAGAAGTTCGAGCGGCACCTGTGCGACCGGTGCGCGATCGAGGAGGGTGTGCAGCCGGCGGACAAGCCGGCGACCGCGGTGGAGGTGCTCGACAAGTTCGTGCTCGGGGGCAAGACCGCCGGTGCGCTTCAGAATCTGGTCTGCGAGAACTGCGGCACGAGCTACATCGAGTTTCGCAACCAGGGTCTGTTGGGCTGTCCGCAGGACTACGACACGTTCAAGGACGTGCTCGGGCCGCTGGTGGAGCGGGCGCACGACGGCGGGACGCATCACGTCGGCAAGACGCCGCGGTCGATGGGCGTCGAGCGGACGACGGAGCAGGACATCCGCCGCCTCAAGCGGATGCTCGACGAGGCGGTCTCGGCGGAGGATTACGAGCGGGCGGCGACGCTTCGCGACAAGCTGCGTGAGGCGGAAGAGCAATGAGCGGCAACCCCACGGAATCTCTGGCGCGGCGTGCGGGCGAGTGGCTGCGCGGCGTGGGGCCGATGCACGAGATCGTGATCTCCACGCGCATCCGGCTGGCGCGAAACATCCGCGGATTCCACTTTCTGAGCCGGGCCGATGCGGACATGCGCACGGAGATCGCCGAGACGATCGCCGCGGCGATCCGCAAGGCGCCGCTGCTGGCGTCCTTCGTGCATATCGAGCTGGCGGGGCTGGACGAGCTCGACCGCCGGCTGCTGGTCGAGCGGCAACTGATCAGCCGCCAGCACGCGGAGGGAACGGGCGATCGCCGGGTCGTCTTCGGCCCGGCGGAGGATGCGTCGCTGATGCTCAACGAGGAGGATCATCTGCGGCTTCAGGTGATGCGCAGCGGCTTGCAGCTCGAGCAGGCGTGGCAGCAGATCGACGCGATCGACGACGCGATCGAGGAGCACGTCGACTACGCCTTCCACGCGCAATACGGTTATCTGACGGCCTGCCCGACGAACGTCGGCACCGGCGTGCGCGTGTCGGTGATGCTGCATCTGCCGGCGCTGCGGATGACCAGCGAGCTGGAGAAGGTGGTGCACGCGGCCCGGGACATGAAGCTGGCGATCCGCGGGCTGTATGGCGAGGGGACCGAGGCGCTGGGGGATTTCTTTCAGATCTCGAACCAGATCACGCTGGGGCGCTCCGAGATGGAGATCATCGACGATTTTCGCAAGCACGTGATCCCGCGGATCGTCGAGTTCGAGCAGTCGGCGCGGGCGGCGCTGCTCAAGAACCGGCTGCGGGCGCTGGATGACAAGATTTTCCGTGCGATGGGGCTGCTGCGCAGTGCGCGTCTGATCAGCTCGAACGAGGCGCTTCAGTGCCTGTCGCACGTGCGGATGGGGCTGCACGTGGGGCGGCTGCGGTCGGTGGATTTGCAGACGGTCAACGAGCTGTTTCTGCAGACGCAGCCGGCGCACCTTCAGAAGCTTCAGGGGGAACGGCTGTCGGGTGAGCAGCGCAGCATCGCGCGGGCGGACCTGATCCGCAGCCGGCTGAGCAACAACAACTGACATTAGGCGAAACGCCGCGATCGTTGGGGAGCGCGGGCGAGACGCCCGGATCAGGCGGGCGGGACGGCCCCGTCACGAGCGGGCGCGCCCGGCGTCCACACGCGCAGCTCGCTGATCTCCACACTGGCGGACAGTTCCTTCAGATCGCCCACCACGCGCCGCGTGATCCGCCGCGTCTCGCCCGGCAGCAGCGCCCCCGGCCAGCCCGAGCTCGGGCGGCCGCAGACCACCCAGCTCACGTCCTCCAGCGCCAACGGCGTGGCCGCGTACGCGACGAAGTCAGCCTGCGGCACGGCATCCTCATCTTCCAGCACGACCCGCACGGCCAGCAGCGATACGGCCTGCTCGCCCTCGTTGCGAACCTCGATCACCGCCCGCCCGCTCTCCGGCGCGCCGCGCTGCTCCGCCAGCCGGACGGTGATCTTGAGCTGATCGCGGTAGCCCGGATCGCGGCGGTCGTTCAGCGCCTCCGAGATGACCGGCGGCATGGACTCCTGCCACTCGGGCAGGTTCTCCAGGATGCTGTCGCCGGCGGCCAGCAACCGGCCCACGTTCTTATCCACCACGTGCACGGCGTACAGGGCGACGCCGCCGGCACAGACGACGCCGGTCGTCAGCAGGCCGAAAAAGCCGTAGGCGAGCGCGCTGAAGAATCCGCCTTTTCGAACGACGACGGCGGGCATGGCGTTCATCGCAAGTACCTCCAACTGGGGGAGCCGCGGCGTGACTTGTCGAGCCGGCCGCGCGGTCTCCGCAGTGGATTTCTCCACGCCGGGCGGATTATTTGGCGGCCGGGCGGACCGGGCGTCACTCAAGTTCGCGCGGCGCGGCTTGCCGGGATGGGTAAAATGACTCAAGGCCGGCCAGCGCGGTTCGGGAGCGATGCGGCCGGAGCATGACGGCTTTTACGGCGAAGCGGGGACGGTGCGGCCGAATCGGCCGCGGGCGGGCGATCCGGCCGACAGCCCTGGGGAGGGAGTTGCGGGGATGGGTCTTCTGCGGCGCTCTGCGCTTCTTATAAGTCTTTTACTAGCATCAGGTTGTGCACCGACGCCGGGCGAGCTTCCGGCCCGCGACGAGGTCTACAAGACCCTCGCGGAGATCATTTTCAACCCGTATCAGACCTGTGAGGACCTGCGAACGGCTTTCGGGCTGGAGTACCTTGAGCCGGTCGATAACCCGGGCGAGGCCGGGCTGCGGTTCGAAGAGCACTGGATCGCCGCCGAGGACGATAACCTCCTTCACGTCTGGTACTTACCGTCGCGGCTGAAGCGCGGGACGGTGCTCCTGTGCAACGGGGCGGCCGGGGATGTGTCGTGCTATCTGTTCGTCGCGCGGCTGCTGGTGAACCAGGGCTGGTCGGTGGTGATGTACGACTACCGGGGCTTCGGCCTGAGCACGGGCACGCCGGACCTGGAGTGGCTGGTGCCCGACGCCGCGACGGTAGCGGAATGGGCGACCGCCAGGGTGGGTCAGCCGGCGATCACCGTGATGGGGATTTCGCTGGGGACGATCCCGGCTGTGGGCCTGGGCGTCAGCCGACCGGAGCTAGTGAACGGCGTCGTCCTGGATTCGCCGGTGGCGCTGGGAGCGGAGATTCAGCGGTTCGGCATGCTCCTGGGCGACCTGGGCCCGTACGTGCTGGCGCTGCTCGATCCGCTGCTCGTGTCGGAGTCGGTGATTCACGACCTGACGCGGCCGCTGCTGGTTTTTCTGAGCGAGCGGGATTTCGTGACGCCGGCGACGACGGTGTCGCTGGTGTATGACCGGGCGCCGGAGCCGAAGGAGCTGGTCGTGCTCGAGGGGCTCCAGCACGCGGAGGGACCATACCACGAGACGGCGCGATACATGTTTCATCTGGATACGTTTCTGGCGGAGGTATGGGGGACGAAGTGATTGTGAACGAGGCCAGCCGGCCGCGGTTGATTCGAGCCGCGATCGTCCTTGTGCTCAGAGCCGCGACCGTAAGCGGGCGGGTTCTGAAACGACTTCCGCGCAGGCCCCGGACATGCCGTGTCCGGGGCCCGCGCGCCGAAGCGCACACACCTGAGGATGTGAACGAGCGATTGTCATAGGTGGATGTCGGTTGGCGCTTGCGCGGGAGGCGCGCCACCCCCAGCCCGCTCCCTTACGGTCGCGGCTCGGTGCAGAACAGCGGGCGGGGCGGCCGCGCTCCGCGGGTTGTGGGGTTCTTGACCGGCTGCACTAGAGAAGGAGCCGCGCGGCCGCACCGAGCAACGAGATGCTGCCGAGCGCCACACCCACGATGGCGATCGTCTGCACGCCGCCGCTGTGAAGCGCGGTGAGAATGCTTCTCAGACCGAACGCGACGGCCAGCACCGCCGGCAGCCAGAGAAAGAACGTCGGCAGCGAGATCACCCCGAGAATCAGCGACGCCGAGGCCCAGTTGTCGCGCTCGATCTTGGCCGCCGTGGCCGCGCCCTCGAGCGTGAACGGTGCCCCGCAGCGCACGCACGCATCCGCCTCGATCGGGCTGCGCGCCTGGCAGCGCGGGCATTCGATCTGCATCTCGCCGTCGACGCCGCGATGGAGGATCGGCGCCTGATGGCCGCTGGCCGCGTACGCGTGCAGCGGCGCCCGCTCGTCCGTTTCGGTCTCGAACGAGGAGATCGGATCGGGCTCGCCGGTGTCGGGGTTCACATAGGGCACGCTGAACACGGCCGCGCAGGTCGGACACGTCCCGCGCGAGCCGGACATGCCCGTGTGGGCCTCGAGCACGCAGCCGCAGCGCGGACAGGTGAAATTGAAGCGGCGGCGCGGGCTGCGGGACGGTTCCTGGGCGGTGACCGGCCGGCCGTCGGGCGGCGGCGGCGGCACGCGCAGGACACTGGCGCAGTGCGGACACTGCACCTCGCGGCCGATCCACTCGCTGCGGGCGAGCATCGGCCGGTCGCAGCGCAGGCAGATCAGCTTGAAGCGGGTCGGCGGCGGTTGCTCGGTTCGGCTCATTCGTATGGCCCCGGCCGCCGCGGGAACGGGCCCCGGCGGTCGGGGTCCGCCTACACATTTCGACGGTGGCATGCTATGGTACGCGCGGGGGAGGATTGGAATCCAGCGAGGTACGGATTGACGCACAGCCTGCGTTTGGCGACGTTCGTGAGCCTGCTCGCGGCCGGAATCGCGCTGAGCAGCGGCTGCAAGCTGCTGGGCGCCCCGTTCCTGCTCTGGGGGCCGGAGCCGACCAAGCTCGTGCCGGCGGAGTACCCCTACCTGGAGAATAAGCGTGTGGCGATCGTGGTCTGGGCCGACTCGGACACGCTCTTCGAGTTTCCGCACGTGCGCTTCGAGCTGGGCGCGTTTGTCGAGGAAGCGCTCTCGGGCAAGGTCAAGGGGGTCGTGCTGGTGCCGAGCCGGCGGGTGGCGGACTTGCAGAGCGCCAACCCGGACTGGGACCGCGAGCCGCCGGGCCGGCTGGGCAAGGAGCTGGGCGCCGACCGGGTGATCATGGTCGAGCTGACGCAGTACACGCTGCGCGAGCCGGAGAGCCCGCAGCTCCTGCGGGCCTACGTGGCCGCGAACGTGAAGGTGTATGACACGGCCAATCCCGACGCGGGGCCGACCTACAACACGACGGTGAGAATCGTCCACCCGCCCGAAGGTCCTGGCGCCTGGGGCTCCGGCGAGAATACGATCCGCCGCGAGGCGATGCAGGCCTTTGCAGACGAGGCGGCCGGCCGGTTCTACGACCGAAAGGTGAAGGTGCGCTGAGATGGCCTTCCGCCGGGTCTGCACCGCGGGGGCCGTCGCGCTGATGCTTGCAGCGCCCGGCTGCAACATCATCAAGCCGCTGGGGTATTACCTCGCTCCGCCGCAGATTCAGAAAGCCGAGTACAAGTTTGCGGGCGACAGCCGGATCGCCGTGCTGGTGGAGACGGCCCGCAGCGAGCAGGAGCGGCCGGTCTTCAATCGAGCGCTGGTCTCGAAGATCGCGGACATCTTTCGCCAGAAGAAGAGCCAGGCCGGTTTCGTGCCGTATGACAGCCTGCTGGCCCTTCAGCAGCAGTCCAGCGACTGGCGCTCGTGGAGCGTGCAGCGGATCGGCCGTGAGCTCGGCGCCAGCGAGGTGATCTACATCCGCATCGACCACCTGCAACTGACCGAGCGGCCGGACGAGCCCGTGTACACGCCGCGAGTGACGTTGCGGACGCGCGTGATCGACGTGAATCAGCTTCCGCCTCATCATCGGCTGTGGCCGCCCGAGGAGGACGGGCGCGAGTTGACCTGCACGCGGCCGATGGGCGAAACGGGGGATGCGACGGACGCCGACCAGGTGCTGACGAAGCTGGCGATCGACACGGCGCACCGGCTGGTGATTCCCTTCTTCGATACCGATCTCGAGGAACCGATACCCACGGAGCGGTAGCGGTGGAACCTCGCGGGTCGATCCTGTTGCGGCTGGTGGGGCTTGGGGCGTGCGTGCTGGCGCTTGTGGCGGCGAGCACGCTGCTGGGCTATCGCTGGATACCATTTGCAGAGATCTTCGGCGAGCCGGCGAGCGCGGCGTACTGGCAGCTTCGCGTGCCGCGGGCGGCGCTGGCGGCGGCTGCGGGGGCGGGGCTGGCGCTGGGGGGCGTCGTGTTTCAGGCGCTGTTCCGGAATCCACTGGCCGAGCCGTATACGCTGGGCGTTGCGAGCGGAGCGGCCGTGATGGCGGCGCTGGGCTTTCTGATGGGCTGGAGCGGCACGATTCTGGGTGTTCCGCGGCTGGCGCTGCTGGCGTTCGTGGGAGCGGCGGCGGCGATCGGGCTGGTGTATGCGATGTCTCGAATCCGGGTCGGGGCCGACATGGCGCACCTGCTGCTGGCGGGAGTGTGCGTCTCTTATCTCGGCTCGGCGGGCGTCGTATTGATCACCTACCTGACGGAGCCGACGGTCACGAACGAGGTGATCCACTGGATGATGGGGTCGCTGGCGGTGTACCGGCCGACGGCGGGGCTGGAAGTGCTGGCGGTGTTCGTGCCGGTGCTGGGATTCGTGGTGTATTCGCACCGGGCGCTGGACCTGCTGGCGATGGGCGAGCAGCTCGCGGCGTCGCGGGGCGTGGATGTGGGGCGGGTGGTGTGGCTGAGCTTCGGGCTGGTGGGGCTGCTGACGGCGTTCATCGTGGGGAACTGCGGGCCGATCGGGTTCGTCGGCCTGATGGTGCCGCATTTCGGGCGGGCACTGTTCGGGCTGCGGACGCTGCCGCTGGCGATCGGGTCGGCGCTGCTGGGGGCTGGTTTTCTGGCGGTGTGCGATGCGCTGGCGCGCGTGCCGGCACATGAGCTGCCGGTCGGGGTTCTGACGAACATGCTGGGGGCATCGTTCTTTTTCTATCTGCTGGCGACGCGGGACACGTCGTTCGCGGCGCAGCGGGCGTGAGGGATTCGAGCCGAGCGCGTGTGCGTGCACGGAGCCGCGACCGTAACAGGCGACGGGCGGGACGCCCGTAGCACCCAGGCATTACGGGCGGGACGCCCGCGCTGACCGGCGCGCGATTCGGATCATGCGGGCCAGGACTGCCGGCCGCGCGGCGGAACGTCGCGCCGATCGCCGCGAACATTGACGCGCACCGCGGGGTCGCCGAGATTCTCGACCACCATCTGCTCGCGCGTAATAACCAAGCGCAGCGGACACCCCTTCCACACCAGCGGCAAGCTGAGCGACTCCCACGCGGCCGGCAGAACCGGCTCGAGCATCAATTCATCGCTTTGCAGCGCTGAACGCATGCCGAGAAAGCCGAACACGACTACCTGCCACAGCGCGGCGGCGTTGGCGATGTGAATCCCCTCGGCCGCCCCCCCCTGCTCGACATCCAGATCGATCCCCGCGGCCTGCTGCCAGAAACGCCACGCCTCCTCGTGCCGGCCGAGCCAGGTCGCGATGATCGCATGCACACCCGGCGAGAGCGACGAGTCGTGCGTCGTCAGCGGCAGATAGTATTCCCACGCCCGCTCGATCTCGTCGCGCGAGAATTCGCCGCGAAACAGCATCATCAGCATCAATACGTCGGCCTGCTTGATGCACCGGCTGCGATAGAGCCGCTCCTGCGAGACGTTCGCCGCGAAGGGGCGGCCGCGGTCCCGCCAGAGCTCGTCGAACCGCGGCTCGGCCAGGCGCTCGAAATCCTCGCACTGCATCACCAGCCGGCCGCCGTCGCCGCGCGGGACCGGCAGCCGCTGCGAGACCTCGCGAAAGCGGGCGAGCTCCTCCGGCGCCGCGCCGGCCGAGGCACCGATCTGCGCCGCCGTGCCCAGCGCGAACGCGGCCATGCGGTTCGTGAAGGCGTTGTTGTGCGTGATCGGCGTGTACTCGTCCGGACCCATGACGCCGAGCAGACTGTAGTGATCCTCGCCCGGGCGCCGATCGACGCGCGCCAGCCAGTAGCGGCCGGTCTCCAGCGCAACCTGGGCGGCCGGGCCGGCCAGAAACGCCTCGTCGCCCGTGGCGGCGGCATAGTGGGCCAGCGCGTAGACGACGTCGGCGGTGACGTGGACCTCGTGGTCGGCGTACTGCCAGTTGGGGCAGTTCTCATCGCCGGCCGCGTCGGATTCCCACGCGTAACGTGCGCCGGGATAGCCGTATCGGCGGGCATTGCGGCGGGCGCCGTCGAGCGACTGGATGCGGAAATCGACCAGCGAGCGGGCCCGCGGCGGATCGGTGTAGAGGAAGAACGGGAGCAGGAAGATTTCCGTGTCCCAGAAGAAGCGGCCCCAGTAGGCGTCGCCGGCGTAGCCCTTGGCGTCGATGGCGACGCGGCCGTCCGGCACGTGACAGCGCAGCAGGTGGAAGAGCGCCGTCCGCAGGGCGAGCTGCGACGCGGCGTCGCCGTCGATCTGAATGTCGCAGGTGTCCCAGCGCCGCTGCCAGCCGGCGGCGTGCTCCGCATGAAGCTGCTGCCACGTCAGGGCCCGCGCCGCCGCGAGCGCGTCGCGCGGGGCCGTCGGTTCCACATCGCGGTTCGTGCTGATCGCCGTGCGTTTTTCGAGCACGATCGTCGCCGGCGCGGGGATCGAGAGTGCCA
>CAZXUI010000047.1:21026-34627 GCA_964643885.1 uncultured Planctomycetales bacterium
CCGCCGCGACCTTCCGGCCGCTGCGCCAGCGCGACTGCTGCAACAGCGTGGCGTCGCGCAGGTTCAGCTCGCGGCGAAAGTGCTCGGCCGCGGCCGACTCCACGTCGAGCCGAGTGCCGTCGAGCGACAGCTCGACGCCCAGCGGCCAGGGCAGGTTGATCATCTCGTTGCCGAGCAGCGGATGCCGGCCGAAGAGGCCGGGAACATACGTCCCCCACTTGCTTTTGACCGGGCGAAACTCCTCGGCGGTCACATTCGCCGGAAGGCGCATGTATTCGGCGTTCTGCGGCGCGTCCGCCAGCGGCTGCTCGAGCGAGCCGCGGATGTGCAGATAGCCGCTGCCGAGGGTGAAGAGCCCCTCGTAGGCCCGCGCCGTCCGCGGATCGAAGCGCTCCTGAACGATCGTCCAGCCGCCGCTCAACACCGCTCCCCTGTCACGTGCCCTTGCGGACGAGGATGTCCGGCCGTGTGCCGCACATCGGCCAATCGCCGGTCTGGGTGACGATCTCACCGGTCGAGAGGATCGTGTCCTCCGACTTCGTTCCGGTGATCGAGGGATTCCAGCCTACGAGCTGGTTCTCGAGCACGCAGCGCGTCTCGCCCGGCGTGGCCTTGAAATCGCGTGCCTCGTAGCCCATCGGGCCGCCCTGGTGGTGCTTTCTCCACTCCTCGCCGAAGCCCGTCTGCTCATAGGCACGAACGCCGGCCGCCAGGACATCGCACCAGCGCGCCCCCGGCCGCGTGGCGCTGTGGAGCGCCTGGTCGACCGTGCAGACCGCGTCGTGGCGGCGGCGCAGATCGCTGGAGAGCGGGCCGAAGTGCACCAGCCGCGTCACGGAGACGATCAACCCGTGCCGCTGGGCACAGATCGCGGCCATGACGACGCGCTCGATCGGCCTGGCCGTGGGAATGGGGTGGCGGTACTTGCTGATGCGGTCATCCGCGGCCACGAGGATCACGTGGCCGAAGATGCCCCGGTCGCGCAGCCACCCGGCCAGTGCCCCGCCGAGGTGGCGCTCGGTCATGCCCGGTTTGACGTCGTTCTTGAACAGCCGCTCCATCACCTCGGCCGCGTCGCGGCCGAGCGCGCGCACGCGCTCGATCTCGCGCGCCGTGAGCGAGAAGCGCAGCTCGGCGATCGCGTCGTCGGGCCAGTCGCTGATCCAGTTTCCGGCCGGAATCCTCTCCGGCTCCCACCACGGGCGGTCGACGATCTCCCAGTCGCCGCCGAATTCCTCGTCGCGCAGCCGGGCACTCTCGATGTTGTCGGTGAAGACAGTTTTCTTTCGCGGCGTCCAGAGCACGCAGGCGATCCCCAGCGACGTCGACGTGTCGCAGTGCGTATCGGCGCCGTCGGTGATCCAGGCGATATTCGAACGCCGCCGAAGCAGCACGCCGTCGCAGCCGCTTTCGCGGCAGAAGGCCGCCAGGCGCTGGTCCTTCTCGCTCATCACTGTCTCTCCTCTCTCGCGCCGCGCCGGCCGCCTCGATTCAACGGCGACCCAGGAAGCGCTCCACCTCCGCCCGCGTCGGCACGTTCTGGGCCCCGGGACGCGTGCACTTGAGCGCCGCGGCCGCCAGCGCCAGGCCGATCGGGTCGGGGTGGCCGGTGGCGATCGCCGCCGCGAACGCGCCGACGAACGCATCGCCGGCGCCGACGGTGTCGACCGCCCTGACGCGCGGCGCGGGATAGCGCCGGGCCGGCGAATCGCCGTCGCCGCCATCGTACACCCCCCTCTCGCCCAGCGTCACGAGCACGCGGCCGGCGCCCATGCGGCGCAGCTCGGCCGCGGCCCGCTCGACGTTCGCTTGACCGGTGAGCAGGGCCGCCTCGTGCTCGTTGGGGATGATGTAGTGCACGCCCTCCAGCGGGCGGCGCGCTTTCCGGGCCGCCCTGCTGCCGTCGATTCCGAGCGCCGCGCGGCTGGCCGGGGCCGGGTTGAGGATGAGGCAGCGGGCCCGCGGCCGGGCGTAGGGCGTCTCGAGCTGCATCACGACGATGTCGAAGGGTCGCCGCGGCACACGCACGGTCGAGTTCGCATTCGGCGCCACGGCGATCAGGTTCCGCCCGCGGCGGTCGACGACGATGAGGGCCACGCCCGTGTGGCCGGGGAGGCTCTTGAGGCCCGTCGTGCCGACCCCCTGCCGCACGAGGTTCTCGCGGGCGATGCGGCCATAGTCGTCGCGGCCGACGCAGCCTACGAACTGCACTCTGGCTCCCAGCCGGGCGGCGGCGACGGCCTGGTTGGCCCCCTTCCCGCCGCAGACGACGCGATAATCGTGGCCGAGGACGGTCTCGCCCTCGCGCGGGAGCTTTTCGGCGACGACGACCAGGTCGATATTGACGCTTCCGATGACGGCGATGGTGCGGGCCGGCGGTTTCATGGGCGTATCCTATCGCCCGGCCGGTATGACTTTTAGGGGACGCCCGGCGGCGGTTATACTTGAGCTCGAGCAGATCGCCCGGCCGCGGCGCGGCGCCTTTTTCTCTGCCGCGCGGGCCGGCCAGTCAAGGAGCCCTCATCGTGCCGTTCATCGCCCCTCGTCGCCGCCGTGCGGCGGCCTTCACGCTGATCGAGTTGCTCGTCGTCGTCGCCATCATCGCGCTGCTGATCTCGATCCTGCTGCCGACGCTTGCGCAGGCCCGCGAGCAGGGCCGCAAGACCAAGTGCCTGGCGAACCTGAAGACGATCGGCAACCTGATGAACATGTACTTCACGGAGAACAAGGAGTGGTTCCCGTTCGAGAAGCAGAACTGGCCGGGGGGCGGGCGGATTCCGCTGCACGCGTTCTATTACGGCGGGCATCCGGGCCGGCCGGGCTCTGCCAGCGGCGGCGATCCGGATTACTCGTTCACGTTCCGCATTTCGTACATGCGCGACAGCTTCGCGGGGCGGCCGTTCAACAACTATATCTATGACAACCTGCCGACGCGGGTGGAGACCTGGGCGGACGTTCAGACGGTGGAGTTCGAGGAGCGGCGCAAGCCGTTCGACGTGCAGTTCGGGTGTCCGTCGGACATCGGCGCGATCGTGAACAACAACTCGGACGTGGACCGGGGGTCGACGCTGCGGACGGTCGAGCTGAACGGCAGCAGCTACGACATGAACTATCACTTCACGTGGGGCTGGGCGGCGGGCGCGGGGATCGACTACGGGGCGTACTCGGAGCGCGGCTCGGACCCGAGCCGGTTCCGGTACCTGGAGACGGCCAACAAGTTCCTGGGTATCCAGCGGCAGTTTCACTCCGGGCGGTTCATCATCATCTTCGAGGACCCCTTCGATTCGGCCCAGGTGCTGAATATTCCGCGCCGCGGCTGGCACAAGGAGGACAACAAGCACAGTGTGCTGTTCCTGGACGGCCACGCGGAGAACAAGCTGCTCGACACCACGCAGGGGAACAACGGGCCGGGGTGGAAGACCTCGTCGGGCGCGTGGTACTACGACCCGGATGATCCGGACTATCCGTACCGCGACATCAACATGACGAATCGCTAGGGCACGCGGAGCTCATGCGGCTGCCGATCTACGAGCCTGTTTCCTCGCCCGAGCCGGCCGCCGACCAGCCCGAGTATCAGCAGATCGTGGCCGAGATCACGCGCGAGCTGGAGGCGCTGCTGCGCGTGCCGGGGCTGGAGCTGTTCGTGCAGACGCGGCGCATGCCGGCCGCGTTCTTCGCACACCTGAACGCGGCCCTGACGGCCTACGACCGGCTGATCGATTTCGCGACGCAGTTCGACGGCAGCGACAAGGCCATCCAGTGCAGCAAGGGCTGCTCGAACTGCTGCATCGACCTGGTGCGGGGCGTGTTCACCGCGGAGATCATCAACATCTATCACCATGTGCGGAGCTGGCCGGATGTGCGGCGGATCTTCGAGTATCACCGCGAGTCGGCCGAGCGGTTCATGGAGATTCTGGCCCGCAAGCTGCGGCCGGGCGAGCAGTCGTTTCCGGGGACGGACCCGCGCGTGGCCGAAGCGCACATCGAGTTCAACCGGCTGAACCGCCCGTGCGGGTTTCTGGATCAGCAGACCGGCTGCTGCCGGATTTATCCGGTGCGGCCGGTGGCGTGCCGGTACTTCTTCAGCCTCGACCCGCCGGAGACCTGCACACCGACGCATGCGAAGTATCTTGCGCGGCGGACGCGAACGGTGCACCTGCCCGAGGCGATTCACGAACTGTTGATGCAGGTGGGTCACCGGCTCGGTTTTCGGCCGCTCAACTATCTGTCCGGAGCGTTCTGCGGTTTCGCGGCGGAAGTGATGCACTCGCGGCCGGTTGAGGTCGAGGATTAAGCGGGTTGGTGCGAGATGGAAGGCTCGCACCCGCGGGGACACCTGAGTGCGGAATCGGCGCATGCGAAAGGTGAGTGTGATCTCACGCTTTCGCGGCCAGCGCGCCGCCCTCGGCCTGCTCCCTTACCAGGCTGTCGAAAAAAGTCGCGCCGGCGTTTTTCGACAGCCCATCGATCGCCTGGCGTCGCATCTGACCCCCGGGGTTCGATGGGCAAACTCGGTATTCGAACAGCGCGAGATTAGGTATTTCGACAGCCTGTTACGGTCGCGGCTCGGAACTGAGTTGCGTGCGCAGCACCCGTACAACTCGGCCGAACGCCCGCGCTGCTCGGGATGGCAGGCAGGATGGCTGCCCCACCCGGCAACGACGGGCGGGATGCCCGCCGCTCCACCGGACTACTCGACCTTGACCACGACGACCGCTGCATCGTCGTCGATACGGCGGTCGCGGCGGAAGGCGACGATCGCGCCAATAATCGCCGAGCAGATACCCTTGGCGCTCTGGTCGGCGCATTCGCGAATCACGTTGCGCAGCTCCTGCTTGCCGAAGAAGCGGCCGCGACGGTCGCGACACTCCCAGACGCCGTCGGTTCCCATGACCAGCACCTGCCCGCGCTCGAGCTGGAGCGGCCCGCTGTCGTGGTATTGCCAGTCGGGCTCGACGCCGAGCGGCAGATCGCGGCCGGCCAGCTCGTCGAACGTATCGCTGGCCGGATCGTAGCGGATGACCGGGTCGTGGCCCGCGCACGACCAGCGGACGCTGCGCTCCTGCGCGTCGAGCACCATGTAGTGCAGCGTCATGAAGCGGCCGTCGTGCATGTCTATATAGAGCCAGCGGTTCATATCCGTCAGCGTGCGGGCCGGGCTGTCGCCGCGGCTGGCACAGCTTCGCAGCATGGCGCGGGCGGTGGCCATCAGCATGGCCGCCGCGACCCCGTGGCCGGTCACGTCGCCGATCGCCACGCCCAGCCGGCCGCTGCCCACGAGGACGGGATCGAGAAAATCGTAGTAATCGCCGCCGGTCTCGTCGCAGTAGACACTCTCGCCCGCCAGGTCGAAGCCGGCCAGCCGCGGCGCCTCCTGCGGAAGCAGGTGCTGCTGTACTTCCATCGCCAGCGCCACGGACTGCTTGAGCCGAAGATGATCCCGGAGCTGCGGCACCATGGCGTTGAACTGGCGGCCGAGGCGGCCCAGCTCGTCGGCCGTGCGGACGCGGACATGAGCCTCGAAGTCGCCCGTCGCGATGCGGTCGGCGGCCGCGACCAGCTCCTGGATCGGCTCCGTCACCGTGCGCGAGCCGACCAGCGCGCAGAGCACGACCACGAGCACGGCCAGCAGCGCCACGGCACCGGCCGCCGCGAGCTGCGAACCGGTCCGCTCCAGCACGAACGCCTGCGCGGCCTGGGCTTCGGCGATCACCGTGTCGTAGGGAATGATCAGCAGCAGGAACGAGCCGGCCGCGTCGATCGAGCCGTAGACCCAGAGCGTGCGGCGGCCGCCGTAGTCGAGCGGCCGGGCGCCGCCGACGCCACGGAGCATGTCGCTGCAAACCGCCTCGAGCGCGGCCGTGTCGCTGGACTCCAGCCATTGCGGCTGCATCGGCGTATCCCAGAGGTCCGGGCGGACATCGAAGGCCGGCCGGGCGACGACGCGCGGGCGGACGGCGCGGCGGTCGGGAAGCAGGTCGGCCGTCACGAGCATCGCCTCGGCCTCGCCGCCGAGAACGCGTGGCGGCCGCAGCCGTTCGACGACCAGCGCGAGCTCGACATCCACCGCGGCCACGCCCGCGAAGCTGCCGTCGGGGTGGTGGATCGCGAGGGCGGCGGTCAGGACGATCTCATCGGCGGCCGCGGCCCGCCGCGGACCGACCCAGTGCACCTTTGACGGGTCGGCGCAGGCGGCCCGATACCAGTCGGTCCGGCGCGGGTCGTAGTCGTCCGGGTAGCCGCCGTGGGCGGGATAGACGGCCGACACTCCGCTTTCCAGCGCGGTGGACTGCCAGATGGCCAGCAGCGGGTTGAGCTGGCGGACGAAGCGGAAGTCGGCGACGAGCGCGGAAAGTCGAAACGTGTCGAGGCATGCCTCGACCGGATCGACCTGCGGCGCGAGGTGAATCGCGTGATGGTCGTAGCTGAGCGACGGCGGCGGCTCGGGTGCGGACGGTTCCGGCATGCGGCGGAACTCGGCGGCCCGCGCGACGGGCGTGATCAGGGGCGTGAAGTCCTCCGTGAAGAAGATCGTGGCCGGCGGGGCGGGCGGATTCGCCAGCAATCGCTCGGCCGCTCGGGCCTGCATGCGGACGGTCTGCTCGAGCGCGACTTTCTGGAGCCGGACGGCGTCGGCCTGGGCGAGGATGAGCTGCTGGTAATGGTCGTTGGCGCGGGCCGCGAGCCCGGCCCGCACATCGGCTGCGACTCCCGCGCCGAGCGTTCGCAGGCTGTTGCGGGTGATGATCGTGGTGAAGATCAGAGGCAGCAGCGCGATCGCGAGCAGGAGAATCAACAGTTTCCAGCGCAGGCTCATGGCGAACCGGTTTTGGGCTGCACGATCGAGAGGTGCAGTTCATCGAGCTGCTCGCGCGACACCGGGCTGGGAGCTTCGGTGAGCGGGCAGATGAAGGTCTTGGCGACCTTGGGGAACGCGATGGTCTCGCGGATGTTCTCGGCCCCGATCAGCAGCATGACCAGACGGTCGAGGCCCAGGGCGATGCCGCCGTGCGGCGGGGGGCCGTGGCGCAGCGCATCGAGCAGGAAACCGAACTTCATCCGCTGCTCGGCCTCGTTCATTTGCAGCAGGTTGAAGACGCGCTGCTGAACGTCGCTGCGGTGGATACGGATGCTCCCACCGCCGAGCTCGATCCCGTTGAGCACGACGTCGTAGGCCTTGGCACGGACGGTCGTCGGCTGCTGCTCGAGCAGGTCCAGGTCCTCGTCGAGCGGTGCCGTGAACGGATGGTGCATC
This sequence comes from uncultured Planctomycetales bacterium, assembly GCA_964643885.1. Taxonomy (GTDB): domain Bacteria; phylum Planctomycetota; class Phycisphaerae; order UBA1845; family Fen-1342; genus CAADGL01. Next base: position 28,282 of record CAZXUI010000047.1, read on the forward strand.
GAGTAGTGCCGGCCGTCCTCGGGGCTGAAGAAGAACATCGGGAAATCGACGACCCAGAGAAAGTTCCACCTGTTCTCAGGGATCAGGCCGCGGCGGTGGGCGACTTCCTCGCGCAGGCGCGAGAGATACTTGCAGACGTTGTCGTGGGTGTCCGCCGCGAAGAAGATCGCGTCGCCGACGGCGGCGCCGGTCGCGCGGAGCAGCTCGGCGGTCGCCTCGGGCGAGAAGAACTTGGCCACGCCGGTCTGGAGCCTGGGCGCGTCGCCGTCGCCCGCGACGACTTTCGTGTACGGCAGTCCGCCCGCGCCGCTGCCTTTGACGAACTCGGTCAGGTCCTTCTCGATCTCCTTCTGCGACATCGCCCCCCCGCCGGGCACGCAGATCGCCCGCACGGCGCCGCCGCCGGCGAGCGGTGCGGTGAAGACCTTGAACTCCGTGCCGCGGACCACGTCGCTGACGTCCTTGATGCGCAGGTCGTAGCGCGTGTCCGGCCGGTCGATGCCGTATTCGGCCATCGCCTGCGCGTAGCTGAGCCGCGGGAAGGGCGTCGGGATGTCGACGCCGTGAATCTCGCGCATCACGCGGACCAGCAGTCCCTCGACGATGTTCTGCACGTCGATCGGCTGGACGAAGGACATTTCCAGATCGAGCTGGGTGAACTCGGGCTGGCGGTCGCCGCGGGCGTCTTCGTCGCGGAAGCAGCGGACGAGCTGCACGTAGCGGTCGAAGCCGCTCATCATCAGGAGCTGCTTGAAGAGCTGCGGGCTCTGCGGCAGCGCGTAGAACATGCCGGCGTGGATGCGCGACGGGACGAGAAAGTCGCGGGCGCCCTCGGGCGTGCCCGTGGTGAGCATGGGCGTCTCGATCCCGACGAAGCCCTGTTCGTCGAAGTAGTCGCGCATGATCTTGGTGATGCGGTAGCGCGTGCGAAGCGAGCCCTGCATCGGCGCGCGGCGCAGATCGAGGTAGCGGTACTTCATCCGCAGCTCTTCATTGCTGACGTTGTCCGCGTCGATCTCGAATTTCGGCGTCTCGGAGGTGCTGAGAATGTCCAGCTCGTGGACGTTCACCTCGACCCGGCCGGAGGGGATGTTCGGGTTGATCATCTCGGCCGGCCGGGCCGCGACCTCGCCGCGGATGGCGATGCAGAACTCGGAGCGGAGCCGGCCGGCGGCCTCGTGGGCGGCAGGATCGGTCTCGGGATTGAACTTGAGCTGAACGATTCCCTCGCGGTCGCGCAGGTCGATGAAGACCATGCCGCCGTGGTCGCGGCGGACGTGGACCCAGCCCGTCAGGATGATGGATTGGCCGATCAGATGCTCGCCAACCTGCCCGCAATAGCAGGTACGCTGGTTGTAGGGTAAGGGCACGGACGCTTCTCCTGGCGGCTGGTATCGCCGGCTGGAACGAGCAGAGCATGGTAGCTTTGCGGGCGGCGGCGCGTCAAAGGCGGGCAGGCGGTTGCGGTATCGGGATTCCTGCTGCCGGGTCGTGGGCGCATCCAGGTTCGGTTGACCCCGTGCTTGGCGCGCGGGGTCCCTGGGTCGCAATTGACCCGCCGCTTGGCGCGGCGGGTTCTGACCTGTCGGCGCCACGGCGCTGCGAGCAGTGCAATCCGGCCACGTGCACGCCGGTGAGTGCGGGCGTCTGGTCCCGCATGATTCGAGCCGCGACCGTGAGGGAGCGGGCTGGGGGTGAAGCGCGGCCCGCGAGTGCGCCTGCAAATGCTCCGCCAGCGCTCAAGCGCCGGCTCTTGTGATGCAAGGGTCTCTAGGGCCAGACCGAGCAGTGCCGGGAAGCAGGTGTACGCGAAGCGGCGCGTGGGCGCGGGCGAGGTTCCTCACTCGGCCCGCTCCCTCACGGTCGCGGCTCGGTTCTCGGGTTCGGTCCCGGCACGGCGGGCGGTCCGCGCCGCGGCGGTTGTCAGCAATTCGCCGAGAATCTCGCACACGCGGGCGCTCGCGTTCGACGCTTCGAGCGGCCGGATGACCTCGTCGAGTTGCCGGACCATCAGCCGCCGCCACGTCTCATCGTCCAGCAGTTGGCGGGCGACCTCCGCGATCGGGGCGGTGTCGTGCACGAAGGGCATGAACTCGGGCACGACGCGGGCGCGGGCCAGGATGTTCACCAGCGACAGATGCGGCGTGCGAACGACGAAGCGGCCGAAGGCAGAATAGAGCGGGCGGAGCAGACCGCCCGCGTCATACACGACGATCATCGGCTTGCGATAGTGGGCCACTTCGAGCGTCGCCGTGCCGGAGGCGACGAGCACCAGGTCGGCCGCGGCCAGCAGGCTGGCGTTGTCGGCCACGACGATTCGCGCGTCGGGCAGTTCGCGCGCGGCGATGCTGCGAATCTGCCCCGCGCGCGGCTCCGAGACCGCCGAAATCGCCACATCGACGACACGGCCGGCCGCCCGCAGCCCGCGAATCACGTCGAGCTGGATCGGCAGCATCGCCTCGATCACATGGCGGCGCGAGCCGGGCAGCAGAGCGACCAGCGGCCGGCCGGTGCTGCGCAACTCCCCCACCACGTCCGCGTCCGGCCGCACCCGCGCGAGCGCCTCGAACAGCGGGTGGCCGACGTACTCGGCCGCGATGCCGCGGGCCCGGAAGTACTCCTGCTCGAAGGGCAGGATGCAGGCGAGTCGGTCGACGCAGGCGGCGATGCGGCGGTTGCGGCCCTCGCGCGAGGCCCAGGTCTGCGGGGCGATGTAATAGAGCACGGGGATGGCCAGGCGCCGGGCGAGGGCCGCCAGGCGCAGGTTCAATTCCGGCGAGTCGAGCAGCACGGCCGCGTCGGGCGGGTGTTGGCGCCAGGCGGCCTCGACGGCGGCCAGGGCGCGGCGGGCGGTGCCGAGGATGCGCAGCACGCCGGCCAGCATGGCGGCGTGGGCGGTCATGTCGAAGAGCGTCGCGACGCCGAGATCGCGCAGCCGCGGGCCGGTCAGGCCGTAGAAGCGGGCGCTGCCGAGTCGCTCGCGCGCGGCGCGGACGAGCGAGGCGGCGTGGACGTCGGCGGAGTCCTCGGCGACCGAGAGGAAAATGCGGGCTGTGTCGGGCTGGCTCACACTCGTACTCGCTCGGCCGCTCGTTAATCGTCCCGCAATCTGGGCAGCGCGGGGGGCGCGCCCGCAATCAACACCCCGTGCGCCGAGCACGGGGTCCATTGGTCGACCAGTGACCCGCCGCTTGGCGCGGCGGGTTCTGACGCGTGGGTGCCAGTGCTCTGCGAGCAGTGCGATCCGGCCACGCGCGCCTCGCGGAGCGTGGGGGTCCCGCCCGCAACCAGAACCCCGTGCGCCGAGCACGGGGTGAATTGGTCGACCAGTGACCCGCACGGCTGAATTCGGAAGTGTAGCGGTTTTCGGGGCGAGTGCGTTCGGCACGCCGTGGGCTGCGGCGGGGCCGGTTGGCGCATGCGGGAACGAATGGATCGAAGGCTTGAGGGATTCACGAATCGAGGGATGGGGGGAGTGGGTTTGGTCTGGCATTTGCTCCGACCCCCGACCCTCAGTCTGCACCGAGCCGCGACCGTGAGTGTGCTCAGAGCCGCGACCGTAAGGGAGCGGGCTGGGGGTGGCGCGCTGTCCGCGCAAGCGCCGAATGACATTCACCTATCTCAGCCGCTGGTGCGTTGGTTTCAGGTGTGTGCGCTGCGGCGCGTGTGCGCGGGAAGCGTTTCCAACCGCGCCCGCTCCCTCACGGTCGCGGCTCGGTGCTCCGCACCTCGGCCGATGCGAGCCGGTCACGGTCGCGGGTCGGTTTCCCGCTCGCCGGCGCGCTGCACGGTTCCCCGCTCGCCGCGGCGATCATCCGCAGGTGGCAGTCCTCCGTCCGCCGCAGCCACCAGTGTGACTTCAGCGCCTCAATGGCCCCCTCGGGCGGCAGCGGCCGCAGCGAGGCGCGCTCCTGCCACAGCCCCAGCCGCTCCAGTGTGGCGGCCGCGTCGGCGAAGTCGAAATCGACGCGGGCGCCGAAGCGGCCGGCCAGGTACTGCTCGATCCTCTCGGTGAGCTGCTGCGGGCCGCGCGGCCGCTGCGTTTCGAGCGAGCTGAAGGCATACAGCAGCAGGGCCTCCTTGATCTCCTCGTCCGCGATCATCGCGATCAGGGCGTGCAGGGCCGCGGCGTTGTTGCTGAGATTCTGAAAGTACAGGTGCGAGGTGCGCTGCGAGGTGCGGTGCAGGCGGGCACGGCGATAGCCCATGAAGGTGCGCCACATGAGAATGACCAGCGGCAGCAGCAGGACCCACAGCAGGTTGGCCAAGGCCGTGCCCGCGGCGGTCAGCAGCTTGGCGGCCAGCGTCCAGAGCGTGCCGCCGCCGCTGCCGATCAGCGTGGCCCGGTCCCACCAGTTCATCTCCACATCCGCGTGCGGCAGCAGCGCCTCGACATCGGCGATCGGAATCTCCTTGAACATCTTGACCAGCACGTGCGGGTCGTCGCGGAGCTGGGCGATCACGACCAGGCGGCGGAAGACGGGCAGCGTAACCGGCCGGCCGGCGATCGGGGCCCGCCAGGTGCGGCGGCGGCGCTCGACGGTGCCGCGGCCGCGGACCCAAACGGCCAGGTGCTGGATTCGCTCCGGATAGAGCCGCACGTGGAAGCCGTGCGTGGTGGCCGCGCGGACGGCGGCCGCGACCTGGATGTCGTCGAGATACTCGAAGTTGGCCTTGTTGAGGATGTAGGCGAGGCGACGCTGGAGGTCGGCGTAGCCCTCGGGCGTGCGGCGCTGGAGGGGACTGGCGAGCGGGAGCGTGTCGCGGTCGGGGTTGAAGGCGGCGTAGCGGGCGAGCAGGTCGCGCTCGAGCGTGATCGCTTCCTGATCGATGACGGCGGTCAGGGCGGCCGCCAGCTGGGGCAGGCAGGCGGCGAGCGGGCCGAAGTGCTCGGCATCGGCGGAGAGGGCGGCGGTGAGCTCGTCGGGTCGGATGGGGATGAAGCGATCGTCGGGCCGGTGCGTCTCCGTGCGGGCGGTGGGGTCGCGTGAGAGGGTGGCCCGGGGCGGGGACATGGCGGGAATGTACCGCGCGAGGGGGGTCTTTGCGGGCGGGCGGGGTGTCCGCGTAGCGGGCGGCCCGTGGGGTGGATTGGTGCCGCGGCCGTGTCTGCGGCCGACAGGGGTGGACCCGTGATGCAGCGTCGGCTGCGGGCGGGCGCGGGCGGGGTAAGGCGTAGTGTGTGCTCGTACGGAGCCGGGCGGCGGGTGCGGGCGGGCGCGGGCGTTCGCGGCGCGGCCGGCCGGCTTGCTGCGGGCGGGTGGGAGTGTGGCGCGGGCGGGTCGGGCGGCGGGCCGGAGCGTAGCGCTAGCTTGACAATCGGACGGTTGGGCGTAGACTCCTGGATGCGATTGCGGGGTAGAGCAGTTGGTAGCTCGTCGGGCTCATAACCCGGAGGTCGCAGGTTCGAGTCCTGCCCCCGCTAGTGACGTAAGTCCCGCCAAGTCAAACACTTAGAACGCTCTCCCGCGTCGGGAAGCGCGGCCGAAAGCCGAAAAACGAACGGTAAATTACCGTTCGCGTGGCTGGAGGTCGCATCCATGCCCCGCAACATCTTCGATCCCGATTCGGCCGTCTCGAAGCGAAAATCTGATGTGCAGACGCAACGCCGAAGACGCCGCAAGCCGCGCATCCCGCCGCGCCAGCTCGGCGTTCCGGGCTACCGCCGCAAGCGCGTGAACGGCCACGTCTACGGCGTTGTCGCCATCGGCGGCAAGGAGCACTATCTAGGAGAATATGGGACAGCCGAGAGCATCGAGCAGTACAACGCGCTCGTCGGCCGCTGGCTTGCGGGCGGTCGCAAGCTCCCCGACGAAACACCCGGCCCGGCACTGAGCGTGAACGAGGTTCTGCTCCGCTACTACGAGCACGCCGAGCAGAAGTACGCGGCCCGCCGCAGCTTTGCGTCGATCCTCAATCGCATCAAAAACGCGATTCGATCGGTGCGCGAGCTCTACGGCATGACGGACGCGGCCAAATTCGGTCCGAAGGCACTCGGGATCGTGCGGCAGAGCTGGATCAATTCCGGCCGTTCGCGAAAGACGATCAACGAGTACACCGCGGTCATCAAAGCGTGCTGGCGTTGGGCTGCGGCCGAAGAGCTGGTTCCGGGCGAAAGCTGGCACGCCCTCAACGCGCTCACCGGTTTGCGGCGTGGCGACGCGGATGTTCCCGAGCCCAGAAAGGTCAAGCCGGTTCCCGACGCCTTCGTCGACGCGATCCGGCCGTACGTCAGCCGGCAGGTTTGGGCGATGATCGAGCTTCAACGGCTCACCGGAATGCGGTCGGGAGAAGTGACGATCATGAGAACGCGCGACATCGACGTGACCGGCAAGCTCTGGGTTTA
>CAZXUI010000048.1:0-34469 GCA_964643885.1 uncultured Planctomycetales bacterium
GGAAGTATGCCTGGGGTCTGGACCTGGCCGGCCAGTCGGGGCAGGTCGACAGCCTGGAATCCGCGGGCGGAATCGGCGGCCTGCTGGCGGTCCACGATCCGAATGACCCGAATGACCCCAACGACCTGTTCGGAAGCTTCGTGTATTTCTACGACGGCAACGGCAACGTCGGCCAGGTGGTTGATCCGAACGCGGCGAACGTCTCTGCGGCCATGGTGGCGCGCTATGAGTATGACGCGTACGGGAAAGTGACCGCGCAGGCCGGAAACTACGCGACGACCAACCCGTTCCGGTTCAGCACGAAGTATTGGGATGATGAGACTGGGCTGGGGTATTGGGGGATGCGGTATCGCGGAAGGGAGCGGTGGTTGAGCCGGGATCCGCTGGGAGAGGATGCTGGTATTCTCTTATATCATTATGTATCAAATCATCCTGTACAGGGATTCGACGGTGTCGGGCTCTCCGAACCTGGTTGGTGTCGGGGTATTGGGACAACTCGCTATCCTCCACCGTTTGGCTGCCAAGGGGCTGTCGAAGATTTTCACACTTACGAAGGATCGTATATCCATCAGTGCTACAATAAGCTGATTCCAATATTTGGTAAATACTCGTGCTGCAACGGCCCTGAATGTGTGAGTGAGGCGAAAAAGATTTGCAGAGCGTACGTTCGCCGTTTCACGGCCTGGCGCCGTGGAAATCCTGGTCATCATCACTGCATGGATCTGGCGCGAGCGATCGTAGGATTTCGACTAAGTGGGAAGTGTCTAAAGGTTACGTATGCGCAGAATCCACGAGATTCACATGCGTTCGCGGCTGTTTTTCATATTTGCAATGAGTCACATTGTGCAGACGCGAAGTTCGATCCCTGGGATTTTCTCGATGGCTGCGTGTTAACGCGATCGTACGATCCGGAAACGCATGGGCCGTGCGAAGTCGGACCAGTTTGGCGGCGGTAATTGAGATGGCTCAAACGATGAAACACGGGAGGAGATGCCGTCGCCCATGAGACTGAACCTCCGTCGTGCCGATATTCTAGGCATATCGCTTCTCGTTCTGCATTTCCTTAATCTACTGTGGCTGGGCGTTGCTGGGTCAAAGGCAAAGGATCCGATTCCGCTGACTGCCGAAGGAGTATTCCTTTACTCTACCCCATTCCTATGTGCTGGGATTCTGCTTATTGAAATCCTGGACTCAAAAACCATGCGGCGCAGCAACTTACTTGGATTTAGCGTTATATGTGTAGGCTTTATTCTGTTGATGTGGCTACTTGTGTTCCAGAGTTATGTAGAGACTCAAATAGGTATCAGGCTGGCAAACGAAATCGCTTCATGGCAATAGCACCGAGATGGCTTTCGTACTGTCAGATGTGCGGCAGCTTGAGACCTTCGACCCGAACAGCCTATACGGCGACCGGGTCATCAAGTCGATGTTCCGCGAGACCGTGCCCTACACGCCTCCCGGAGGCTTGCCGAAGCAGTACGAGTTCGTGCGGCTGGGGTACCTGGGCGTCGGGCCGGCCGCCACGCCGACCAGCGAGTATCTCGTCAACTACGACTACGACGGCAACAGCGACCGGCTCAAGCAGGTCACGGGCACGGGCCTGCCCAGTGGCGGGGCGAATTGCAGCTACCTGGCCGGCTCGCTCCTGCTGGAGAAGATAGAATTCAAGCAGGGCTCGGCCGTCAAGGCCGCGGTGACGCGCTCGTATGAACCGGACCGCGACCTGCTGGCGGCGGTCGAGAACAAGTGGGGCTCGGACGTGTGACCTGCTCCCCGGATTTATGATCCAGTCTCAATGAGAGTCTCTATTGCCTGTGCGCTTGTCCCCAAACCCGATCCACCCGCAGGGTGAGAAATTCGGGGTCATCCGGCCTGGCCGGTCTGGCCTTGGCCTGCAGTGAACTCCCCGGGGGCCAGGTTTCCCAGGGCGCTGTGTGGTCGCTCGCGATTGTAGTGCCGGCGCCAGGCTTCGACCTTGTGCCGCGCATCCTCGATGGACAGGAACCAGTTCTCGTTCAGGCATTCTGACCTGCTCCCCAGATCTTGATCCAGTCTCAATGAGAGTCTCTACTGCCTGCCCGGCAGGCGAGGAGGCTGCTCATGAAGCGGACACGTCACAGTCCGGACCAGATCATCGCCAAGCTGCGTGCGAGTGACGCCGGCGACGGGTGCGAGCGTCGACCCGGTTTGCCAGCGGATCGGCGTCAGCGAACAGACGTTCCACCGCTGGCGCAACCAGTACGGCGGCACGAAGGCGGCCGACGCCAGGCGCCTCAAGGAACTGGAGGCCGGCAGCGTCCGGCTCAAGAAGATGGTGGCGGAGCTGGCGCTGGACAACGCCATGCTCAGGGAGCTGGCCCAGGGAAAATGCTGAACCTGACCCGTCGGCGTTCGCGAGAATGGGTCCCGTCACCGCCGCCATACCTGACCAGCAATCAGGCCCCGAAGCGCCGTTTCGCTGGACCAACTTCCCGCCTCGATCCATCGCCTCCGTTCCTCAATCCCGCCAGCCGTACAATCCGTCCATGCCCGAGCTGCCCGATATCGAGGCCTATCTCCACGCGCTCGGCCCGCGCGTGCTCGACCACCCCGTCCGCCGCGTCCGCATCACCAGCCCCTCGCTGCTGCGCACCTTTGACCCGCCCGCCGAAGCACTCGAAAACCGCCGCATCATCGCCCTCCGCCGCATCGGCAAGCGAATCGCCTTCCTGCTCGAAGACGACCTGGCGGCCGTGCTGCACCTGATGATCGCCGGCCGGCTGCGCTGGCTGGCCGCGCCCGCGCGCGGCTCCGCCCGCGTCCCCGCCCGACTCGGCCTGGCCGCGATCGACTTCGACACCGGTTCGCTGCTGATCACCGAGGCCGGCACGAAGAAACGCGCCGCCCTGCACATCCTCGCCCGCCACGCCGACCTCGCCGGCCACGACCCCGGTGGAATCGAGCCGCTCGACGCCGAACCGGCCGCGTTCGCCGCCGCCCTGCGCCGCGAGAACCACACGCTCAAGCGTGCCCTGACGGACCCGCGCCTCCTGGCCGGCATCGGCAACGCCTTCTCAGACGAAATCCTGCACGCCGCGCGGCTCTCGCCCGTCACGCTGACCTCGCGCCTGACCGACGAACAGATCGCCCGCCTGCACAGCGCCACGCAGCAGGTCCTGCGAGCGTGGACCGCCGAGCTCTGCCGCCGCTTCGAGAAGAGATTCCCCGGTCCCGGAGATGTGACCGCCTTCCGCCCCGAGTTCGCCGTACATGGAAAGTTCGGCCGGCCCTGCCCGGTCTGCAACACCCCCGTGCAGCGCATCCGCTACGCCGACAACGAGACGAACTACTGCCCCGGCTGCCAGACGGCCGGCCGCGTGCTGGCGGATCGCTCCCTCTCGCGACTGTTGCGCGACGACTGGCCCCGCACGGTCGACGAGCTCGAATCGCGTGAGCGGCGCTAGGGGGAACGACCGCGGGCGAGACGCCCGGAGCATTGATCCGAGCCGCGACCGGAAGGGAGCGGGCCAGGTGGGTGACCTTTCCCGCGTCCGCGCGCCAGGGTACACACAGCTCAGGCAGTGTCGTTGCGCCCGGGATAGGTGGATGTCATCCGGCGCTTGCGCGGGCAGCGCGCCGCCCCCAGCCCGCTCGCTCACGCTCGCGGCTCGGTTCATGCGGGTGCGACACCCGCGCTCCCCAAAGCACGCGTGGCCGGATCGCACTGCTTACAGAGCAGTGGCACCCGGTGAGACGCCCGTGCGCCCGATGGTGCGGTGCCTATTATCCGCGACCGGGAGCGCTCACCGCACGGCCGGCGCCGCCGCACACGGCCGCACGCCGATCCCCGCCAGAATGTTCTCCAGCAGGCACCAGCGCGTCAGCGCCGATTGCAGCAGGTTCGCGCCCACGAACGCCGTGAACCACAGCCAGTACGCGCTCACGAAGTACGCCAGCAGCAGGCTGATCAGCACGAAGCTCCCCGCAAACAGCCGCACCCATCGTTCCATGCACATCTCGAGCACCTCCGCCACGCGCGGCCGCCGGGCGAACGTCCTGTAAAACACCGCCCGGCCGCCGCCAATCTCCGGTTTTCTCGCTACGGGCCCGCCCCCCGGCGCCGCCGGGCGAGCTGCCCCTCCAGCACCGCGCTCATCTCTCTGAGAAACCGATCGTGGCCGAAGCGCTGCATCGCCTGCCACATTTCTTCGCTGGAAAACTCCATCCGCTCGACCCGCTCCATCGCCGCCGCCAGTGACGCGACGCTCTGCTGCCCGAAGAGCACGCCCGTCTTGCCGTCGATCACGCTCTCGGCCGCCCCGCCCACGCCGTATGCGATCACCGGGCAGCCGTGCGCCATCGCCTCCACCGGCACGATGCCGAAATCCTCTTCGCCGGGGAACAGCAGCCCGCGTGCCTTGCGGTAGTGCTCGCCGATGCGCTGATCCGGCAGGTACCCGGCGAACTCCACCGCCGCCCCGCGCTTTTCGCAGCCCGGCCGCAGCCGCTCGGCCTCCGGCCCGGTGCCGACCACGACCAGCCGCCGCCCCAGCTTCTCGCACGCCTCGATCGCCAGGTCCAGCCGCTTGTACGCCACGTGGTAGCCGACGCACAGGTAGTAGTCCTCGCGCTCTCCCCGCACCGGCTCGGCCGGCAGCGATACCGGCGGATAGATCACCGTTGCCTCGCGCTCGTAGCAGCGCCGAATCCGCTCCGCCACGTGCCGCGAGTTCGCCAAGAACTGGTCCACGCGGTCCGCCGCCCGCCGGTCCGCCCGCCGCAGGTAGCCGCACAATGCCGGCCAGAGCGGCCGCAACACCGCCGGCAGCGTCGCCGCGTATTGCTGCGAGATCTCCGGCTCCCAGGCGTAGCGCATCGGCGAGTGGCAGTAGCAGACGAGACTCGTGTCCGGATGCACGCGCATCGCCTTCGCGACGGCCGCATCGGAGCAGACGACCAGGTCGACGGCGGGCAGCTTCATCATCCGCGCGGCCAGCGGCATCAGCGCGACGAGCTTGGGATAGTGACGCTTCGCCCCCGGCAGGTATTGCAGCAGCGACGTGTGGACGCGCGGCAGCGAAGCTTCATCCGCCCCGTGCAGCGCCGCCGGCTCGTGCACCAGCGTGTAGATATCCGCCGCGGGCAGCAGCTCGCGCAGCGCGTCGAGCACTTTCTCGCCCCCACGCCGCCGCACCAGCCAGTGGTGAGAGATCGCCGCGCGGCACTCCAGCGGCACTGTGCCCTGCCTGCTGAGCATGGCGCGAACGGGCTGCCCGGCTGCGGCCTGATGCGGCGACACGACGCTCCTTTTATCACAGGTCGAGCCGCAATCGTAGGCGGCCGGCCCGGCGCCGGCCACAGCACCCGCCGCCAGCCGCCGCCCGGCGGTACGTCGACTCCGCCGGCCCCAGGGCCCGGCCGCGAATGCGCTGTCTGCCGCCCGCCTTCGCCGTAAACTACCCATATATGGGCGAATCGATCCGGGTCACGGTGCTCGCGTTCGGCAGTGCGGCTGGCGTTCTGGGCTGGCACACGCGCGACTTTACGCTCGCGCCGGGAGCGTCGCTTCGCGACCTGATCGACCGGCTCGAGCAGGAGTGTCCGCGCCTGGCCGAAGGCCGCGGCCGCGTGCATTACGCCCTCAACGAGCAGTATGCCGGGCCGGACGCTGCGCTGTCTGATGGCGACGAGGTGGCCGTCATTCCGCCGGTCTCCGGCGGCAGTGTGGCCGGCGGGCCGGCGGCCGTCGCCCGGCTGACACGCGAGCCGATCGACGTGCCGGAGCTGTGCCGCGAGGTCGAGCACGAGCGAATCGGGGCGGTCGCCACCTTCGTCGGCGTCGTGCGGGCCGAGTCGAGCGAGACCGGCCAGCCGCTCGAGGCGCTCGAGTATTCCGCGTATCAATCGATGGCGCTGCGCGAGATGCAGCGGCTCTGCGACGAAGCGCTGGCCACGCATGCTCTGCACGCCGTGCGGCTTGTGCACCGCCTCGGCGTGCTGCCGATCGGTGACGCGTCGGTGGCGGTCGTCGCCTCAGCGCCGCACCGCGCCGCCGCCTTCGACGCGTGCCGCTGGCTGATCGAGGAACTCAAGAAATCGGTGCCCATCTTCAAACGTGAGCTCTGGCAGGGCGGGGGTTCGAAATGGGTCGATGCAATCTGAATCTCACGGACGCGCGGGCGTCCGGCGATACTTCGCACCAGGTCTGCCGGGCTCGGGGTCGGACGGCGACGCTGAAGTTTGCACTTGCGGCGCTGTCGTGCCTGATGCTTTGCGGCTGTTCCGGCGACGACACCGAGAACGTGCCCGCGCCGACACCCGCCCAGCCCGCCATCGCACAATCCGCGGCCCCGCCGCCGGAGCCCAGCCCATTGGTGCCCGCGTCGTCCGATTGGTCTCTCGAACAGGCGCTCGAATCGCTCGCTTCTGAAGACCCGGATTCGCGCCTCAGCGCCGCCGTCCGCCTCGTGCGGCTCGCCGAGCTGGAAGCCCTGTGCCTGCCGCCCGAAGCCTCGGCCGCGTGGCTGCGCCGCCTGCGCGTCGTGGCGCTGGGCGAAGAGCGCTGGGCGTTGGGCGTCACCGCGCCGGGCGGCGAGACGATCCTCCGCGCGCCGGTGCTGATCGACGCCGAGGGCGACGTGGCACTGCCAGTTTCCGGATTTGAGGAGGAGCTCGCGCTGCTCTGGTGCCCGCGCGATAGCGACCCGCTCCCGCCGCTGATCATCCTCCCCACGCGCATCCTCGTCGTCGATCAAGAGATCGAACCGGCCATCATCGCAAAGTCGCTCCCGTCGCTGCGCTTCGACATCGCCCGCGACAGCCGCCTGCCAAAACTCGTCCTTCGTCTCACGCACACCCCCGCGCCGCAACCCTCGACCGCCCAGCCGCCGGCCGGCGACACGAAGCCGCCCGTCGCCGAGACGCCCGCCGCGCCCGACGAAGCCGTCATGCCGGCCCCCGGCCAGATCGTCGCCGAGTATTCCTGGGACTTCTATGAACGCATGTTCGCCGGCCCGCAGGCCGATACGCTGCCCGACCCGCCCGGCGGCCGCTTCGAGCTCGACCTGGCCGCCAGCCCGCTGCTGCTGCCGATCGGCGGGGAGACACCCGAAGCATTGCCGGCCGACCAGCCGCCGATCCCCGCGCCGCCCCCGCAGCAGCCGCGTCCCGGCGCCCCGCCACCGCCGCCGTATTGATAAGGCGCGCGGCGCTGTTCCGAGCCGCGACTGTCCGCGAGATCCGAGCCGCGACCGTGAGAGAGCGGGCGAATTCGAACGCGTTTCCCGCGTCCACTCCGGACACACGGTGTCCGGGGTGGACACGCCGAAGCGCGCACACCTGAGCGCAGCGCACCAGCGCCAGAGAAAGGCGGATGTCATCCGGCGCTTGCGCGGGGAGCGCGCCACCCCCAGCCCGCTCGCTCACGGTCGCGGCTCGAATCGGGAGCGCAGCTCCGATCATGCGCGGGCGGTTGAGTTCAGCGTGCCCGCGCGCGCGTCACCAACTGATGCGCCAGCCGCGCCGGCTCCGGCAGGCGATACCGACCCACCGCCGCCAGCGTCATCCGCCGCGCCGAATCGAAATCGCACCGGTGCCCCGGGCTGACGAACAGCGGCCGCACGCCGGCCCGCGTCCGCAGCACATCCCCGACCCGCTCCCCGTTGAGCATCAGCCGCGAGAACTCCCCCCGTCCCTTGCCGGGCTCCTCGAACTCGCCGCACAGCCGCGATTTGGCCACGCCGACCGTCGGCCGCTCCAGCCACAGCCCCAGATGACACGCCAGCCCGAACCGCCGCGGATGGGCCAGCCCCTGTCCGTCACACAGCATCACGTCGAACTCGCCGCGCAGCTTCCTCAGCGCCGCCAACACGGCTGGCAGCTCGCGAAAACTCAGCAAGCCGGGAACATACGGAAAGCCGCACCGGCGGCGCACGACGACTTGCTCGACAGCCTCCCCCCGCCCCGCATCCCACACGACCACCCCCGCGATCACTTCCCGCCCGTCCGGCGAAAAAGCCACGTCCGCCGCCGCGAAGCGCCGCAACGTGCCCGCCACCGGCTCCAGCCGCACACGCCCGGCCAGCGCCCGCTGCAACTCGATCGCGCTGGCTGTCCGCCGCGGCCAGCGATGCAGCGAAGCGAGCCTCATGCCACGGCCGCACCCGCGCACAGCTCGCGGAATACCCTGATCGCCTGATCGATCTGCTCGGCGCTCACGTCCAGGTGCGTGACCGCCCGCACGCGCGTCGGTCCGGTCGCGAACATGCGGACACCCAGTTTCTCGGCCCGCGACTGAAACTCGGCCGCGGTGCCGAGCGACGGATCCACCTCGAAGATGACGATATTCGTCTCCACCGTCGCCGGATCGAGCCCGATCCCCGGCAGCTCGGCGATCGCCTCCGCCAGCCGCCTGGCATTCGCGTGATCCTCCGCCAGTCGCTCGACGTGATGGTCGAGCGCATAGAGCACGGCGGCCGCGAGAATCCCCACCTGTCGCATCCCGCCGCCGAACATCTTGCGGAAGCGATGACACCGCGCGATGAACTCCTCGCTGCCGGCGACGGCCGACCCGACCGGCGCCCCGAGCCCCTTGGAGAAGCACATCGACACGCTCTCGCAGTGCCGCGTGTAGTCCGTCGGCCGGCGGTCCGTCGCGACGCACGCGTTCATCAGCCGGGCACCGTCCATGTGAACATGCAGGCCGTGCCGCCGGGCCGCCTCCGCGACCCGCCCGACGTTCTCCAGCGGCCAGACGCTCCCTCCGCCGCGGTTGTTGGTGTTTTCGATGATCACCATCCGCGAGCGCGGAAAGTGCGAGTTGTCCGGCCGCAGGCACGCCTCCACGTCCGCCGCGTCGAAAATCCCCCGCGGCCCGTTGATCAGCCGCATGCTCGCGCCGGCCAGCGCGGCCGGCCCGGCCGTCTCGTAGTTGTAGCTGTGCGTCGTCTGGTCGGCGATGATTTCGTCCCCGCCCTCGCAGACCGAGCGGATCGAGACCTGGTTGGCCATCGAGCCGGACGGCACGTAGAGCGCCGCCGGCTTGCCCAGCAGCTCTGCCACGCGCTCCTGAAGCCGCAGGACGGTCGGGTCGTCGCCCAGCACGTCGTCGCCGACTTCGGCCTCCGCGATCGCCCGCCGCATGCCCGGCGTCGGCCGCGTGACCGTGTCGCTGCGCAGATCAACGATATTCATTCTCGCGGCTCCAGCGCTTGGCGGTCTTCTGCACAAGGTTCTTGACGCGCTCGAGCTCCTTCTGCTTGAGCTGCGTGTTGGTTCCCTCCCAGAACTTGTCCGGCTTCACCTCGCGGATGCGGCAGATCTGCGTCACGGCCTTGTAGGTTATCAGGTGCCGCGCCGGGTCCTCGCCGCCCAGCTCACCCAGCATCTGCTCCGCCGCGGCGGGCGTACACTGCGTCAGCGCGGCCGCCGCCTCCGGCTCCTGTGCCGATCGATCCAGCAACCCCTGCACAGCCGTCGGCGTCGACAGCACCGCCAGCACCTCGTAGACGCGCTCGCGGACGGCCTGGTCCAGGTCCGGCCGCTCCAGCAGAGAGACCAGCGTCTGGTCGGCCGTCAGGATCACGAACTGCTCGATCACCTTGAGCGCCTTGTTCATGTCGGCCGCGCTGGCATCCGGTTTCTGAAGCACCGGCGCCAGCTCGCTGCTGAAGATCTGGTTGCGGTGTTGCTGGAAGACGAGGAACATCTTGTTCGCGAGCGACTCGGGGTTGCCCGCCCCGCCCGCGCCGATCATGTCGATTTTCTCGCCGGCCGGACTGACGAAGACGATGTCCAGGTTGCTGTTCGGGCTCATGCCCCACTTTTCGAGCAGGTCCTGGTGCTGGCTGCGCGAGATGCGGATCGGCACGAAGCGCTTGGCCTGTTCGAGCACGCGCCGGTCCTGAAACGCCCGCCGCTGGTCCTTCTCCGCGTCCGGCCGGTCGGAGGTCGGCCCGACCACGTAGAACATCATCGGCAGCAGGTTCTGCTGCGCCGTCGCGATGCCCTGCTTGACATCCCGCGTCCACTGAATCCCCCGCCCCGACTGCGCCTCCGCTGCCAGCACGCCGAGCACCAGCCATGCCGTCACCACTGCCGCGCGAATCATGCCGCTTCTCCGTCAGGAAAGTCCCGTGTCACCGCCGCCCGTCCCCCGGCCCACGCAGGCGAGCCACCGGTGTCCCGGCCGGCCGCCGTGTCGCATGGTCGATTGTATCCGGCCCCGGGAGCGCATGCGAACAATCTGCTCCCAGTCGCGTCCGACGAACTCCGACGCCCCTCAATTCCTCAATCCCTCAATCCCTCAATCCCTTAATCCCTTAATCCCTTCATCCCTCGCCCGCTATAGTCCCCCAGATGTTCCCGTGGTCCGGAGAACTCTTCTCGCTGCTGTCCGCCCTCGCGTGGGCCTTCGCCGTCGTTCTGTTCAAGCGCTCCGGCGAAACGACGACGCCCATCGCCCTCAATCTCTTCAAGAACGTCGTCGGCCTGGCGCTGCTGGCGGTATCGCTGCCGCTGGCGATGCGCCTGGCTCCCTTCCCGCCCGAGGCGCTCGGCGAGACGCTGCCGCGGGATATCCTCCTGCTCGTCCTCAGCGGCATCATCGGCATCGCCCTGGCCGACACGGCCTTCTTCTACAGCCTCCGCCTGGTCGGCGTCGGCATCGTCTCCGTGGTCGACTGCTCCTATACGCCCTTCGTCATCCTTTTCTCGTGGGTTCTGCTGGGCGACGCCCTCGACCCGCTCCAATACGCCGGCACCGCCCTGATCCTGGTCGGCGTACTCGTCTCCTCGCGCCACGCACCGCTGCCGGACCGGACCGCCTGGCAGATGGCCGGCGGCGTCCTGGTCGGGACGCTCGGAATGGTTCTGATGGCGCTCGGCATCGTCATGGTCAAGCGCGTGCTCGAGGTCTGGCCGACCATTCCGGCCACGCTCGTGCGCCTGCTGGCCGGCACGGCCGCGCTCGCGCTCTTCGTCTCGTTCACGCGCGAGCGCTGCGAAGTGTGGCGCGTCTTTCGCCCCTCGCGCACCTGGCACTACCTGCTGCCCGCCTCCGTGCTCGGCAGCTACGTCGCACTGCTGCTCTGGATCGCGGGCTACAAGTACACGCAGCATGCCTCAATCGCGGCCGTCCTGAACCAGACGACCGTCATCTTCATGCTGCTGCTGGCGACGGTCTGGCTGCGCGAGCCGCTCACCGGCCGCAAGCTGCTGGCGATCTCGCTGGCGGCGGCCGGCGTGCTGCTCGTGACGCTCAACGACGCCATCCTGGCCCTTATCAGGACCTGGGGGACCGGCCTTTGACCGGTCGAGTCTTGCACGGGCAAGCTTGCGCCTGCCCATGCCACCCCGAATGCGCGATCGGTCGCTGGCCGGCCGATTGGGGGACCGGTCTCTGACCGGTCATCGAGTCGTTCTGCTGGGGGACCGGTCTCTGACCGGTTCGCTTTCGTCGAGCACCGCCCCCCTTAATCCCTCAATCCCTCAATCCCTGAATCCCTGAATCCCTCTCCCCCTAACCTCCCCCGCCACCTGTGTCTATATGCCGGGCGGGCCACGAACCGCCCGCCCGCGAGAACCCGAAAGGAGCGCCCCATGGTCCGCATCGCCCGCAAGCTCACGCTGTTTGGCCTCGTCGCCGCGGCCTGCCTCCAGGTCAGCATCGCCTGCACCGACCCGCTCGGCGGCTTCGACAGCTTCGGCGGCTTCTTCAGCGACTCCTACTATTACGAGTCCTACGGCTACTACGACGACTACGGCTACTGCTGCTACGGGGACGACTACTACTACGACGACGGCTGGGGCTGGTGGTGGCCGTAATCCGGCCCGCCGCGCCCTGCGTCTGAATCTCTGACTCGCCCCTCACTGCCGGCCGCGACGCCGCCGATCGGTTCGCCGCCGGCAGCTTCCGCGCGTCCGATCTTTCCTCGCGCCGCATCCCCGCGCCGCCGCCCGGCCGGGCCGACTGTCCGCTAATCCCGCTCGCGATCTCGCCCCGCTGCTTGCCGACCGGTGCGCCGCGCTCGGCCGAGCGCGCGATTTTCTTGCCCCCGCGCGCATTCGTATCCCATGTTTGATCCGGTCAGTCACTTCCCTCTTTTTGAACCGGAGAGATTTTCATGGGTCTGACAGTCACAAACGTAAACACACTTTCACTTCTCAACATCCTGAACCGGACATCGCAGTCGCAGAGCGACTCGCTGACACGGCTCTCGACAGGCTCGCGGATCAACAGCGGAGCCGACGACCCGGCCGGCCTGCTCGCCATGCGAAGCCTCGAGACCGCACTCACCGCCACCGACGCAGCCATCACCAACAACCAGCGAACCGATTCGATGCTCAAGGTCGCCGACAACGCCTTCGGCGAAATCGCCTCGCTGCTGGGTGAGATCCAGTCGCTCGCGCAGGCGTCGACGAACTCCGGCGGCCTGAGCCCCAGCGAAGTCGCGGCTAACCAGGCCCAGATCGACAGCGCCATCGCAGCCATCGACCGCATCATCGGCACCACGGAATTCAACGGTCAGAAGCTGCTCGACGGCTCGCTCGGCATCGACGTCGACGGCGTCAACGCGACCAACATCAGCGACGTCCAGATCTTCAGCCGCAACACGCAGGCCGGCAGCGTGACGCTCAATATCTCGCGCCAGTCGGCCGCCGAGCTCGCCAGCGCCGTCGTCGCCAGCGGCGCCAGCTTCGCCCTCAACGGCGATACGCAGCTCCAGATCACCGGCAAGGAAGGTACGGTCGTCGTCGATGTCGCCTCCAGCGCCACGCTCGACCAGATCCGCCAGCAGATCAACGACTACAAAGCCCAGACCGGCGTCTCCGCCGTCGTCACCGGCAATGATCTCGTCGTCAACAGCACCGATTACGGCTCGCGCGCCTTCGTTCGCGTCAGCCGGCTCTCCGGGGCGGATAACGTCGCGGCCTCGGTCGAGGACGACGGCGCCGATGCGGCCGTCACGATCAACGGCCAGTCGGCCGCGGTCGACGGCCTGAACGTCAGCTTCAACTCCAACGGCCTGAGCCTCTCGTTCAACATCACCGAGGCGTACAACACGTCCGGCGGCTCGACCAGCTTCACCGTCACGACCGACGGCGGCGCGACCTTCCAGCTCGGCACCGAAGCCAGCACCCGCGCCACGATCGGTATCGACAGCCTCTATTCACAGAAGCTGGGCGCCTCGGACCTCGGCTACCTCAGCTCGCTCAAGAGCGGCGGCGCCAACGACCTGCTCAAGGACCCCGGCAAGGCTGCCCAGATCGCGGCCAAGGCCGCCTCGCAGGTCGCTTCCGTCCAGGGCCGCATCGGTGGGTTCCAGAAGTTCCAGGTCGGCACGGCCCTCAGCCAGCAGAACGCTGCCAAGGAAAGTCTGACCTCCGCCCTCGGCGCCATCCGCGACGTCGACTACGCGGCCGAGACCGCCGAACTGAACCGCACGAACGTGCTGCTCCAGTCGGCCATCTCGCTGCTCGGCATCGCCAACCAGCAGTCCAGCCAGATTCTGGCCCTGCTGCGGTAACGACACCTGACCCGGCTCCTGCCAGTGCGTGAATCCGCGCACCGGCAGAGCCTCTGTTCGAGTGCTGCTGGTGCGCGACTCCCTTGCCGCATCAGCAGCACCGCCTTTTTTCTGGCGCATCCGCTGCGTGATGGATGTGTCTACGACTCCCCCGCCACACTGCTCCGCCCCTTGGTCCCTCGGTCCCTCGTTCCCTCCGTCTCCGCCCGCCTACGGCCGAAACTCGTTCACCAGCCGGTCCGTCTGAAGCAGCTCCACCAGGTCGTTCTGCTTCTTTTCCCACAGCGTGTACGCATTCGACGACACCGGCTGATTCGTCCCCGACGATGCCACCAGGATCCGCTGCGCGTCGATCCCCGCCTCCACCAATACCGCCGCCACATTCTCCGCCCGCCGGTACGCCAGCTCGTAGTGCGTGCGATAGGTGCTGCCGTCCAGGGGATAATTGCTCGCGTGGCCGCGCACCTCGATCTGCGTGTTGTACCCGCGAATCGTCTCCGCCAGCTCCAGCAGCTTCGCCCGCTGCTCCGCCCCGACCTCCGTCGACAGCCGCTCGAACTGCACCGGCCCGCCCACGGCGTAATAATTCGCCGGCCGCATCTGCTCCACGTTCGGCTTCTCGCCCCGCAGCCCGTCCACGTCCGTCTGACTGAAATCCTCCGGCTTGATGGGCACGATCAGCATCTCGGTGAAGTCGACGTTCGCCGGAATCGTCACGTCCTGATCCAGCGGCACGCCGCGCACGTCCCCGGAGAACCCGAACGCGTCGCGGATCGACTCGAGCACTGCGAACAGCTCATCCTGCCGCTTGATCTCGCTCAGCGACATCAGCAGCACGAAGAACACCAGCAGGTT
Organism: uncultured Planctomycetales bacterium; assembly: GCA_964643885.1. Taxonomy (GTDB): domain Bacteria; phylum Planctomycetota; class Phycisphaerae; order UBA1845; family Fen-1342; genus CAADGL01. The sequence goes on from CAZXUI010000048.1 coordinate 14,361, forward strand.
CGTGACCATGTCGCCGTAGGTCGCCAGCCACAGCGGACAGGTCGGCTCCTCGGGTTTCTTCTTGGCAACGGCCATCGCCCCCGCCCCTTACTCGTCCGAAGCCTCGACCACGACCCGCTGCCGCTGATCCAGGAACGCCAGTAATTTCTGCTGCACGATGCGCGGGTTGTCACCCGCCTGAATGCTCATCACGCCCCGCACGATCAGGATCTTCGACGCGACCTCTTCGCTGCTGCGATACGCCAGCTTGTCGGCGATCGGCGAGGCGAACATGTTGCAGATCACCGAGCCGTAGAAGGTCGTGATCAGCGCCACCGCCATCGACGGCCCCAGCGTCGCCGGGTCGTTCAGGTTCTTGAGCATCAGGATCAGGCCGATCAGTGTTCCGATCATGCCGAAGGCCGGGCCGTACTTGCACATGTTGTCGAACAGAGCCTTGCCCGTCATGTGACGCTCCATGAGCGTCTCGACTTCCTGCTCCATCGCCGCCTGGATCACGCCCGGGTCCTGCCCGTCGATCGCCATCCGCAGCCCGCGTGTCATGAACTCGTCGTACTCGCCGCTCGAAAGATGCGACTCGAGGCTCAGAATCCCGTCGCGCCGCGCCACTTCCGCCAGCTTGACGAGCTGCCGCACGTGAATCACCGGGTCCAGCGGCCGCGTGAAGAATGCCTTCTTGACCACGCCGATGATCTTGAAGACGCGCCCAAGCGGGAAGCTGACGAGTGCCGCGGCCACCGTGCCGCCCACGACGATCAGCACCGAAGGGACGTCGACGAAGGTCAGGATCGACCCGTTCGACATGATGGCCCAGGTCACCATGCCCCAGGCCAGCAGGATTCCGATGATTGTGGCAATGTCCATGGCGGGTCGTGTTCTCTTTGAACACCTGGCGCCGGCTGGACTCCACGGGCCGGCCGATCGAGCGCCCAACGTGGTTATCGAGTCATGCCGCAGCGTCGTTGAATAGCACGCAGGCGGCCGGCCGGCCGCTTCTTGCGCGTCGCTACCGCGGCGGCTCGGCCGCCGGTCCGGAAATGTGTGCCTGCACCTGGGCCAGCTCCTGCCGCGCCAGCTCGCGCTGCGAATCGAGCGACAGTTCCTCCAGTGCCGCCGCCAGGTGCCCCGCCGCCCGCTGATAGGCGTGCAGGTAGCGGCCGTAGATCAGCCCCAGCATCAGCCGCACCTGTGCCTGGTCCGCGGCGCTCGGATAGGCCGCCAGGAACGCCTCGTAGGCGTGGGCGGCCTCGGAGTAGTCGCGCTGCTGGGCCAGGTGGTTGGCCAGCTCGAGCTGCTGGCGGCGCGGCAGAACATGCGCCGCGTCGAGCTTGAGAAGCTGCCGATAAAGCTGGACCGCCTCCGTCAGATCGTGCTCCGAGATGCGGTCGACGATCTCCTCGCGAAGCTGCTCGACCGGCGAGAGCCGCAGCGGCTCGATCGGCCGCGAGCCGCGCTCTTCCATCCGCACCGGCCGGGCCGCCGGTGGCGACCACACGTCGGCGGCAAGGCCGCCGCGCTGCCGCCAGCGCTTGAAGACCGCCAGCAGGTCGAACTGGTTGCGCGGCAGGGCGCGGACCGCCAGCAGCAGCATCGGCACGAGGAAGCCGAAGGCGTACCCGGCCAGGTGGGCCGAATAGGCCACGTTGGAGACCATCCCGCTGCTGCGGTCCAGGGCGGGCGCGAAGACGTTGTCCCACAGGATGATCTTGATGACGATCAGCAGCATCGCCGGAAGCTGAAAGGTCGTCACGATGAACATCCACAGCAGCATGGTGATGTGCACGCGCGGATACAGCACCAGGAACGCGGTCGTCACCGCCGCGATCGCTCCGGACGCGCCGAGAATCGGATTGTCGTTGAACTGCGCGAAGACCACGCCGGCGAACACGCCGCCCGCCAGGTAGAACAGCACATAAGGCAGGTTGCCCAGCCGGTCGCACACGGCGTTGCCGAAGATCCACAGAAACAGCATGTTCCCCGCCAGGTGGGCCAGGTCGCCGTGCAGAAACTGGTAGGTGATGTACTGGCTCAGGCTCGGGACCGACGCGTTGAGCGTGAAGTACGACTTGAAGCCTGGCCAGGCGATCAGCACATCCGTGACGAAAAAGATCAGCACGTTCAGCGCGATCAGCACCCAGTTGCCGATCGGCGGCCGCCGCGGCCGGACATCGGTCCCGATCGGAATCAGCATGCCGCACGCGCGCGGCGCGGGCGGACGGCCGGTTTGCCGCGGAGCCTCGCAGCGGGTTCGATCGCAGTCGTCCTCAACGCGTCCTTCACTTGGCTTCTTCTCGTCCGCGCACGCGGCGCATCTCGCGCTCGAGCGCCGCGACCATTCTAGCGCGCATCGCCGGCGGCAGCGACGCGTCGCGGTCGTTGCGAAGCCGCAGCAGCAGGTCTTCTCCGCCGGCCGACAGCACCCGGGCCAGGTGCACCCAGCCCGGCCGGCCGCGGTCGAGCTGCTGGGCGAAGGCGGGGTCGCGGAATATCTCGGGCCACGCGCCGCGCCGCGGCAGGCCGTCGATGGCGAGCAGCGTCAGCGCCGCGAAGCCGCGAATCCACACCGGCTGCTCGGCCGCGTCGCGCCACAACTCCAGCGCCCGGCGGGCCTCGATCGCCCGGCGATGAGCGGCGATCTGCATCACGCCCAACAGCGCCGCCCGATCGAACTCGCTCTGCGACGGCGAGAGCAGCGCCTCGAGCCGCGGCGTGAACGGCAGCCCGGCCAGCAGCCAGCGCTCCGCCGCCAGGTCCGACTGCCCCCAGCCCTGCCCCAGCAGGGCCAGCAACTCCGTCTCCAGTTGCCGGTCGGCCGAAAGCACGCGCCGCGCCACCCGCGGAGCGGCCGCCAGCCCGCCGCGCGGCGGCTCGCGCCGCGGGGCTCCCTCGAAGCTCTCCGCCCACGCGAGCGCGGCGGCGACATCGGCCGGCTGCACATCCAGCGGGTGATCCCGGCCGGTGAGCTGCCCGAACGTGCGCCCGGACAGCCGCGCCAGCGCCCACGTCAGCCGTTGTTGATCCAATCCCTCGCTCTCGCCCAGCGCGTGAGCCACCTGTGTCAGCGCCCGCCCGCGGGCTGAGCGGTACTGCGGCACACACTGATCGAGCGTCAGCGCCGCGGCCGCCCGCGCCAGCGGCGTGCCCGAGTGCGCGACGGAATCCAGCGCTCGCCGCGCCCCGCGAATCGCCTGCTTCACCTCTTCGAAGTCCATCCGCACTTCCGACGGCGGCTGGGCTACGGCGAACAGGGCGACGGCATATCGCTCGCCCTGCACCTGTCCGAGCCAGGTCCAGCTCGCCCAGTAACCGGCGGCGAGCCGCTCCATCACCGATCCGCCGTCGTCGCGCGACGCGATCTGCCGAAGCGAGTCGGAGTACGCGATCGTCCGGCGGCGGGCGGAATCCAGCAGCCGCTCGGCCGCGGCCGCCTGCGGGCCCGTGCTCACGGCCGCGATCCCGGCCAGGAACAGCTCGCGCTTCAGGGCGGCGTTCCACGCGGCGCAGAGCCGCTCGGCGACCGACGAGTCGCCAAGCCGCGCCAGTCCGTGCATCGCCGCGTCCCGCAGCGCCTCCTGCTTGAGGCACTCGCGCAGGGCAGGCATCCAGCGCTCATCCGCGCTGTGCGACAGCAGGTCGATCGCCGCGAGCTGACCCGCGACCCGCCAGGGCGTCATCCGCTCGTCCAGCGAAATCGTCAGGGCCGCTGCCAGCAGCGGATGCGCCTCGCTGCCGGCCTGCACCAGCTCCCGCAGCGACGCCGCCCGCTCGCCCGCGTCTTGCGACGAGAGCAGCCGCTGAACATCACGCGCCAGGTCGCGCCGCGGCCGCGCCTCGTCGGCCGCTTCGACCACGACCGGACCCGGCTGCGTGTGCAGGTAGTAGAACGCACCGGAGAATGCCGCGATCCCCAGCGCCGCCGCGCTCATCGCCGCGATCGTCCACGTCCGGATCGAGATCAGCCGCAGGCGGCGGCCCAGCGGCAGCCGCCGGCCGGTGGCCAGGTCATGCCAGCAGTGCGGGCAGTAGGAGGCGCCGTGCGCCACGTCGCGGTGACAGACCGGGCACTCGCGGGCGACATCGCGCGGCCCGGCGGCGATCGCCTCCGCCTCCCGCTCCGGGATCGGGACGGTGAATACCTTCTCACAGGCAGGACAGAGCTTCTGCTCGCCGGCCGTGTCATCGTCGGCCAGGAGCGTCTTGCGGCAGTGGGGACAACGGATTTTCAGGGGCATGGCCGCTCCACGCCGGAGAGTCCCAGCGTGTCCTCTCCACACTGGTTTGTATGGTAACAGCGGGAGCGTTTCAAGACTCCCGCGCCCCGGGCCCGCGTTGGCCGAGCTTTGTGGAGCCGGGTAAGATCGTCTCCGGGCGCTGGGGTCTCGTCGTGGGCCGGCCGGTCCGGTCGGGGCTCGCGGGCGGCCCGATTCTTGCTGACAGACCAGGAGAGGCAGACGTGCAACCGGCTCAGGACGTGCTCTACGACGTCGAGGCTCCCGATTTCTACCAGTTCTCCGCGCTGTTGACCGAGGAGGAGCGGCAGGTCCGCGACACGGTGGGCCGGTTCGTCGACGAGCGCGTGCTGCCGATAATCGGCGATTGCTTCGAGCACGAGCGGTTTCCGATGGAGCTGGTGCCGGAGATGGCCGAGTTGGGGCTGTTCGGACCGACCTTCGAGGATTACGGCTGCGCGGGACTGAGCAACGTCGCGTATGGTCTGATCATGCAGGAGCTGGAGCGCGGCGACAGCGGGATTCGCAGCTTCGCCAGCGTGCAGAGCGGCCTGGTGATGTTCCCGATTCATCGCTACGGCTCGGACGAGCAGAAGCAGCGCTGGCTGCCGGCCATGGCCCGGGCGGAGAAGATCGGCTGTTTCGGCCTGACCGAGCCCGACGGCGGCTCCGACCCCGGCGCGATGAAGACGCACGCCAGGCGGCAGGGGGGCGACTGGGTCATCAACGGCTCGAAGATGTGGATCACCAACGGCACGCTGGCCGACGTGGCCGTCGTCTGGGTGCGCACGGAAGAGGGCGTGCGCGGCTTTCTGGTTGAGAAGGGGATGAAGGGCTATTCGGCCGAGAACATCCCTCACAAGATGAGCCTGCGGGCGTCGATCACGTCGACGCTCTTCTTCGACGACGTGCGCGTGCCGGAGAGCAACCGGCTGCCGCTGGCCGAGGGGCTCGGCGCGCCGCTGAGCTGTCTGACGCAGGCCCGCTACGGCATTGCGTGGGGCGCGGTCGGGGCGGCGCAGGCGTGCTACCGCGAGGCGCTTCAGTTCGCCCGCCAGCGCGTGCTCTTCGGCGGCCCGCTGATTCATAAGCAGATCATTCAGACGCGCCTGGCCGAAATGCTGCGGCGGATTACGACCGGGCAGCTTCTGGCCTGGCAGCTCGGCAAGCTCAAGGACGAGGACCGCATGCACCACAGCCACGTCTCGCTGGCCAAGTGGAACAACGTGCGGCTCGGGCTCGATATCGCTCGCGAGGCTCGCGACATGCTCGGGGCGGGCGGAATCAGCGTTGAATGCTGCCCGGTGCGGCATATGCTCAACCTGGAGAGCGTGATCACCTACGAGGGGACCGAGACGATTCATCAGCTCATCGTCGGCCGCGAGATCGCCGGCGGCGTGGCGGCGTTCTGATCTCCGCTTCCTGACGCGCGGCTCTGTGCAGACCGACCGTCGCGGCGCTGTGCAGACAGACCGTTGCGGATCCGTGCAGACAAACGGGAGCTGCTCTGTCCCGCCCGTCGCCTGGACCCTCGTGGGCGCCGCTGCTCTGCGAGCCGTGCAATCCGGCCGCGCGTTCGTTCGCGATCACCCGGCACCGCCCAAACCCGCCCCGCATCGAGCCGGTTCACGCACCCTGGGCCGAACCGCTTACAACCCGCTACTTCCGCGAGAACTCCGCCGCACTGCCGCTGAGCCGTTCGATTCCATCGGACGCCAGATAGGCCTTCGCCGCGGCATCGCCCCGCAAATGCGCATCCCAGAACGCCAGCGTCGCCGCCGCGACGACGTCCGTGATCACGCCGATGTCCGTCGTCGGCCGCTCGCGCAGCAGGCGGGTGACTTGCTTGCCGGAGTAGGACCCATGCGTGGCGCCTTCGATGTACACCAGATACTTGCCCCCCGCCGGCGCCCGGTGAAACGGCTCGCAACGCGACTGCGGCGTCTCGTCGCTGATCGGCGAGCGGTCGAGCGAGCCGGAGAAGACCATCATCGGTCCGCGAACCTCGCTCCACGACTCGCTGTTGAGTGCTCGATGTGTCGTCCCCTGGCCCGAAATCACGATCGCCGCCTTGATCCGCTCCTCGCGAAAGCTGCGCGCACGCCCCAGCCCGCCGAATCGCCGGCCGCCCATCTTCACGCCATACGCCATCTGCGTCGTGAAGGCGCCGGCCGAGTGCCCGGCCAGACCGATGCGATCGCGATCGATGCGGCCGGCGCTATCCGGCGCCCGCAACGCGCTCAGACGCTGCTCGATCGCGTCCAGCGAATCGAGGATCAGGACGACGTCGGCGTGGCGGTCGAGAGCGTCTACGTTGCGGCGGATCCGGTCGCGATCGGTCCGCAGCCACGAAAGGTCTTCGCCCTGCCGGCGGCGCAGGCGCAGTGAATCCGAGTGGGTCGGGTGAATGACGACGTAGCCGTGGCTGGCCCAGTGCCGGCTCAGCTCCGCAAACGCCTGACTGTCGCCGCCCGCGCCGTGAGAAAAGATCACCAGCGGCCAGCGGGCGGACGGATCGTCGCCCTGTGGCGCGCGAATCAGCAGCGAAAGATCCTTCTTGCGCTTCGCGTCGTGCAGCACGAATTCGTCGACCTGCTCGACGCGGTACGGACCGGCCTCGAGCTTGTAGCCCGCCGTGCGGTCCGGGCGCTGCGTCCGGCCTGAGTGTGCACGCGCCGCGGCCGCATTCGTCGCGGCCGGCGCGGATGAGGTGGGGCCGCTCTCAGCGTTCTGACCTCGGGCCGCGGGCCATTCGCCGGCGAGCAGAGTCGCCGAGAGAACAATCGCGGCCAGCCGGTTGATCTCCAAGCGTCGCATGCAGTCGTCCCTCGTTGCGCCGTCGTGGAATCCGAGCGCGTCCCCGCTCCAATGCATTCGGCTCAACGAGCGGAGTCTTGCCGGATTGCGGCAAACCTGCGGGAGACCGTTCCTGACCGGCTCGTCTCATAACCGCCCGGGGGCTACGGATCGCTCCGTGAGCCGGCCGACGCCAGCTTCTCGTGCATTCTCCGCGCCCGCATGTTCAGAAACTCGACACCCAGCGAGAACGCCATCGCGAAGTAGATGTACCCGCGCGGAATATGATGATGCAGCCCGTCCGCCACCAGCATCACGCCGATCAGAATCAGAAACGCCAGCGCCAGCATCTTCAGCGTCGGATGCCTCTCGATGAAGCTCGAGATCGGCCCCGCGCACCACATCATCACCAGCACCGCCACGATGACCGCCGCGATCATGATCTCGATCTGCCGGGCCATTCCCACAGCCGTGATGACCGAATCCAGCGAAAATACCAGGTCGATCAGCACGATCTGAAAGACCGCCGTCGAGAACGAGCCGGCCAGCTTCTGGGGCCCGTGCGTGACCTCCGGCTCCTCCAGCTTGTGATGAATCTCGTAGGTCGCCTTCGCCACCAGGAACAACCCGCCCGCCAGCAGGATCAGGTCCTTGCCGGAGAACCCGTGCCCGAAAACCGAGAACAGCTCCCTCGTCAGCCCCATGATCCACGTGATCGCCAGCAGCAGCAGCACTCGCATGCCCATCGCCGCCAGCAGGCCGATCTGCCGCGTCCGCCCGCGGATCGCCGGGTCCAGCCGCCCGGTGATGATCGCGATGAAGACGATGTTGTCGATCCCGAGCACGATCTCGAGCGCGGTGAGCGTCAGAAACGCAACCAGCGCATCGAACGTCAGCAGTTCCGCCACGTGGCATTCCCCTTCCCATTCGCCCGGTCCGCCAGCCACTCGCGACGAGCATTCGGCCCGGGGCGCGAGAGATTAGCCTGCCGCCGGCCGGCCGGTAAACCGCGGCCGATAATCCGAACCGGGCGGCCGGCCGACAGGTACCCGCCTGCGGTTCATTCGGGCCGATTCCGCGAAATCGTTGGTCAGGGGAGTTGACGACGGGGGCGCCATGTGTCATACTTCAAATGGATGTTTGAAGCATAAATCACGCGTTCGATACATCGTCGCCCGCGTCCCGCTCCCGGGAGCACGCCTGAAATGTCGCTCGCCAACGTGAAGATCAACTCGACCGTACGTGTCCGCGGTTTGCGGGGCGATAGCCCGCTGGCCTTCCGCCTCATGGAGATGGGGCTGATCGAAGGCGCGACGATCACCGTCCTCGGCCGCGCTCCGCTGGGCGATCCGCTGCACCTGCGACTCGGCGACTACGAGCTCTCGCTCCGCGCGGAGGAGGCCGGGCTGGTCGACGTAGACGCCGCCTGATCGCCCGTAACTTCTGGTGCCATCTAGCGTTACAACGCCGCAGCAAACGCTCGTCGTCGGCCTGATCGGCAACCCCAACACGGGCAAGACGTCCCTCTTCAATGCGCTCACCGGCTTCCACCGCCACATCGCCAACTACCCCGGCGTGACCGTCGAAATCGCTCACGGCCCCATCCGCGGAGCGCCCGGACCCGCTACGCTCGTCGACCTTCCCGGCACGTACAGCCTGGCCGCCATTTCGCCCGACGAGCTGCTGGTCGTTGACTTCGCCGCCGGCCGCGTCGCGGACGCCCCCGCGCCGGACGTGCTCGTGGTCGTGCTCGACGCCGCCAACCTGCCGCGCAATTGCTACCTGCTCAGCCAGGTGCTGGAACTCGGCAAGCCGACCGTCGTCGCGCTGAACATGATGGACATCGCCGAGCAGCGCGGCCTGCGCATCCGCCTGGAGCTGCTTGAGCAGCGCCTGGGTATTCCGATCGTGCCCGTTGTGGCGACGCGCGAGGCCACCGTCCGACCGCTCGTCGAGGCGATCTTCCGGCGTGCCGCCGTGGCGCGGGCGGACGCCCTCGTCCGCCTTCCGGAAGCGTTGGCCCGCGCGTGTGACGAGATCATCGCGCGGGCCGGCGACGAGCTCTCGCGCACCGATGCGCTCCGACTGCTGGCCCATCGAGACGGACAATCCTCGGCCGGCAGTGGGGTGGACGTTCTCCAGACTGCCCAGCATGTCCGCGCCGCGCTCAAGTCGTCCGGCATCGATCCCGCGGCGGCCGAAGTCCGCGCCCGCTATGCTTGGATCCAGGGCCTGCTCGAAGGCGTGATCGAGCGGCCGTTGCGGCCGGTGGTTACGTGGACCGACCGGATCGACCGCATTCTGACCCACCGCGTCGGCGGCGCGGCGGTCCTGCTCGTCGTGCTCTCCGTCGTCTTCATCGCCATCTTCCAATGGGCCACACCGCTGATGGATGCGATCGACGCGGCCATCGGCTGGATCGGATCGCGCGTCGGGCCGCTCTTTCCGGAGGGCGTGGCCAGAAGCTTGGTCGTGGACGGCGTGATCGCGGGCGTGGGTGGCGTGCTCGTCTTCTTGCCGCAGATCATGATCCTCTTCGCCTTTATCGCGGTGCTCGAGGACTGCGGCTATATGTCGCGGGCGGCCTACATGATGGACCGCATCATGCGTGCCGCGGGGCTGAGCGGGCGGGCGTTCATACCGCTCATGTCCTCCTTCGCCTGCGCCGTGCCGGCCATCATGGGCACGCGGGCGATCGCCGACTGGCGCGAGCGCTTCACGACCATCATGATCGCCCCGTTCATGAGCTGCTCGGCACGCCTGCCGGTCTACGTCCTGCTGATCGCGGCCTTCGTGCCGACTGATACGGCCCTCGGTCCCTGGCTACAGCCGCTGGTCATGCTCTGCATGTACCTGGTCGGCGTGGTCGTCGCCATCCCCGTGGCCTGGTTGATGCGCAAGACGGTCTTCGCCGGCGGCGGTGGGGGATTCGTGCTCGAGCTTCCGAGCTACAAGTGGCCGAGGCTGCGGGCCATCTGGCAGCGGATGTCCTTCGCCGCCCGCGGATTCCTGGTCCGCGCCGGCACGATCATCCTGCTGGTCAACGTGATCGTCTGGGCCCTCGCCTACTTCCCCAGGGCCGAGCAGACGCGGGCCGAGGTGCTCCAGGCCGCCGCGGTTCAGGACTGGGATGAACCGCGGATCGAGTCCGAGCTCGCTGGGGCCTACCTGCGCGAAAGCTATCTCGGGCGAATGGGCCATGCGATCGAGCCGGCCATCGAACCGATCGGATGGGACTGGCGCATCGGCGTGGCCGTGATCGCCTCGTTCCCCGCCCGCGAAGTGATCATCGCGACACTCGGCACGATCTACAACCTCGGCGGCGAGCAGGACGAGACCTCCGAACCGCTCCGCCACGCGATCCACGAGGCCCGCTGGCCCGAGAGCGGCCGGCCCGTCTTAACACTTCCCGTCGCGCTTTCGATCATGGTCTTCTTCGCGCTGTGCGCGCAGTGTGCCAGCACGCTCGTCGTGATCGGCCGCGAGATGCGCTCCTGGCTCTGGCCCGTGGTCTCTTTCGTGGGGATGACCACCGTCGCCTATCTCGGGGCGCTGCTGACGGCCTCGCTCGCCCGGGCGGCCGGTCTGTAGCTCCGCCGCTCCGTCGGCTCGCCGGCGACCCGCTCCGGCCGCTTCGTCGGTGCCGGTCCTTCGCCCCGCCAACTCGCGAAATGTGCCGCGGCGGCTATGATAGCGCCGCGTGGCGGCCGCTCGTCGGTGCGTACCGCTTCACGAAATCGATCCCGCATGGGAAGCCGCGATGAGTTCCCGTCGACAAGACCTGCTGCTGGGACTCGTGTCCATCCTGATCCTGGTGCTGCTGGTGGGCACGATTCTGTTCATCGAGCCGCTCCGCGCGCCGGCCACGCGGCAGATCGAGGTGCATTTCCGCCACGACGAGGGCATCGCGCCGATCAAGGCCGGCAGCCCGGTGCTGCTCAGCGGCGCCCTGGAGGTCGGCAAGGTCTCCTCGATCGATCTCGAGGCCGCGGACCGCACCGTCGCGGGCGACGAATCCGCCCTGCGCATCGTCGTCCGCGCCCAGGTGCTCGAATCGCTTCAGCTCTATGAGGATTGCCAGATCACGACCGATGCGCCGCCGGTCGGTGGCGGGGGAGTGCTCACGATTCTCAGCGTCGGCACGCCCACGCGCCGCCTCGTCGAAAAGCCGATCACCGGCCTGCCGCCGCAGAGCTTCGCCTCGGCCATCGGCGGGCTCTCGCGGCGGCTGCTCTCCCAGGGCGGCGTGATCGACAAGCTCGATCGCATGCTCGACGACCGTGTCGAAGGCTCGCTGGCGTACAAGATCAGCGCCATCCTGGGCGACATCAACGCGATGACCGCCTCGCTCAAGACCGAGCTCTCCACCCACGAAGAGCACGCGCTGCTCGCCCAGCTTCACCGCATCCTCGACGACATCAACGGCATGACCAGCGCTCTGCGGCAGCAGAGCGACGCCAGCGACGCCGCCAGCATGATCGCCCGGCTGCATCTCGTGCTCGAAAAGCTCGCCTCCGCCCTCGGCGAAGCCGAGCTGACGCTCGCCGAGAACCGCCCGGCCCTCGGCGAGACGCTCAAGAACGTGCAGGCCATCTCGCGTACGCTCAACGACGAGATGATGCCCAAGCTCGTCCGCGAGCTGGATCGCGAGGACCCCGCCGCGCTGATGGGCAAGCTCCACGCCAGCATGGACAGCGTCCGGGGCTCGCTCGACAACCTCTTCGAAGTCACGCAGACCGGACGGCGCGTGCTCGTGATGAACCGTCCGGCCCTCGAGCGCACCATCACCAACCTCAAGGACGCCAGCGACCAGCTCCGCGTCGGAGTGCAGGAGCTGCTGCTCGCGCCCTGGCGGCTCTTCACCAAGCCCGGGCCCGGCGAGACGCAGAAGCTCGACGCCTTCGAGGCCGCCCGCCGCTTCGCCGAGGCCGCCACCTATCTCGACGACGCCGCGGCCCGGCTCGAAGCCGCCTCCAACGCGCCGCTCAGCGACTCGGACGAGGCGCAGGCAGAAGTCGCCGCCATCCGCGAATCGCTCCAGGCCGCCTTCGAGCGCTTCCGTGTCGCCGAAGAGTTCTTCTGGGAGAAGATCAAGTAGGAGGGGCGTGTGCCGCGCGCGGCCGCATCGGAATTCGACCTGGTCATCATCGGGGCCGGCCCGGCCGGCTCCTCGGCCGCGCTCCAGGCCTGCCGCGAGGGTCTCCGTCCCCTCCTGCTCGACCGCGAGACGTTCCCCCGCGCGATCGCCTGCACCGGCTGGATCGGCCCGGCCGGCGTAAAGCTGTGCCGCGAGTTCGGCCTCGACGCCCGCGCCGCAAAGGCCACGCCCTTCAGTGGCCTGAGCCTGATCTCGTGGGACCTGGCCAGGCGGACCGACGTCGACGATGAGCAGCTCAGCGGCTGGCTGGTCGACCGCGACGCGTTCGACCACGCCCTGCTCGAAGCCGCCCGCGCCGCCGGCGCCACCACCCGTCTCGGCGTCGCCGCCGAGCGCCTCTCGCTCGGCGAAGACGCCGTCGGCGTGCATCTGGCCGACGGAGCCGTCGTCCGGGCGAAGGTCCTGGTCCTCGCCGACGGCCTGCATTCGCGCCTCGCCGCGGCCGCGAATCTCACCGCCGCCGGCAGCGCGCCGGCCGTCCCGCGCTGCGCGTACCTCCAGATCGCCCAGCCCAGCGACAAGCCCGGGCTCGAGGTCATCATCGGCGACCAGCGCAGCGGCCAGCTCGCCACGCTTGTGCGCGGGCCGAAGTCGCTGCGGCTCTCGCTGCTCGTTCGCGGCGCAGGCGTCGAGCCGGAGTCGCTGCTGGTGCCCTTCCTTGAGCGCGCCGTCCGAGCCGGCCTGTTGCCCGCCGGCAAGCTCCCGCCGCCGCAGGTCCGCGCCAGCCCGGCCGGCGTCGCGCTGGACCTGGAAACGCACGTCGGCAAGCGCTGTCTGCTGGTCGGCGATGCCGGAGGCTTCGTCTCGGCGTTCAGCAACGAGGGCGTCTTCCCCGCCATGCGCTCGGGCGAAACGGCCGCCCGCGTGGCCGCCGCCGCCGTCAAGGCCCGGGTCCTTCAGGACGAGCTGGCCAGCTTCAGCGACGTCTGGCGGACCGACCTGGCCGACTACATCCGCATGCCCAACACCGACCTCTCCCTGCTGCTGCCGCTGGTTTTCAGCAACGCGCAGATGTCGCGCCGCGTGGCGCGGGCGTTTCTGCTGGGGCAGCCCTTCTGATAGAATCCTCCGTGGGACTGAGGCGTAAGGAGCGCCTGCTGCTGATCGCGCAAATGAAGCTGCCGAACCTCGACGAACTGACGATCATCAACTACCCGGATCCGCGGCTGCGTGAGCGCTGTGCCCCGGTCACCGAGTTCAACGGCGAGCTGGAGGCCCTGGCCCGCCGCATGCTCGAGCTGATGCGCGAGCGGCGCGGCGTCGGACTGGCCGCCGCGCAGGTCGGCGTGCCGCTGCGGCTGTTCGTGATGAACATGACCGGCCAGCCCGACGGCGACCGGGCTTACGTGAACCCAGAGATTCGCGACGCCGTCCAGATGCGCGAGGCGGAGGAAGGCTGCCTCTCGATTCCCGAGGTCACCGTCACCGTGCGGCGGGCGCACTCGTGCCGGCTCGTCGCCCGGACGCTCAGCGGCGAGCCCGTCGAGCTCGAGGGCGAAGGGCTCCAGGCCCGCGTCTGGCAGCATGAGACCGACCACCTCGACGGCGTGCTCATTCTCGATCGCATGGGGCCGGGCGACGCGCTCGCGACGCGGCGGGCGCTGCGCGAGCTCGAAGATGTCTACGCCCGCCGGAAGCGCGGGAAAGCCGGGACTGGCAAGTAGCGAGTCGCCAGGTGCGAATCACGCGCCGCCGTCCTTCACTCGCTACTCTGAACTCTGCGCTCTGCACTCCGGGCAAGCGGGAGATGGATCGCCTTCCATGCGCATTGCTTTCTTCGGCACCGGCGAATTCGGCGTACCGACCTTTCGTGACCTGCACGCCGCCGGCCATGAGATCGCGGTGGCGATCAGCCAGCCGGACCGGCCTGCCGGCCGCGGCCGGCACGTGCACCCCACCGCCATCCGCGCCGTCGCGGACGGGCTGGGTGTGCCCCACGTGCAGACCGACGATGTCAACACGCTGGACCCGGGCGAAATCGCGCCGGGGGCCGAGCTCGGCGTCGTCGTCGCGTTCGGCCAGAAGATCGGCCCGCGCTGGCTGGCCGGCCTGCCGCGCGGTTGCGTGAATCTGCACGGCTCGCTGCTGCCGCGCCATCGCGGCGCCGCGCCGATTCAGTGGGCCATCATTCGCGGCGACGAGCGCACCGGCGTCACCGTCTTTCAGCTTGATCAACGCTGGGACAACGGCCCGATCTGGGCCACCGGCGAGACGGCCATCGGCGAGCTCGAGACCGCCGACGAGCTGCACGACCGTCTGGCAGAGCTGGGCGCGCCGGTCGTGCTCGAAGCGCTGCAACGCATCGCCGCGGGCACCGCTCAGCCGGCCGCCCAGAACGCCGCGCTAGCCACACGCGCCCCGAAGCTCACCAAATCCGATGGATACGTAGACTGGAACGCGCCCGCCCGCGAAATCGTCCGCCGCATTCACGGCCTCTGGTCCTGGCCCGCCGCCGCCTGCCAGTACATCTCCAACACCGGCCGGCACGAACGCGTGCAGCTAGCCCGCGCCCGCGTGCTCGACGACACCTCGCCGCCCGGCGACGCGACACCCGGGACCTTCCTGCCGGATCACTCCGTCCAGGCCGGCCGCGGCCGCGTGCAACTGCTGGAAATCAAGCCCGCCGGCGGCAGCCTGATGACTTTCGAAGCCTTCGCCAACGGGCGGCGGCTGGCCGCGGGCGATCGCCTGGAGCGAGCGGACCATGACGCAGCGACCGGTGCGTGATCGGCAGGCGGTCGCCTCCGGCCGCCATGCGGCGTGGCTGGCCGTCGCGGACGTGCTGGCCGGCCGCGGCTTCGTCGCCGAGCGGCTCGCGTCGATTCGCCGCGGCGGCGCGCTCGATCCGCGCGAGATCGCTCTGGCGACGGATGTCGGCCTCGGCGCCGTTCGTCACGCCATCACGCTCGAGCACGTGCTCTCCGCCGTCGCCCGCTACGAGCCGCGCCGTACGCCGCGCGTCCTGCGAGCCCTGCTGCTGACCGCCGCGTATCAGATGATCTGGTCCGATCGCGTTCCGCTCTTCGCCGCGGTGGACGAGTCGGTCGAGCTGGCCCGCATCCATCAGGGCCGGCGGGCCGCGGGCATGGTCAACGCGGTCCTGCGGCGCCTCTCCGATTCCGTCGAGCAGCGTCGCGGCCCGTGGCGCGAGCGGGCCCGCGACCAGGTCCGCGTCGCGTGGGATCAGGCCTGCATCTTCAAGCGGCCCGTGCTGCCGGCCGCGCCCGAAGACGAAGCCACGGCCGACCCGGCCGCCGCCACCGGCCAGCGAGCCGCCTACTTCGAGCGGCTTTCGGCCCGCTGGGGAGCCGACACCGCGCTGGCGGTCTCGTGGGTCTCCCAGGCCATCCCGCCCATCGTGCTTCAGCGCAACGAACTCCGCGTCCGCGAGGCGGAGTTCGAGCAGTCCATTCGCGAGCAGCTTGCCGGAGCCGAAATCGGCCGCGGCCCCGGCTCGCCGGAGGCCGGCACCGCGAGCTGCGCCTTCCTCCCGCCCTCGACCCATCTCGCCGACGCGCCGCTGTTCGTACGCGGCGGTGCGTTCGTGCAGGACCTCACCGCCCGACTCGCCGCGGACCGCGTAGCCGCCCGGCCGGGCGAACGCGTGCTCGACCTGTGCGCTGCGCCCGGCGGAAAATCAATCGTCCTCGCCATGCACATGCACGACCAAGGCGAGGTGATCGCCTGCGACACCAGCGAGTCACGCCTGAACCTCGTGCGTCAGAACGCCGAACGCCTCGGAGTGACGAGCATTCGCTTCGTTCAGCTCGGCGGCACGCCGCTGAGCCCCGCTTCGCTCGGCGGCCCGGTCGACGCGGCACTGGTCGACGTGCCCTGCTCGAACACCGGCGTCTTCGCCCGCCGGCCCGAGGCTCGCCTGGGTTTCTCGCCCGCCAAGCTCGACTCGCTCGCCCGCCTCCAGGCGCAGCTTCTCCGCACCGCGGCCGACTGCGTCCGACCCGGCGGCCGGCTCGTCTACAGCACATGCAGCATCGAGCCGGAGGAGAACGAGCAGCTCGTCGAGGGCTTCCTCAGCGACAGTGGCGGCTGGCTGCTTGAGGGTCAGCAGACGACGCTGCCGGCCTGGGGGCCGCGCATAAGTGACTGGTGTGACGGAGGTTACGTCGCTAATCTGGTCCGCGGAAAGTGACCTTCACGACCCCCGCGCCGGCCAGAGCGATACGCGCTGCACCGGCAGCGTCCCGTCGGCCAGCCCGACCACGATCTTGACGCCCCAGCCGCCGAAGAAGAGCACGATCAGCGCGATCGCCACGCGGTAGGGCGTCAGCCGGTAGCCCAGCGCCGCCAGCGGGACCCGCCCGCTCACCAGTGTCCATAGACTTCCTAGCAGCATCGCGATCGTCAGCACCGCGAAGGCGAACCCGCTCGCCTGCGCCCGCAAGGCCGCCACAACCTGCCCGCGGACCGTATGCGAAAACGCCGTCGTCATGCCGCAGGTGGGGCACGGATAGCCCGTCGTCAGCAGCATGCCGCACGGGCCGAAACCGAGTTGCTGATGCGTGCCGAAGCCGCGCGCATCCGGCGGCAGGTAGACCGCGACGGCCAGAATCGCCGCCGCGGACAGAAAAACCAGCAGCGCCGTCACTCTCGCCCCCACCCCCGCCCGCGCCGCGCCCGATCGCGCCGGCCGGGCCAGCGTCACCCGCTCTTCTGCCGGCGGCTGCGACACGAACTACCTTCGCCGCGGCCGGCCGTTGCCGCGGATCGCCATGGTCTCACTCTTGCGCCGCGGCGCCCGCTCGCTGAGCAGTTGCATGGCCTTGCTCACGTTATCGACCTTGAAAATCCCCAGCGTCTTGCCGTTGCGGGCGCCCGTCGTGCAATACGCGTAGTGCACGTTCACGTGCCCCGCGGCGACGCGCTCCACCACGTCCGCCAGCGCGCCCGGGCGATTCGGCAGCGTCGCGACCAGCACCGTCTGCTCGCTCCGCGGCAGATCGACGCCCGTCAGCGCCTGACGCGCGGCATCCGGCTTCTCCACCACCAGCCGCAGCACCCCGTGCTCCGTCGAGTCCATCATGCTCAGCGCCACGATGTTGATCCGGTTGCTCGCCAGCCGCCGCACCACCTGCGCCAATACCCCCGGCTTGTTCGCCAGGAAGATGCTGAACTGCGTGTCCGTCCGCAAGTCGCTGTGATTCGTACTCATCGGTAAGCTCCCTCAGGCAAGGGGCACCCCGCGTCTCCCCCGGCGCCGCCGCGACACTCGTGGCGCCGGCCGCGCCCGATCCCGGCCTTCTTCACCACGTCCTGCCGTATCGGAACCGCGACCACGGCACGCCGACTGGAGACGCGCTTGACTTGATCCTATCATGTTCGCCGTAGGAAGCGGCCGCCTGTTCGGCCTGCTTCAGCCCTCGACGCAGCGCCCGGATGGAACGGTCTTCCGAACATGCAACGCCAGCCGCTCCCCGCTTCTTCGGACTCTTGGCGCCGCGCCATCTTGCAGTATATCGCCGACCACCCCGATAGACCACTCAAGGCACGCCGGATGGCCGGCGTCCTCGGCCTGAGCGACGAGGATTATGCAGATTTCCGCGGCCTTATCCGCGCCCTGCTGGCCGAGGGCGAGCTGACCCTCGGCCCCGGCCGCACGCTGCAACGCCCCGACCGCGCCCGCCAGCTCACCGGCGTCTTCCGCGCACACCGCCGCGGGTTCGGCTTCGTCGAGATCGCCGGCCAGCCGGACCTCTTCGTTCCACGTGGCCGAACCGGCACCGCGCTCGATGGCGACACCGTTGCCGTGCGGGTCCTGCCCGGCCGCGGGCGGCAGGGCTCCTACGGCGAGATCGTCCGCGTCGTCGAGCGGGCGCCGATCCACTGGGTCGGCGTGCTCGAGCGGATCGGCGGGCGCTGGATCGTCCGCCCGCAGGGCCGATCCGCGCCGCCACCGGTCGAGATCGCCGATCCGACGGCCCGCGACGCCCGGCCGGGCGACCTGGTCGTCGTCGAGCCGATCGATCACACGCTGCAGGGTCCCACGGTCCGCGGCGTGATCATCGAGCGGCTCGGCCCGCCGGACGAGACGCGGACGAAAATCCTCGGCGTCATTCGCCGGGCGGCAATACCGGACGTGTTTCCCGAGCAGGTGCGCGCCGCAGCCCACCAGGCCGCGGCCGACTTCGATCCGCAGCAGGTCGACGGACGCCTCGATCTGACCGAGCTTCAGACGATCACTATCGATCCCGTCGACGCACGGGATTTTGACGACGCGATCTCCATCGAGCCGCTCGGCCGCGACCGCACGCGGCTCGGCGTCCACATCGCCGACGTGTCGCATTTCGTCCAGCCCGGCAGCCCGCTCGATGCCGAAGCCCGGACGCGCGGCAACAGCGTCTACTTCCCCGGCCACGTCGTGCCGATGCTGCCGGAGGTGCTCTCCAACGGCGTGTGCAGTCTGCAACCGGGCGAGCTGCGCCTGACCAAGAGCGCCTTCATCACCTACGACAACGCCGGCCGCGTCGTCGAAACCAGCTTCGCCAGCAGCATGATCCGCTCGACCGCGCGGCTGACCTACGAGCAGGCCAGCGCCGCCCTCGACGGCCGCGAATCCGACCTGCCCAAGCCGGTGCTTGCGATCCTTCGCCGGGCCGACCGCCTCGCTCGCCGCATCCGCCAGCGCCGCCTCCAGCAGGGCATGATCGTGCTCACGCTGCCCGAGGTGGAAATCAAGCTCGGCCAGGCCGGCCGCGTCGTCGACGCCGGTCCGGCCGACACCAGCTTCTCGCACACGATCATCGAGATGTTCATGGTCGAGGCGAACGAGGCCGTCTGCCGGCTGCTCTTCGAGCGCGGCCTGCCGCAACTTCGCCGTATTCATCCCGAGCCCGACGCGCAGGCCGGCCGCTCCTTCGCCAGGCTCATGCGCGGCCTGGGCCGCTCGTTTCCCGAGCAACTCGAGCGCAAGGCGATCCAGGAGCTGCTCGAATCGGTCGCGGGCGCGGCGGCGCAGACCGCGATCAATTATGCGCTGCTCCGCACCCTGCCGCGCGCGTTCTACGGCCCGGCGATCGAGCAGCACTACGCCCTGGCCAGCGAGCACTACTGCCACTTCACCTCTCCGATCCGCCGCTACCCCGATCTCGTCATTCACCGCCTGCTTGATGCCGCCCTCGCCCGGCCGAAGCGCGGCGGACGCGCCCGCCGCGGAAAGTCCGAGCCGCCCTATTCGACCGACGAGCTGATCGACCTGGGCGCGCACACCAGCGACACCGAACGCCGCGCGCAAACCGCCGAGCGCGAAGCCCGCCACATCCTGCTGCTCGAATTCATGAAGCAGCATGTCGGCCGCGAGTTCGACGGCGTCGTCACCGGCGTGGCGTCCTTCGGCGTCTTCGTCCAGATCCGCCCGCACATGGCCGAGGGGCTCGTTCGCCTGGCCGACATGCCCGGCGAGGATTGGTCCTACGACGAGTCCCACGCGCTGCTTCGCAGCGGCGGGGGGGAGCGGATCGTCTGCCTGGGCCAGCCCGTCCGGGTCCGAATCGCCGCCATCGACGACATCCGCCAGGAAATGGTCCTCGTCCCCGCGTCGGGACGCCTGGGACAGCCGGCGTACGACCTGCCCCCCGAGGGCCGGCGGCGAGGCCGCGACACCGCCGGTCGCCGGAGCCGAACGGGTACGCGGGGCAGGGGGACGACCGGCCGCGGGCGGGGCGAGCCGGCCGACCGGAACCGCTCACGAAGGCGAAAAGGACGCTGAAACGGGCATAAAAAAAGAGGGCACCAGGGGCCCTAAGGCGTCCCGGTGCTCTCCGGAGGGGAAAGAAGCCTGATACGTCCGTCCTGCATCCGCAGGTATGATCGAGTTATCAGAACCCGAAAGTATTATTTACCACGATCTTGACACGGTCAAGATCGAAAACAAAAAACTTCTTGATCTATTCCTCTGAAATATCGGCCAGT
>CAZXUI010000049.1:0-34093 GCA_964643885.1 uncultured Planctomycetales bacterium
TCAGACTGGTCAGAGACCGGTTCCCCAATCAGACCGGTCAGAGACCGGTCCCCCAATCAGACCGGTCAGAGACCGGTCCCCCAATCTGACCGGTCAGAGACCGGTCCCCCAATCAGACTGGTCAGAGACCGGTTCCCCAATCAGACCGGTCAGAGACCGGTCCCCCATTCCTGAAGAGGAGAACGCACGGGCGAGCTGCGCTTGCCCATGCCACCCGGCCGCTGCGACGGTGATCGGCACGCAGACCGCCCAAAGCGCGGACTTTGCCAGGGGTAGCAGAATCGCCGACAGCGCGCCGCGGCTTCGAAGTCGCCTTGAGATGACGGCCGCCGATTGCATCGCGTGGCTCGGGTCGACAGGTGTTCTCAGATCATAATCGCACGCGGCGATCATTCGCCGGGTTGGGCACGCAGGACGGCCGGAGGCCGCTCGTATCGCGGGGCGTCCGCGCGGCCGGTTCGATCGAGTTCTGCGAAGGTGGTACGGAAACGCCCTCCCCGATCCTCAACCCACGCTCGTTCCCGCCGGGACCGGCTTCTCCGGGCTCAGCAGCACCACGGCCGAGCGGTCGGCCGTCGAGGCCGCCAGCAGCATCCCCTGGCTCTCGAGCCCGCGCATCATCCGCGGGGCCAGGTTGGCGACGACGATGATCTGCCGGCCGACGAGGTCGGCCGGCTGGTAGTAGCCGCGGATGCCCGCGATGATCTGCCGCTGCTCGCTGCCCAGATCCACCTTGAGCACGATCAGCTTGTCGGCCTGCGGGTGCTCCTCGGCCGACAGGATCGTCGCCACGCGAAGCTGGACCTTGAGGAAGTCGTCGATGTTGATCTGGCTGGGTGCGTCGGCCATGTCGCGTTGCTCCCGTTCAGCGGTCTGATCGGCCGCCCATGATCCGCTGTTCCACAAATCGCTGATACTCGGCGGCGATGGTCGAGAGGTCGTCGCTGATGAAGGACGAGAAGAGCGCCTCGCCGAAGTTGAAGGACTCGGCCGACGAGGTGACGTAGGCCGCCTGGGCGTAGGCCTCCATGTCCTGCGTGCCGACCGTGTCGAGCAGGCGGCGGAAGCCGTCGGCGTACTTGCCGTCCTCGCCTTCCTGAAGGAACAGCAGCAGCGCCCAGAGCTGCGAGTAGTAGGCCCCGACGGTGCGGGCCGGGCCGCCGACGACGTGGCCGGCGTTCATCCGCAGCAGCGCAGGCAGCGGCAGGTCGCGGCGGCGCTGGACGATGTCGATCAGCGTGTTGCGCCGCAGGGGGTTGTACCAGCCATCGAACTCGAAGACGCCGGAGCCGCTCATGCGGTATCCCTCGCAGAGCACCGCCAGCCCCTCGTTGAGCCAGGCGGGAATCCGGCCGCGGATGCAGAAGTGGGCGTATTGATGAAAGCCCTCGTGGGCGATGATGGGGAAGGTCGTCTGGTGCGCGACGTACTCGATGACGGCGATGCCGTCCTCGGTGTAGCCGCCGCGGCGGACGCGCAGCAGCAGCTCGGCCCGCTGCGGGAACATGCGGCGGGTGAAGCTCTCGAACTGACCGCGGGTGGCGAAGAGATAGATCTGCATCCGCTGGCCGGGCGGCGAGGCGGTCGGCACGAGATAGCTGTAGTACGCGAAGCAGGTCTCCAGAACCTGCGGCAGAGCGGTCAGCAGGTTCTCATCCTCCACCGTCGTGAGCAGGTGGTAGTGCTCGGTGGTGAGCTGCCGGCCGGCCGCCCGGCCGTAGCTCCACTCCTGCGACTCGTAGGGCGGCGACTCAACCGGCTCGAAGCCCTCGTCGCGCTTGTTCTCGCAGCCGCTGCCGAGAAGAAGAATCGCCGCGGCCAGGCCGGCGGCGGCCATGCTTATGACGCGATCTCGTCTCATTCAGCGCATCTCCACGCGACCCTTACCGCGGCGAATCTTGCCGATCACGAAGGCCTGCTCGCCGGTCCGCTCGAGCCGCCGCACGACGGCGGCCGTGCTCCGCGGCCGGACCGACAGCACGAAGCCGACGCCCATGTTGAACACGCGGTACATCTCCTCTTCGGCGACGCCGGAGCGGCTCATGAGGCCGAAGATGGGCGGGACCGGCCAGGACCCGCGGCGGAGGATGGCGTCGCAATCCGGGGGTAGCAGGCGCGGGACGTTTCCGGGCAGGCCGCCGCCGGTGATGTGGGCCATGCCGCTGATGGGCGGCCGGCCGCGGTAGGCCTGAAGCACGTTCTGCACGGCCCGGACGTAGATTCTGGTCGGCCGGAGCAAGGCGTCGACGAGCGGCTCGCCGAGCGAGCGTTGGCGGTCGAAGAGTGAGAGGCCGGCGTCGTCGAGGAGCAGGCGGCGGGCCAGGGCGTAGCCGTTGGAGTGGACGCCGGAAGAGGCCAGCCCGATCACGTCGTCGCCCGGGCGGACGAGCCTGGCGGAGATGACGCGCTGGCGCTGGACGACGCCGACGGCGAAGCCGGCCAGGTCGAAGTGGCCGGGGCTGTAGAGGTCGGGCATCTCGGCGGTCTCGCCGCCGAGCAGGGCGCAGCCGGCCTGTTCGCAGCCGTTGGCGACGCCGGCGACGAGCTGCTCGACGACGTTCACGTCGAGTTTGTGCAAGGCGATGTAGTCGAGGAAGAACAGCGGCTCGGCGCCGGTGGTCAGCAGGTCGTTGACGTTCATCGCGACGAGGTCGATGCCGACGGTATCGTAGCGGCGGGCGGCGGAGGCGATGAGGACTTTGCTGCCGACGCCGTCGGCGCAGGCGACCAGGACGGGCTGGCGGTAGTTGCGGGCGAAGAGGCGCTCGTCGTAGTCGAGCCGCAGGGCGCCGGCGAATCCGCCGAGGCCGCCGAGGACGCGCGGGCCGAAGGTCCGCCGGGCCAGCGGGGCGATGCGGTCGACGAGGCGGTCGGCCGCATCGAGGTCGACGCCGGCGTCGCGGTAGCTGCGCGGCGGAGAGAGCGTTCTGCCGTTGCGGTTGGCCATGGCGAACGTATTACCCGAAAAGGCGGGGCTTGCCCACAAGGCGGGCTCGAACTGGCGGGCGCGTGGGGAAGCGAGTATCATTCGGCGGAATTGGCGGACACCCCGGTGGCGAGAGCAGATTCCGGCATGAGCGAAGGCACCCCCCGATACCGCCGCGTGCTGCTGAAGATCAGCGGCGAGGGCTTTTGTCCGCGCGGCGATTTCGGGATTCACCGGGCCGAGCTGGACGCGATGACGCGCGAGATCACGGAGGTCACCCGCCTGGGTGTGCAGCTTGCGGTGGTCGTGGGCGGCGGGAACTTCATGCGCGGGGCGAGCTTTTCGCGCGAGCTGGGTATCGAGCTGGCGACGGCCGACTACATGGGCATGCTGGCGACGGTGCTCAACGCGTTGGCCCTTCAGGAGTCGCTCGAGGCGCATGGGCACGTGACGCGCGTGCAGAGCGCGCTGACGATTGCGCGCGTGTGCGAGTCGTTCATCCGCCGCCGCTGCATCGCGCACCTGGAGAAGGGGCGGATCGTGATTCTGGCGGCGGGCACGGGCAACCCGTTCGTGACGACGGATTCGTGCGCGGCGCTGCGGGCGGCGGAGATCGGGGCGGATGTGCTGCTCAAGGCGACCAAGGTGGACGGCGTGTATGACGCCGACCCGAGCAAAGAGCCGAACGCGAAACTCTACCGGCACGTGACGTACAACCAGGTGATCGACCAGCGGCTGCGGGTGATGGACGTGAGCGCGATCGACATCTGCCAGCAGCACAACGTGCCAATCATCGTCTTCAATCTGTTCCAGCCAGGCACGATGCGCCGCATACTGCTGGGCGAGCACATCGGCACGGCCGTCGGGGCGACGTGAGCCGGTCGGCGGAACCATCTTTCGAATCGCCGGCTCCGCGGCGGCCGCTCTATCTGCGCTGGTCGCAGTGGCGGTTGTGGCTGGCGGGGCTGGTGGGCAGCCGCTACGACGGGATGCGGCATTTTGCGGTCGTAGCGCCGGGGGTGCTGATGCGCTGCGGCCAGCCGCGGCTGCGCGACCTGGAGCGGATCGCGGACGAGCACGGCCTGCGGACGATCGTCGTCGCCCGCGGGGGGACGCGGCATCCGCTTCGCGGGCGCTGGTTCCGCCGGCAGCAGGAGTGGTGCGAGCGGCGCGGGGTGCGGCTGGTGCATGTCCCCTTCTCGGACAAAGAGCTTCCGCCGGAGGATGTCTTCGAGCGCTTTCTGGAGGTGGTGCGCGCCGAGAGCACTCGGCCGGTGCTGGTGCATTGCGAGCAGGGCTGGCATCGCACGGGTGTGCTGTGTGCGGCGTACCGGATCGCGCTGGAGGGCTGGTCGGTCGACCAGGCGATCGGCGAGATGGAGCGGTGCGGTTTCGAGGCGCACAAGCGCAAGCGCCGCCCGCTGGTGGATGCGCTGCGGGCCTGGGCGGCCCGCTGCGCTGCGGCTAGGTAGTCGATTGCTGCGGGGCGGGCTCTTCGTAGGTCAGCGGCGGCTCGCTGGGCGACTCGCTCGCGGCCGCGCGGCGGGCGCGGTAGCGGGCGGCGCGGTTGTGAATCAGCCATAGGTTCCGCAAGTAGATCCCCAGCCCGAGCGACTGGCCCAGCATGATGACCGGGTCGCGGTCGATCCAGCCGTAGACGAAGAGCATCACGCCGCCGGCCAGGCTGATGTACCAGAAGGCGACGGGGATGTAGCTGCGGCCGCGGCGCTCGGAGGCGAACCACTGCACCAGGAAGCGCAGCATGAAGACGCCCTGGCCGGCCAGTCCGAAGATGACCAGCGGGTCGAGAATCCGCTCGAATAGCCAGAATGCGAGCAGCACGGCGGTCGGTTTCCTCCACGCGGCCGGGTGGGCCGCCGCGGCCCCCTACTTGTTGCAATAGTCGATGATGCGGGCGATCTCGCTGCGCAGGTCCTTGCGGTGGACGATGCGGTCGATGAAGCCGCGCTTGAGCATGAACTCGGCCCGCTGGAAGCCCTCGGGCAACGTGGCCTTGATCGTGTTGGCGATCACGCGCGGGCCGGCGAAGCCGATCAGCGCGCCGGGCTCGGCGATGGTCACGTCGCCGAGGAAGGCGAAGCTGGCCGCGACGCCGGCGGTGGTCGGGTCGGTCATGACGACGATGTAGAGTCCGCCGGCGTCGTCGAGGCGGGCGATGGCGGCGCTGGTGCGGGCCATCTGCACGAGCGAGACCATGCCCTCCATCATGCGGGCTCCGCCGCTGCACGTGACCATGACCAGCGGCAGGCTCTCTTCGAGTGCCCGCTCGGTGGCGGCGACGACCTTCTCGCCGACGACGGCGCCCATCGAGCCCATGATGAAGAAGGGATTCATGACGCCCATGATCACCGGGCGGCCCTTGATGAAGCCCTTGCCGACGACGATCGCCTCGCGCTCGCCGCTCTCCTGCCTGGAGCGTTCGAGCCGCTCCTTGTAGGTCATGCGGTCCTGAAAGTTCAGCGGGTCGCTCGATTCGAGGTCCGGCAGGAACTCCTCGAAGGTCTCAGGGTCGTTGAGCTGGCGGATGCGCGTGCGGGCGTCGACGCGGTAGTGATAGTTGCATTCGGGGCAGACGTGGAGCTGCTCCTCGAGGATGCCCTTGTAGATCATCGCCGCGCAGCCCGTGCAGCGGATCCACATGCCCTGCGGGACCTCCATCCCGCGCCGCGCTGTTGAACCGACGTCTGCCATGGACTTCACTCAGCCTCCCCCGAACCAACCGCCGACCCGATTTCACGTACTTTGCGGATCGCTCAGCACCGCCTGCCGATCGAGATCGATCACCAGCGGCTCGGTCGCCGCACCGTGCTCCCAGAGCGAGACCTCGTCCCGCTCGAGTGCGGCGCGGGCCAGCTCGAAGGCGATCGGCCGCAGGACGAACGCCAGCGTGGCCGAGCCGTTGCGCTTGATCCGCTTGCGAATGCAGCTCTCCAGCCGTGCCGAGGCGTCGCGCAGGCTTTCGCCCTGCGGCGGCGAGACGGTCAGCGGCGCCTCGAGCAGTTGGCGGTGAGCGGATTCGTAGCGCGTCGCGAGCTGCTCTTCGGTCAGGCCGGCCCAGAGGCCCAGGTCGACCTCGGCCAGCTCGTCGGCCGCGCGGGCCGTGACGCCCAGGCGCTGCGCGAGGAAGCGGGCGGTCCAGGTGGCCAGCTCGTCGCTGGAGTGCAGAATCCGCGAGACGCCTTGCTGCCGCAGACGCTCGACCCAGCCGGCGCAGATCGACTCGCGATCCGCACGCGGCGGGAGCTCGACGCGGCCGAGCAGACGCCCCTGCTGGCACCACTCACTGCCGGCACTGGGAATCAGGACGATCTTCATGCGGCTGGCTCCGTATTCGGCCGGGCGGCCTGCTGCGCGGCGCGGCGGATCGCGACGAGCGCCTCGGCCGGGCTCTTGGTCGCGAAGATGGCATTTCCCGCGACGAGCGTGTCGGCGCCCGCCTGAACGACGAGCGGGGCGGTCTCTTCGCTGATGCCGCCGTCGACCTCGAGCCACTGACCGGCCCGCAGCAGGGGCGAGATCACGGCGATCTTCTGAACGACCTCGTGCATGAAGCTCTGGCCGCCGAAGCCCGGCCAGACCGTCATGACCAGGACCATATCCACGTCGCCGATGAATTCGAGAATCGCTTCGGCCGGCGTCGAGGGGTTCAGCGCGACGCCGACCTTGACGCCGAGGTCGCGGATCTGCTGAATCACCTTGCGCGGGCTGGAGGTCGCCTCGATATGAAACGTGATTAAGCCCGCGCCGGCCTCCGCGAAGGCAGCGGCGTAGCGGGCCGGGTCGGCGATCATCAGGTGCGTATCCAGCAGCAGGTCCGTGCAGCGCGAGATCGACGCGACGACCGGTACGCCGAACGAGATGTTCGGCACGAAATGGCCGTCCATCACGTCCAGGTGCAGCATGTCGGCGCCGGCCGCCTCGACCAGCGAGATCTGCTCGGCCAGCCGGCCGAAGTCGGCCGACAGCACCGAGGGGGCGATCCGAATCGTGCCGTTCTCGTTCATGCCGCATCCTTACGCATCATCGAGAATCTCGATCGGGTCGAAGCGGCGCCCTTCCAGGAACTGGAGCGAGGCGCCGCCGCCGGTGCTGATGTGGGTCATCTTCTCCGCAAGACCCGCCTCCTCCACGGCCGCCGCGCTGTCTCCGCCGCCGATGACCGTCACCGCGCCGCGCTGCGTCGCCTGGGCGAGCATGCGGGCCAGGGCCAGCGTGCCCTGGTCGAAGGGCGGTGTCTCGAACGCGCCGGCCGGTCCGTTCCAGACGACCGTGCGGGCCGAGAGGATCAGCTTCTCATAGGCTTCCAGCGTCCTGGGGCCGACGTCCAGGCCCATCAGGTCGGGCGGCAGCGGACCTTCGATCGTCTTCGTCGCCACGCCTTCCTTCAATTCGGCCGCCGCGACATGGTCGACGGGCAGGTGCAGCTTGTCGCCGGCCGTATCCAGCAGGCCGCGGGCGAGGTCCAGCTTGTCGCGCTCGCAGAGGCTCTTGCCGACGGACTTGCCCTGCGCCTCCCAGAAGGTGAACGTCATCGCGCCGGCGACGAGGATGTGATCGACGCGCGGCAGCAGGCTGCGAATCACGCCGATCTTGTCGCTGACTTTCGCGCCGCCCAGAATCGCGACGAACGGCCGCTGCGGAGACGCGAGGGCCTGGCCGAGGTATCTGAGCTCCTTCTCGACCAGCAAACCCATGACGCGGCGGCCGGCCGGCATGAGCCGCGGCAGGTCGTACATGCTCACGTGGTTGCGGTGGCAGGTGCCGAAGGCGTCGTTGACGTACGCCTCGCCCAGGGCGGCCAATCCCCGTGCGAACTCGGAGCGCTTCGCCTCCTGCTCGGCCGTCAGCTTCCGATCCGGCTGCTTGTCGGCCTTGTCGATGATCGTTTCGGCCTTGTGGAAGCGCAGATTCTCCAGGAGCAGGACGGAGCCGTCTTCCAGGCTCCTGGCGGCCGACTCCGCCTGCGGTCCGATGCAGTCGGTCACGAAGCGGCACGGGCGGCCGAGGAGGCTGGAGATGTGCTCCGCGACGGGGCGGAGGGAAAAGGCCTGGTCAGTTTCCGGGTCGCCCTTGGGGCGGCCCAGGTGGCTCATGAGGATGGCCCGCCCGCCGCCGGCCAGGATCAGCTCGAGCGTGGGGAGGAACTGGCGGATCCGCCGGTCGTCGGTGATGCGACGGTCGGCGTCCAGGGGGACGTTCAGATCGGCCCTTATGAGCACCCGCCGGCCCTTCGGGTCGAGCTGGCGAACGGATTTCTTGGGCATCCCGGCCCCGCCTCCAGTAAACGGCAACGAGCCCACCGCCAGGGATGGGCTCGGTCGCTCCGTAAGTGTACGCCCCGGGGCGGCTAAATCAATCCATCCTGCCTGGCGATGTACCGCACCAGGTCGTTGATGCGGTTCGCATAGCCCCACTCGTTATCGTACCAGGAGACCAGCTTGAAGAATCGGGGGTTGAGCTGGATCGACGCCTCCGCGTCGTAAACCGATGACAGCGGGCAAGTTATGAAATCGGAGCTGACGACCATCTCGTTGGTGTAGCCCATGATGCCCTTCATCGGACCCTCCGCCGCGGCCTTGATTGCCGACCCGATCTCCTCCAGCGAGGTCTCCCTGGCCGTGCGCACGGTCAGGTCGACGGCCGAGACGTCCGTGGTCGGGACGCGGAAGGCCATGCCGGTCAGCTTGCCCTTCAGCTCCGGGATGCAGAGCGTGACCGCTTTCGCCGCCCCGGTGCTGGCGGGGATGATGTTCGCCGCGGCGCTTCGGCCGCCGCGCCAGTCCTTCCTCGACGGGCCGTCGACGGTCGGCTGCGTGGCCGTCATGGCGTGGACGGTGGTCATCAGTGCCTCTTCGATGCCCCAGTGGTCGTGGACGATCTTGGCCAGCGGGGCGAGGCAGTTGGTCGTGCAGCTCGCGTTCGAGACGATCGTGTGCTTGCTCTTGTCGTAGGTCTTCTCGTTCACGCCCAGCACGAAGGTGGGGATGTCGGCGTCCTTGGCCGGGGCCGAGATGACGACGCGCCTGGCGCCCGCCTGAAGGTGCTTGCCGGAGCCCTCGCGGCTGGTGAAGAGCCCGGTGGACTCGACCACGTAATCGACCTTCATGTCCTTCCACGGCAGGGCGGCCGGGTCCTTCTCAGAATAGCAGCGGATCGTCTTGCCGTTGAGGATGATCGCGCCTTCGCGGTGGTCGACGGTGCCCTCGAAGCGGCCGTGGACAGTGTCGTACTTGATCAGGTACGCCAGCGCGTCGGCGGGGACGAGGTCGTTGACGGCGACGAATTCGATCTGCGGGTCGCTCGCCGCGGAGCGGACCACGAGACGACCGATTCGACCGAAACCGTTGATCGCGACACGAACGGGCATAGTCGACTCCCTTCCGGGTGATAGATGGACGGCCAGCGGCGGCGGGCGGCAGCGCCCACCGCGTATGCGAGATCATACGACGGCCGGCCGCGCTCGGTGCGGCCCTGCCAGACCCGCGTGCGGCGACGCCCCTCGCCGCCGGGTAGCTTCGATCCGGGGTAATTCACTGTCAAGCCGCGTGCCAAATGGCCCGGCCTGGGTGCCGGTGATAGACTTCTCCCGGCGGGTTTTGGGAGAGCTGGATGAAGACCGAGGCCGGAGAGGCGGGCGGCGTGATGGAGGCGGCGGGCGAGGGCGCGCCGGAGGCGACGGGTCGCGGCGGCAGGCGCTCGCTGTGGCTGGGATTGCTCGCGACCGCTCTGACGCTCCTGTCTCCCGGGCTCTACGTCGCGCTGATCGACAATCGTCTCGTGCATCAGACCGCGTGGCCGACGCTGCTGGTGATGGCGATTGCGTGCGGGCTGGCCTGGTACGCGTTCGACATGCGGCGGCGGCTCCGCTCGGGGATCTTCGTCGGACTGAATCTCGGTCTGACGCTGATGTTCGTTTTCGCGTTCTTCGGGCTCACACGGCTGCCGGCGGCGGATGCGGCCGCTTCGGGTGGTCAGGCGCCGGGCTTCACACTGCCGGACGAGCAGGGCCGGCCGGTGGCGCTGAGCGAGGCGCTGGCGGGTGGGCCGGTGTTGCTGGTTTTCTATCGCGGTCACTGGTGACTGTCTTGCCAGGCGGAGCTCCGCGGGCTCGGAGCCGTTCATGAGAAGCTCAAGTCGAGGGGCGGCACGCTGCTGGCGATCAGTGTCGATCCGCCGGAAGAGTCGCGCCAGGTCGTCGAGCGGCAGAAGCTGTCCTTCCCGCTGCTGAGCGATGCGTCGGCGGAGGTGATCCGCCGCTACGGCGTGCTGCACGCGGGCGGCGGTCCGACGGGTGAGGACATCGCGCTGCCGGCCCAGTTTCTGATCGCACGGGACGGCACGATTCGCTGGCGGCACGTCTCGCAACGCGTTCAACAGCGCATGGACCCGGCGGCCATCACGGCCGAGGTCGAGAAGCTGCGGGATTAGTGTTCAGCCGCGCGGTGTTGCGCGGCGCGGCGGACGTCGCGGACGGTGGCGCGATTCGTCCGCCGCGACCTCAGGCGACCAGGTCGCAGGCCGTGTTGGAGAAGCGCATGCGAAGCTGGTCGAGGATTTCCGCGTGCCGCTGGCAGACGCGTGACTCGCTGACGCCCAGAACGGCGCCGATCTCGGCCATGGTCAGGCGCTCGTAGTAGTAGAGCGTGATGATCAGGCGGTCCTGCTCCTTGAGCCCGCGGGTGAGGAACTCGCGTATCAGCTCGCGCTCGGTGTGATCGACGGGGCTCGGGCCCGGGTCGGCCGGGGCCAGCGTCGTCGAGCGCCCGTCTTCGCGGCGGTCGCCATTCTGCTCGAGCGGAACGCAGTGCGATGCCATCACGGTGCGCTTCATCTTGATGAACCTGCCCAGGGTCAATCCCATCTCGCTGGCCAGTTCGCCCGAGTTCGGCGTGTGCCCGGCGGTCGCGGTGTAGCGCTCCTCCGCGGCGTTCATGGCGCGCTCGAAGTTGCGGCCGGAGCGGCCGAGGGGGTCGATCTCGCGCTGCCAGTCGCGGATGGCGCCCAGAACGCGCTGCCGGCAGTACGTTTCGAACTTGACGCCGCGGCTGGCGTCGAAGGAACCGACGGCCGCGATGAGGCCGTCGTAGCCGGCGCTGGCGAGCTCGTCGGCCGTGACGCGCGGCCAGAGGCGACGGGCCATGATCTCGGCGAGCTTGTGAACGAGCGGCAGGTAGTGTTCGATGAGGCGGTTGCGGTTGTCGGGGGTGCGCTTGCGAGCGTAGGCTTTCCAGAGTGTGCCGATGTCGTCCTTGACTGTCCGCGCCATAAGTCCGTCCCTTCCCTGAATGACTTCTCTATGAAGTCGGAATGAGTACGCAACGCGTGGCCGCACCGAATTCGGCCTGTTGTCGCGTATGGATCAGATCGATCATTTCGGTGACCAGGTTTAACAAATTAACACCGTCTGGCAGTTTCGACTTTATCTATCTTACCACATCCATGGTCGGAGTGGTAGAAATTTTCGGTCCAGTTGGAAAATCTGGGAATACGGCCGGGTGCGCCGGGTGGTCCGGCGGTTAGCGGGCAGTGGGGGCTGGAAGCTGGGAAAGAAGCCTGTCAGAATGCTCTAAACTAAGCAGGGAAGGCCGTTTATATTGTTCAGGCGTGGATCCTCGACTGGCCAGGAGGAGCCGGTCGAGCGAGGTGAAGAAATCGCTCCCGACTGATTGAAAAACCAGCGGGCCGAGCCGGTCGGATTCTCGGCGGGAGGCATATTCGTCGTTGATCCGGGCCAGCGCGGCGTCGAGCGTTTCCCCCAAAGCGCCCAGATTAACATCCGCCGCCCGCAACTCGTAGAACGGAGGGTCGCCCCAGCGGGCCGCCAGCAGGAAGTCGGCCGGCTCCCTGCCCAGCCGCCGACAGGCGACGCACATCGCTTCGACCACCTGGTTTTCCGTGAGCTTCTCGCCCGCGAGCGAGGAAACACGCCCGGCCCGGTAGCGGAACTCCAGCAGCGGCGCACCGGCCACGTAGCCGTGGACGCGGACCACATCGTCCAGGCGGTAACGTATTAGGCCAGCAGTATTTGTGAGCACGACGGCGTAGTCGCGGCCGGGCTCCAGCTCGTGCGGCAGGAGCGCTTCGGGCAGCGCCGCGTCGGTCTGGTCCGCGGGGATGAACTCGAACGCGGCCGAAAGCGGGTCGAGGACGCCGGCCGGCGTGCCGTCGTCGAGGGGGATTGTGACGCGACCTTCGCTGGCCAGCAGGCCCACATCGCGCACCGGCAGCGGCCCCCACCAATCAGCCATCCGGGGCAGGTAGTGGCCCAGGCTGCCTCCGGTCCAGCAGGCGACGAAGACCAGGTTCCAGTAGTCGCGCGGGGCGAGCCGGCCGGTGCGGGCGCGGATGCGGCTCAGCTCGGCGGCTCGGGGCGGATTCGGACGAAGCCGCGTCTCGAGCGCCTTGCGGAGCGAGTCGTCCGTGACCAGCTCGCGGCTGAGGGTGCCGTCGTGCACGTCACGGATCAGCCGCTCGCTCTCTTCATCCGCGACCTGGGCGATGCGGATTAGCGTGGCGGGGTTGGCGGTGATCGCGAAGGCTACGTCGCGGACGATGCCGAAGCGGACGAGCGTGTAGTAGCGGGCGCGCGCGTCGGAGACGGCCGCGATCTGGGGCGTGCCGACGTAGTAGCGGCGGACGATGCCTTTTTGCATGCGGGCGAGCAGGCCGGTGATTGCGCCGATTGGGACGCCGGCGGGCGAGTGGCTCTCGTCGTAGCGGCCGCTGCTCTGGAAGATCGGCCGCAGGATGGCGCTGGGGTGGTCCGTCAGCATCTTCAGGCCGAAGGTGTTCCAGCCGCGGCGATACTCGCGGACGAACTGCGGTGTGACGGGAATGAGCTTGCGTCTGGAGGTCGTTCCGCTGCTGGTGGCGAACATCAGCAGCGGCTGGCCGGGCCGAAACAGCGCCCCCGTGTCGCCCCCGACGACGCGGTCGATGTAGGGCCGGAGGTCCTCGTAGCTGGTCAGGGGGACGGCCCGCCGCAGGTCGTCCATGGTGCGGACGCGGGCCAGATCATAGCGCCGGCCGAAGTCGCTGTCGCGCACGAGGCTGAGCGATTCGGCGAGGGCTCGCTGCTGCGCGGCGGCCAGGGTCGCCAGGCTGCGCTCGAAGCGAGCGAAGACGCGGCGGGCGTGCCAGGCGGCGAGGCGGGCGGCCAGATGATCGAGGAGCGTCGGCATCGTGCGTACGTTCCCGGGGGTCGCAGTGCGGATTATTCACGAGACGGCGCGTGCGGGCCAGTCGTGGGTAGAAGTCGAAGGCGGATACGCCCGTGTGAGAGGCCGTCGGATCGCGGCTCACGAATCGGCCGAAGCGGCAGATGCGGCGTGTGCCGTCGGCTCTGGGATCGCCTCGGCCTGGGGGCCGAAGCCGAGCCGATAGGGGGGTTCGAGCTCGACGCTCGCTCCGGGCAGGTGAGCGAGGTGGCGGTCGAAGAAGGCGATGGTCAGCCGGGCGTAGACGTCGGGGTGCAGCGCGACGGCCTGATTGTGCCGTGCGCCTGGGGCGATCCAGAAGTACTTTGGCTGTCCGGCGACTGCGTAGAGCTTGCGGCTCTGATCGACAGGCAGGTAGGAGTCCTTCTCGCCGTGGATGAAGAGCATCGGCCGCGGGGTCATG
Organism: uncultured Planctomycetales bacterium; assembly: GCA_964643885.1. Classification (GTDB taxonomy): domain Bacteria; phylum Planctomycetota; class Phycisphaerae; order UBA1845; family Fen-1342; genus CAADGL01. The sequence continues at coordinate 13,568 of CAZXUI010000049.1, forward strand.
CGGGCGAGACTTTGCATGACCGAGGGAAGAAGGCAGCGGAAAGCGCGGCGTGCGGCGAGCATGAGCGTGCGGCGCATGAAGCGCCAGAAGGCGGGCGGGTGGCCCTCGTAGGGCATGCCGGGGGAGACGAAGATCGCGGCCCAGCGTTTGAGGAAGTACTCGATGCAGTTGTCGGTCGAGTAGGCGCCGTCGGCGACGACGGCGCGGACGTGCGGATCGGCGGCGGCGGCCAGGATCGCGGCGCAGGCGCCGCGGGAGATGCCGAAGACGCCGATTTCGTCGGGCAGGTCCTGGTCGCGCAGGTGTGCGCGAACGTAGGCGACGGCGCCGAGCATGTCGTGCATGTCGTGGTTCGTGATCCACTGCCGCGGCGTATAGCCGGGCTCGCAGGGGGACTGGCCGTGGCCGCGGAAATCGAAGGAGAAGATGTCGTAGCCGACCTGCTGGAGCGGGCGGCAGTAGCGCCCGCAGGAGTACATGTCGGAGCAGAATTCGTGGGCGAAGATGATCAGTCCGCGGCGGGGGACCTCCGGGTTGCCGCGGATGAGCATGCCGCGGAGCTGCTGGCCGTCGACGGCGGGGAAGGTGATCGGCTCGCCGACAAGGCGGGCGTAATCGAGCGGGTTGCGGGTCAGCGGCGGCGTCGTCGTGCGCAGGATGTTGAGGGCGATGCGCACGTACTTGCCGATGACCAGCGCGGGGACGAGCAGCAGCACGGTGACGGTCAGGACGATCGCCACCAGGGCCCAGTTGCGCAGCAGAAGCTCGAGGACGGTTAACGCCAGCAGGGCCGAATCTCCTCGAATCGTCTCGACGAGGCGCTCGCCGCGACCGCGGGCGGCGATAACGCTGCGGGATGATAGGCAACGCGGCCGGATCGGCCAAGCGCCTCCGGGGCTCCCGCGCGTCGCTTGGATGCGGACCTGGCGGTGGGCGTTACGGCCGGCGGGGGCGGCGCTGGACCTTCGGCGCGGGCACGGGAGCCGCTAGGGCTGTCCGTAGTTCGTCAGCAGGATGACGAGGTCGTTGAAGTCGACGTCGCCGTCGCCGTCGATGTCCTCCGGGCCGCAGCCGCTGGTGCAACCGTAGGCGCTGAGCAGCAGCACGAGGTCGTCGAAATCCACGTCGCCGTCGCCGTCGATGTCGCCGTCGGTTCCGCCCGCGACGACCTCGCCGCTGAGCATGACGACGCGGGCGGGGTCTTCCGGAGCGGTCGAGCTGATGGTCAGCGTGCCGCTGACCGGGCCGGGCGTCGAGGTATCCATCGAGACGGTATGGTCGTTGCCGCCGCCGCCGGCCGGCTCGACAAAGACGCCGGGGGGCGCGGAGAAACCGCTGCTGGCGACGAAGTTGTAGCGCAGATCGGAGATGCCCGCGGCCGTCCAGAGCGCCACGTCGCCGCTGTTCGTGACGGTCAGCGTCTGCTCGGCGAGCGAGCCCTGCGGGACCTGTCCGAAGTCGATCACGAGCGGCGAGTCGATCTTGGCCGGGACGCGCAAGTCGACGAAGACGGGCAGATGGCCCTGCCCGTCGGCGGCGTTGAAGAGCGCCTGGGCGATCACGGGTCCGACCATCTGGTTGTTGTTGATGGTGATGCTCGTGTTGAAGCTGGTGCCGTCGTTGCCCCACGAGCGATAGGAGTGATTGGGGTCGTTCCAGGTGGTGGTGCTGTAGGGCGCGGCGGTGCCGATGTACTCGATTCCGTCGCCGTCCAGAAGGCCGGCGCCGACCAGAATCTGGTCGTGGCGGTCATCCATGCCGCCTGGTCCGGCGGGGTCCTGGGTGTGGACGAAGCGATAGGAGGAGGTGTTGTTCCAGTTGCCCGGCGTGCGGATCGGGTCGAAGAAGCGGCCGGCGTTGTTGGCCTGCGGGGCGGTCAGTTCCTGGTAGGCCGCCTCGGTCGAGGTCTGGATGTTGAAATCGCCGCCGAGCAGGAAGCTCCAGGCGGGGTCGAGCGTCTCGGCGTTGTCGCGAATCCGCTGCGCCTCCGTCAGCCGCCGCATGTCGTCGTCGCTGCCGCTCTCCTGGGCCTTCATGTGCGAGCTGTAGAGCGCCAGATGCGCGGCGGGCGTGTCGTAGCCGTTGAGCTTGACGACGTAGCGCATCGTGTTCCGCGGCGGGTTCGGCGACGGTCCGCCGCTGGAGATCACCTGCACGTTGACCAGCGAGACCTTGCTGGTGCGATAGAAGAATGCGCTGTCCGTGCCCGGGCCGTCGACGAAGGGAGCGGCCACCCAGTCGCCCGGACTGTCCGCGGCGTCGTTGAGCAGATCGCGGAAGTTGACCAGGGCGGCGGTGCTCATGAACTCCTGACAGACGAGTACGTCCGGCGAGAGCGAGCGGCCGTCGAAGACGCCGTAGATGGCCGTCTGAAAGTCGTCGTCCCTCGGGCTGGGGACCGTGTCGTCGTAGAAGGTGACATTCCAGGTGGCCACGCGAAGCTGGGCCGAAGCAGGCCCGACGCCCAGGGCTGCCGCACCCAGGACGATCCACCGCAGGATCGAAAACCGCACTGCCTCTGCCTCCTGCCGCGCCCGAGCCGGCGCGGCGATGCATCCCGTTTTCCCCGGTTATCCCCCGAGGAAACGCAGATTATAACGACCGGCGGCCGGATCCGGAGCATTTTTCTGCTCCAGTCCGGCCGCCGATCCGGGTCCGCCATGGAAGCGGGAGCCTTACGAGCCGTAGTTGCTCAGCAGGATGAAGAGGTCGTCGAAGTCGGTGTCGCCGTCTCCGTCGAGGTCTCCGCAGTCGCTGACCAGGTAGCAGTTCAGCAGGGTGAAGAGATCGTCGAAGTCAACGTCGCCGTCGCCGTCGAGATCGCCTTCGACGGCCGGGGCCTGGGCCGCGACCATCATCGGGTCGCCGGTCTTGAAGAAGCCGACGGTGGCCTGCGTGTCGCGCGGCGGGCGGTCGGCGTCGAAGCGGAAGTTGTAGAGCGTGCCCCAGCGGATTGCGTTGGCGGCGGGGTTCTCGGCGAAGGTCTGGGTCGACCAGGTGAGCTGGCCGCCGGCGAGCGCGGGCACCCAGGGCGTGCCGCTGTAGCCGCCGCCGCCGATACCGTCGTTGGCGATGCCGGGGTGCTGCGGCGGGGCGTGGAAGCCAATGTTCGTCACCGTCGTGCCGGTGGGAATCGGCACGCTGAACGACTGGATCGAGCGATCCAGGTTCATGTTGTAGACGGCGTACTCGTAGTGCCAGGTGTCGGGGTCGATCTGGGTGACCTTGTAGGCCAGGATGGCGACGCCGTCGACGCCGGGCTCGGGCTCGATCATCGACTGCGTGCTGCCCGTCCAGGCATTGATCGCCGGCTGCTCACGGATCGTGTTGCCGACCCCGGTGAAGCTGTAGGTCCCGCCTGAGACGCCGGTGACGCTGAAGCGGCGGTGGGAGACGTTGTTGTACTGGTTGTTGGCGATGCCGTTGTTGGGCAGGTATTCGTGCGGCGAGACGTACTGCCCCTCGCCGTAGTAGATCGCGGTGCCGTTGCCGTTGATCGACTGATCCAGGTCGTCGTCGTGGACGCGGATGCGGTGCGTGACACCGTCGTGCACGTGGCCGGTGTGGTTGTTCGCGTTGGACGGATAGGCACCCGTGAACGGGTTGACCCAGGCCCGCGAGCCCAGACCGCCCTGGCTGGCGTTCAGACTCGCGCCGTACGGATCAGAGCAGCCGGGGCAAAGCGTCGAGCCCGAGCAGCCGCCCTGGCAGCCGAAGCCGCACTCGTTGAGCTGAAGCGCGGTGAACGCGTGCTTGAGCCACGACTGGCCGATCTGCTCGAAGCGGTCGTCGCGAAGCCGATAGAGGTTCTGTGGAATCACGGGGTGATCGGTGTTCGGCAGCGAGAACCAATGCAGCGGGACGTTGCCCTTGTTGCAGGACGACGTGCCGATGGCCAGGCCCACGAACGAGCCTGCCCGCCCGAACTGCGACATCGACGGCAGCACGCCGACGATCACGTCCGGTCCCGGGTTCGGGAAGCCGCGCGTGCCGGAATCGCCCGACGGCGGGAGCGTGACCTGAAGCGGCCGATCGCTGCCGTCATACACCGTCTCCTGAATCGTCTCGAGCAGGGCCGCGAAGCTGAGCTGGCCGACGAAACGGCCGGCGGCGGCCGGCTGCCCGAGCGACTGGGCCAGCTCTTGCGTGACGCGGAGATTGCCGGTCGACTCGCTCAACAAACCGGTTGCCGCGTCGAAATCGGTGCTCACGCCGGTGAGCTCGAAGAGCCGCTGCGTGCCGGACAGCACGACATACTCAAAGGGCTCGGTCTGGCTGGCGGCCGGCTGAATCGTCAGCGTGCCGAGTGAGAGGCTGGCGCCGTCGACGGTGGAGAGGACGAAGTCGGTCGCAAGATCTACATCGCCGCCGAGCGCCCGCCGCACCTGGTCATTGACGACGACGACCTGGAGCGAGCTGTCGGTCGAGATGGGCAGGTCTACGGCGCCGGCGGCCAGGCTGCTGGCGCTGCCCACCGAAAGCCCCAGCTCGCGCAGGGCCGCGCCGTCCCATTCGACCGAGGCGGTGCCTTGCGTGATCTGCATCAGGCGTTCGATGATCGGTGCGTCGAGATCCGCGGCTGCCGGCAACGCCAGCATGCCGCCGGTCAGGCAGGCCGCGCCGAGCGCGAAACTGTTGCGAAGACTGAAAATGCGCATCACTGAAACGTCCTCCCAAGTCCACGTAGGTTAGATGTGGATGCCCGAACCCGGCCTGTGGAGCGCGCCGGGCGGAACCTCCGAAAAGCAGGTCGGCCGCAGGCTTCGACTATAGCGGCGTGGCCCTGGCGGGCCAAGACGAAGTCAGGAAAATCGCACGTCCGATATAACGCACGTGAAGCGATCGCGCGCACGGCGGCTACGTGCCGTAGTTCGCCAGCAGCGCGACGAGATCATCGAAGTCCGTGTCGCCGTCGGCGTCGACATCGCCGCAGGCTCCGGCGCTGTAACACGCCAGCAGCGCGACGAGGTCCTGAAAGTCCACGTCGCCGTCATTGTCGAGATCGCCCGCCAGCCCCGGCGCGACGGCGGCCGCACTGAAATCCACGCCGCCCGCGAAGGGCGCGAGCACGGCGGAGACGGGCCGGGGGCTCTGCGTGGCGCGGAAGCGGAAGTTGTAGAGCGTGCCCCAGCGAACGGCGTTGGCGTTCGGGTTCTGCGCCTGCGTGTCGGTCGACCACTCGATGGATGTGGCGCTGAGCGCGAGCGACCAGGGCGCGTCGCTCAGGCCCTCGTCGTTGAAGGTGCCGTCGGCCGGCCAGCCGGGATGCTGCGGCGGGCCATGGAAGCCCGTGTCGCTGATGACCGCATCGGCCGGCAGCGGAAAGCGGATCGAGCGGACGGAGCGGCTGTAGTTCATGTTGTAAAGCGCATATTCATAGCTCCACAGGCCGCCTTCCGGGCCGGTGACGCGGTAGGCCAGGTAGAGCGCGCCGTCCTGCCCGGGCTCGGGCTCGAGCGCGACGACCGTCGCGCCCGGCCAGGCGAAGATCGCCGGCGTCTCGGCCACCGTGGCGTCGGCGGGAGTGAATGCATACGTCTCGCCCGCGTTGCCGAGCACGTCGTAGCGGCGATAGGCGACGTTGTTGTACTGGTTGTTTGCGACGCCGTTGAAGCCGATGTGCTCGTCGGGCGAGACCACCTGTCCTTCGGCGAAGTACTCCGCCTGATCGTTGCCGTTGAGGTCCTGGGCCAGATCGTCGTCGCTGACGATCACGCGGTACGAAAGTCCGTCGGTCACGTGGCCGGTGTGGTCGTTGGCGTTGGCCGGAAAGACGCCCGTGAAGGGGTGAATCCAGACCCGCGAGCCGAGGGCGCTCTGGGCGGAATTGAGCGAGGCGCTGTACGAATCCGAGCAGCCGGGGCAGAGCGGCGCGTTGACACCCGTGCAGCCGGGCGTGCAGCCGAAGCCGCACGCGTCGCGGTTCAGCACGCCGAAGATGTGCTTGGCGAACGACTGGCCGATCTGCTCGAAGCGGCCGTCCTTGAGGCGGTAGAGGTTCTGCATGATGACCGGATGCTCGACGAGCGGCATCGGCGCCCAGCGAACCTGCGTGTCGCCCTTGTTGCAGGCGATCGTGCCGACGGCGAGGCCCACCTGGTCGCCGACGCGGCCGAACTGCTGCACGCCGGTCAGGTCGGCGACGATCAGATCGGGACCGGGGTTCGGGTAGCCACGGGTGCCGGGCGGGGGCGGGGGGATCGCGGCGGGCTCACGGGCCGACGGCGCGGATTCGAGCCGCGGATCGAGCTCCATCAGGTCGCTCAGCAGGTGCAGTTTCGTGCGGCCGACGATCCGGCCGGCCAGGTCCGTGCGGCCGACGGCGGCGGCCAGCTCGGGTGCGATACGCATATCCGCGCCGCGATCGATCAGGGACCCGCCGATGGCGTCGAACTCGATATTGGTTCCGGTGATCTCGAAGAGCCGCGTGCCGGTGGCCGCTTCGACCCAGACGAAGTCGCCGGCGGCGTGCGGCGCGGTGTCCGCGATGATGAGGACGTTTCCACCGCCGAACTTTCGTCCGTCCGGGCCGCGAAGCGTCAGCTCCAGCGGAGCGGTCAGCGATCCACCGAGCATGCGGCCGAATTGGTCGTTGACGATGACGAATTCGAGCGCGGCGTCGGTGAGCGGCATCTCGCCGCTGAGCGACTCGCAGTCGCCCAGCCACGCCGAGCTTTCGAGCATCAACCCTGCGTCGCGCAGGGCCTCGAGATTCAGCGTGAGTCCCACCTGTCCGGCAACGACCGTGCGCGATTCCACGCGTGTCGTGGAGTACTGCCCGAGCGCGCTCGTCACGAATGCGACGAGCACGGCGGCCAGCGCGGCCAAGGGCCGCCTGACGGTCGGGCCCGTTCGAGCGCAGCCGCGCGAAGAAAAGCGTCCCGCTCTCAAGATGCAGCTCCTTCCCCGGCCAGATGCTCCCCCCGAGATTCGAATCGACGAACCCAAGCGGATTGGTGACGGCCCGTGTCGTTCGGCCCCGACGCCCGCCGCGTGAGCGGCTCGCTCGCCGGTTGCTGATTTTACCACTCGGCCGAGGCCCTCGCCATCGATGGAAAAAACGGTGTGACGAACGCCTTCGACCCAGCGATTATCGGCTCGGTCGGCCGACCGGGACAGGCCGGTCGCCGGCGGCCGGCCGCTTCCCGCCCGGCCGGCGTTTCGGCTACGCTACGCCGCATGACCAAGCTGATGACCCGGCAGCAATTGGAAGAGACGCTCGAGCGGATGGCCCGGCAGATCGCGGCGGCCGCCCCCAAGGACGCCTCGATCGCCGTGGTGGGCATCCGGCGGCGTGGCGAGGTGCTGGCTCGGCGGCTGATGCCGCTGCTCAAGCAGGCCGGCGCCGAAGCGCAGCACTACGGGGCGCTGGATATCACGCTCTACCGCGACGACCTGACGACGATCGGCCCGGCGGCCGTGCTGCGTGGCACGGAGATCGACTTCAACGTGACCGATACGTGGCTGGTGCTGGTGGACGACGTGCTCTACACGGGCCGGTCGGTGCGGTCGGCGCTGGACGCGCTGACTGACCTGGGGCGGCCGCGGGCGATCAAGCTGGCGGTGCTGGTGGACCGCGGCTGGCGCGAGCTGCCGATTCAACCGGATTTCGTGGGTAAACAGGTCGAAACCACGGCGCAGAACATCGTCAAGGTGAAGCTGGTTGAGGTGGACGGGGTTGACGAGGTGGAGCTGGTATGACGCCCGCCACAGAACGGCCGGTCTGGAAGCGCAAGCACCTGCTGACGCTCTCGGAGCTCTCGCGCGAGGAGCTGCTGTACGTGCTGGACACGGCCGAGAGCTTCAAGGAAGTCTCGACGCGGAGCGTCAAGAAGGTGCCGGCGCTGCGCGGCCGCGTGGTCGTGAACATGTTTTTCGAGGAGAGCACGCGGACGCGGATGAGCTTCGAGCTGGCGGCGCAGCGGCTCAGCGCGGATGTGATCGACTTTACGGAGATCGTCTCGTCGACCAAGAAAGGGGAGAGCCTGGTCGACACGGCCCGCAACATCGAGGCGATGGGCGTGGACTTCATGGTGTTGCGGCATCGCTCGGCGGGGGCGGCGCTGATGCTGACGCGGGCGGTGAGCTGCTGCGTCGTGAATGCGGGCGACGGTCAGCACGCGCACCCGACGCAGGGTCTGCTGGATCTGTTCACGATCCGCGAGGTGAAGGGGCGGATCGAGGGGCTGAGCGTGGCGATCGTGGGGGACATCGCCCACTCGCGCGTGGCGCGCTCGGACCTTCAGGGGTTGCTCAAGCTGGGTGCGAAGGTGACGCTGGTCGGCCCGCCGACGCTCGTGCCGGGTGCGTTTCGCGAGCTGGGGGCGCGGGTGGTGCACGACCTGGACGCGGTGCTGCCGGAGATGGACGTCGTCAACATGCTCCGCATTCAGAAGGAGCGCATCACCAGCAGCGTCTTCCCCTCCGTGCGCGAGTATGTGCGGCTCTTCGGAATGAATCGCGACCGGCTGGCGCAGTGCAAGCCCGACGTGCTGATCATGCACCCGGGGCCGGTCAATCGCGGGATCGAGCTCGCGGCCGACGTGGCCGACGGGCCGAACTCGAGCATCCTGCGGCAGGTGACCAACGGGCTTGCGGTCCGCATGGCGGTGCTCTTTCTCTGCCAGCAGGCGGCCAGCGGCGAGGCGAACGCGGCGTAGCGCCTGATCGGCCGGCGGTCTGCATCAGGCGGGGGTGATGCCGATTCGCGAAGCGATGGCGGCGACATGGTCCGGCGTCGTGCCGCAGCAGCCGCCGACGATCTGCGCGCCGAGGCGTACCCATTCCGCCGCCGCTGCCGCGTAGCGCTGCGGCTCCATTTCCTGAGAGAAGCTCCAGCCGCAGATCGGGTCGGGGTTGCCGATGTGTCCGTAGGCGATCAGCGGGCGGTCGGTCGCGGCGCGGAGGCGCGGCAGGTGACGGGTCAGGCCGGACGGCGGAATGCAGTTGAGCCCGATCGCGATCGCGCCCAGCGAAACCGCTGCTTCGACGACCGGCTCGAGCCGCTCGCCGCTGAGCAGATCGCCGGACTCGTTTGCGACGATCGAGACGACGAACGGCAGACCGCACGCCGCGGCCGCGCCGGCCGCCGCCGTGACTTCGCGGGCGGTGTTCATGGTCTCGATCCAGATCAGGTCCGGCTCGGCCGCGGCGAGCCACTCGGCCATCCGGCCGTGCTCGCGGCGCAGCGTGGGTTCGTCGGGTACGCGCTCGGGGTGATAGCAGTCCTCGACGGGCGCGAGGCTGGCGGCGACCCAGACGGCGGGAGGGCGAGGCGCGGCGTCGCGCGGGCGCAGGTCGGCGGACACTTCGCCGCGGCGGAGCGACAATCCCTCGGCCGCCCCGGCCCGTGCGAGTTGGACGGCCACGCGATTCAGCTCCGGTCCGGAATCCATGAGCCCGGCGGCGGCGAGCGTGCGCGGATTCGTGCGAAACGTGTTCGCGACGACGATCTCCGCGCCGGCCGCGACGTACTCGCGGTGAATCGCCTGGACCACGTCCGGGTGTGAGCGCAGCGCCCCGGCCGACCAGAGCGGGAGCGGAGTATCCACGCCGCGGCGGGTCAGCTCCGTGCCGGTGGCGCCGTCCAGGATGACGGGCCCCGCCTCCAGCCGTTCGAGCAGCTCGGCCCCCGTGTCGCGCATCGTCGCACCTCCGCGGCGAATAGGAGAACGCCGCGCCTGCCGTTATGATAGCCGCTCGACCTGGACCGCCCGGCTGGCGCCGCTGCGCCGCGCCGGCGCGGCATGGTTGGACCGCCTTCGCACGTTGCAGGACGAATCCCCATGGCACAGACGCTTCTGGTTCGCGGCGGACGAGTGATCGACCCCGCTCAGCAGATCGACGAGGTCGCCGACGTGGCGATCGCCGACGGAAAGGTTGCGGCGATCGGGCGCTCCGCGCCGCGCTCCGCGGACGAGGTCATCGACGCGGCCGGCATGATCGTCTCGCCCGGCCTGATCGACATGCACGTGCATCTGCGCGAGCCCGGGGGCGAGGACCGCGAGACGATCGAGAGCGGGACGGCCGCGGCGGCCGCCGGCGGCTTTACGGCCGTGGCGTGCATGCCGAATACGGACCCGCCGCTCGACAGTGATGCGGAGATCGAGTTTGTTCTGCGCCAGGCGCTGCGGACGGCGAGCACGCACGTGTATCCGGTGGGGGCGATCACGAAGGGGCGGGCGGGCAAGGAGCTGGCGGAGGTCGGGCTGATGCTGCGGGCGGGGGCGGTGGCGTTCAGCGACGACGGGGAGGGGATCGCCGACCCTGGCGTGTGTCTGCGGGCCATGTCCTACCTGAGCATGTTCGATGCGCTGTTCATTCAGCACTGCGAGGATCGGTCGATCGCCGGCAGTGGCTGCATGCACGCGGGCGTGACGAGCACGCGGCTCGGGCTGCCGGGGATTCCGGCCCTGGCAGAGGTGCTGATGGTGCAGCGCGACATCGCGCTGGCGCGGCAGTCGGGAGTGCGCTATCACGTGGCGCATATCTCGACCTCGGGCGCGGTCGAGCTGGTTCGGCAGGCGCGCCGCGCGGGCGTCAAGGTGTCGACCGAGGTCTGCCCGCATCATCTGCTGCTGACGGATGAATGCTGCGCCGGCTATGACCCGAATTTCAAGATGAACCCGCCGCTGCGCAGCCGGGCAGACGTGGAGGCGTGCATCGAGGGCGTGCGCGACGGCACGATCGAGTGCCTGATTACGGACCACGCGCCGCACAGCCATCAGGACAAGGAGATGGGATTTCAGGAGGCGCCGTTCGGCATCATCGGGCTCGAAACGGCTCTGCCGCTGTTCATCCGCGCCCTGATCGAGCCGAAAGTGATCGACTGGCCGCGGCTGATCGCGCTGATGTCGGCGAATCCCGCGCGGTTGCTTCGCGTTCCCGGAGGTACGCTGGAAGTCGGCTCGCCCGGGGATGTCACGATTATCGACCCGCAGGCGGAGTGGACGATCGATCCCGAGCGGTTCCGCTCACGCAGCCGCAATTCGCCCTTCCGCGGTTGGAAAGTCCGCGGGCGGGCCGCGGCCACGATTGTGGGGGGAGTTGTGCGCTACCGCGCCGCCCAGGGCGGGCGCTAAGCAACGCGGCGCGGTGCGGAGCACGCGCCGCCGCAGACCTACCGGCCCGACGCCGGGCGCTCTTTCTTTTCTTCGGCCGGTTTCGCGGCCGGCGCCTCGCCGCCTTCCGGCTTGGCCGGCTCGCTCGTCGAACCCGTGGCCGGCTCGGCGGCCGCAACATCCTCCGCCGGCTTGGCCCCGCTCGCCGCAGCGGCCGCGGGCTTCTCGCCGGCCGCCTCGGCCCGCCGCCCGCCGCGGCCGGGCCGCTGCGGGGCGTTGCCTTCGCGGCGTTCACCCTGGCGCCCGCCGCCCGTAATCTCGGGCGGGAGTTCCGCTTCCATCCCGGTTTCGGTCGCGGGCGGCAACATCGCCAGCAGCCGCTCATCGACGCTCAAAAGCACCTTGTCGCCGGCGGTCAGGCCGTCGGTCACCTGGATCATGCTGGTGTTCGACTGGCCGAGCTTGACCTCGACCAGCTCGGCCGAGCCGCGGCGATCGACGAAGACGAAGCTGCGATTGCCGCGGGCGAAGACGCTCTGGATCGGCACGGCCAGGGCGCCGTCGATGCGGTCGACGAAGATGCGGATGTCGGCCGAGTCGCCGGGCGAAAGCGGTGCGTCCGTCTGCGAAAGCAGAATCGTGGTCGTGTGCTCCTTAAGATTCGGGTTCAGCCAGCGGTTGGCGCTGTCTGCGAACTTGGCGATTTTGTCGATCCGGCCGGGGAAAACGTGGCCCGGCACGGCGGGCACGCGGACCTCGACGGGCATTCCCTCGCGCAGGCGGTGGCGGTCGGCCTCATGAATGCGCGTCTCGACCAGCATCTGCGACGTATTGGGCAACACCACGAGGGTCTGACCCTCGAAGACGCGCTGCCCGATTGTGAGGAAGTTGTCGTCGCCGCGCCACCCGCCGTCGCTCGGGTAACGGACGACACCGTCGACCGGGGCGAAAATCTTCGTCCTGGTCAGCAGCTCGGCCAGGCGCTTCACGCGCGTTTCGCGCAGGGCGAGATTCCGTTCGGTCTCGGCGACCTTCGCCCGGGCCTGTGCCTCGCGCGACTCGGCCCGCTTCCGCTCTCGCAACAGCTCTTGTTCCGCCTGTACGAGCGTTGATTTCTTCTGCTTCTCGGCCTTCGGTCTGTCGTATTCCTGGAGAATCTTCTTCGTCAGTTTATGCTTCTCGAGCGTCCACTGCGCCTTTTCGAGCTCGAATTCGAGCTGATCGATCTTCGCCTGTGTCACGAATTGCCGCTCGAACAGCTTCCTGTTCTTCTCGAGCTCCTCATTCTTTCGTTCGATCTCCTGTTCAGCCTGAGCGATGTCGATCTCGGCCGTAGCGAGCAGCTTCTCGTATTCGCCCTCCACGTACTGCCACAGGTCCAGCTCCGCGATCTCCAGATCGATCTCGCACTTCTTCAGCTTGCTGGCGTTCTCGCTCAGCGTGATCTCGAGCTCCTGTTTGGCGGCCTCGTACGCGGCCCGCGTCGTCTCGAGCGTGATCGACTCGCTCTCCAGCCGCTCCTTGAGCTCGTCGCTGGCCAGCTCGACCAGCAGGTCGCCCTTGGCGACCTTCGTGCTCTCCGGCACGATGTAGAGGATCGTCGCCCCGCCCTCCACCTCGCAGCGCAGCTCGATGGATTCCAGCGGCTTGAGCTCGCCGCTTTCGTTCAGCGTGATCAGCATGTCGGTCGGGCTGACTTCGAAAAGCGTGACGTCATCGGCCAGTCCGCCGCCGAAGAGATTGGCCGGAAAGCCCTGCCACGCCGCCAGCATCGCCAATCCGACCCCGGCCGCACCGAGCAGAGACAGTCCGATAATGCCACGATGAGGACGAGATCGGCGGCGGGGCTCCGGGCGTGCATAACCCGCAAGGTCGCTCGCCGACGCTGTCGACGTGGAAAGCTCCACTGACATCTACGTTCCTCCGATCGATCGACGGGGCGAACTGATGGGGCGACCAGAGTATCCAGGGCCCCGCACCAATAAGACCTTACGATCGTAGACCCCCTTCGGTCGCATTCCAAGTCGCGAATTGCCGCTGTGCGACCCGCGGCCGAAGCCTCATTCTACGAGATCCGGCCGGCCCCGCCTACCCGAAGCGGGCCGAAACGCCGCCGCGGAGCGGATCGGGGGGGCGGGTCGTCATTCGAGGATCCAGGCGTCGATGCGCGAGCGGTTCTCCAGCAGCCAGCGCACCTTTCGCCGCACCATCTGGATCACGCCGAAGCCGGGCATTTGCCCGAAGGACCCTGTGGCGGCGATGGGCACAACGCACTCGGCGATCATGGATTCCAGCATCAGGGCGGGGATCGCCCGCCGCTGCGCCTCGTCCAGGTCCATCTTCGAGAGATACCCGAGCAGCACGCGCCGCATGCGCGCTTCGTCGAAAAACGCCGGCCAGGCCATCGGGTCGCCCGCTCCGCGCAGGATGGAGAATTGCAGCATCGCATTCGCCAGGTCTGAGACCCGCGGCTGGAGCCGGACGGCGTCGAAATCCAGCACGGCCACGACCCGCCCCCGGCGGAAGCGCATGTTTCCCGGGTGCCAGTCGCCATGGACGATCCAGGGCTCCCACTGCCCGAAGCCGAGCTTCTCGACCTGTTCGCAGGCCTCGTCGTAGCGCTCGTACAGCTCCTGCGTCGCGGCGAGCAGCTCCGCTTCGTGACCGACAACCGAGTCGTGGCTCGCCGTCGTGGTGGGGATCGCGTTCAGGCCGGATCGGACCGGGCGGGCGTCGTGATAGCTGATGGCGGGCGGGTGCCAGGCCGTGTCGATCTCCTGGACGGCGCGGTGGAAGCGGGCCAGCGTCTTGCCGGCGTGAAAGGCGGCCTCGAGCGATCCGTCGAAGCGCTCCCCCTCGACGTATTCGAAAAGCTCGTAGACTCGGCCGCCGATCGCCAGGAGCGTATCGCCCGTGTCGCGCGTCGGCACGGCCCGCGGCACGGGGAAGCGCCGCACTCGCAGGTGCGAGAGCAGAACATGCGAGAACTCGGCCCGCCCGAGCTGCTCCGTCCCGTGTGCCCGCCGCTTGAGAAGGTATCGCCCGGCCGCGGCCTGAAGCAGCAGCTTGGGGCTCTTGCGCGAGCCGCGCGGCAGCTCGCGAGCGCTTTCGATCACGCCCACGTCGTAGTGGCTCAGCACGACCGCCAGCTCGCCCGGGCCGAAGCGCTCGCGTTCCTGGAATTCCATCGACACCTGAGGAGGGTCCGCGCCGCGCCGGAGCGGCCGTCAGGGCCGCAGCATCAGCTCGACGAACGGCTCGATGTCCTGGTTGTCCACCTTGCCGTCGCCGTTGATGTCGCCGCGGCGCACGCGGTCGATTTCGGGAAAGTCCTCGTCAAAGGCCAGCGGGTCCGTCACCGCCCGCACGAACGCGTACAGGTCATCCCGGTCCAGCGCGCCGTCGCCGTTCAGATCGCCGAGCAGCGCGTACTCCGCCGTCGCGCTCGTCACGCCGGGGCCGAGTGCGACCCGCAGCTCATTCAGTCCGTCCGCGTGCGGGATGCCGTCGATCACCCAGCGCTCGAAGCACGCCCCGCCGCTGCGCAGCGGCGCGTGCAGCAGCACCGTCGTCGGCCGTTCGTACCAGAGCAACCCGGCGCCGCGCGCCTCGGCCTCGCCGAACAGGTCGGCCGGATCGACGCCCAGCGCGACCGCGTGCGGGGATTGCTCCGAGAGGATCAATCCGACCGGCGCCGCGACGATCTGCACGTCGTCCAGCGACCAGGCCCGCCGCCCACCGCTCGTCGACGTGCGGAAACGCAGTTGCGTCGCGCGGTGAACCGCCTCGTCCGGCAGCTCTACGACCCGCGGCTCGAAGACGTCCGCGTCCGGCACCGCGGCCGGCGGGAGGTGGAGCAGCTTCACCCACTGCTGCGACGGCGAAAAGAACTCGATGATCAGCGGCTCACTCTCGCGGTCTGCGGGCGGCCGAACGTAGAAGGCGAGCACTGCCCGCTGAACATCCTCCAGCCCGAGCGGCATGGTTACGAGCTCGGCCCCATCCGTCAGCGCGCCGCCCAGGACGATGGCCAGCGGCGGTGTCGGCGCCAGCGCTCCGTCCGGCCGGATGCTCACGCCCCGCGCGAGCCACCAGAGCTCCGGGGAGGGTGCGAAACCGTCAAAGGAGTCGTAGAAGGGGCGAGGGCCGAGGATCGAGTGCGGCCGGGGCGGCGGCGACCACTGCGGCGTTGCGGCAGGCGGCGGCTCGGGCGGAGTCTGATCCTGAGCCGGGGCTGCGGTGTGGGGAGTCGGAGCGGCGGCCGCGGACTGCGCGGCGGCCGAATCGAGCAGGTCGAGCCAGCCGGGCGGCTCGTCCGGCGAATCGAAGCCCTGGCCGGCCGCCGCCAGGCTGACAGCAATCACCCCGGCCAGGCCAAGCCGAATTGCCTGCCCTGCGAGTACTCGCATCTCGGCGCTCCTTCCCTTATATCGTACTGCATGCAGCGCTGAATTCGAGTGTAATGTGCCGGATCGGCCGGCCGGGGTCGGGTAGTCCCGGATCGTCCGATAAGCTGCTGGTCCGCGGACGGAGCCGTTTCGTGCAGCTTGTGAACTCGACCCATCTCTCGACGGCTCGTTTGCTGGAGCTGTTCGAGCGATTCACGGTTCCCTACCGCCACGACCGGTTGGTCGTTCGCGTCCGATTCAGCCGGGGGGCCGATTTCAGCGGGTCCTGCTTCTATACACAGGCCCGGATGCACATCAATCTGGGCCGCTCGAACCGGTATCCGTACACGCTGGGGACGCATGTCGCTCCGGCCCGCTCGACCCGCGGCGGCTGGCGGCGGGAGGTTTATCGCCTGACGGTCTCCGACCCCTATCAGCTCGTTCTGTTCGTCTACCTGCACGAGCTGTATCACTACCTGGTCGCGCAAGCCGGGCGGTCTCCGCGCCGCCGCGAGGGCATGTGCGACCGCTTCGCGACGCGCGTGCTGGTGGATGAGTTCGGGTGCTCGCTGCGGGATGCCCGTGGACGGCTCGTGCCCCGCGACGGCTGGGACATTCGCGACGTGCACGCTCTCGTAGCCCGGGCGCCGCGGCAGGAGGCTTTGGTGGCCGCGGCCCGGCGTACGGTCGCGGTGCTGGCCGCCGGCCGGGGCTGGGCTGGCGGGCCGCCGGCGTCGGCGGGCCGAGGGCTTGGCAACCCGGACGCCGGTGGGTAGTATCCGGCTTCGCTTCCGGGTGCAGCGCGGGACCCGGTGGATGCGTACATCCGGTCATTGGGCGGGGGAGGCCGGACGGGCGGCCGGCAACCGCCGGGCCGGCACGCGGCGCGGCAGTCGCCGGCCCGACATGGAAGTATGTAACACGAGCGTGGAAGACGGAATCAACGGGTCAACGCGCGGAGGAACGGCACGTGCCTGAATTGGCTGAGATTGAAGCCAAGGTCAAGAAGATCGTCAGTGACCAGATGGGGGTCGCCGAGGATGAGATCACCCGTGAGACGTCGTTCGTCAACGACCTGAACGCCGATTCGCTGGACACGGTCGAGCTGGTGATGGAGTTCGAGGAGGAATTCGAGCTCAGCATCCCCGACGAGGAGGCCGAAAAGATCCAGACCGTCGGTCAGGCAATCGACTACATCAAAAAGCAGCTTGAAGCCAACGCCGGCTCCTAGCCGCACGGGTGCAGCTTCATGGCGGGCCGTCGCGTCGTCGTTACTGGCATGGGTGTGGTGACACCGCTGGGCAGCACCGTCGCCTCGTACTGGGACGGGCTGATCAGTGCTCGCTCGGGGATCGCCCCGATCAAGCGCTTCGACTCCGGACCCTATGACGTGCGCTTCGGGGGGGAGTGCGACGACTTCGACATCGCCAAGTACACCGATACGCGTCACGCCAAGCGGATGGACCGTTTCGCGCAGCTTGCCTTCGCGGCCGCGAAGATGGCCTGGGAGGATTCCGGTCTCGGCTCGCACAGGTTCGATCCGGAGCGGGGCGGCGTCATCATCGGCACGGGGATCGGCGGCATCGAGGAGCTGGAGGAACAGCATCGCCGCCTGATCGACAAGGGCCCGGGCCGCGTATCCGCATTCACCATTCCCAAGCTGATGGCCAACGCCGGCTCGGGACATATTTCGATCGCGCTCAATCTCCAGGGCGTCAGCACGACGGTGGCCACGGCCTGTGCGTCGGCGGGCAACGCGATGGGCGACGCCTTCGAGGCGATTCGCCGCGGGTCGGCCGAGATCATGGTCACGGGCGGGTCGGAGGCGGCGCTTTCGCCGCTGGGGCTGGCCGCGTTCGCCGCGATGAAGGCGCTGAGCACGCGGAACGACGATCCGCCGCGGGCGTCGCGGCCGTTCGACAAGTCTCGTGACGGCTTCGTGTTGAGCGAGGGCGCGGGGGTGCTGATCTTCGAGGAGTATGAGCACGCCCAGGCCCGTGGTGCGAACATCCACTGCGAGGTGATCGGCTACGGCGCGACGAGCGACGCGGGCGATATGGTCCAGCCCGATCCCGAGGGCCGCGGGGCCGGGCGGGCGATGCGGGCTGCGCTGGCCGACGCACGGATAAACCCCGACCAGGTCGACTACATCAACGCGCACGGCACGAGCACGCCGCTGGGCGACGTGGCCGAGACGCGGGCGATCAAGGCGGTTTTCGGGCCGGCCGCGCGCAAGCTGGCCGTCAGCAGCACGAAGAGCGCGACGGGGCACCTGCTCGGCGCCAGCGGCGGGATCGAGGCGGTCGCGTCGATCCTGGCGATTCACAACAACACGCTTCCGCCGACGATCAATCTCGACGAGCCGGATGCGGACTGCGATCTCGACTACGTTCCGAACGTCGCCCGCGACGCGCGCGTGAACGTCGTGCTGAGCAACTCGTTCGGCTTCGGCGGGCACAACGCCTGCGTGCTCTTCCGCCGCCTGTAATCCATCCTTGCGAGAATGCAGAGCGCACTTCGCCGCGGCCCGCATCGCCTCGGGACGAGCTGCGGGCGAGACGCCCGCGCTCCCCACAGCCGCGCGATTCGTTCACGGGCTCAGACGCTCGCAGACCCCACGTCGTGGTACTCGTGACCCGCTACAGTCACACCGAACTTCGCGGGCCGCAGCGATCAGCGCTGCGCCAGTGCGCCCACGTCCATCTTCAGCACGCGCGTCAGGAACGCCAGCCGGTCTGCGTGCTCCTCGATGATCATCGCCGTCGGCTTGCCCGCGCCGTGGCCCGCCCGCGTCTCGATGCGGATGAGCACCGGGGCCGGTCCGGCCTGACACTCCTGGAGCCGCGCGGCGAACTTGAAGCTGTGGCTGGGCACGACGCGGTCGTCATGGTCGCCGGTCGTGATCAGCGTGGCCGGATATTGCGTGCCCGGCTTGAGGTTGTGGTAGGGGCTGTAGGCGTGCAGCACCTCGAACATCTCGGCCTCGTCCGGTGAGCCGTAGTCACTGACCCAGGCCCAGCCGATCGTGAACTTGTGAAACCGCAGCATGTCCAGCACGCCGACGGCCGGCAAGGCCGCACCGAACAGGTCCGGCCGCTGAGCCATGCACGCCCCGACCAGCAGGCCGCCGTTGCTGCCGCCGCTGATCGCCAGGCGCTGCGGGCGGGTGTACTTGTTTTCGATGAGCCACTCGGCCGCGGCGATGAAGTCGTCGAAGACGTTCTGCTTGTTCTTGAGCCGGCCGGCGTCGTGCCACTCCTTGCCGTACTCTCCGCCGCCGCGCAGGTTGGGCTGGGCGTAGACGCCGCCCAGCTCCATCCACACCAGGTTCGTCACGCTGAAGCGGGGCGTGAGCGAGATGTTGAAGCCGCCGTAGCCGTACAGCAGCGTCGGGTTGTCGCCGTTGAGCTGGATGCCCTTCTTGTGGGTGATGAACATCGGGACGCGCGTGCCGTCCTTGCTGGTGTAGAAGACCTGCCGGGTCTCGTAGGCGGCCGGGTCGAAATCCACCTTGAGCTTGCGGAAGAGCGTGCTCTTGCCCGTGGTCATGTCATAGCGGTAGATCGTGCCCGGGTCGGTGAAGCTGTTGAATGAGTAGAAGGTCTCGGTGTCCGTGCGCTTGCCGGCGAATCCGCCGACGGTGCCGATTCCCGGCAGCTGCACGTCGCGCACGTGCTTGCCGGCCAGGTCGAAGATCTTCACCTGCGAGTGCGCGTCCTTCAGGTAGACCGCGACGAACTGGTCGTTGATGACGCTGACGCCCTGGAGGGTGTCCTTCGACTCGGGAATGATCTCCTTCCAGTTGTCGCGCTGCGGCGCGCGCGTGTCGATCGCGATCACGCGGTAGCGCGGCGCGTCCAGGTCCGTCTGGAACCAGAAGACCGGCCCGTCGTTGCCGAGGAAGTCGTACTGCGCGTCGAAGTCGTCCAGCAGCTTGACGATCGGCGCATCGTCCGACCCGAGCTCCTGGTAGTAGACGCGGTTCTTGCGCTCCGTGCCCTTCCAGATCGAGATGATCAGGTACTTGCCGTCCTCGGTGACGCTGCCGCCGAAGCCCCACTCCGGCTCGTCCGGCCGCTCGTAGACGAGGCGGTCCTCGCTCTGCGGCGTGCCGAGCCTGTGGAAGTAGAGCTTCTGGAACTTGTTGACCTCCTCGAGCTTGTCGCCGGCCGGTTGGTCGTAGCGGCTGTAGAAGAAGCCCCGGCCGTCCTTGGTCCAGGCCGCGCCGGAGAACTTGACCCACTCGACCTTGTCGGCGAGGTCCTTGCCCGCGTCGATGTCGCGGACGAACCAGGTGCGCCAGTCGGAGCCGCCCTCGCTCTTGGCGTACGCGGCCAGCTTGCCGTCGTCGCTGATCGACAGGCCGCCGAGCGAGACCGTGCCGTCCTCGGACCACTCATTGGGGTTCAGCAGCACCTGCGGCTCGGCGTCGAGCGACTTCTGCCAGTAGACGACGGATTGGTTCTGAAGTCCGTCGTTCTTGCTGTAGAAGTACCGCTCGCCCTCGCGATAGGGCTCGCTGTAGCGCTCGTAGTTCCAGAGCCTGGTCAGCCGCTCGCGGATGCGCTCGCGGGCCGGGATCTCGCCGAGGTAGCCGAACGTGACCTCGTTCTGCGCCTCGATCCATGCCCGCGTCTTGCTGCCGTCGAGGTCCTCCAGCCAGCGATAGGGGTCGGCCACGTTTACGCCGTGCAACTCCTCGACGATGCCCGCCTTCTCAGTCTTGGGGTACGGCAGCGGGCGATCCGCTCCGGTCTGGCCCCACACCGCCGGCGCCGCGAGGCCCAGCAAAGCCGCCGTCAGTGACAGGCGGATACGGCTGCTGCGAAAAGTCATGTTGATCTCCCACCAGGGTGTTGAAACGTGCATCGATGCAGTTCCGGACGGACGGACGGCCGCGCAACAGTCCAAAAAAGCGGGCGAGACGCCCGCGCCCGCCGTCGT
This sequence comes from uncultured Planctomycetales bacterium, assembly GCA_964643885.1. GTDB lineage: Bacteria > Planctomycetota > Phycisphaerae > UBA1845 > Fen-1342 > CAADGL01. The sequence continues at coordinate 33,960 of CAZXUI010000049.1, forward strand.
GCTGGACACCGCGCTGCCGCATGTCCGGCGGCCGAATCAGAACCCGCCGCGCCAAGCGGCGGGTCCGGCGGCCCAATCAGAACCCGCCGCGCCAAGCGGCGGGTCCGCTGGCGATCGATTGACCCCGTGCTTGG
>CAZXUI010000050.1:0-2036 GCA_964643885.1 uncultured Planctomycetales bacterium
CGGATCGGCGTCAGCGAACAGACGTTCCACCGCTGGCGCAACCAGTACGGCGGCATGAAGGCGGCCGACGCCAGGCGCCTCAAGGAACTGGAGGCCGGCAGCGGCCGGCTCAAGAAGATGGTGGCGGAGCTGGCGCTGGACAACGCCATGCTCAAGGAGCTGGCCCAGGGAAAATGGTGAGCCCGACCCGTCGGCGTGAGGCAGTCGAGCAACTCCAGCGGAGCTTCGAAGTCTCGCAACGACGGGCGTGCCACCCGGAGCAGTGCTCATCGCGCGATGGCAGGCAAGACGCCTGCGCCCGTCAGCGCGCCGGTGCATGGTGCGGGAGCGAGCAATACACCGGCTACTGCGGGAGCGAGCAACGCCCCGGCTGTTAGCTGGTGCCACACTTCCAGCGGGACCCGCGCCCGGCGGGCGAGAGGGTGGGTGGACGGCGCTGGGGGCGCCGCCCACCCGTGGCCGGTCGGGGTCAGCGCCGGCCAATCTGGGAAGTCCGTGTGCCGGCCGGCCAAGGGAGCAGAGGCGACCCGCCCGGGGCGTGATACATACCGCGGCCGAATCGGGAAGGGCTGCATCCGACGGGCGCGAGCGTTGGGCATTCGGCGGCCGGGTGCGAGCGCGCGGCATCGGGCCGCCGGGCGCGAGCGCGCGACATCCGGCCGGCTGGCGCCACGAGGCCGTGGACCAGCGGGACAGCCTCCCGAATCGTACCGAAGGTGCCCGGCAGGACAGCCCAGGGCGAGCGTCGCCCTGGGTAGGCGACCGTTGCGCCCGGCACGCTGAAAGCGTTCGGCCCTTGTCCTGCCGGGCAAAGTGCGACAGGCCGGAGAACTGTCGCCCAGTGACCGGTCGGAGACCGGTCCCCCATTCTCCAGTCACGGGCAAGCTGCGCTTGCCCATGCCACCCGGCCGGTCCCTTGATCCCTCGATCCCTCGGTCCCTTGGTCCCTCAGTCCCTCGGTCCCTTATTCCCTCTTCCCTTTACAATCCTGCGTGGAAATCGACCTCAACACCCTGCCGATCCCCGACTGGGACGTCCGCTGCCCGCGCTGCAAGTATCCGCTCCGCGGCCTGCCGGCCCATCGCTGCCCGGAGTGCGGCGCCGTGCTCGACATGCAGTCGCTCGTGCGGACCTGGACCCGCCTGCGCGAGCCGCAGTTCACCGGCCGCGAGCGGCCGTTGCCGGATTTCGGCCTGCGCTGCGGCGGGTGCGGCGCGTCGCTGGCCGGCGCGGCCGAGTCGCAGTGTGCCGTGTGCGGGCGGGCGTTTGACGTGGAGGCGGCCCGGCCTGCGCGGCGGTGGTTTCTGGTCGACCGCGACCTGACGGGCGAGCTGCCGCTGCCGATCGTGGAGATGCTGCTGGAGACCGAGCGGGTGCCGTTCGTGGTGTATGGCGGGCGGACGGCCGTGGAGATTTACATGGGCAGCCGGTCGCTGGGCAGCCGCATTCTGGTGGACAGCGACTTCTATTTCGACGTGCGCTGGCTGCTACAGCGGGAGCGGAGCCGGCTGGCGGCGCGGCGGGCCGGTCCGGAGCCTGCGGCGTGGCGGTGCGAGGCGTGCGGTGAGGATGTGCCGGGGCACTTCGACGTGTGCTGGAACTGTCAGACGCCGGCGGCGCGGGCGGGAGAGTAGGGATTAAAGACGAGAGCGAAGAGCCGGGGGTGCGGCCCCGCGTGCGAGAAGGGAATCTCGCACGAGGACGACACGATCGGACTGTTTGCCATCCTGGATGAGAATGCGGTGTGGGATTGGCCCCCTTGTACTGTGATCTGGGGCGCAGGCCCCACGGACGACGTTGGGGGACGAGGTTTCCGGTGGCTCCGAGCCCCCGGCTACGGTCGAGCGAGCGGCATGCTCACGCCTTCGGCGAGAGCATCCCACGCGGGCGTCTGCCCTGACGGGCAAGAGCGCGACCGGTCGGAGACCGGTCGCCCAGTGACCGGCCAGAGGCCGGTCCCCCAATGTTGAGGAGACCGGTCGCCCAGTGACCGGCCAGAGGCCGGTCCCCCAATGTTGAGGAGACCGGTCGCCCA
>CAZXUI010000050.1:2136-33149 GCA_964643885.1 uncultured Planctomycetales bacterium
TCCCCCAATGTTGAGGAGACCGGTCGCCCAGTGACCGGCCAGAGGCCGGTCCCCCAATGTTGAGGAGACCGGTCGCCCGGTGACCGGCCAGAGGCCGGTCCCCCAATGTTGAGGAGACCGGTCCCCCATACCCGGGGCAGCGGCGCGGCGGGTTCAGATCGCAGCCCCGCGCCGGCGCCTTTCACTTTTCACCTGCCACCTGCCACCTGCCACCTGCCACCTGCCACCTGCCACCTGTCACTTGTCACCCGCGAGCGCGCCTTATCGCCGCGGCCAGTAGCGCACGTCGCCGCTTTCGGCCTTCGCGTCGTGCTGTCCGCCGTCGTCGACGCCGTTGGCGCCGAGCGAGTAGAGCGTGAAATCCTCCTCGCCCGGAATGTAGGCGAAAGGCGCGTTCGTGAACGGGTCGATCACGAGCTGCTCGTTGCCGCCGCCGTTGACGAGTTCGCCCAGCGAGTCCGGATAGCGGCCGTGCTGCTGGCGATAGGCCTTGAGCTGCGTCACCAGGATCGTCCCGCGCCGCGTCGCCTCGGCCCGGGCGCTGAAGAATGAAACGCGCGAGAGCGACGGCGTCAGCGTGGCCAGCAGCGGGTTCGTGGCCCGCCAGATCGGATCGGACGCGAGCTGCTCAAGATCATCGTAGGCCTGCCGGCTCTCCTGATAAGGCAGGGCGGCCGCCTCGGTCAGCCGGTCGTAGTGCTGGTTGACCGACTGCGTCATCTCTTCGAAGCCGGCCGCGCCGAGATACGTCATGAACATGATTTCGCCGGCCGGGTTGTCGCCGCCCATGCCGAGCACCTCGTTCATATGCTTGACGCCCTGCTCCGAGACGCGGTAGTGGCCGGTCTGCGGGTTCATTTCGAAGGAGCGCTGGATCGAGTCGAGCAGCATCGCCCGCTCGAACTGGATGTTCTGCGTGATCGGGCGGACGGGGGCGTAGCTTCGCTCGACGCGCTGGGCGAGCGCGACGTAGTCGAGCTGTCCGTCGCCGGCCGACGCGAGCGAATCAAGCAGCCGCTCGGAGCCGAGGTTCTGAATGGCGACGCCGACGAGGTTCTCGATCAGCGTCGTGCCCTGGCCCTGGTGGGCGCCGAGGGCGAGCGTGTCGACGAAGGCACTGGTGGCCGCGGCCATATCGCCGTTGGCCTCTGCCAGCTCGCCCTGCATCGTCGTGAGCCTGGCGATCTCGCGCATCTTGCCGAGGTTCGGCAGAAGCACACCGAACATCGGGCCGCCTTCGCTGTGCAGAGTGATGCCGCGATAGTCGAGAGCGAGCGCGGCGCGGGCGGTCGCGACGGCCGCGGCGTTCGCCTCCAGGTAGGCTGTGACTTCCGGCGACAGGAGCGCTTCGGGGTCGCCGGCCATGGCCGCGTTGAGCAGCTCCTCGTCGCCTTCGAACGGGACGAGCGACGCGGCCGCCGCTTCGTAGAGCCACTCGGCCGAAGGGCCGACGGTCTGCGTGTGCTCGTTGGCCCAGGCGAGGTAGTCGACGGGATCGGCGGGATCGGGCTGCGGGACGGGCACGCCGACCGAGTCGCTGATTCCGGCGGGCGGGAAGGGCGGAGCGGCTTCTTCGGCGAGCGCTGGGGCCTCTCCCGCGAGCTCTTGCGCGTACTGCTGTCGAATCCGGTCGAGTGCCGCTTCGAGCGACGGTGGCACGGATTCGTCGAGGGCTTCGCTCATTGCCTGGTCGAGCACTTCCTGGATCGTGGCGTGTCCGGCCGCGTCGTGCTCTGGGTCGCTCTGTGCGATCAGCTCGGCGAGCTCCTCGGGCGTCAGCTCGGCAAGCTCCTCCTGTGTCAGCACGTCGCCGCCTTCGCCCGCCTCCGCCTCGGCCAGGGCCGCGAGGACCTCGGCCGGCAGCTCTTCGTCGGCCGCATTCGCCGGCCGGCCGATGACCTCGCCGCGTTCCAGGTCGACGCGGACCTCGCGCTCCCAGTGGAGGCGGATGACGAATTGCGACCCGTCGGCTTCGAAGGAGAACTTCGCCCCGCGCAGCCACTCGATCGAGCCGCGCCGGGCGCGCACCTGCCGCCAATCCGGTCCGCTCAAGAGCTGCGGCAGCTCCAGCTCCGCATGCTTCTCGCCGTTTTCGCCGTAGATGACGAGCGCGTGGGCCGCGCCGCCGCGGCGGTATTCATCCAATGTGATCACGAACCGCCCGTCGTCGCGGATGAAGCCGTGCACCGGCCCGGTTTCGTTGACCAGCTCGGCCTGCCAGACGACGTGCTCGCCCGCCGCGCCCGCGCCACCGCGCTGCATCAATGTGGCTCGGCACGGGCGCTCCTGCCCGCGTCGAGCCGGCTCAACGCGCAGCTCGAAGCGCCCGTTCTCGGATCGTGCAGCGCGCAGCACGCCGGGACCGGCCGCCTCGGCCGGCGGGCCGCCGAACAGTCCGGCCGCCAGTCCGCTGACCATCAGCCACAGCGCGCTGTGCATCGGCTCGCTCATTCGCAGAATCATCGAGGGAAACTCCAGCCCATTGCGTTGTTCGGATTGAATGCCGGGGGAGGTGACTGCTGTGTTTGCAATCTCCAAGGCGAACGACACCGAACGCTGGGATTTCGGATGCCGCTACGCCAGGTACGTCGAGACGCCAGCGAGCCACCTCCCCTGAAAGTAATACGTCCGTCCGGCGCCTTTCCCACACGAACTTCCGCCTTCGTGAGCATAATTTTTCGCCGCGGCTCGCGGCCGGGCGCCGCACCTCGTGCGTAAGCTTTGAGCCGCACACGGGTTACGCGGATTCGGCCGCGGGCGGGCGGTCCCCGGCCGATGCGGCGCATATTGCTCAGGTGCCCGTCGTTGCCAGGTCGGCCGGGCGGCTCTTCCGGCCGCCGCGGCGGGGCGGGTCGAAACACCGCCCGTTTGTGGAACGGCGGAATTCGCCCCGGCCTTAGAATACATCTGTGGAAGGCCGAAGCGCCTCTCGTATCGCCGGCCGCGGCTCCGGAAGGGCTCAGGATGCAGGAAACGATGACCGTCATGCTGTCGCACCACGAGGGCGGTCCGCCGGCCGACGCGGTGGAGGTGCCGCGGCGCGTCGGCAGCGTGCGGCTGGGCGAGCTGCTGGGGCAGGGGGCGGCGGGGGCGGTCTTCGCCGGGTATGACGAGGCCCTGCACCGCAAGGTGGCCGTGAAGCTGCTGCACCGCCGCCGCGGCGGTGAGAACGACCCGGCCACGCTGGAGCTGCTCAGCGGCATTCGTGCGGCGGCGTCGATCAAGCATGCGAACATCATCACGGTGCACGCGGTGGAGCTGGCGGCGGGGCTGCCGGTGATTGTGATGGAGTACGTCGACGGCGTGTCGATGCGCGACCTGCTGCGGCGGACCGGCCCGCTCGATGCGGAGCTGGCGCTGTATCTGTTGCGGCAGCTCGCGGTGGCGGTGGAGGCGCTGCATACGGCCGGAGTGGTGCATCGCGATCTGAAGCCGGCCAACATTCTGTTTGATCATGACGGGGCGGCACACGTGTGCGACTTCGGCCTGGCGTGCGACTTCGACCTGGCCTCGTTTCGCAGCGGGGCGACGGGCATCGCCGGCAGTCCACTGTATATGGCCCCGGAGATGTTCGACGGGCACGTTTCACCGCAGGGCGACGTGTACGCGCTGGGCGTGATGCTGTTTGAGGCGCTGGCGGGCCGGCCGCCGTTTGCGGCCGAGACGATCAGCGAGATGCGGGCGCTGCACGAGCGTGCGGAGATTCCGTTCGAGCAGCTTGCGTTGCGGGGGGGCGTCGACGAGGCGGTGTGCGAGGTGGTCCGCCGGGCGACGCACAAGACGCGGATTATGCGGTACAAGTCGGCCGGTCACATGCTGCGGGCGCTCGAGCCGCTGAGCCGCCGCGGGCGCGATGAGGCGCTGCGGCTGCGCGTGGCGGAGATCGTCGCGGCGATTTCGCTGGCGGATGGGGCGGCGGGTGGGGCGGATGCGGCGGCGGGGGCGGATGGGCCGGCGCGTGGAGCGGATAAGGCGGCGGGCGTGGGTCGCATGTCCGGTCCGGATGCGACGGTGTTCGACCTGGTGGCCCGGCGTGCGGCGGCGAAGCGGCAGACGCGCGGGGGGGATTCGTCGGCGGGCAAGTCGTAGGCTCGCGCGGGGTGCGAGGAACTCGCCGGGCGCCGTCGCTTGCGAGCTTCCTTTGGCCCTCAATTTGATGGACGGGCATGGTTGGCAGAAGCGGGCTTTGTGGCGGGCGGCCGCGGTTCCGCTGCCCCTTCGGGGCAGAAGAGGGGATCGGGGCCCGGGGTCCACGGGTTCCGCTCGCCCGGCTGGCGCCGGGCTCGCTGCATCCGTGGCTACAATCCGCTGCCCCTTCGGTGCCGTTGTGACTGGGCGAGCAGGACGGGACCAGAACGACGGGGCCGGCATGACGGGTCCAGCATAACAGGGGCGGTGTGCCGGGGCCGGCAACACGGCGCTGGCAAGCGCCGGGATCGCCGTGTCGGTACCAGCGAGCCTTTCTGGGTCGAAATGTGGTCAAGGGACGCACGCGACGTGCTCTCCCCGCACGACGAAGAACGCGGCCGGCCGGCACCGCTTATCGCAGCACCGGCCGGCCTTTCTGCGTGCCCCCTTCAGGCACCCGTCACTTCTCCCGGCGGCGGATCACCTCGTCCGCTGGCGAGTCACCGCGTCCGGTGGCGGGTCAGCGCACCCGGCGACGGATTCCACCGCGGACGCCCGCCAGGCCCGCGAACATCAGCGGCATGAAGCCCGCCACGCCCGCACCGCACAGCGACGGCACCACCGCCGTCTCGACATCGTCGGCGAAGTCGTCTTCGTCATACTCGCCGTCGTCCTCGCCGTCGAAGCCCTCGTCGCCGAACTCGTCATCGCCGAACTCGTCGCCGAAGTCCTCGTCCTGGCCCTCGTCGCCGCCGAAGTCCTCATCGGCGCCGCCGTCGTTGTTGTCATCACCGGCGTTGTCGTCGCCTTCGCCCTCGTCGCCGTCGCCGTTGTCGCCGGCGTCCTGGCCGTTGTCGCAGTCGTCGATCACGCCGTCGCCGTCCGCGTCGCTCTCGCACTCGTCCGGCACGCCGTTGCCGTTGCAGTCCTCGCTGTCGCCGGCCGCGATATCGTCGGCGTCGTCGGTTCCGTTGCCGTTGCAGTCGGTGATCGGCGCGGCCAGCACGGTCGCCGCGATCGAGAACCCGAGCGCCGGCCGGTCGGGGTCGTTGCTGGCGACCACGAAGTCGGCCACGCGGCTGCCCGCATCCTGCGCGGACGTATTCAGCGTGATGGTCAGCGTGGCGAACTGGTTGCTCGCCGCCGGCACGTTCGTGCGGTCGAGCTCGGCCGTGAAGTTGGCCTCGTCCGGCCCGCCGACGGTGACGCTGCTCAGCAGGAGCGTGGCATCGCCCGTGTTGCGGATGCGCAGGGCCACCGAGCCGCTCTGGCCGGCCTGCACCGGGGCGATCAGCTCGTCGCCGTACTGCCCGCCGTCCTCGATCTCGAAGTTATCCGCCTCGACCACGATCGCCGGCTGCGGAGCCGGGAGGGCCAGGCCGCTGACGATGAAGCTGAAGTTGCTCTGGTCCGGGTCGTTGTTCGGCAGGCTGAGCACCGCCTGGCGCACGCCCTCGGCCGTGGGCGAGAAGGCCACCGCCATCACCGCGGACTCGCCGGCCGGAACCTCGCTGCCGAGCAGCGTGAAGGAGTAGTCGCCCGCACCGGGGCCCGCGAGCGTCGGCGTACCCAGCGTCAGCAAGCCCGGACCGTCGTTGTGGATCGTGATCGTCGTGTTCGTGGACTGACCGATCGTCACGGCGCCGAACTGGACGACCGTTCCGTCGAACACCTCGGACGCCCCGTTGAAGACCCGCATCGACGGATCTTCGACCGGCGGCTGGATGGCCGAGTTGCTGATCGTCAGGTTGTACTGCTGCACGTCGTTGACGCCGTCGGTGCTGTAGACCTCGGCCAGCACGTAGCCCGCGAGGTTGTAGGGGACCGGGGGGTGATACTCGGCCTCGCCGGCGTCGTTGAAGTCGATCTGCGCCATGAGCTGAAGCTCGTTGGTCTGGGCCGAGATGCGGCGCCACAGCCGCAGGGCCAGATTGCGGGCGGCCTTGGCGTTCACTTCGGCCGCCTGGCCGTTCTGCGGGCCGCTCTGGTAGGTCGTGCCGACGGGCTCGACGCGAACCGCGATCGGAACGCCGGCGAAGGCCGTGAAGCCGTACCAGTCGGAGCTGGTGTCGCGCTCAAGCGCCAGGCCGGTCTGCGACATCACCTGCGTGCCGCTGCTGGCGGGGTCGCGCAGCGGACCGCCGACGAATGTCTCCGAGCCGACGGCGTCGTTGAGCTCGAAGGGGTCGCCGTAGTTGTGCTGGGCGGCGCGGACGTCGTCTTCCTGCGGCCCGTCGAAGGCCAGGTTGAGCGCCGGCTCCATCAGCTTCTGGCCGGCCTGCGGGATGACGTGCGCCAGCCCGAGCCCGTGGCCGTGCTCGTGTGCCAGCACGTTTCGCAGCGAGCGGAAGTTGTTCTGGGGGTTGACGAAGGTGGCGATCTTGCTGCTGTCCATCACCATGTCGCCGCCGGCGTTCGGGTAGAAGTTGTAGGCCAGGATCGAGCCGCCCACCGGGTGCATCGCAATGCGCACGTCGCCGCGCGCGCCGAGCTGGCCGGGGGCGAGCGGGAAGCCCGCGCCGTCGTCGGAGACCTCGATGTAGGTGATGTTCGTCACCTCGCTCCAACGCTCGAACGCCTCGGCGAAGGCGGCCTTCCACGCGGCCCGCCCGCCGGGAAAGTTGGCGTCGAACACGGCGTAGAGCTCGCTCGGGCTGGCCGGCTCGCCGTTGAAGCCGCTGATCTGCGTGCCGTCCGGCACGAAGCTGTACGTCAGCGTGATCGGCTCACCCTGCTCGACGGCGCCGTTGGTCGCGGTGCTCGTCCAGCGCGAGCCCTGAAGGTTGAAGCGGGCGCCGTCGTCGACGAGCCCCTCCAGAACGACCCTCATTTCTTCGGCCGTCGCCTCCGGGGCGAACATGATGCTCAGCTCGGGCGTCGCGATGCACATGCCGCCCGACCCGACGCAATCGTGCTGGTGCGCCAGTGCCTCTGCCACGAGTTGGTCCACCACGCCGCTCTGGCCTTCCACTCGCGAGCTCTGCGGCCCGGCCATCGCGGCCGCGGTCGAGGCCGCGAGCGTCGCGACAGTCATGACGCTCCGGCCGAGCCGGCCGGCCTTGTCACTGTTCCGGGTCTTGTGTTCGTTCGTGCGTTTCATGGTCCACCTCAGCGTTTTGGAGCCCGCTTCGTGTTTCGGTGCGGCCCGAACGTCGAACCGCATCAGACTCGGTGTTAATAGGTGGGGTGGGCGGGGGTCTGGACGCGGGCGAGCGACAGATTCGCGCGTCGAGGCGCGTAAACCCTTTGCGGGTCAATGGTTACTGACTGAGGAATCTGACCGTGATTTCGCGGATCGAGCGGGGGATCCGGGCAGAAAGCGGCCGGCGGTGACCGGAGGGTGACCGGCCTGCAAGTCGATAAATATAGTCCAGATAAGCGGTTACGTTCGCCGGGCCGCGGCTAGCGAGTGTACCACGGCGTCAGGCGGTACTGGCGGTCGGCCAGCCAGAAGGTGTCCCAGTCGTCGGCGAGCTGCCGCATGTCGGTGTCGAGAGCCTGGGAGTAGGTGTTCATGCGGTCGTCCCAAGTCTGTGTCATGCCGTGGCAGCCGGTCAGGGCTGTGACGCCGACGAGCAAACCGAGAATCGCCAGGACTCGCATGCAGCACCTCTTCGCGCGTAAAGGTTCCGTTCCCTGTCGGAAGTGTTGCCCGCCCGCGGTGCCTTGTCAAGATCGATCTGCGTCCGGGGCGGTCGCGGCGGGAAGGCTCGCCGCCAGGCGGGCGAGCAGCTCGTCCGGCACGTCGATCCGAATCGTCCGCTCCGTCGGGCCGGTGGCGTAGTCCAGATCGATGCGAAGCAGGGGGGCGGGCAGGCCATCGGCCACGCGGTCGGCCCACTCGACCGCCACCGTACCGCCGGCTTCGAGCATTTCGTCCAGGCCGATACCCGCCAGCTCGCCGGCCGAGCCCAGCCGGTAGGCGTCGACGTGATAGAGCCGCAGCCGGCCGACGTATTCGCGTACCAGCACGAACGTCGGACTGACGACAGGCTCGTCGCCGGGCACATCGAGGCCGGCGGCGAGGCCCTTGACGAACTGCGTCTTGCCGCTGCCGAGGGGGCCCTCGAGTGCGATCAGCTCGCCGCCCGACAGGCCGCGGCCGATCGCTTGGCCGACCTGCCAAGTTTGTCGCGGCGAATGGCTGCGTAGCTCGAGCGGCCCGCTCATCGCAGATGTTCCCAGCCGAGCCGCGGCACCTGTTCCAGCTCGCCGTCGCGCGAGCGGAGCCGCAATCCGGCCTGGTCGACGAACCAGCCGAGCGGAAGGAGGCCGAACTGGTCGATGGCCCTACGCTCGTCGGCCGGGTCCAGCGCGACGAGCAGCTCGAAGTCCTCGCCGTCGCCGAGGGCGTGGTCGCGCGAGCGGCGGCCGGTCCGCTTCGAGAGCGTTCGCGCGTCGTCGTGGACCGCCTGCTCCAGTTCCTCTTCCGCGATTACGGCGCCGCAGCCGGAGGCGTCGAGCAGGTGCCAGAGGTCGACGGCCAGGCCGTCACTGATGTCAATCATCGCGTGGACGCGCAGGCCCGCATTCAGCTCTCGCGCCAGACGGACGCGCGGCTCGAAGGTCATGTGTCGTCCGAGGATCGAGCCGCCGAGCCGGCCGGTGACCGCCAGCCGGTCGCCCGGGCGGGCGCCGCGCCGCAGAACCGGGGCGTGTTCGCCGTCCGGCCGGGCCGCGACGGTGATCGTGATGGCCAGGCGGCCGGGCCAACTGTTCACATCGCCGCCGACGATGGGGGCCCCGAACGCGCGTCCACACTCGTCGGCCGCTTTCCAGAGAGCGAGCGCGTCGGGCTGCGCGGTCGACTCGGGCAGCAGCAGCGAGCAGAGCGCGGCGACCGGGACGGCGGCCATGGCGGCGCAGTCGCTCAGGTTGACGGCCATCGCCTTGCGTCCGATCGCGGCCATGTCGTGGCGGGCGGCGTCGAAATCGACGCCGTCGGTGACGGTGTCGACGGTCCAGAGCAGCGGGCCATCGGCGGGAACGGCGGCCATGTCGTCGCCGAAGGGAACGGGCAGCGGTGCGGCGGGCAGGTTCTGCGCGTGACGGGCTATGGCCCGGATCAGGGCCCGCTCGCCGCGGTCCGCGTTTTGCGGGTCGTATGCCACGCCAGATTATTCGCCGGCCGGGGACATGTTGCCAGGGGGTGGCGCGCGGGGCCGCTGTGGGAGGGGCGTCTCGCGGCCGGCGGCGGAGCGGGTCGTGGGATTGGGTTGGCCGGCCGGGGGCGGCGAGTATAATGACACGAGAGTGCGTCCACGTTTCTTACACAGCGGGAGAGGCGATCTTATGCGCAGGCCAACTGTGAGAGCAGGCGGGTTGATTGCGATTCTGGCGGCGGTGGCGGGGGTTTTCGTCTGGGCCGCGCCGGTGCTGGGGCAGGAGTCGATCGGCCGCCACCGCGTAGTGCAGATGGACGGGCGGACGTTCGAAGGTGACGTGACTGAAACGGCCGACGCGTATCTAGTGGAGGTCGGGCGGGGGATCAAGGTCACGGTGCCCAAGCACCTGGTGAAGGAACTGACGCCGGTTGCGGCGGCGGAGGCGGCGGCCGGCGAGGCGGAGGAGATGGCGAGCACGGACCTGGTCAGCGGGGATGAGATTCAGCGCATCCTGGGTCCGAGCGAGAACTTCGCGGTGGTCGAGGAGTTCGCGGAGTCCGCCGGGAACGCGATGGAGGAGGCGCCGGTCAACGAAGAGAGTCTGGCGCAGATGCTTCGTATCGCGGGTGAGAAGGCGGACTCGTACGAGACGCCGCACTTTCTGCTGGTGTACACGACGGACCGGGGGCTGGCGGCGCAGCTCGGCGCGCGGCTGGAGTCCGTCTATCGCTGGAACGTGCGGCTGATGGAGATGATGGGGGTTCCGACGGTCCGGCCGGACTACAAGCTCGAGACGTACTTCTTCGCGACGCACGACGAGTTCAAGCGCTACGCGGCGTACGACCTGGGGATGTCGGACACGGGCGGGATTCTGGGCTTCTACTACTCGCCGACGAACCGGTCTGCGTTCTTCGACATGATGACCTTCGAGCCGTTTGCGCGGGCGCTCGAGGCGGTGAAGCGCAAGGAGGTTCCGCACCAGGAACGGCAGCGCGTGACGAACCTGATCCGCCGCAAGGTCGAGTACATGAACCTGGAGGTGATTCAGCACGAGGCGGCACACCACATCCACTTCAACATCGGCATGTTCAATCCGCGGTCGGACCGGTACAACAAGTTCGTGTCGGAGGGGATGGCCGTTCAGTTCGAGGTGCCGCCGACTCGTTTCGGTGCGAGCCTGGGCGCGCTGAACCACGAGCGCCTGCGGCAGTATCGGCAGATCTGGGCGAACGTGATCGAGCAGACGCCGATGGACTTCATGCGGGCGTTTCTCTGGCACGGAACGGTCGACTACAGCGGAGCGCACTACTCGCTCGGCTGGGCGATGATCTACTACCTGCGCAAGGAGCACTTCGAGGGCTTCGCGAAGTTCATGAAGGCGATCTCGGAGTGGGACGACGACGTGGAGATCACCATCACCGAGAAGCAGAAGCTCTTCGAAGAGAACTTCGGCGAGCTGAACGAAGAGTGGGTCAAGAACTTCGCCAAGTTCATGTCGGAGCTTCAGCTTCGTACGGATCAGCTCCCGCCGGACTTTCCGTAGCCGCCGGGGCGTGGTCGGGCGGCTCGCACGAGCCGCGGCAGAAGCATAACCGGCGCCGCGTGCGCTCGATGCCTCGGGCGCACGCGGCCTCGTTTCGGTTCCTGAACGGACTGGAGTGCGAATCGCCAAGTCAGCGCGACAACGATCCGCCCGCGCCGTTCCGCCGGCCTCCTCCTACTGGCATGCCACGCGCGAGCCGCTCTACTGCCTCGTTTTTCTCCTGCCGCTGGTCGCGACCTACGAGTTCGGCGCGCTGATCCTGCGGCTGACGAGCTGGCCGGAGCGGCAGCTCGTAGCCGAGCGGCTGCTGCGCGACCTGCTGGGCTGGCTCGGGGCGAGCGGCGTGTGGCTGCCGGGAATCGCCGTCGTCCTGACGCTGGCGATCTGGCACGTGCTCAGCCGCCGTTCGTGGGTCGTGCGGGCGTGGGTGCCGGCCCTGATGCTGGCCGAGAGCGTCCTGCTGGCGGCGCCGCTGCTCGTCCTCGGCCGGCTGTCGCTTCAGGCGGCCGCTTCGGCGCCGGCGTCGGTGGCCGAGCAGCTCGTGCTGGCGCTGGGCGCGGGCATCTTCGAGGAGCTCGTCTTCCGGCTGGGGCTGGTCAGCCTCGTGCTGGTGCTGATGGTCGAGGTGCTGCGGGCGCCGCGGCCCGTGGGCGAGGCGGTCGCGATCGTCGTGGGGGCGCTGCTGTTCGCGCTGGCGCACTATCCGCCGGTCGGCGGCGATGAATTCGCATGGGACAGCTTTCTGATCCGCACGGCAGGCGGGGCGTACCTGTCACTCGTGTTCCTCTGGCGCGGCGTGGGCGTCTCGACCGGCGCACACGCGGCCTACAACGTGGCCGTCGCCGTGCTATGAGCGGCCGGCGGGCGGCGATGGAAAATCAAAACGGACCGGGGAGCCTGGGCGCGAGGCCCATGCTCCCCGATCGCGGTCATGGGTCAGAAATTCGTCTACGGCTGTACGTCCTCAGGCAGCGTCGCGCAGTCGACCAGCACGCCGTTCTCGAAGCAGGTGCGCTCCGTCGTCGTGCCGATCGTCGCATCGCGCATCAGCCAGCCAGCCCCGAAGAACGCCGCGTGCGAGGTCATCAGCCACTCGACACAGCCGGTGTTGCTCAGCGCCAGCACGCCGGCCAGCACGATTCCGGCCGCACGCCAGATCCCACTGCGCCTCATCGTCGTCTCCTTCAGACCGCCCGCCGGGGGCGGATGAGAATCTCGTCTGCTCGACTTCCAACGCTCTCGAACCGCTACCAGCGGACGGCGCCGCGACGCTTCAGGCCGACCAGTCCCGCCAGCAGCAGCGCCGGCGAAAGGCCCAGCCAGCCGCAGGCATGTACGGGAACGAACGTCTCGACGATCTCCCAGTAGACATCTTCGACGGCCGCGCTGGACTCGTCCGTGCTCGGTGCATCCGCACCCTCGAACGTGGCCGACGCGGTCAGCGTGACCGGTCCGGACTGTCGCGCCCGCAGTACGAGCTCGATCCGCATGTCCGCTCCGACGGCCATGTCGCCGAGCGAGATGACGACCTCATCGCCTTCGACCGCCGCCTCGAGCGCGACCGTCTGGGCCGCGTCTTCGGCCACGAGCCGGGCGGCGACGAACTCCATCCCTGGCGGCAGCGGCAGCCGCACGACCACGGCCGGAGCAGCGGCCGTGCCGACGTTCGCCACATCGAGCATGAACGAGACGTCGTCGCCGACGCGGGCCGGATCATCCGGTCCGCTGACCGTCACGCGGATGTCCGCCGCGGTCGGGTCTTCGGACGGCGGATCGTCGGCTGGCGGGTCTTCCGCGGGCGGCTCCTGCGGCACCGACGCCGTCGTGAAGCTGCGCTGCGAGCCGTAGGCGGTGCCGCTTTCGTTGATCGCGTAGGCCCGCACGTAGTAGGTCGTCTCCGGCGACAGGCCGGTGAGTGCGATCTCGAAACTGCCCGTGCCGGCGCCGCTGATCTGCGTGCTTCCGGCCGTGGTCGGGTTCTGCGTCGTGGCCCAGCAGACGCCGCGCTGCGTAACCGTGCCGCCGCCGCTGTCGCTGACGTTGCCGCCGGCCGTCGCGCTGGTGGTGGTGACCTCGGTGACCGCGGCCGTGCTGACCGTGGCCAGCGCGATCGGCTCGAATTGGGCGGTGACGCTGATATCCGACTGCACGTTCAGGTCCGTGCGCGGGTTGGCGGTCGAGCCGTCGCTCCAGCGGATGAAGCGGTAGCCGGCGTTCGGGACGGCCGTCACGCTGGAGCCGTCCGAGCCGTGCTCGACCGACTGAGAGGTCGTGCCGCTGAGCGAGCCGTTCGCGCCGGCCGTGTACGTGAGCGTATAGGTGTTGATCTCGAACTGGGCCGAGACGCTCAGACTCGCGGTCACGTTCGTGTCGGTCCGCGGGTTGTCGGTCGAGGCGTCGCTCCACTGCACGAAGTGATAGCCGCTGTCCGCGACGGCGCTCACCTGCGTGCCGTCGTCGCCGTGATTGACCATCTGCGAGCTCGTGCCGCTGATGGTGCCGTTGCTGCCGGCGGTGTAGCTGAGCTGGTGGGCGAGGTTGCCGGTGCGGCTGGCGCTGATCTGAATCACCGGGTCGCCCGGCATGCCGCCGTATTCGACGACGTATCCGTCGACATCCGGAAGCGAGACGGGATAGTCGTTCCAGGTGCCGTCCTCGAAGAAGTGAGCGTAGTCTTCGCCGACCGTCGCGTAGCAGTCGTTCGGCTCGCCCGCGGCCCAGTTGCTGTAGTTGCCGCCCTCGTCGTTTCCGCCGCCCGGCGTCGTGAAGTAGACCCACCCCTGGTTCGGGCTGCTCGAGCAGGCGGATGTCTGCGTGAAGAAGTGCCGGCCGGCGCCGCTGTCTTCAAGCCCCTCCGGGCCGGTGACCCAGCGCCATTCGGACTCGTTGGCGTCGGCCGCTCCGAGCCAGCCCTTGCCGGCCAGCTTGCCGGCGACGAAGGCGTTCTCGGCGGCGCTGGTGACGGTGACCAGGTAGCCCTCCAGGCCGAAGAGTGTGCGGGCGGAGGCTTCGGTGCGAGCATCGGACCAGGCGATTCCGGGGTCGGAGACGAACTCGTAGTAGTGCCCATTGTCGGCAAAGGGCAGCGAGCTGCCGAGCGTAAAGGTGATCTCGCGGGTGGTCGCGGCCGTGGAGGTGACGCTGAGCGCCACGGTGCGCAGCAGCGTCTGCCAGTCGGCCGCGGAGGCGCTGCCGCTGAAGGTCAGCACGCCGGTGCCCGAGTTGAACGAGCCGCTGACGCCGCTCGGCAAAGAGCCGCTGTCGAAGCTGAGGGCGTCGCCGCTCTGACGATCCGTGATCAGCACGAGCGTGCCGTCGATCGGGTCGTTCCCGGTGACGGTGACGGCCGCGTCGATGACGGCCGCGGCACCGCCGACGACCACCTGGAACGGGGTCGAGCTGCACTCAATCTGCGGCGGGTCGGCCCACGACCGGAGCGGGGTGAGCGCGGCGAACGCGACGCACAGCGACCCCAGCGAAGCGAGCGGGACCGGGTTGCGGATTCTCATCTGGAAGACTCCTGCGGAGTGAAACTGGGCCTACCGTCGTCCACGCGGACGGCTCGACGAAGTCCGCCCCGGCGATCGGACGATGACTCGGCCGGGCGGTGGCGGCGGGCGTCGCGGTCGGGCGGCCGGGGTTCGCGGCGGGTGGGCCGAACCGATGGCGGCCGAGCTTCGTTTCCGACGGGAACGGTGAGGGCGGGCGATTCAAGGGAGGGCTCCATCATTGGGGCTGCAACGCGTCCGCGCGTGCACGCCCCGGAGGCGGGTCACTGCCTGAACTAGGGAAGGGTATCGGTCCGAGTGAAGAAGGGCTTGAAATGTCGCAGTGCGGCGCGGGCGCAAGGCTTGCGCGGAACCGAGCCGCGCAGCTTGGAGAGCGCGGGCGTCTCGCCCGCAGTCTGCACCGAGCCGCGACCGTGCGTCTGCACCGAGCCGCGACCGTGAGGGAGCGGGCGGGGAGCGGCGCGTTGCCCGCGCAGCGCCGGCTGACATACACCTATCACAAGCGCGAGATCATTCTTTCTGGTGTGTGCGTCTTGGCGCGTGTGCGCGGGCGAATCTCCCGAATGCGCCCGCTCCCTTACGGTCGCGGCTCTGAGCAGATTGGTGGTCGCGGCTCTGAGCAGATTGGTGGTCGCAGCTCGAAGAGCGCGAGGCAGTCGTTCGCCGCAGGTCGGGGCGGTTTGCGGGCGAGACGCCCGCGCTCCCCAGAGCCCCGCGCGATTCGTTCACAAGTTCAGACGCCCCCGCTGCCCATGTTGCGGGACTGTTGACCCGCTGCACTAGAAAATCGGCCCGAAGCCCATGATCCGGCGGCAGTAGGAAAGCTGTCCCAGGTGCGCGGCCAGGTGCGACGTCAGCAGGTGCGAGAGCAGCTCCGCCTGCGTCTCGATCGGCGTCCCTTTCATGAATGGAATCGGGTGCGGAGCGGTCAGCGCGGCCGGGTCGGCCGTGCGGGCCGCTTCGATCGCCGCGCGATAGCCCTTCTCGAATGCAGCCAGCGCCTCGGCCTTGGTGGGCATCGCCTCACCGGCCTTC
Organism: uncultured Planctomycetales bacterium; assembly: GCA_964643885.1. GTDB lineage: Bacteria > Planctomycetota > Phycisphaerae > UBA1845 > Fen-1342 > CAADGL01. Next base: position 17,457 of record CAZXUI010000050.1, read on the forward strand.
GGCGGCGGCGAGCCGGGGCCGAATCGCTCCCTCCATCCCGCGGGCGCCACGCCCGGGCGGCCGAGAAGCTGCAACACGAAGTCGGCGGCCATGGTCAGGTGCGCGACGATCCAGACCGGCGGATTGCCCTCGCCCGCGGCGGGTTGATTGAAGCGCTCCTGCGGGATGTCCTGGATGATGCGCTGGCCGTGTTGAATGAGAAACTCGCAGATCGTACACTCGCGCTGATAGCCCATCTCTCAGTCTCCAGCGAACTCGATGAAGTACCCGGCCCGTCGCGTCGCCGCCCGGGACCGCACCGGCCGGCGTCCGCGGCAGATTGTAGGCGACATCCGGGCGACGCGTCATCGCGGCTTATCGGGCGTCCTCGGGTTCTCCCAGCGTCATTCGGGGCGATTTTGCGTTGACCCGGCCTGTTTGATCGGACTACCTTGGGGCTTGACGCGGCTCGCAGCCTGCGAAGGGCGCCGCGCGTCTCGTCTGCATCAGGAGGAGGAGCGTCATGCGAAGAGTTCTCGTCTGGATGGGGGTTTTCAGCGCGCTGGCCGCGCCGACCGCATCGGCACAGCTCATGATCCCCGACAGCGGCACGGGCGATCGGATCATGCTGTTCGATCAGGTCGACGGGTCGCTGATCGACCTGAACTGGCTGACGGACGCAGGCGCCGTGGGCTGGTTCTTTACGACGCCCAAGGAGGCGATGGTCGTCGGCAATGAGATCTGGGTCAGCGACCAGGTGGCCGACGCGATTCACCGCTTCGACATGTCGCGCAACTTCCTGAGCAGCATCACGACGCACCCGGACGGCGGTCTGCTCGATAACCTGCGCGGTATGGGCACGGACGGGGCGAACGTCTACCTGACGATCTCTCCCAGCGACAGCGCGCGGCGCGGCGTGGCCATCTACGACACATCGGGCACTCCGACCGGCTTTTTCAGCCCCGGCAGCGACAGTCTCTTCGATGCCGAGCCGTTCCAGGGTGACCTGCTCGTGTCGAACTCGACCACCGACAACATCGAGCGCTACACGACGGGCGGCGTTTTCAGCGGCGATTTCGCCACGGGCGTCGACTTCCCGCAGCAGGTGCTCGTGCTGCCGGATGACAGCGTCGTTGCGGTCGCGTCGATCGCGTCGGCGGGAATCGAAGGCGTCTATCACTTCAACGCCGACGGCTCGCTGCGGCTGTTCATCGACACCGAGGGGCTCAAGGGCGAGTTCGGCGAGCAGGTGCCGCGCGGCGCCTTCCCGCTGGGCGACGGCGGCTACCTGATCGCGACCAGCATCGGCGTCTTCCGCTACGACGTCGATGAGAATGACTTCTCGCGGATCGTCGGCGATGTCAGTGCGCAGTACATCACCCTGATCCCCGAACCCGCCTCGCTCGTGCTGCTGATGGCTGGGGCGGGGGTGCTTGCTCGCAGGCGCTAAGGCGATTGGAAGGTCTCTCGGCCGGGCCGGCGCCGGTCTCCCACGGCGCCGGCCATGTGCCGCTTACACTCCGCGGTCCGCGTGAATCCGGCGGGACGCGGCAGGGGGCGGCCCGGCTACGGCCCGGCCCACTCGAGCACCTCATCGACGACCTTCATGAAGGCGTCGCCGGAGGGCTTCTCGCCCGGCTTGTTGAAGCTGTGGTCCCGGCCGGGATAGCGGCGGATGGTCACGTCCGTCCGCCCGCGGCGCAGCAGCTCGACCACCAGAAAGTCGAACGACTCGATCGGCACCGAGGTGTCCTCGCTGCCGTGTCCGATCAGAAGCTTCGCCTTGCAGCGGGCCAGGTTTTCGGCCGCCGGCTGCGTGGCGAAGGTCGCCCAACGCTTGTACGCGTGGCCCATGAAGTGCCGCTGCTCGCTTTCGGGGTGATCGAGAATGTCGCGCATGTTCTGCTCGAGCTCCGTGATCGACTGCTCGATCTGCTCGGGCGAGGCGCCCGCCTGCTTCATGGCCGCCCGCCGCAGCACGAACAGGTCGAAGAATTGCGCCGCGCCGCCGCCGGAGAGAAACGCCACGTGCGTGACGCGCGGATCTTCCGCCGCGGCTGCCGCGGCCACGTCGGCTCCCTCCGAGTGCCCCAGCAGCACGACGCGCGAGGCGTCGACCGCCGGCTGGCTGAGCAGCACGTCGAGCAGCAGGCGCACGTCGGCGGCCCGGTCTGCGAGCGTGGCGTGTCTGGCATACTCGGCCGAAGCGCCCTCGCCGCTGCCGCGCCGCTGCGATTCGCCGAAGCTCACGCCGCGCTTCTCGATCGCCGCCACGTGGAAGTCACTGCCCGCGCGCTGAGCGATCAATCCGAAGATGCCGTAGCCGATCTTGTCGCCGACCGTCATGAAGTGCGACTGCGCGCCGGAGCCCTCCAGCCAGACCAGCAGCGGCTTGCGGCCGCTCAGGCCGTTCTTGAAATTGCCGAGGAAGAACGTCATGCGGCTGCCGTCGGGCCGCGCCGCCTCGGCCTGCCGAAACGGCGGTGGCAGCGTCTCGTTGGCGACGAAATCGAGCGACCAGCCAGGTTCGTCGGCCGGCCGGGTCGAACTTTGCGCCGCTGCGACGGGCGGCGCGAGCAGCAGCAGAGCCAGCATCGCCGTGCGGCAGGCGCGGCAGGCGATTGGCCGGCTCGAACCTCCGCGGCGGCGCATCCGTATCTCGTGACGGTCCGGCATCGTCATCCTCCCGATCGCTTTTCGCGTGCAGGCTTCAGACGTGGTCCCGGGTGCCAGCCTGTCAGATTCGCGCAGGCGGCCGGCCGGCTCACACGAGCCCGGGCCGCCGCGGCGGCGGCGGGTCAACCCTGGCGCTCGCAGATTTCGCGATGGCGGTAGCAGGTGACGAGATGATCGTTGACCATGCCCGTCGCCTGCATGAAGGCGTAGCAGATGGTCGAGCCGACGAATTTGAAGCCGCGTTTGCGCAGGTCCTTGCTCATCGCGTCGGACTCTTCCGTCCGCGCCGGCACCTGAGCAAGGGTCTTGAAGCGGTTCATCCGCGGCCGGCCGCCGACGAACGACCAGAGATAGGCGTCGAAGCCGCCCCGGCCGCGAAACTCGCGCTGCACGTCCAGAAACGCCCGGGCGTTGGCGATCGCGGCGGCGATCTTGAGCCGGTTTCGCACGATCCCCTCATCCGCCATCAGCCGCTGCACGTCGCGGTCGTCGAAGGCCGCGATCTTGCGGGCGTCGAAGCCGGCCAGGGCCCGCCGGTATCCCTCGCGCTTGGCCAGAATCGTCGACCAGCTCAGTCCGGCCTGTGCCCCTTCGAGCACGAGCAGCTCGAACAGCCGCCGGTCGTCGTGCAGCGGCACGCCCCACTCGCGGTCGTGATATTCGATGTCCAGCGGCTTGCGGGCCCAGCCGCAGCGCCGGCGCGTTTCGGCCGTCATCGCGCTTCGCTCCGTGGTTCCGGCGGGTGTGGGGAAAGAAACGGGGCGGCCGCACGAATCGGCGCGGCCGCCCCGGATGCGTCGGGTGTGCTGCGGCCGCGGGCTACTCGTTGGTCATGTCCATGACCGTCACGCCCTCGGGCGCGACGAACTTGAACTGCGCGCGGTCGAGCTTCTCGTTGACCTTGATGTTATCGAGCTGCATGGTCATGAACGGCTCGCCGGCGTCGTTGGTCGCCTGCATCCGCGACATCACGCCGTCCGACTCACGGAAGAAGAAGGCGAATTCCTTCGGCGCCGGCCCGCCGGGCGGGGGCGCTTCCTTCATCTCGCCGTAGACCACCCAGTGCTTGGCGCCGTCCACGTCCTTCGTCTCGACCCGCTTCAGGTCGTACTGCTTCTTGAGCTGCTCGAAGTACCCGGCCCCGATCGACGGCACCTCGCTGATCTTCCGCTTGATCGCCTGCTTCATGCCCATCTGGTCGACCACCGTGTACTCGAACTCGCCGTCGACCACCGTCGACGTCGTGCCCTTCATGGACTGCTCCTGCTCCCCCATCTTGATGTTCGTCTCGGTGTTCGTGTCCTGCTTGACGTAGTACTTGTCGTCGTGATACATCGCAGCCATCTTGCCGTTCATCTGCATCGACATCTGATACGGCTGCTCGATCTTCATCGTCATCTTCATGTCCGCCGTGATCGAGCGGACTTCCTTCAGCTTGGCCGTGATCTGCTTCTCGGCCTCCTCCACCGACTGCGCCATCGCCGCTGCCGTCCAACACGACGCCAGCACCATCGCCCCGACTCGCACGTAGCGAAACATTCCTTTTCCTTTCTCCCCGGCGGCTCTGCTGATTCGCGCGGGAATCTTCCTTGGGGATACGCTTGCCGCCCCCAACGACGGCCGGCCGGTTTGCTTGTTCCTTCAAGGGGTCTCGGGCCGACACAGCCCCAAAAAGGTGGACGCCAAGCGCAATACACTACCGCCTCGACGCGGCGTCGTCCATCCGGCCGCCGGCGCGGGGCACTCCTCGATTTGCCAAATAGTCCCATAAAAGGGCGGCGGGCACTGCGGAATGGTCGTTATGGCGCGTCCGATCCCGGTCCGCCGCCCGGGCTGAACGGCGGCTCGCGGCCCGCGCCGGCCGCGCCGGCGACGTTGACGAGTCCGGCCGTCGCGTATCGCGGCGGACTACGCCGGCAGCCGCAGGTGCCGGCGGATCCCGGCGAAAGTGTCGCGCCAGCCGCGCTCGCAGCCGGCGTAGAACTCGTCGGCCTCCGGTCCGGCCGGAAAGCCGTCCTGCGTCACGCGCAGCGCGCAGCCCTCCGGCCGCGGCTCGACGACGAACTCGGTGACGAAGTCGGCCTGGAACGGCAGGGGACCGGCCTTGGCGTGATAGAACCAGTCGTCGAGGACGAGCCGCCGGGGCGGCTCGAAGTCGCGGATGCGTGCGCTGCATACGTAGTCCGGGTCGTCCTCGTTCTCGCCCCAGGCGGCGACCCAGCGGCCGCCGGGTTTGGCGGCGACGACGGCTCGGGCGGCGCCCCACCAGCCGCGGATCTCGCTGGGCGTATGGAGCAGGGCGAAGATTCGCTCCGGCGGGAAGGGCAGGGTCAGCTCGCAGACGTGCCGGCGGGTGGAAATTGCGTGGTTCGGCAAGGGTGTCTCCGACTCAAGGCGACCAGCCGAGCTCCGAAAGAAAGAATCGCATGTTGCTCAGCAGCTCCTCCTCCGACGGTTCGATGTAGCCGTCGAGGCATACCTCCCCGATCGCGTTGGCGTATACCTGAGCGTGAATGGCGCGGCGATGTCCCTCCGGGAGAGAGGCACCGAGGAACCGGGCCTTCTCGACCTCGGCATTCGTCATCACGCCATCCAGCAGCGCCGTCTCGATGCATTCGAAGTAACGCTGTGACAGCGTTTTGATGGACGGCGCTGCAACGTCGGGCTTGTCGTCGAATTCAAACTGTTCAATCTCGCCGAGGTGTATCGTCACCGGGATTCGAGGTGCGAACGGCCTATTCCCTGTCGAGACGCGGCCGATTCGGTCGAGGCGAAAGTTTCTCCAGGCTGGCCCGTCCAGCGCCGGATCGAGCTGCCAGGTGAGAATGATGTAATTCGGGCCACTGAACGTAAGCGAGTACGGTTCGACAAGCCGCTCGGAGTGGAAGTCTTCGCCAACCTTTTTGTAGGTGATGAGCGCCGTTTGCATTACTTCCGCGAGTTTCTGCAACCGATGCAGTGTGTCCTGCCGCTTCGGCATTACGGCACCTCCCGATCCGACGAGTGAGCGCACAGGATACCGGTAGGGCCGCGTCTCACACAAGGCTCGTTCGCCGCGGGATCGAAGAGTCAGATCCGCTCCGGCCGCTCGATCGTCCGCTCGCTGCGCACATTTCCCGTATTCAGCGTCGTCTTGGGCTCGATCAGGACGAGATGGACCTCCTCGTCGGCGACCGGGCAGTGCTCGACGCCGCGCGGGATCACCACGAACTCGCCCGGCTCGATCCGCAGCTCGCGCTCGCCGGCCGCGTCGCGCAGAAGCATCCGCAGCGTCCCCCCCAGCACGAGAAACAGCTCATCCTCCTGCTCGTGATGATGCCAGACGAACTCGCCCCGCAGCTTGGCCAGCTTGACCGCCGCGTCGTTGACCTCCGCGACGATCTTCGGGCTCCAGTGCTCCGAGAAGGTCTCGAATTTCGCGCTCAGGTTTACCTTGTCGATTCCGCCGGGCGGGCCGGCCGCCGGGCCGCTCATTCGCTGGCCACGGCGCGCAGCATCCACGCCATCTTTTCGTGCTGCTCCATCAGACCGGTCAGAAAGTCGCTCGTGCCGGCGTCGCCGAACTTCTCCTGGCAGGTGACCAGGTCGGTCCGAAGCTGCCGAACGAGCGCCTCGTGATCCTTCAGCAGCGAAGCGGCCGCCTCATCGCCCGGCAGCTCCCGGCCCGTCTCCTCGCGCAGCCGCGCCAGCTTGGAGAACTCCGCCAGCGAGCCCGGCGCCGCCCGGCCCAGCGAGCGAATCCGCTCCGCCACGTCGTCGACGACGTCGGCCAGCTCGTCGTACTGTCCTTCGAAGAACTTGTGCAGGTCGTTGAAGTGCGGGCCTTTCACGTTCCAGTGGAAATTCCGCGTCTTGGTGTAGAGCACGAACTCGTCCGCGAGCAGTGCGTTGAGAATCGTGCAGACACCCTCACGCTGTTGATTGTTCAGGCCGATTTCCGGATTCACCCGTGATCTCCTTTCGGTTATCGAGCCGCGCGCCGCGAAGCGGCAGCCAGCCGCCGCGGCCGCGGCCCGTCTTGTCCATTCGACAGTTGATCGAGCAAGCTCCGTGCCGGCCAGCCGGCCGCGCCGCTCTGGAACACAGATTGCCAAAGCATTCGTATAAGGAGTATAGACACCGGTGCGGCGATGCCGCCGCACCGCCGCACCGCCGCACCGCCGGCGCCGCGGCGTTCGCGGGCCTGACGCACCGGGGCGGCGCGGTAGACTCCGGTCAGGGGGGGTGCGATCAGGATTTCGGAGCAGACTCGTGCTGATTCGGCCGGACAGCCAGGGCGTGCTTCTGATCGCACAGCCGGCGCACGCCGCGATCAGCGGGCGGCTCGCGCGGGCCTGGGGCGGGCCGCATGGCGGCCGTTTCGAGCCGTTTGAGGAAGTCTGCCTGGCGGCCGAGCAGCACGACGTCGGCTGGCAGTCGTGGGAGTGCCGCCCGCGGCTGAACCGCCAGACCGGCCTGCCGTTTCACGCCTTCGACCTGCCGACGCCGGAGCACGTCCGCATCTGGTCGCACGGCGCGGCCGCGATGGCCACGCAGAATCTCTACGCGGCACTGCTCGTCTCGCTGCACGGAACCGGGCTCTACGAGCGGCACGACGCCGGCGGCGACGACGTCAACAGCCGCTGCATCCGCCGGTTTCTCCAGCGGCAGCGCGCGTTCCAGCAGGAGGTGATCGAGCAACTGCGCGAGGTCGACGCCTACGCGGCCTTCGTAGACGAGGCGACGATCGCCCGCAACCGGCGGCTGATCGCCGTCTGGGACCTGATGTCGCTGCGGCTCTGCCGCGCGCTGGAAGAGCCGACGACGATCGGCGACGTGCCCGCCGCGGCCGGCACGACGGCGATCCGGATGGAGGCTGCCAGAGGCGATGGGCTGACGTGGGTGCTCGACCCGTGGCCGTTCCGCGTGGAGTCGCTCGCGCTGCGCTGCGACGCGCGGCTGCTGGCCGGGCGCTTCGAAGACCAGCGCCGCATGCGCCGGGCGCTGGCTCGGGCGCCGTATCGCCCGCTGACGTTCTCGCTTCGTCCGCGATGACGGTGGGGCGTAGAGCGAATCCTTGCGGTAGCTCTTTGGAGGACCGGTCTCTGACCGGTCATTGTTTGGGGGGACCGGTCTCTGACCGGTCATTGTTTGGGGGGACCGGTCTCTGACCGGTCATTGTTTGGGGGGACCGGTCTCTGACCGGTCATGCCGGTCACGGGCAAGCTGCGCTTGCCCATGCCACCCTCAGGGGGACCGGTCTCTGACTGTCATTCCTTGGGGGACCGGTCTCTGACCGGTCATTGTCTGGGGGGACCGGTCTCTGACCGGTCATTCTTCGGGGGACCGGTCTCTGACCGGTCGTGCTGATCACGGGCAAGCTGCGCTTGCCCATGCCACCCTCAGGGGGACCGGTCTCTGACCGGTCATGCTCGAGCACAGCTTCCGACCAGGTGTCTGAGATCAGTGGCGCTCAGGCGGATTCCTTGCGCAGCCGGCCCGGCCGCAGCAGGTCTTCCTCGCCGCGGACGACGCCGGGCGTGACGACGTAGTGCGCGCCGGTCTTCATGTCCGGCAGCTCGAACATGTGGTTGAGCATGATCTCTTCGACGATGGAGCGCAGGGCACGGGCTCCGGTGTCGCGTTCGATCGCCCGGGCGGCGATCTCCAGGAGCCCCTCCTGCGTGAACTCCAGCGATGCGCCCTCCATCTCGAACAGCTTCTGATACTGCTTGACCAGCGAGTTGCGCGGCTCGGTCAGAATCTGGATCAGCGCGTCGCGGTCCAGCGGGCGCAGCGCGCACTGCACCGGCAGGCGGCCGACGAATTCGGGGATCATGCCGAACTCGATCAGGTCGTCGGGGGTGACCTGTTCGAGCACGTCGCCGAGCTCCTCGAGCTCGTCGGTTCGCGGCTTCTCGTTCTGGAAGCCGATCAGCTTCTTGCCCAGCCGCTTGCGGATGATCTTGTCGAGCCCGACGAAGGTGCCGCCGCAGATGAAGAGGATGTTGGTCGTGTCGATCTGGATGTACTGCTGCTCGGGGTGCTTGCGGCCGCCCTGGGGCGGGACGTTGCTGATCGTGCCCTCGAGCATCTTCAGCAGCGCCTGCTGCACGCCCTCGCCGCTGACGTCGCGGGTGATGCTGATGTTGTTCCAGGTCTTGCCGATCTTGTCGATCTCGTCGATGTAGACGATGCCGCGCTGGGCCGCCTCCAGGTCGTAGTCGGCGTTCTGAAGCAGCTTGAGCAGGATGTTCTCGACGTCCTCGCCGACGTAGCCCGCCTCCGTCAGCGTGGTCGCGTCGCCGATCGCGAAGGGCACGTTGAGATAGCGGGCCAGGCAGCGGGCCAGCAGCGTCTTGCCGCAGCCGGTCGGCCCGATCAGCAGCACGTTGCTCTTGTCCAGCTCGATGTCGTTCTCGTCCATGTTGTCCGAGTGAGCCAGACGCTTGTAGTGATTGTGCACCGCGACGGACAGGGCCCGCTTGGCCAGGTCCTGTCCGATCACGTACTGCGACAGATAGTCGAAGATCTCGCGCGGCTTGGGGATCGTCTTGAGCAGCGAGCGGCCCCGCGTGGCCCGCCGCCGCTCTTCCTTGACCAGGTTGTGGCACAGGTCGATGCACGACGCGCAGATGAAGACGTCGTTGGCCCCCTCCACCATCGGGCCGACCTCGCGGTGACCCTTCCCGCAGAAGCTGCACGTATTCCCCCGGCGTCCGCGACCGCCGCCGACCGAGCCCCGGTTTCCGCTCATCGTAACCCTCTGCTGCCGTACAGTACCGCAGACGCCGAATATTCTTTCGACCGGTTCGACCTTCGCGCCTGAATCTATTCTATCGCTCGCCGCCGGCCGCGGAAAGCGATTGTTGCCGCTCCGCCGCTCCGACCCGCGTTTGCACGCAGCGATGCGGCTTTCTACGTGCGATCGCCGCCCGCGGCCTCGCCTTCGTCGTCCGGCTGCCGCGGCGGGCGCGGCGCGCCGCCGCCCGGGCGCGGCGACTGGCCGTCCTTCGCGCCGGCCCGCGTCTGTGCCAGCACCATCGCCCGCATGGCCGTGAATTCCTGCTCGGTGATCTGCCCCTCCGCCCGCATCTGCCGCAGGTCCTCCAGCGTGAAGGCCGCCGGCCGTTCCGGTCGCATCATCCGGTTGCGGATCATCCGCCCGACGAACAGCGCCACGACGGCCGCGGCCGCCAGGCCGAGGATCGCCACGGCAGACAGGATCAGCGCGTTGTAGGCTTGCATGACGCGGCAGGACCGTGCGTGCTCAAAAAAACACGCGAGCCGGAAGGCACCCTGGCTGGGGCGCGACTGCCGGCTCGCACGCGCATCGCAGACTCAACGGGCGGTTACTCCTCCTCCAGGTAGCCGCCGAGCCGCTGATGCACGAACGGATTGTTGCGAACGACGAGCGTCCGGCGGAAAGCCGAGATCGTTCCAGTTCCGCCGTTGAGCGCCCAGGTGTCGGGCTCGATGGTCTGCACGATCAGGTTGATCAACTCCTGAATCTCGGCGTTGTCCTCTTCGTCCTGATCGTCGTCGTTGTCGTTTTCGTCCTGGAAGAGGCTCTGGCCGCCGCCGCCGCCGCCCTGCTGTCCGAGGTTCTGGCCGACCTGGCTCAGCTCGACCTCCGGACCCTGGAAGTTCGGCACGCGCACGAGCAGGTCGCTCACGTCGTACGTCTTGACCAGCATCTCGCGGCCCAGGTCGTCCTGCGTCGAGAGCGTCAGGATGTTGCCGCTGGCGCGATAGGCCAGCTTCAGGTCCGCGCCGCCGGCTTCGTTCATCACGAACCACAGCGCCTGCGACAGCCGCACGTCACTCACGCGGATGCTGATCGGCTTGTCGCGCTCCAGGCCCGCGTCTTCCAGAATCTGCCAGCGCACGACGATCTTCACGTTGGTCGCCGTCTCGAACCACTCGAGCACCTGGTCCAGCGGCGCGTCCTGGAACGAAACGTCAGGGATGCGCTGATCCAACAGGGCCAGCGTCGACACGAGCCTGCCGGGCGGCGCGCTGACCGCCTGACCCAGCGCCGTCACTGCCAGCACGACCATCATTCCGCAACCCGCGATCAGCTTCATGGAAGGTCTCCATGCCACTCAGAGATTCACGCCTCGCCACGCCCGACGGCGGAACGCGGCTCCACCTGCGCCCCCTCCGCAGCCTCTAGGATTCTACTCCATTCCGCCCGTCCCGCACCCCCCCAAATGCCGTTTTTCGGACGGCCGGCGGCTCCGGCCCGGGTCTGGCCACGTGTCCGGTCGACCGTCGGGGCGGCTGAGCCCCGCACGGCTGGTACCTACACCATTTCATCGGGTGATTGACTGCCGAATGACCGGCCGCGGAGGACCGGGCTCTCGCCGAACCATCGGCGAGTCCCGCTGCCCGGCCCGTCCGCGGCCTAATATCGCTGCTATTCCCGCCCTGGGCTTCCGCGGCTCTGCGGCGGCTCAGTTCAGGGCCGCCAAAGCCGCCCTGAGCTGCGCCATGTCGCGCGTAACATCCTTCTTGATAACGGTTTGTGGGTTGCGGGCGAGGCACGTCTCGAGGTACCCGAAGGCCCCGTTCAAATCGCCCCTGCGGGCTCGCACCGCGGCCAGATCCTGAAGGTGCTGCGGGTTGGCCGGCTCAAGCGCGAGCAGCCGGCAGAGCACCGACTCCAGCCGTTCCCAGTTCTGATAACCGAAGTAGAGCGTGCGCAGGTTCTGGAGCATCCGGGAGAGGATGGCGCGCGTCCCGATCGGCTCCAGAAGCTTCGGGCCGAACTTCACGGCCCCCTCGGCGTTGTCCGCCAGCAGCTTCTGGCAATCCTCTTCGCTGAGCGATCGGCCGTCATTGAACGGATCGACCACGACGAACCGCTCCGGGTCGTCGAAGCGAATCAAGAAATGGCCAGGAAAGCCGATTCCCCGCACCGGCCATTTCAGCCGCCGGCAGACTTCGATCCAGACGACCGAGAGCGAGACGGGAATCCCGCGCCGCCGCTCCAGCACGAGGTTCAGATAGCTGTTAGCCGGGTCGTAGTAGTCCCCGCTATTGCCGCGGAAATCGCTGGCGTCGACGAGCACTTCGCGGGCCGCCTGGTAGCGCAGGTTGGCCGCCAGCCCCGGCCGCTGCGCCGCCACCTGGGCTGCCAGCCGATCAAGCTCGGCGACGCAGCGCGCCAGGTCGAACCCGGGATATGCGTCGCGGGCCAGGTGCAGCGCGGCGTAGTCCAGCCGAATATCGGCCGCATCCAGCTCCATGAGCTGGTCAAAGGGATGCCACAGCGTTTCGGCCACCTTCGGCTACCTCGCTACCCCAGGGTCATGCAATTCTAGGCGCTCTCGGCGCGGGCGGGCGAACCGCTCCGCCTGCAAACTCATACGCCCGCCGCGTAGAATTCGTTCATGCCTCGCATGCTATTCCCGACACGCGCGCGCCCGGTGCAGTGGGTCTCGTTGGCGCTGCTGTCGGTCTCGGTCCTGGTCTGCGTTGCGGCACTTATCTGGAGGAGCGAAATCCGTGCCAGATACTGGGCCGGTCGGATTGCGGCGTCTGATAACCTCCAGCAGCGCGCCTACTACCTGACGCTGCTCTGCAACGCCGGAGACTCGGCCCGCTGGGGCGTGAGTTACCTGGCCGCTCGCTCGGATCCGGGCGTGCGGCAGTATGCCGCGCTCGCGCTTCAGCACGTCGAGGCCGAGTGGGCGCCGGCGGCGCGCCTCCGGCTCCTGCAAGATTCCGATCCGCAGATCCGCTCGCTGGCTGCGTTGGCGCTGGCGCTGCGCGGCGATGCGCGGATCGTTCCGCTGTTGCAGGAGATGCTCGCGGGTGAGCCCGCCGGTGCGGCCGGTGCGTGTCTTGCGCTTGAGCGGCTCGGCGGCCCGGACGCGATTTGCGCCATCGACGCCGCGTTGCCGGAGGTCTCGTCGCCCGACGTGCGGGCCATGCTGGTGGACGCGCTCGAGCAGATCGACGAGCCGGGATGCGTGCCGCCGCTGCTGCGCCTGCTCGACGATGAGCGGCAAAGCGAGCTGCCCGGCCGGGCCGAGACGCTCGCCCGCGAGGCGCAGTCGGCGCTGCTTTCGCAGGGCGTGGTGGTGGCGGCCTCGTCGCCGGCGATGGACTCGACGCGCACGCGACGGACGATCGCCGAGCGAGCCGCTGTGGCGCTGACGCGAATTACCGGCATCGACGGCGAGCGCTGGGCGGAGCTCGACGCGGCCGCTCGGGCCGAGCGGCGCGAACGCTGGCGGGACTGGAGCGAGCGGGCGAGCCGTGGGGAGTAGCCGCGCCGCGGCGATCCCGTGGTCACTGCCGTGTGGGAGAACCGAAGACCGGGCCGCGGTCGAAGGACGGCCCGGTCTCTCGGACGTGCGATTCGAGCGGCCCCAGCCGCCGCCGCGCACGCTCATCCCCGCACGCCCGAAGCGTCAATCGGTGAATTCGAGCGCGATCGAGTTCGCGAAGTCCGTCGTCGACGCCGCCCGCACGCCGTCGAGCGTGACGACATAGATATCCTCGCCGATCAGTACCGCCCGCCGCCAGACGGTGTAGAAGCTCTCCAGCTCCTCGACCGCCTCGAGGCGGCCGATCTCCGTGAAGCCGGCCGCCGGGTCGACCTCGAAGCACAGCACGCCGCTGAAGGCCGGCTCGAAGAAGAAGTCGTTCGAACCGTTCACGTTCAACGTCGCCGGAAGGGCCAGCAGGCTGCGGCTCTCCAGCATCGCGAACGCCTTGTGCGTGTAGCTCACGTCCGAGTAGCTGCCCATCCCGCCGACCTCCTCCTGCTCGATCAGCGTCGGGTTCGTCAGGTCCGCCACGTCGAACAGGGAGAGCTGAAGCGCATCCGGCCGCACGAAGCCGCCCGAGCTGTCGATCGAGCGGCCGATGCCGATCAGCCGCTGGGTGCCGAGCGGGTGCAGGTAGTCGCTGTAGCCCGGGATCTTCAGCTCGCCCATCGCCCGCGGGGCGGTGGCGTCGCTCAGATCGAGCGCGAAGAGCGGGTCGACCTGCCGGAAAGTCACCAGGAAGCCGCGCTCGCCGAGGAACCGCGCCGAGTAAATCCGTTCGCCCGGAGCGAGTCCCTCGAGCGAGCCGACAGCACTCAGTTCACTCGCGCTCTCGCCCAGCACGTAGACCGCGTTCCACGGCAGGTTCGGGTCCGCCAGCGACTGCGACGTCACCGGTGAGTCCGCCCGCGCCGAAACCGCAACGCCGTCGGCCGAGATCGCCGCGTCGTCGCTCACGTGCGTCGCGACGCGCAGATACCCGTCGTGCTCGCCCAGCGAGAACTGGTTCAGCAGCCGCCCCGGCACGCCGCCGCTGGCCGTGTAGCGCGCCGCGCCGTTCTCGTCGAACGCCAGCTTGTGGATGCTCGTCGACGCGCGGAAGCCGTTCTCCTCGTCGTATCCGCTGTCCGTCAGGTAGATCGCCTCGCGCGACGCGTAGATCGTGCCCGCGTTCGCCATCACGCCCACCGACGCGATCACGTTTTCGATATCGGCGGCGTCCAGCGTCAGGACGGCCGTCATGAAGTACCCGTCCGGCGAGGTCGGCCGCAGCCAGCGATCCCACGGAACCAGGTCCTGCGGCTCGCTGCCCGCTGCTTGCCGCTTCGGCAGCACCTCGTCCAGCGACATCGAGGCCAGCGTGATCTGCGTCGTCGGCTCGGGCAGAGTCGGTGCGATCGTCAGAACCAGGATCAGCCGGTCGTCGATCAGCCGCGAGCTCGCCAGCGTGCCGTCGAACTCCACGCTGCGCACGACCGCCGGCGCGGCCGGGTCCGACACGTCCACTTCGGTCACGATCGTGGCGGTGCTCTGGTAGAACGGCGGCCAGATCAGGATTTCCGGTCCGCCGCCGCCGAAGGTGAGCTCGCGCGAGATCACCAGCAGCCGCGAACCGCTGAGGTACATCGATTCGACCTCGTGCTCGACCGTCACGCGGCCGATCTCGCGCAGCTCGGTCCGCGGGACCGCCGCCACGACGCGGACCGTGTTTCCACGAGCCACGAACAGGTGCGTGCCGTCGGTCTTGACGACGTCACTCTCATCGACGCCCTCTTCCTGGATATTCGTTCCTGTGAAGTCGTCGCCGCTCTCGTCGCTGCCGGGGCCGGGCGTGCCGGCCGGCTCAACGGCGGGCCCCGCGTCGCCGAAGATCGCGAGGTCGGAGCGGCTGGTCCGCACCCGCGCCTGCTGGCGGAAGTAGGTGAGCAGATCGTTCTCCGAATCGAACGCGACCAGCCGGGCCGTCTGCCCCCCGTCGCCGTTCGGATCTCCCGGCTCGAGCGGGCAACCCCCGGGCAGGAGCAGGAAAGCAGCCGCGCCGGCCGCCGCGAGAAAGCGTGACAGGCTGCGAAGCATGGTCGGGCACTCCTTTGTAAGCTCTTGTTCCAACCTTGGTTATGTGCTCCGGGCGGGCCGCAGAGCCGTGCGGCCGACCCGGGCGATCGATCGCGCCCGGATTCCTGGGCGACGAAGCGCGCTGACGGCGTCGTACGAGAAATAGTGTGGCGGCTTGCAAGTGTCGCGGCCAAGTGCTATATATTCTGTGGGCGTAGCCTCATCGGCCGATAAAACTTCCCGCGAGGGCGGTCATTATCGGACGGTCGGGTTTTATCGCGAGTCGCCTGCCGGGTCCGCCGGCGCATCGCTGCGGACTGCCGGGTGGCCTGGCGGTGGGCGGCTGGAATTTGAAATAATGCGACTGTCCGGCCGGTCGGGGCCTTGCAAATCTCGGCCGGCGGTGTATAGTTCGAGGTTCGCGTCGGACTGCGGCGCGAGGGGTTCTTTGACAAGTGAACAGTGGATCGAATACCGCGAGGGTGTGCCGGCGCGGGGCCTGTCTGCCATATGGGGCCCCGGCGACCGGATCCAAGCGTGTCGCGTAGGCCGCATTGTCGGCCGTTGATGCGACGTGCTCGACACTCTCGCGCAGACGTGAGTGTTGAGCCTATCAGTCAGGTAAGCGACCGGGCGTCGGCATGCCGGCCCTGGTTGAACCGAAACTCTTCGAAGAGTTTGATCCTGGCTCAGAACGAACGCTGGCGGCATGGCTAAGACATGC
>CAZXUI010000051.1:0-33117 GCA_964643885.1 uncultured Planctomycetales bacterium
GGCCCCTGGGCGGCCGACTGCAATCAGGACTGCGTCGTGACCTTCCGCGACGTGGCGGAGCTGCTGGCGTACCTGCGGCAAAACTGACCCGCGGCCGCTCGTTAGTGCGTGGAGGGGACGGTCACGGCGCCGCCCACCGGGCAGCACCGGCCATTGGTCGGTGCCACACTTGCGCAGGCTGCTCGCCACACACCATGCGGCCGGCGCACGCAAAGGCCCGGCCGACGCGAACAGCCGTGCGACCCCGGGCACTTGTGTCCGGGGCAGACAGAGCACCCCTTCTCAATACAGCCACGGGCAAGCTGCGCTTGCCCATGCCACCCGGCCGAACTGCGCGTTGCCCGCGCAAACGCTGAGTGACATAGATCTGGCCAATGCGCCGATCCTGTACTCAGGTGTGTGCGGGCTGGCGCGAGGGCGCGGTTGAGGTAATTCGAATGCGCCCGCTCCCTCACGATCGCGGCTCGGACCAGACTGATGATCGCGACTCGGCGCATTCACGGTCGCGGCTCGATGCACTCGCGGCCGCGGTGATCTTGAGAGCGATCAGCGCGGCGGGGCCAGCGCCGGGCGCTTCTTGTTCCAGCGCTCGCGCAGACGGACCGAATCGACGCCCAGCCGCTGGCCGGTCGAGAGCGCGTGCTGGCCGATGCATTCGAGCCGCAGCGTGTGCCGGCCGGGGGACAGATTCACATCGCCCAGGCTGTGGTCGTGCACCTCGATCCGCTCGGAATACAGGTCGAGCGAGTCGCGCAAGAGCTTGCCATCCAGCAGGATGCGGAACTTGCCGTAGTCATACGAGTGCGTCAGGCGAAGGACCAGCCGGCGAGGCTGCTCCTGCTCGACGGCAAAGTCGCATTCGAGCCACACGCCGGCCGCCGCGGAATCGCGCGAGTCCGCACCGTCACCGGTCCCCCCCTCCGCCGCGGCCGGCGCGCGGATCGCGGACTGGGCCGGAATGAAGAAGAGCTGCCCGTCGCCGGTCCACTCCCAGCCGCGCTGAAGCGTCAGCTCGCCGCCGGAGTGGCGGGCCGTCTCGAGCAGCGACTTGCCGTCGATGACCAGGTCGAGATTCGGGAACACGCGCGCCGCGGCCGGCGGAAGCTCCGCGAAGCGCTTCGGCTGGCCGACCTGGTACCAGAACGCGACGGTGGCCAGGTCGTCTTCGCGTTCGACGTGCCCCTCGACCTTGCCGCTCTCCGTCTCGTCGGCCGACATCCAGCCGGTGTGCTCGATCTCGAAGCGGAGCGATTTCTGAAAGCGAACCGGGTCGGCGATGTGCCATCGATAGGCGCAGACCTGCCAGCCGATGTCGCCCCAGGCGCCCTCGATGAACGGCACGCCGAAGCAGGGGAAGCTGCAGCGGGTCAGCCCCCAGGCGCCGAGCAGGTAGTCCTCCGTTCCGGTGCCCCAGATGGACGGCCGCTGCTCGCCGTCGACGTAGAACTTGTCGTCGCCCTCGCCGAACCACTCCGGGCTGCGCGAGCGGATGGAGTAGACCGTGCCGACGTAGTGGCCGCGGCCTTCGATGTCGGCGACGAGGTAGTCGCGGCCGGTCTGCTGCGGGAATTCCTGGCGGTACTGTGCGCAAAAGTAGGCCGTGTCGGGCGGCAGCGCATCGAGCTCGACGTAATCGACATGGTAATAGAGCGCGGCCAGGGGCTTTTCGCTCTCGTTCGTCAGCGTGATGCGGGCCCGCTTGTGAAAGGGCATCGGCCAGAAGCAGTTGTAGGCGTCGCCCTCCTGTACCTGGACGGGCAGGGAACGGACTTCGAAGCGGCGGCCGAAGCCGGCCGCGAAGAAATCGCCCAGCGGCGATTCGACGGCGGGCTGCTCGGCCCCGTCCCAGTACATGCGCAAGACGACTTCGGAGGGGTTGGCGGCGCCGTCGGCGGCGAGCCAGCCGGGGCGGGCCTCGGCGAAGGTGAGCCAGATGTGGGTGATCACGCCGCAGCCTTCGATGTCGGCCACGACGTGCCTCTGGCCGGGTT
Source organism: uncultured Planctomycetales bacterium (assembly GCA_964643885.1). Lineage (GTDB taxonomy): Bacteria > Planctomycetota > Phycisphaerae > UBA1845 > Fen-1342 > CAADGL01. The sequence continues at coordinate 1,992 of CAZXUI010000051.1, forward strand.
TGATCCAGCGGTTGTCGGCGTTGCTCCAGGCTTCGGGGGCGGCGGACGAGACGCGGCGTGAGCGGCCGGCGTGGGCCTGCGTGAGGTGGTCGAGCGGACCGTTGAGGCGCGGGGATTGTTGTGCGGCGGCGGGGGCCGGAAGCAGCAGGCACACCAATAACACCACGATGATGGCTGATCGGTGGGAAGCGGCGCGGGCGGAGGTCATCGTCGTTCTCCGGAAGGGCGAAAGCCGGCGGCCAAGTGTACGGGGCCGAGCCGTGTCCGACGAGCCGGATTGAGAAGCGCGCGCTGATACTGTGCTGGCAAGAGGCGCGCTGGCGCTTATAAGGTGCCCTTCCGGAATGCGCCATTACTCGCGTGGGCCCGGAACGGGACGGATCCAGCGCGAGCGCTCGTGCGCGGCCAGCTCGAGGTTGACCGCCAGGATCATTCGTTGGCGGCCCGCTTGTTGGAAGATCACGGCGCGTTGCTCGAGTTCCGCAGCGGGCAGCCAGCGCGAGATGTCGGCGCCGGCTTTGAAGGCGAGTCCGTCTGCGCCGGCCGGCGCGGCAATTGCGAGAGGCGCGACAGCGGTCCGCAGGAGTCGAAGCATGCCAGCCACAGATGAATCTCTTTCGGGCGGGAATCACGGTCGGCGGTGAATATAGCCGATCGGGAACCTGAGGCACCGGCTATCAGCCGGTGCGACACTTTCCAGGGCTGCTCCGCACGCTCGATTCAGCCGATGCCACACTTTCCAGGGCTGCTTCGCACCCTCGATTGAGCCGGTGCCACACTTTCCGCGGCTGCTGCCCAGCCGTATGGCGGCTCGATGCAGTCACTGCGGCCGGTCGAGCACTTCGCGCACTTTTCGGGCCAGTTGCGTGGCGGCGTAGGGCTTGGCCAGAAACGCCAGCCCCTCGTCGAGCACACCATGACGGACGATCGCATTTTCCGCGTAACCGGAGCAATAGAGCACGCGCACGCCCGGGCGCAGGACCTTCAGCCGCTCGGCGAGCTGCTTGCCGGTGATTCCGGGCAGAACTACGTCGGTGACGAGCAGGTGAATCGGGGCGACATATTGCTCGACCAGCGAGAGCGCATCCTCGCCGCTGGAAGCCTCGAGCACGGTGTAGCCGCCGGAGCGCAGCGCCTGCACGGCCACGGCGCGGACCATCGGCTCGTCCTCGACGAGCAGCACCGTCTCCGTGCCGGCCGCGGTCTGCCCGGCCGCTTCCGCGGACGGTGTCTGCGAAACCGTCTTGTCCACGCGGGGCAGATAGATCTTGAAGGTGGTGCCGCGGCCGGGCTCGCTGTAGAGCCAGATGTGCCCGCCGGCCTGCTTGATGATCCCGTAGCAGCTCGCCAGTCCCAGGCCGGTGCCCTTGCCCTTGTCCTTGGTGGTGAAGAAGGGCTCGAAGACGTGCTGCGCGACGGCGGCTTCCATGCCGACACCGGTGTCGGAGACGGTGAGCATTACGTAGTCGCCGGGGGCGGTACCGGCGTGGCGGCCGGCGTAGGCCGCGTCGACGGTGGCATTGGCGGTTTCGATCGTCAGATGGCCGCCGTCGGGCATCGCGTCGCGAGCGTTGGCGGCCAGATTCAGCAACACCTGAAGCAACTGTGTCGGATCGGCCTGAACACGCCAGAGATCGGCCGCCAGGTAAACGCGCACGTGCACGTCCTCGCCGACGAGACGCTCGAGGAGCGTGCGCGAATCCGCGATGAGTGCGTTGAGGTCGACCACGCGCGGCTCGATGATCTGCCGCCGGGCGAAGGCGAGCAATTGTCGTGTCAGCTCCGTGGCGCGGTCGCCGGCCTTGCGGATGTTCTTGAGGTGCTCGCGGGCCGCGTGCCCCTCGGGCACTTCTGAGCTTGCCAGCTCGACGAAGCCGATGATGGCCGTCAGCAGGTTGTTGAAATCGTGCGCGACGCCGCCGGCCAGCCGCCCGATGCTCTCCATGCGCGACATCTGGGCGATCTGCTGCTGCATCTTCCGCCGCTCTGTCATGTCCCGAAAGAAGACCGCCAGCCCCGCCGGCGAGGGGTTCAGCCGCACTTCGATCCACCGGCCTGGAAAGGTCGGCGAATCCGTCTCGAACTCGAACCGCTTTCCGGTCCGGGCGGACTCGCGAAATTTCTGGCCGAGGGCGGAATCCTGAACTCGGGGCAACGCCTCCCAGAGCGACCGGCCGATCAAGTGCGGGTTTTCCGGACCGAAGTAGCTGCGGGCCCGGGCGTTGAGGTAAGTCATGATCCACTCTCGGTCGACGAAGAGGAACGCGTCGCCCATCGTTTCCAGGATGTCGATGGTCGTGCTGTGGACACGCGCCAGATCGCGGACGGAGCGTCGCATGTGGCTGTTGGCGACGGCCACAACGCCGAGCCCAAGTATCGCGGAGAGTAGCCCGAGGTTGCGGATCGTCGTCACGGCCTGGCGGGCGGCGCTGGCTCGCTCACGGCGGCTTCCCAGGAGCTGCTGCGTGCCGCTATCCAGTCTGGCAATCAGCGCCCGCAGCTCATCCATGGTCTGCTTACCCCGGGCCAGCTCCGCGGTGAGTTCGGCCCCGGCCGTCAGGCCATCCGGCCGCGCCGCGATGGTCCCCGCAAGCCGCTCCAGCCGTCTCCGTGCGAGCCGGGCGAGCTCTTCGACACCGGCGCGGTGCTCCGGGCGATGAACGAGCCGGTCCAGGGCATTCAGGTGCTCTTCCAGCGGGGCGAGCGCCTGCTCGTAGGGCTGGAGAAACTCCGGCCGGCCGGTCAGCAGGAAGCCGCGCTGGCCGGATTCGGCATCCAGCACTGTGATGAGAACGGCGCGCACTTCGCGCAGCACGGCCTCCGCCTCGTCGGCCTGCTTGACAAACTCATGAATCTCGCGGAACCGCACCTGCGAGTAGATGGACGCGCCGACCAGCGCAAGCAGCAGCAGCACACACATCACGATCAGCGGGCCGCCCCCGATCCTGAGACTCCGCAGAGCTCTGCCAGCCACGCCGGACGCGTCCGGACTGCGAGAGCCGTCCACCGACCGGGCGCGGTCTGCGGGAACGCCTCGTGAACCTTCGCCGACAGGATTTGCCATCGTCACCTCGCATCAGCAGCGAACCGGTCCGGCGCCGGCGTCTGGATGAATCGACGCGGTAGAATAACACGCCCGCGCCGGCGGCGGGAGAATGCGCAGGCAAATGGCCATCGCTGGGCTTGCAGCCGCGCGGGCGGCACGGATACGGATTCAATCGATCTCATTTCCGTACTTGCGCTGCATCCACTTGCGCGCGGAGCGATGCAGGGCTTTCCAGCGGGCCACCTCGGCGGCACGTGCGGCCGGGTCCGACTTTCGCAGCTCGTGGGCCAGCTCGCGCAATTGGCGGAAGTAGCTCTCCAGCCGGGCGGCGGGCAGCTCACCGCTCTCGACGGCCGCGCGGACCCGGCAGCCGGGCTCGCATTCGTGCGTGCAATCACGGAAGCGGCAGTGGCGGGCAAAGTCGGCGATGTCCGCGAAGGACCGCTCGACATCCGCCGCATCGTCGAGCAACGCCAGCTCGCGCATCCCGGGCGTGTCGATGATCACGCCGCCACCCGGCATCAGCAGAAGCTGACGGTAGGTCGTCGTGTGGCGGCCGCGGCTGTCATGCTCGCGCACCGCGCGGGTCCTCATCTGCTCGCGGCCCAGCAGGCAGTTGATCAGTGTGGATTTGCCCACGCCCGACGAGCCGGCCAGGACGGCCGACTGGCCGGCCGGCAGCCAGCTTCGCAAGGCCGGCAGACCGCGGCCGTCGACGGCGCTGACGGCGATGACCGTGGCGTCCAGGGCGATGGCCTGGACTTCGGCGACGCGGGCGGGGACGTCGTCACAGAGGTCGGCCTTCGACAGCAGGACGACGGGCATGACGCCGCAGCCGTGAGCGAGGGTGAGGTAGCGCTCGATGCGGCGCAGGTTGAAATCCCCGTCGAGGCCGCAGCAGACCAGCAGGCAATCGACGTTGGCAGCCAGCACCTGGTCGGCCGCGCCCGGGCCGGCCGCCTTGCGAGTCAGACAGGAGCGGCGCGGGAGGATCGCCTCGATGCGGCCGGCGGCGAGGCAGGGTGACGTTTGCACGACGACCCAGTCGCCGACCGCGGGCAGGTCGGTCGCGGAGAGGGCGTCGTGGCGCAGGGCTCCGCGGAGAGAGGCGCGCAGGGCGCGAACGGGCGCAGATTCGACATGCCCGGGCGACGCGGCCGCATAGACGATGTAGCTGTCACGATCCTGGCGGGCGACGCGGCCGGGGACGAGAAGGGACTGGCCGGGTGGTCCCGGTTTGTCGCGGCGGCGGGCGCCGCCGGCGGCGACGAGATTAGCGAAATCGGACTGATGCTGCGGATTCCAACCGAGTTGGTGGAGGTTCACGATCAAGTTCCTCGCGCCGCGCCGGCGGCATTCGTGGCCGCGCGCGGCGAGTGATGTCTGTCCGGAATGATGGAGTCCCGCCCGCAGCTCGCGGCCGGCGGCTCTGTTCGGCATGAGCGCGCAGGGGCGAACGATGGGGCGCCGCATGACGGGCGCGCGATGTCGGGGATCGGCTCAACGGCGAGGCGGGATTTTGCGGGAGGCGCTCAGCCTACGGACGGTTCACGGTGTCCCGAAGGATTGAACGCGGACGCTCAGGCCCGGACCCGACATGCGCGCGCCGCAAGGACGGTGATGGCGACAGTCGGTGACACAGGCGTCCTCCTCTCAGAAGGTACAATTCGATGCTCCGGCAGCATAGCAGAGCGGCACAGGGGCCGGCAAGGCCGAAATGCGGCCGATTCACGAGGAAATGGCGGATAATTGCGTTTACAGTGCGGCGGCGATGAGCTATCCTGACAGGTCCGTTTGACGTACGCCCATTCTGACCGCAGGAGGAGGAAATGATGAGATCACTGCGCACATTGGCACTCGGACTGGGGCTGTGCTTTGCCGGCACGGCGTCGGCCCAGCTCGATTGGGCCGTCATCAGCACGGCCGGCGATCCCGACCCGGTGACGGCGTTCGACCTGGCGAACCCGGGCGGCTCGAACACGCTGCTCGGGCATGTCGACGGCAATTTCAACCGCGGCATGGATTTCGACTCGCCCAACTCGTTCTACTACTACGTGAGCACCGACTCGCTCAACGACCCGGGCGACCGCGGCCTGTGGTACTGGAACAACAACGTCAACACGCAGCTTGCGACGATTCCGTTCGACGACAGCGGCGACGGCGATGCGACGCTGAGCAACGATTTTTCGCGCTTCTTCGTGACGACGAACGACGGCGACGCGACGCCGGGCGATTCGCTGTACGTGTTCGACAATCTCGGCGGCGCCGTCACGTTCACCGAGATCGGCGAGACGGGGCTGTCGGACCTGATCGGGATCGCGATGGACCCGGTCTCGGGCAACCTGTACGGCTACGACGGGGCGACCGAGGCGCTCTACATCATCGACACGACGACCGGCCAGCCGACGCTGGTGGGCTCCAGCGGGCAGACGATCGCCGCGATCGGCGGGATGGACTTCAGCGGCGACGGCTCGGTGCTGCTGCTGGCCGACGACAACGACATCCTGTTCACGATCGACAAGAGCAACGGGATGATGACGCCGGCGGGCGACGTGGGACTGAACGTCAGCGCGCTGAGCTTCCGCGTGCCGGAGCCGACGACGCTGGCGCTGCTGGCGCTGGGCGGGCTGGTTGCGCTGCGGCGGCGCTAGTCAGCCGCGCGGCGACAGGTGACAAGTGACAGGTCACAGGTCACCGGTCACAGGTAAGTAAAAGGTGACAAGGCGCGGGGGGCGCCCATTGGGGCGCGTCCCAACGCTGCTCGCGTGCCCCGCCGACGGCTTCAAACGTCGGCGGGGCACGCTGCTTTTCGGGCGCTTCGCAGCTCGTGCCATCGAGTACATTCGGTCGTTACACACCCGCCGACGTGAGCGAAGCCGCACGGGCGGGGCGCCGGGTCTCGTGGTCAGAGCCGCCGTGGGTTGCGATTTCGCGCTCCAGGCGAGCGCGGAAGCGCACGTGCCGCCGTCGCGTCTACTCCACCAGCGGCGTATCATACGAAGGTCCGTTCATGTGCGGGTTGGGTATCAGGAGCGCATGGCGGCGGGACGCCCGCGCTCCCCGCGGGAGCGCGTGGCCGGATTTCACTGCTCGCAGCGCAGTGGCCCTCGCGGCGGCGCGCGGCCGAATCGCACGCCGCGCAGCGCAGTGGCACCCGACGGCACCCGGCACGCGTTCTTTCTGCCGACTCCGGCTACAATCGGGTGTTCTGCCTCCGGGACGGTCCCGCAGGCGGGGACGCACGGACCGGACGATCGCCACGGATCGCAATCGGTAGAGCCATATGCCGCCCCGCAGAAAAACCCGCCAGGTTCGCGTCGGCCCGGTCCCGCTGGGCGGAGACGCCCCGGTCGTCCTCCAGACGATGACGGCCGGGCATACACACAAGGTCGACCAGTGCATCGCCGAGGTGCAGAAGCTGGCCCGGGCCGGGGCGGATATCGTCCGCGTGGCCGTGCCGGAGAAGGCCGACACCGAGGCGCTGCCGCACATCCTGGCGGCCAGCCCGGTGCCGATCGTGGCCGACGTGCACTTCCACTTCCAGCGGGCGCTGGAAGCGATCGAAGCGGGCGTCCACAAAATCCGCCTCAACCCGGGCAACATCCAGGAGCGCAAGCAGGTGCTGCGGGTGATCGCCGCGTGCAAGGAGCGCGGCGTCCCTATCCGCGTCGGCGTCAACGAGGGCGGGATCGTCGAACGGCGTGACAAGCAGGTGCGGGCGGCCGAGAAGGCGACCCTTTCGTCCGATTACAAGGGCAGCCTGATCCGCATCATGCTCGACAAGCTGGAGGAGTACCTGCGCATCTTCGACGAGGCGGACTATCACGACATCGTCATCAGCGCCAAGAGCATCGACCCGCGGATCGTGATCGACGCCTACACGGCCATCAGCGAGCGCTACGACTACCCGCTGCACCTGGGCGTCACGCACGCCGGTCCGCCGGAGACCGGCCGCATCCGCAGCATCACGGCCCTGGGCACGCTGCTGGCCAACGGCATCGGCGACACGATCCGCATCAGCTACGCGGCCGACCCGGTCTATGAAGTCGAGGACGGCAAGGAGCTGCTGTGCTGCCTGGGGCTGCGCAGCCGGACGGAGCCGGAGCTGATCGCCTGTCCGGCATGCGGGCGGATCGAGGTGGACCTGTTCAAGCTGGTCACGGACGTGCGGCAAAAGATCGCCGACGAGATCCGCCTGCCGATCAAGGTGGCCGTGATGGGGTGCGTCGTGAACGGGCCGGGCGAGTGCGAGGGGGCGGACGTGGCCATCTTCGCCGGGCGCGGCAAGGGGATCATCTACGTGCAGGGCGAGCAGAAGCAGACGGTCGGCGAGCCGGAGATGCTCGACGCGCTGCTGGAAGAGTGCCGCGAGCTGGCCGTGCGGGTCGAGCGCGGAGAGGCGCAGCTCCTGGGGGCGAGCGTGGAGATCAAGCCGCCGGACCCGCTGCCGCGGGCGGATGGAAGCGTGCCGCTGACGGTGGTGCGCTGAGCACGGCCGCGGGCACGTGCGTGCACCCAGCCCCGATCGCAGTCGGCACGGAGCCGCGACCGCCAGCGTGCTCCGAGCCGCGGCTCGGAGCATGGCGTACGGGCGAGACGCCCGTACCACCCGGATTCATCCGGGCCGGGCGGCGGCGACCCCCTGCTTCGCCGGATCACCTTGCCTGTCCACACCAATGCGCCGGACCGGCCTGCCGCGGCGCGGCCGCCGCGGTACAGTAGCAACACGCCCGCCGCTCGGCGAAGGAAATCACACCCGCGTCGGAGTACTGCTCCATGTCGCATCGTCCCTGGCCGCTTCCCAAGCCGCTCTTCGGCGTCCTCCTCACGCACACGTCGTCGCTTCTCGCCCTCGCCGGCCAGCCGCCTCAGTGGATCGAGCCGGCCGTCGATCGCGACACCACCACCGCCCGCCCGCAGTGGGTCTGGGTCGCCTCGGGCGACATCCCCCCTACCACGTCGACCGCGGCCGTCGGGCCGGTCTGGATGGCGCGAACGTTCGACGTGCCGGCCGCGGCGGCCGAGCAAACCGCGCGGCTCGCTCTGGCGGCCGATAATCGCGCCGTCGCCTATCTCAACGGCGCCGAGGTGCTACGAAGCGAGGACTGGTCGCATGTCGCCTGGGCGGACGCGAAGCTGCGCGCGGGCCGGAACACGATCACCATTTGGGCGGAGAACGGCGAAGGCACCGCACAGAACCCCGCCGGCGTGATCGCATTGCTCGTCGCAACGCCAGCCGACGGCCGCGAATTCTCGATCTGCACCGACGCATCGTGGCGCGGGGCGGCCGCGGAGTGGGACGGCTGGCCGGCCGCACCCGGGCCGGACGATACGGTCCCTGTGACCGTGCTCGGACCGGCCGGCGCAAGCCCGTGGGGGCTTTCAGCGGCCGCGTTCGAGCGCCCCCGGCCATGCCCGATCCTGCGGCGCGAGTTCGAGGTCGTCGGCGAGTCGACGAAGGCGACGGTGCGGGTCATCGGCCTGGGACACTACGAGCTGCGACTGAACGGCCGGGTCGTCGGCGATACGCTCATCAACCAGGCCTGGTCGCAATACGACAAGACGCTCTTCTGGCAGGAGTTCGACGCGACGGAGCTGATCCGGCCGGGCCGAAATGTGTTCGGCGTTCTGCTGGGCAACTCCTTCTGGCGGGTCGAGCCGGCCAATGATCCCGGGCGGTTCGTGAAGACCGACGCGATGCCGGACTTTTCCGCCGGCCGGCCGTTTCTGCTCTGGCTGGAGGCGCGGATCACGACGGCCGACGGCCGCGAACAGGTGGTGGCGACGGGCTCGGCCTGGAAGTGGGCCGACGGCCCGCTGACGTTCTCGCACATCTACGCGGGCGAGGATTTCGACGCGACCCGCGAGCCGCCGGGATGGGACGAGCCGGGCTTTGACGACAGTGGTGTTCCGTGGCGGGCGGCGCGGGTCGTGGAGCCGCCGGCCGCGACGCTGAAGCCGCTGCGATCGCCGGGCATCCGCGCGTTCGAGACGTTCGAGCCGGTCGAGATTCGCGAGCCGGCGGAGGGCGTCTACACATACGTGTTTGCCCAGAATTGCTCGGCGCTGCTGCGGTTCACGCTGGAGGGGCCGGCCGGGGCGCGGGTGCGCTTCAAGCCGTGCGAGTACATGGACGCGGGCGGCCGCGTGCGGTTCACGTACACGTGGGGCACGGGCAATGACATCTGGCACGACTACGTGCTCCGCGGCGGCGGGCCGGAGACGCATCAGACGCTCTTCTGCTACGTGGGCTGCCAGTATGTGGAGGTCACGGGGGCGGTGCCGGCCGGCCGGCCGAATCCGCGTGGGCTGCCTGTGCTGCGCGAGCTGGTGCTCGTGCACACGCGGGCGGCGAACCGCGAGGTGGGCGAGTTCGCCTGCTCGAGCGAGCTTCAGAACGGGGCGCATCGGCTGATCGACTGGTCGATCCGCTCGAACATGAGCCACGTGGCGACGGACTGCCCGCATCGCGAGAAAAACGGCTGGCAGGAAGAGAACTGGCACATGGCCCGGGCGATCAGCTACCGCTTCGACGTGCGGGCGTGGTACCGCAAGGTCCTGCGCGACGTGCGCGATACGCAATTGCCGGACGGACATATTCCGACGAACTGTCCGAACTACCTGGTGGGCGTGCCGCCGCACGGATTCTGGAACGAGGCGCCGGAATGGGGCATCGCCGGCGTGCTCGTGCCGTGGCACCTGTACGAGTGGTATGGCGACCGCGAAGCGCTGGCGGAGAGCTACGAGAGCATGAAGCGCTACGTGCAGTATCTCGCGGGTCAGGCGAAGGACGGCGTAATCCGCAGCAACCTGGGGGACTGGTATGACTTCGGGCATGGCAAGGGGGACGGGCCGTCGCGCTGGACGCCGAGCGAGGTGAGCGCCACGGCCGTCTGGGCGCTCGGCGCGCAGACGCTGGCCCGGGCGGCGGAGGTGCTGGGGCGGACGGAGGATGAGGCGCGATACCGCGCGATGTTTGAGCAGGTGCGGGCGGACTTTCTGCGGCATTTCTGGGACGCAACCAGCGCGACGGTTCGCAACTACGGCTCCTGCCAGGCGGCCAACGCGACGGCGCTGTGCGTCGGGCTGGTGCCGGAGGAGCAGCGCTCGGCGGCCGTGCACGCGATCGTCGCGGACCTGGAGCAGCGCGGCTGGCAGCAGACGACAGGCGAGGTATTGCACGTGTTCCTGATCCGGGCGCTGGCGGAGGCCGGGCGGGGCGACGTGCTGCACAAGGTTTATGCGCGGACGGAGCGCGGCAGCTATGGATACATGGTCAAGAGCGGGCTGACGACGTTGCCTGAGAGTTGGGACGCAAAGCCGGGGACGGGCAACAGCATGAACCATTTCATGCTGGGGCAACTGATGGAGTGGCACTTTGCGTATGTGGCGGGGATTCGGCAGCGGCCGGGAAGCGTGGGCTGGCGGCAGGTGCTGATCTCGCCGCAGCCGGGGCCGCTGACGGCCGCGCGGGCGGTGTTCGAGAGCCCGGCCGGGCGGATCGTGAGCGACTGGCGGCGTGAGGGCGGCGAGTTTGTGTTGACGACGGAGATTCCGGCGGGTGTGGAGGCGGTGGCGCGGCTGCCGGATGGGCGGGAGGTGGAGCTGGGGGTGGGCAAGATGGTGGTGAGGGGTGGCGAGTGAGTGGCAGGCCGCTGCGAAGGTTCCGGGTGGATCGCTGCGCGAGCCGCATTCATGGCTCGCAAGGTCGCCCGAGGGTGCGCGTGGTTGTTCGGTACGAACGGCGCGAGCCCTCCCGGCGAACTTCGGATCGCATCGAGCCGCGACCGCATGTAGGCTCCGAGCCGCGACCACGTGTGGGCTCCGAGCCGCGACCGTGAGGGAGCGGACGAAGGGTGCAACCGCCCCCGCGTCCACGCGTCAGAGCACACTCTCCTTAGCCAATACACGGCGCGCACATGATAGGTGTATGTCTGCCGGCGCTTGCGCGGGCAGCGCCCCGCCCCCAGCCCGCTCCCTTACGGTCGCGGCGCGGATCGCAGCCATGGTCGCCGCGCGGATCTCTCGAGCGGGACACGCGCGCTCCCCAAGGCGCGAAGCCCGAGTCATTGCGTACGGGCGAGACGCCCGTACCACCCAGCGAGGGCGCCCGTACCACCCAGCGAGGGCGCCCTTCAGTCGATCCAGACACTCCCCGAAACGAGTTCGCCGTTCCCATATGGGCCGGGATTGTCGAAGTGAACGCGGTACGTGATGCTCGACTTGCCGGCCGCTCACCTCCCTGCGGCGCTCGTCCCAGCGACACCCCGGCCGACATGAACCCCCTATTCGGGCAGGTAACCGGTCCTTGGGCGGCGGAGGCAAGCTTTTTTCCGCTGTATTCCCGCTTACCTTGCGCCGCTGCGCAACCCCAGCGGCCGCACCGCCGGCCAGCGCGCGATCCTCTCCGCCTCACGCCTTGATCAATGCAAGCGGATTCTGCCCACCCCCCAGCACCTTCGCCGGGCTCATCTTCAGCCAGTCGCGCAGGACGGTCGCATAGACGCGGCGGAAATCCACGCCGAAGGCCAGGTCGCCGCGGTGCAACTGCTCCAGGCTCGGGTGCTTTTCGTGCACGCCCGGCCGCAGCCTGCTGCCGAACAGGAACATCGGCGCCGCCTCGCCGTGGTCCGTCCCGCCGCTGGCGTTCTCCTGCACGCGGCGGCCGAACTCGCTGAAGCACATCACCAGCACGCGATCAAGCAGCTTGTCCTCGGCCAGTGTCTCGACGAAATCCTGCACCGCCTCGCCCAACTGTTGCATAAGCTGGCGGTGCCGCCCCGCCTGGCCGGTGTGCGTATCGAAGCCGCCCATCGACACGTAATACACCCGCGTCGGCAGGTCGGCCGCGATCATCCTCGCGACGAGCTGAAGCGAGCCGCCCAGCCCGCCGCCCCGCGGGCCGCGGCCGCGACGCCCGCGCACGCTCGCCCCGGCCGCCTTGCGGATCTCATCCGCGCCGACCTGCGCCTTGAGCGCCGCCCGCTGGAGGTACGCCGCCAGCTCGTGCCCGGTCGTGGGGAAATCGCCGTCGATGTTATTGAGCTTGCGGAAGACCTCGCCGGCCGCTTCGTCGCGCTCCGCCCCGCGCCAGGCGAGCGCCCCCGGCTCCTGGAACGCCAGCGGCATGAACGAATCGCCCTGCATCGCCAGCGGCGCCTCGCCCATCAGGGCGATGCCCTGGATCGGCTCCGGCCCGGGGTCCGAGCCGGAGCAGCACGCATCGAAGTAGCGCCCGATCCAGCCCTCGTGCGACTTGAGGTTCGGGTCAGCCGTGTGCCAGATGTCCATGCTCATGAAGTGGCTGCGGTTCGGGTTCGGATAGCCGACGCCCTGAATGACGGCCATCTTGCCGTCGTCGAAAAGCTCCTTCAGGCCGGTCGCGGCCGGGTGCAGGGCGACGCCATTTTCCAGCGGCAGCGCGTCCTTCTTGGGGAGGGCCAGCCGCGGGCGGTTCTTGTAGTAGGCGTCCATCTCGACCGGGATGACTGTGTTCAGCCCGTCGTTGCCGCCGGCGAGCTGAATGACGACCAGAATCCGCTCGCTGTCATCGCGGCGCCGGCCGGCCGGCTTGTCCTGCGCCAGCGCGGAGACGGTCTGGCCGAGGAATACGGGCAGCGTGGAGGCGACGCTCAGGAAAGTGATGCCGCCGCTGAGGAACTCGCGCCGCGTGGTGAAGAACACTTGCTCGCTCATGACTCTTGCTTCCTTTCCAATCAGCGGCCCCAGATGATCACGGGCAAACCGCACTTGCCCATGCCGCCCGCTTGTTTCCCCACTCCCGGGCAAGCGGCGCTTGTCCGTGCCACCCGCCCGTCAATGCAACTGAAATTCCGGCGTGCTGCAAAGCAGATGCAGCGTCGTCGCGATCCGCCGCTCTACGCCCGAATCCTCGATCGAAAAGCCTCCGTCCTCTCCGATCAGGTAGCTTACGAGCTGCTCCCGCTTCGACGAGGCCAGCGGCGTCGCCAGCAGGTGCCGGCTGAAAAAGTCGACGATCTGCTCGGCCGTCGTCAATTCCTGCTCGCGGACGAAGCGCATGACCTCCAGCGGCGGGATCGGCCGGCCGCGCAGCCGCGAGGCCGGCGAAGGCGACTGCCCCATCATCTGCATCGACGGGTCGTCGACGACCATCGATGTGCCCCCGACCGAGGCGACCTCGTCATTCTCGGGCGCTTCGGTCATCGGCCGCATCGCGGCCGCGTCGCGCCGCGCCGCCCGCGGGTCGCCGTAGATCAGCCCGCCGACGACGTTGTAGCGCGTGAACAGCGTGGCCGTGTTGATCCACTTTTCGCCGCCGTCCCAGCCCTTCACGTTCGGCGGCTGCATCAGTTCCTGCCCCATCGCGATCATCGCGCGGCTGGCCGACTGAAGATCACCGACCGACACGCCGAGCATGCGTGCGGTGCCGACGACCAGCTCCACCGGGCTCTTGACCAGCGACCCGCGCGACTCGGGATGGTAGAACGCCTGGCTCTTGAGCAGCGTGCGCATGACCGGCCGCATCTCGTACTTATTGTCGCGGATCTCCCTGGCCAGCGCCTCGATCAGCGCTTTGGGCGGGTCCGGCCGGCAGAACTGTTGCAGGAGCTTCGTCGCAAGGAACCGTGAGCAGGCCTGCTGCTCGAGAATAATGTCGACGATGTCGGCTCCGTCGAAGGGCCCGCTCTTGCCCAGGAATTGCTTGCGGCCGAAGTCGTGCTCGCGCCTCAGGAAGACGAACCCGTCACGGTTATAGGTCCAGCCGGTAAAGGCCCGCGCGGCCGCCTTGATGTCGGCCTCGCTGTAGTTGCCGAGTCCGAGCGTGAAGAGTTCCAGCAGCTCGCGGGCGTAGTTTTCGTTGGGCTGGGCCTTGCGGTTGCGGTTGCCGTCGAGATAGGTCAGCATCGCGCGGTCGCGGCTGACATCGAGCACCAGATCGCGGAAGTTGCCCAGCGCCCGGCGGCGGAGCAGCTCGTTCTGCTCCTTCATGAACTGGCCGTTGCGGACCTCGCGCATGCCGCTGGTGAAATGGCCGTGCCAGAAGAGCGTCATCCGCTCCTCGAGCGGGCGGGGGGATTCGATCATGCGCTCGATCCACCAGAGGCGCACCTCCTCGAGCGTCTGACGATGGGCTCGCCGCTGCTGCTGCTGATAGCGCTGCCGCTCCTCGGGCGAGAGCGCCCGCAGCTCGGCCCGGTCCGGCGGCTCGAGCACCAGGGGGTCGACCGGCGGCGGAGGCGGCTGATACGGGATGTCCTGAAAGTCGACCAGCCAGTCGACCGCGGCGTCGAGCCCCATCTCGTGGAACTTGCGCACCTGGTCCGGATTGCCCCCGAACGCCGCCCGCCGCAGAAGGTGAGCCGCCATCTCCGGGGACCAATCCTCTGCATCCAGCGGAAGAAGCGACGCCCGGCCGGGGTCGGCCCGTACACCGATGGCGAAGCTCAGGAGGACGACAGCCGCCACTGCGAAGCGAGAGCCTGGCATGGTGCGAACTCCGGCCGGGAGCATCCGCGGGGCTGACCGTCGCCGGCACACGTCCCCGTCGACCAGCCGAACGGCGCCGGGCCGGCCGTATTGCCGTAAGCAGCGCGTCTGTATGCCGTTTACGGCGGTTTGACTCGGCCTGTATCGGATCATACCATCTGCGGACCGCGTTCTAAAGTGGAGATGGGGCGCCGGACGCGCAAGGAGGAATCAATGGCGGGTGCGAACATCCTGACGCTTGACGAGTCGAACTTTGACCAGGAGGTGCTCCAGTCGGACGTGCCCGTGCTGGTGGATTTCTGGGCGGAGTGGTGCGGCCCGTGCCAGTTGCTCGCTCCGACCATCGAGGAGCTGGCTGACGAATACGCCGGCAAGGTCAAGGTCGGCAAGGTCGACATCGACAAGGCCGCGAACCTGGCCTCGAAGTTCAACGTGATGAACATCCCCACGGTGGTACTGTACGAGGGCGGGCGGGCCGTAGAGCGGATCGTCGGCGCCCGCCCGAAGAAGGATTTCAAGGCGCTGCTCGACGCACGGGTCAGCGCGGGCTGAGCTGGGCTGCTCGGCCGGCCGAGGGGGCGCTGGCCGGCGGCGGCGGACGACGTTCCGTCAACGGTTGAATTGAGACGGGTCTCGGAGCGGCACCTGGCGAGTCGGCCGGGTGCCGCTCGTTTCATGTCGGGGCCACGGGATCGATCTCCGGTGGGGACGGGCTGGCCGATGTCGGCCAGGAATGCGGCCGGTCAGGTTCAAACTGCTGCGACAAATGTCCTCTGGTTCGCCGACTACACTTGTAGTCACCCTAGGACGACTACATTCGTAGCCGTACTGCTACAATCGTCATCGAAACCGTTGCGAGACGGCTCGAAACCGCTTCCGACTCGATGGTTGCCGGGCTGGCGCCGGGTGTCCGCGGGGGAGCGTGCGGCCCTGGAGCCGGCCGGCCGGCCGGTTCAGGGCGGGGCAGCCTATGAATTCTGACCTCGGCCGAAAAGTCGTCAAAAAACCCGTTGCAATCTTTCGCCGGGTCGCGCATAATGTGCGGTGGACATATCGTTCACTCAGGTCTTTTGAACGAGTCATTGTGAGGGCCGTTAAGAGGTACGTGAGGCACGGTCGGCTCACCGCTGCTTCGGCAAGTACGCGCGGGCACCCGGCCTGAACTGCTGGCCGGGTCCAAGTTGTTCCGGGCGTGCAGCCGGAAGCTGCACCTCCAGCAGGGTGTTTGTTGACACCGATCGTGTCGGTGCGTTGAGTCCATGTCTCTAACAGGAGAACGCAGATGAGGAAGTTTCTTGTGTGTTTGGGAGCCGTTGCGCTGACTGCCTCCGCGGCGTCGGCGAAGGAACTCCAGGCGGTCGACGGCGTCAAGGTGCTGCCGGTCCGCATCGCTCAGGTTTACGCGGATGGTTCGTTCGGGCCGTGGATTGAGTACACGCAGTCGCGTGACATCCTCAGCGACACGCTCGTGTTCGACAACGCCGAGCCGGACACGGACGGCAGCGTCAGCGGCGTGGTCGGCGCGCCGATCGGCTTCAATTCGTGCGGCCTCGGCGAGCCCGAGGACCCGGCCGGCAATCGCTGGTACTTCGGCACGACGTACGACAACCCGTTCGCGGCCAATGACATGACCGCCGACTCGGGCGGTGGTTCGGACGCCAATGACATGATGCTCGGCTGGCACTGGGGCGGCCCGGCGCTCGTGGATCGCAACTGCTTCATCGTCATTTCGACGCACGACAGCAATGCGATCAACGACAACACCGGTCTGTGTGACACGCCGGTCCAGCAGGGTGATCCCAGCTTTCTGGGCGGCGTCATCCTGGACTTCGGCCCGCTGACGGGCAACCCGGGCCACTACTGGTACACGACGGTCGAGGACCTCTCGACCGGCTTCGGCATCTCCGTCCCGATTCCGGCCGATCTCATCGGTGCCTACCACGTCATTCTCGGTACGTACACGACCGATCCGACCACCGACGGCGTGCTCGATGACACGGTCGAGGGCGGCACGCAGCCCATGCTGTGGGGTTCGGGCGCCGATGAGGCCATCGGCGGCGTTGCGGACGTTCGCCCCGGTGACCAGAACGAGTGGCAGTGGGACGATGACTTCGTCATCGACGGCACCCACCAGGCCCCGGATGAGTGCTACAACTACGCCTTCGGCGTCTGCCCCGATCCGCTCGGCTCGATGCTGGCCCTGTGGGTCGCCGGTGGTGGCGGCGGCTGCGCGTGGGACCTCGACGGCGACGGTGACACGGACTTCAACGACCTGGTCACGCTGCTCGCCGGTTACGGCACCACGTACGACTTCTCGGATCTCGTTGGGCTGCTCGGCGACTACGGCTGCACGCCCTAGTCATTCGCCGGTAGCCTGAACACCGGACCTTGGGCTTGGCGCAAAGCCCAAGTGCTTCCAAACACGGACAGGGCCACCTCGCCAGGGTGGCCCTGTCTATTTCCCGCTCTGCTGATTTCTCGCTCCGCCGCGCTCCCACCAGCCCCCTCCCCGTCCCGCACGCCGCTGGCGCGCGAACGGGCGGGCGCCGTCAGCTCCACCGCCACAGTCTCGCGTTGCATCCGCCGCCGCAGGTCGTTTACAATTCGAGCATGCCGACTCGAGCCGGCACGGGCGGCGGCTTTCCGCGGATCAGAGCGAGGAGACCGCACATGAATTGGTTCTTCAGCGGTGGCGCGGCGGCCCTGATGGTCGCATCGGGCGTATCTGCGCAACCCCTTCAAACCGCGCCAGGCTCGCGAGCTCTCTGCATCCGCGTGGCGGAAATCCGCGCGGATGGCTCGTATGGCCCCTGGATCGACTACGCACCCTCGCGCGACCTGCTGGGCGACACAATCGTGTTCGACTGCTACGAGCCGGACTTGATCGGCGCTGTGAGTGGGGAGGTGGGAGCACCGATCGGGTACTACACCTGCGGGCTGGGCGAGCCGGAGGACGCGTGGGGGGAGCGCTGGTTTTTCGGAACGACCGCCAATAACCCGTTCGCCACCAACGATATGACGGTCGCTGAGAACTCGGATGGCACGTACATCAACGACCTGGCCTTCGCCTGGTGGTGGGGCGGACCGGCCGGGGTCGATCGAAACTGCTTCGTCGAGATCTCCTTCTTCGACAGCAACGCCATCGCCGACAATACGGGCGAGTGCGACACGCCGATCCAGCGCGACGACCCGAGCCTGCTCGGGGGCATCCTGGTCGATTTCGGCCCGCTCACCGGCAATCCCGGCCACTACTGGTACGAAGTGATCGAGGACATGTCGACGGGCTTGGGCGTCGCCATCCAGATTCCGATGGACCGCGTGGGTGCGTATCAGTGCTGGATCGGCACGTACACGACCGACCCTCAGATCGACGGCGTCCTGGACGTGACGGCCGAGGGCGGCACGCAGATGATGCTGTGGGGGACCGGCGACGCGGAGGCGATTGGCGGCGTCGCGGACGATCGGCCGGGAACGAACAACGAGTGGCACTGGGAGGACCGCTTTCTGAGCGACGGCTTCCACCAGGCGCCTGAGGAGTGCCGCGACTACGGATTCAAGGTCTGCCCCGACCCGCTCGGCGCGATGCTGGCGGTGTGGGAGCCGGTCAACGACGGCTGCATATGGGACCTCGACGGCGACAGTGACACGGACTTCGACGACCTTGTCATCCTGCTGGCCGGCTACGGCAGCATCTACTGGTTCCAGGACCTCATCGCATTCCTCGGCAGCTACGGCTGCTCGTAGTCAGCGACCGGTAGCGCGAACCCCGGACTGCGCGCCTCGGGCGGTGGGCCGGAGTTCAAGTGCTTCCGGAAACGGACCGGGTCACCTGCCCCGGACGGCTCCACCGAAGCCGGCCGAAGCGCCGAGTCCGCTCCCGGCCGGCCAGGGCGGCCACGGGGGCGTTTGAGAGAGCACCTCCGGGACGCAGCCCGCGCGGTGCGAAAGCGTCCGCGAGGCTCACATATCGATCGGAGAGCCCGTCTGAAACGATTCGTAGTCGGCATGGCGGTCGCTGTCGTGGCCGCGTCGGCCGCACCGGCAAGAGAGCTCTCAGCCATCCCCGGCGTCCAGGTGTTTCCGCTGCGGGTGGCCCAGGTTTATCGCGACGGCTCGATCGGCCCGTGGATCGACTATGTCCAATCGCGCGACCTGCTGAGCGACACGCTCGTGTTCGACTGCGCCGAACCGGACGTCGACGGCAGCGTGAGCGGGATCGTCGGCGCGCCGATCGGATTCGGCTTGTGCGGCCTCGGTGAGCCGGAAGATCCCTCCGGCAATCGCTAGTTCTTCGGTATCACGTACGACAATCCCTTCGTCGCCAACGACATGACGGCGATCGAAGGGACCGAGGGGCGCGACGTCAATGATCGAATGTTCGGCTGGTGCTGGGGCGGGCCGGCGAACGTCGACCGCAACTGCCTCCTGATCGTCGCCACGCTCGACAGCAACGCCATCGCCGACAATGACCGCGAGTGCGACACGTCCGTGCCGCGCGACGACCCGAGCTTTCTCGGCGGCGTACTGATCGATTTCGGCCCAGTGACGGGCAATCCGAGGCCCTGTCAGTACTGGTACGCAATCGTGGAGAACACCTCGACCGGCCTGGGTATCTCCGTGCCGATCCCGACCGACCGCATCGGCGTCTACCACGTCATCTTGGGGACCTACGCGATTGACCCGACGGTCGACGGCGTCCTGGACGATACGGTTGAGGGCGGCACACGGATGATGATCTGGGGAACCGGTGATGCGGAGAATATCGGCGGCGCCTGGGACGATCGGCCCGGGACACAAAACGTGTGGCAATGGGACGATGACTACCCAATAAATGGATTCCACCAGGCACCCACTGAGTGCTACCAGTACTTCACCGTCTGTCCGGATCCAGCGGGCGCCATGATGGCCACGTGGGTCGCCGGCGACCTCTGCCCCTGCGACTGGGACCTCGACGCCGACTGCGACACGGACTTCGCCGACCTGACTGCTCTGCTCGCCGATTACGGCACCAGCTACGACTTTCAGGACATCGTCGACCCGCTGGCCGAGTTCGGCTGCACCGACTGACGGGGCCGCGCACCTCAAGGGCACGTTCGTTCGTCGAGTCCGCCGCAGCAGGAGCCGGCCGCCGAGCCGCGGTCCCAGGGCACTCCCGTCCCGCCGCTGACGCACCGGCCCAGCCGCGATATAACTGCCCTCCACGAACACCCCCCCGGAAAGGACCCGAAACACGATGCTCCGCAACACCCGCCCGGCCGCCCTGCTGCTGACCGCCCTCACCGCCGCCCTTCCCGCGGCCATTCCAACGGCGGCCGGATCGCCACCGCCAGCCCCGCCGCAGCAATCGAGCACCCAGCCGGCCGACGCGGCCCGGCGGATCCTCCTCCGCGATGCCCTCGTCATCGGCCGGGTCGGCCGCGCCGGCCGCACGCCCTTCCCGACCGACGGAATCGCCGCCCGGCTCGCTGACGGCACACTCGGCCGGATCGCCGCCGGCGAGGAAATCGAGCTGGCTGACGGCTCGAAGCGGACGTGGCAGGCGGCCCAGGCGGACGAGAACGGCTGGCTCCAGCACGACGAGCTTCGCGGCGGCTACGCGGCTTGGCAGGTCGAGAGCGACCGCGAGCGAGTCGCCATTCTCCACGCAACCGGCCCGACCACGGTCTACGTCAACGGCCAGCCGCGGGCCGGCGACCCCTATCAGAACGGGCTGATCCGCCTGCCGGTCGGGCTGCGAAAGGGCGCGAATCAGGTACTCGCGGCCGCCGGCCGGGGGCGGATGCGGATCGAGCTGGTACCGCCCGCGGCGCCGGTGATGCTCGAGCCGCACGACGCGACGCTGCCCGATCTGCTCGTCGGCGAGCCCGTCGATGCATGGGGCGCGGTCTTCCTGACGAACGCGACGACGCGCACGCTCCGCGATCTCTCGCTCGCCAGCCGCTGCGAGGGCGGCTCGACCATGACGGTCCGCGTCACCCCCCTGCCGCCGCTGAGTGCCCGCAAAGTCGCCTTCCGCGTGGCCGGCCCGCCGCCGGACGACGCCGGGCAGCGCCTGATTCATCTGGAGCTGCGCGGCGCGGACGAATCGCAGCCGCTGGCGACGTGCGGCGTGACGCTCAACATCCGCCGGCCCGACGACCTTCACAGCCGCACGTTCATCAGCGACATCGACGGCAGCGTCCAGTACTACGCGGTGCTGCCCGCCCGCCCGGCCGCCGGCGACCCGCCGCCCGCGATCATCCTGTCGCTGCATGGGGCGAGCGTCGAGGCCCGCGGCCAGGCGGCAGCCTACGCCGCCAAGCGCTGGGCACACGTCGTCGCGCCCACAAATCGCCGCCCATTCGGTTTCGACTGGGAAGACTGGGGCCGGCTCGACGCACTGGAAGTGCTCGAGCACGCGGCCGGGTCGCTGCCGCACGACCCGGCCCGCATCTACCTGACCGGCCACTCGATGGGCGGCCACGGCACGTGGCACCTCGGCGTGACCTTCCCGGACCGCTTCGCGGCGATCGGCCCGAGCGCCGGCTGGATCAGCTTCTGGTCCTATGCGGGTGCGGAGCCGTTCGAGAACGCGAGCCCGGTCGAACAGCTTCTGCGGCGAGCGGTGGCGCCGAGCGATACGCTCTCTCTGCAACACAACCTGGCGCCGCTCGGAATCTACATCCTGCACGGCGACGCGGACGACAACGTGCCGGTCGACCAGGCGAGGCAGATGAAGGAGCAGCTTGCGGCCTTCCACCGGCGAGTCGAGTATCACGAGCAGCCGGGCGCGGGGCATTGGTGGGATGCATCCGACGAGCCCGGCGCCTGCTGCGTCGACTGGGCCCCGATGATGGACTTCTTCGCCCGCTGCGCCCGCCCGCCGGCCACGGCTGTTCGCCACGTGCGCTTCAGCACGGCCAACCCGGCCGTTTCGGCACGGTGCGACTGGGCGACGATCGCGCAGCAGACCGAGGCGTGCCGGCCGAGCCGGGTGGAGCTGCGGCTCGATCCGCACGCGCGGCGGTTCGCGGGCACGACGGAGAACGTGGCGAGCCTCGCCCTGAGCCTGGTCGGCGTCGCCGGCCGCGGTCCGCTGAGCGTCGAGCTGGACGGGCAGAAGCTCGGCGCGGAGGTGTGGCCGGCCGGCGACACACTGTGGCTGCGGCGCGACGGCGAGGCCTGGCGGATCGCCGCTGCGCCGCCAGCCCGTCAGAAAAGCCCGCACCGCGGCGGTCCATTCAAGCAGGCATTCGCCAACCGCATGATCTTCGTCTACGGCACGGGCGGCACGCCCGACGAGGCGGCCTGGGCGGCCGCGAAGGCACGCTATGACGCCGAGACGTTCTGGTATCGCGGAAACGGGGCGGTGGAGGTGGTCGCGGATACGGACTTCGACGCGGCCGGCGAGCCGGACCGCAACGTCATTCTCTACGGGCACGCGGGGATGAACGCAGCCTGGGCGAAGGTGCTGGATGATTGCCCGATTCGGGTCGCGGCCGGTCGCGTGCGGCTGGGCGAACGCGAGCTGGCCGGAGACGATCTGGGCGTGCTGTTTGTGTACCCGCGCGCGGACAGCGACGAAGCCCTGATCGGCGTCGTCGCGGGAACGGGGCCGGCGGGGCTGCGTTCGACGGAACGGCTGCCCTACTTCGTCTCGGGGGTCGGCTACCCGGATTGCGTGATATTCAGCAGCGACGCACTGCGCCTGGGGGCCTCGGCTGTGCGGGCGGCGGGGTTCTTCGGTAACGACTGGAGCGTGGAGTCGGGGCAGTTCGAATACACGGAGGGCCGGCAGCCGGATCGGCAATCACCTGAGTGAGCGCGGGCCGCCGTAGCCGCGGAACGGCGGCCCGCACGATGAGTCGTTGCTCCGCCGGCTTCTAGCGGCGACGCCGGATGGCCATCGGCACGCCGAGCAGAACCAGCAGCATCGAGGCCGGCTCGGGAATCGCCGACGACGTAAACGACGCCGTGACGGTGAAGTCGCTGGGCGAGCCGACCGGGTTGGCGAAGCTGAAGGCGAACGCCTCGCCCGACAGGCCGGGCGGAACGATCGGCCCGGAGAAGACGACGTTCTGGCTGGCGAACTCGCTCGAGCCGAAGCCGAAGGGCGCCGCGAGCGTGCCGCCGTCGAACTCGATCCGCATCAGCAGATCGACGCCGTCGAAGAACTCGATCGCGCCGCCGCCGAGCGAGTAGAACGGAGCGGCGCCCGACGCCGTCAGCGGCGTCATCGAGAAGGTGACGTCGTCGAAGTCGGGCAGGGGCGATGCGGGCGTGAGAAGCGTCAGGCCGGTCGAGCTCCATCCGCCGGTGAGCGTCGAGCCGTCGAAGTCGAACAGCGGCGTCGAGGCGTCGGCCGCCGGATCGGCGAAGGTGGCGATGGTCGATTGAGCCGACGCGACGGCGGACGCGCCGGCGAGCAGTACTGAGCATAGCGCAAAACGCGGGGCCAGCGAACGACGAAACATGGCTTCTCACTCCTCCCCAGGAGAACACTCGGTCCGGGACGACGACGCGGCCGCCCCGCCGCGAATCGGCACGGCTGAAGCGCGGGGCGTCTGCGATGGGTGACGCTGCCACCCGCGCTATCGCGGCCGACGATCACGGAAGCTGGTGAGAGTTCCCCACCTGTATGAGAATTGTAACCGGAGCGGGTCCTGATTTCAACTCTTTTCCTACGAATCACTTGCCGCGATGCTGGTCGTCTTATAACGCATGGCGCCGCGGAGGCGCCCCTCTCCGCCCGTCGCAGGCGGCATCTTTTATCAGCCCGGCGGACTTGCGGCGCGGGCGGGCGGCGGCTGACAATTCCCGCCCGCGGCGGTGCGGAACCGGACGCGGCATTTGCGGCCCGGGCAGGCCCGTGCGGCAGAGAGAGGTGCGATCTTGGGCAAGCGGCATGACGCGGCGACGCAATCGGCAGGCAGCGAGCGCGTGCTGGCGGTCGTGATTCCCGCGTACAACGAAGAGGCCACGATCACGGAGATTCTCAGCCGGGTCGACGCGCTGCCGATCGTGCGGGAGATCATCGTCGTCGACGATTGTTCGAAGGACCGCACGGCCGAGCTGGCCGAGCGGTTCGAATCGCCGCGCGTGCGGGTGATCCGTCAGCCGCGCAACGGCGGCAAGACGGCGGCCGTGCGGCGCGGAATCCAGGAGGTGACCAGCCCGTTGACGATCATCCAGGACGCGGACCTCGAGTACGACCCGGCGGAGATCCCGCACGTGGTCGAGCCGATCCTCGAGGACCGGGCGGACGTCGTCTACGGAAGCCGCTTTCTCGTGCGGCGGGCCGCGCGGGTGCTCTACTTCTACCACTACCTGGCCAACAAGCTGCTGACCTTTCTGTCGAACCTGCTGACCAACCGCAACATGACCGACATCGAGACCTGCTACAAGGCGTTTCGCACGCCGCTGATTCAGAAAATGCCGATCACCAGCCGCGGATTCGGAATGGAGGTCGAGATCACGGCCATGGTGAGCAAGACGCAGGCGCGGACCTACGAGGTGCCGATCTCCTACTACGGCCGGACCTACGAGGAGGGCAAGAAGATCGGCCTGCGGGACGGGGTCGAGGCGCTCTGGTACATCTTCTACTACAACGTGGTCGCCCCGGTGCAGGCCCCGCGGCGGGCGTACGTGCGCGAGGTCAACGCCTGGCTGGCCCAGCGGCTCAAGAGCGCAAGGGTTGCCGTCCGATAGGAGGACGGGAATCTCTTGGAGGCCGAATATGTCGAGCGCAAACGCCGGAGACGCAGCGACGCCGCTGGACGCCTGGTTCGCACAGGCGGCCGAGAAGCTGGCCGACTTCGAGCAGGACCTGGCGGGCGAGATCGAGCGGATCGCGCAGCGTGAGCAGGAGCTGGGCGGCCGTCTGCGCGAGCTGGAGCAGCGCGAGGCGGAGCTGGCGGAGATGCACACGCAGCTCGCGCAGCAGGCGGACGCTCTGGCCCGGCGGCAGGCGGACGTCGAGGCCCGCGAGAACGCACTCGACCAGCAGCAGACGGGATTCAGCGAGCAGCGCGAGCAGATCGAGCGGCTCGAGCAGGAGCTGGCAGCGACGGCCGAGCGGCTTAGCGCGCTCGGGCAGCGGCTGGCGCGGCGCGAGGCGGAGATCGAAGAGCGGCAGCGCAGCCTTGAGCGGAGCGAAGCGGCGATCGCGCGCTTTCAGGCCGTCTTCGAGCGGCTGATGGAACGGGC
This sequence comes from uncultured Planctomycetales bacterium, assembly GCA_964643885.1. Taxonomy (GTDB): domain Bacteria; phylum Planctomycetota; class Phycisphaerae; order UBA1845; family Fen-1342; genus CAADGL01. Next base: position 26,692 of record CAZXUI010000051.1, read on the forward strand.
GCCGGTGCTGGCCGAGAACAGCCGGCCGGGGGCCGTGTCGCTTCGCAGTGCGACCACGAGCCGTGCAGCGGATACCGCGCGGCTGGTCGACTCTCTCCAGGCGACGCTGAGTTCGGTGCGGCGGACGGGGCGGCAGGCGGGCGAGCGCGTCGAGCCATCGGGCCGGTAGGCCGCGGCCGCGGCGGCCGCGTGCTCGCACCGGCCTTGGAGCGTCTGGGCGGCGGCCTTATCGGACGGCTCAATTCCCCTCCGGATTCGAGTTGATCGCGGACGGCGATCGTGCTTTACTAGCACTTGAATCGAAACGCGCGAGCGCGCCCCCATCGTCTGGATTACAGAACCGCGCTCGGCACATCTGCACGAAGGAGGAGGAATCCAGTGCGCAAGTTTCTTGTTTGCGCCGCAGCAGCCGCGGCGCTGCTGACGGCACCCGCATCGGCCCAGTTCCTGGTTGTTCCGGACTCGCTGGGCGACACGATCATGTCGTTCGATCCGTTCGACGGGTCGCTGATCAACCAGACGTTCATCGTCGATGCCGGCGGCACGCCCTACGACTTCGGGACGCCGAAGGACGCGATCCTGGTGGGCAACGAGATCTGGGTCTCGGACCAGATCAGCGACGCGATCTTCCGCTTCGATCTGAGCGGGTCGTATTTGTCGACGATCAGCGGCGGGCTGGACAACATCCGCGGGATGGCCTACGCGAACGGCACGGTGTACGTGTCGAACTCGGGGACCAACAACGGTGCGCCGGGCGATGCGCTGGTGCGCTACGCGCCGGACGGGACGTTCCTCGGCTCGAACCCGGTCGGCGATCCGTTCGACGTGCTCGACCTGGGCGACTCGATCGCGGTCTCGAACATCGCCGGCGACGACATCGACCGCTTCGACTACAACGTCAACTTCATCGAGACGATCGTGAACTCCGACGGCGCGTCGAGCATCGACTTCCCGCAGCAGCTCGCGCTCAATGGCGTCGGCAACATCCTGGCCGCAGGCTTCTCGGCGCCGGCGGGAATCTACGAGTTCGATCTCGAGGGCAACACCATCAACTACTACGCTGATACGGCCGAGCGCGGCGTGTACGAGCTCGGCAACGGCAACCTGCTGTTCACCGACGGCGGCGGCGTCCACATTCTGGATCCGTCGAACGGAAACGTCACGACGGTGGTTTCCGGCGTCTCGGGCCAGTACATCAACCTGGTTCCGGAGCCGGCCTCGCTGCTGCTGCTGGCGCTGGGCGCGGGCACGCTCATTCGTCGCCGCTGAGGCGCGCGACGGCCTGTTTGGGAGTTTCTCTCGCGGCCGCGGACGGGTTTCGATCCGTCCGCGGCCTTTTTTATCTGCCGGCCGGGAGCCTGCTCGTGCGGCGCGGCCGGCGAGCCTGTTCGTGCGGTGCGGCCGGCGAGCTTGTTCGTGCAGCGCGGCCGGCGAGCCTGCTTGTGCCGTGCGGCCCGCGAGCCGATGAGACTCCGAGCGATTGTCTCGGGCCCAATAAAGGAGAGCGGTGGATGAGCGCGGAATCGACCGGAGCGTGCACGAATTGCGCCCAGACGGCGGCCGAGATTCAGATGGCCGTGACCGTCAAGGCGCGGAAGATCACCAAGCATCAGCAGGAACAGCTCGTGTCGCTGATCGAGTCGGCGGCGGAGCAGATGGGAGCGATTCGGGAGGGTGAGACGGATGTGAGGGGGTAGGGAGCGGGGGATGAAGGGATTGAGGGGGACGTCGCACGCGAGGAGCGGTCGACGGCGGGGAGCGGATTTCAGATTTGAGATCTGAGATCTGAGATTTCAGATTCGAGATATGAGATTCGAGATCTGAGATCCCAAATCCGTGATCCCAGGTCCGGCATCCATCATTCCAGTCCTCCAGGCACACCAACGCCGGACGCGTATGGTGCGGCCGCTTGTCCGGCGGCCACGCGTCCTGGGGGATTCGCCTGTCGGCTAATCGTCCAGCATTCGCTCACCCGCCGGCCAGTCGTCCCGCAGTCGCTCGCCGGCCGGCCGGTCGTCCGGCATTCGCCCGCCCGCCGGCCACGCATCCTGGCGCCGCTCGTCCTGCCGCCGCGCGGTCACGCCACCGGCGCCGTATCAAAGAGCTGATTGAAGCGCCGGGCCTGGCGGTTCTTCCAGGCGCCCTTGTGATACGCATATCCGGCGATCAGCGGCGTAGCGAGCGTGGCCTCGCTGTAGACCATCTGCTCGTAGGCCGTGTCCACCTTGCCCCAGCTCGACGCTTCCTTGAGCGTGCTGCTCGACAGGGCGCCGTCGCGCACGTCGGCCACGGTGATCTGAATCGCGTACTTGTGCATCGGCGCGTCGACGCCGAGGATGTCGGCCGCCACGACGACATCCTGCGTGAAGTTCTTGGGCACGCCGCCGCCGACCATGAACAGCCCGGTCGTCGGGTTCTTGATCTTGAGCTGCGTCAGCTCGTAGAAATCGCGGCCGCCGTCCCAGCTCAAGTGCGGGCCGCCGTTGCGCGCGGCGATATGTGCCACCAGGCCGAACCCGGCCGAGCAGTCACTGAAGGCCGGAGCGAACACGGGCACTTCCATCTCGAAGGCGGCCAGCAGGATCGAATCGCGGTTCTTGCCGTGCTGATCGAGGTAGCGGCCGAACTCGCGCAGCAGCTCGCGCGACGAGTAGGGCCGGGTCTCGAGGCCGTCGAAGATGCGCTGCGTGGTCTCGTCGCAGACGCGCAGCTCGTCTTCGTCGATGAAGGTGTCGTAGATGCGGTCGATGTGCATCTCGCGGAGCTGGTCGTCATCCAGGCCGGCCTTGAAGCGCTCCGGCGCGATGTAGTGGCGGAAGCCCAGCCCCTCGAAGAAGTCCTGATCGACCAGGTTGGCGCCGGTGCTGACGATCGCGTCGACCATGCGGTTGCGGACCAGGTCGGCGAAGACTTTCTTGAGCCCGGCGCTGATGAGCGAGCCGGCCAGGCAGAGGATGATGCCGCAGTCCTTGTCGCGGAGCATCATGTCGTAGATCGTCGCGGCGCGGTGCAGGTCGCGGGCGGTGAAGGCCATCGAGCTCATCGCCTCGACCAGCGGCACAACGTTGTGCGCGGTGATATCGACGTGCTCGATCGGCTGGCTCAGCAGTTCGTTCTTGCTCGACACTTTCTCAACTCCCGCCAGGGCTGTGGAGCGGATGCAGCGCTCCCTGGCACCCGGCGATTATACAGCGATCCGCGCGGCGCGGGCGGCTCGGCGGGGCAAATGAGGCGGATCGCTCCGTCAAGGGAGGGAGCCGACGGTTCCGTGAGCCGTTACACGCGGGCGAATTCGCGGGGCATCCGGACGGGGGAATGCACGGGAACGCTGCGCGTGGCCATGACACCGGGCACCCCTTGGACCAGGCGCGCAGCCGGCGCCGGACACGCGTGTCCGGGGTCGCACGGCTTTCGAGACGGGAGCCGCGTGCGGCGCGTCTGTCGCCGCACCGGCGGACGTCCGCGGGTCAATTCTGCCGCAGGTACGCCAGCAATTCCGCCACGTCGCGGAACGTCACGTCCCCGTCCTGGTTGCAGTCGGCCGCCCAGGGGCCCAGCTCGGCGCATTCGGGGAACCAGTCGGCGAACTGGTCCGGCGACAGGTGCATCGTCAGCAACGGGGCGATGTCGTCGAAGTCGACCAGCCCATCGCAGTTCAGGTCACCGACGATGAAGGGATACAGCACGATTGCCTCGGCCGTGTCCTGGAACGGATAACAGGCGATCTGGCCGGCGTTGTTGATGCCGACGGCCTTGGTCACGCGGCGCGAGCCGGTCACGCCCGCGGCCAGCAGATCATCCAACAGGCGAATCCCGTGCTGCTCGTCCCAGATCCAGGCGTAGGGCGTGAACGGCCAGATCTCCGCGTCGCCGACGACCTGGCCGACGTCGTTGAGGCCGCGGGCGGCGGTCCAGGCGGACTGGCCGGGGATCACACCGAGCGGGCGCAGGCCGGTCTGGGGCGTCCAGAGGAAAGCCTCGCCGCCGAGCGAGCCGCAGACGTGGCCGGCCTCGTTGATGTCGACGGCGTCGAGGGCGATACGCCCGTCGGGGAGCGTGCCGAGGTCGCACAGTCCGGTCTTTGCGTCCCAGATGAACGCCTCGAAGAGAGCGCGCGGAGATTGCATTTGTCCGACCACAAAGCCGGCGTTGTTGATGGCCCTCGCGCCCAGTGGAAACAACGGATCACCCCACTTACCCAGCGCGATCATGCCATCGTCCGGGGTCCAGAGGAAGGCGACACGCCCGACTGGGGCGTCCGCTCTTCCAACCACATCGTTCAAGTCGTTCATGCCCAAGGCCGCGCTGCCTGGGTTATCGGTGCCGCCCAGATGACCGAGGCCGACCAAGCCCGTCTCTTCGCTCCAGAAGAAGGCTTCGCCTTGGGAACGGCCGCAGGCGTTGCCGAGGTTATTGATGTCGTTGGCATCGCTTCCCGGGCGGTCACCGGGCAGCCAGCCGAGCGCGCGCATGCCCTCTTCCCGCGTCCAGATCAGTGCCTCGGCGATGTTCGGACCTGAACAGGACTGGCCAGCAACCTCGCCAGCTTCGTTGATGGCCCTCGGGAAGCTGCAAACAGATCCGCCAGGCAGATCGCCAATGTTTACGGCATAGTAGCGCGTGCGGCCAACCGGCGAATCAGTGGCGATGGCCGTCGATCCGATCATGGAAAGGTATACGCAGATTACCTGTAATTTCACAACTGTTCCCCAACGCCTGAACGGGCAACCGATAGGCTGCCCGTTCAGGCGTTTCGATCTACCTCAGACTCTCATTGGCGGACAGTGCGCAGCTAAGCCCTCACTGCGGCGGAATCTTAATAGGGTACTTGTTGATCAGAACGCTGATCGAGTGTCCGACATGGTTGGAGGTCACGATGTCATTCAGCCCGTCCTGGTTCAAGTCGGCAATCCTGACGAAGCAGGGATTCGGTGTCGCGCCAGGTGTGTTGTCGACGCAGAACTTGTACGGAGGATGAACAAACGTTCCGTCGCCGTTGCCGACCGCGATTGCAATTCCACCGTGGGTTCCACCGCACGGGTCGCCGCGTTGCAGGGCGAAGACGATGTCGTTTTTCGTGTCCGGGTTGATTCGGCCGACATCGATACCGAACGGCTGGCTGGAGCCCTGAAGAGGGTACACTAGGTGGTTGTTCGGATCGGGATCGAATACCAGATCTGTTCGCCGGCTATAGTAAACCCAACCATTGAACGCGAGCGTCTGGCTGCACACGAGATCGACCGTGTTCGGGTCGGCGCGAAACTTGCCCAGCGCTGCCGCCGGACTTGAAACGACGACCGACTGATACGGCTCGAAGCTAGGCGGCGGGTTGACGTTGAACTGCCGGTTCCCCTCGTTCAGCAGCACCAGTGCGCCGCTCAGCCCGATGCCCATCGTCATTACGATGTCCAGGCGGCCCGCAGGCGTGGCGTATTGCAGCTTGCCGAGCGCGATGTCGGTGCCAGCACCAGTGATGTTGCCGATTTCGTACTCGTCCTGCAGGAAAGCGCCAGGCGACTCCTGCCAGCATATCTGTAGGCGGGGCTTTGACGCCCCTTGCCCAAAGCTCGCCTCACAGGCCACGACGATGTCCATCCGCCCGTCCTGATCGAGGTCAGCCACCTCGAGCCCGGCCGTGTTGTTGACGTTTCCGGTCAACTCGATGGGGGTCTCCAGCTCGAACTGGCCGGTTGTGGAATTGAAGCGGACGATCTGGACGCGAAAGTCACCCGCTCCGTAGCTCACGACAAAGTCGAGGTATCCGTCCTTGTCCATGTCAGCCGCTTCAACATCCCAGGGAATCCCCGAGAGAAGCAGCGGTGACTCCGGAACGTGCACGAGCCGATCGCCCGGTTCGTTGGGGTCCCAGTTTTCCGTGTTGCGGAGGATGGAGAGCGTGCCGATGTTGTTCACCACCGCGACATCCGGCAGGCCGTCCCCGCCAACCAGGTCGGCCACCGCCAGCCCGTACGGCCCGCTCGGCCCTCCGCCCGGCATCGTCGGGAACACGAACGGGTCGTGGAAGACCGGCGCCAGCGGTGGAGCAGCGGCGGCCCTGGACGACATGAACACGAATCCCAGCGACGCCACAGCCAGACATCCTTGCGCGGCCATTCCCGCGGCCGACGCCGCAAACAGCCCGAATCGACGCCCGAAACCTTCGTCCCTGTACATTGTACTCCCTTTCCTTAACAGGTACCTGACGAAAACACACCCTCGCCCGGCGGCGTCCTGTCGCCGGAGCGAGACGATCCGTTGATCTGCGGGTGAATGAAGTCGCAGCGCGGAACCGGCCACAGGGAGCCGCCCAGTCGCGCCCGGCCGAACCCGAGCGGCCGAACCCGAGCGGCCGACCGGCACGATGGTTGGAGGTCTTTACATGAAAAGAGGTTACGCGCGCAGGCCCAGAGCCTCAGCCGCTCCGCC
>CAZXUI010000052.1:0-32558 GCA_964643885.1 uncultured Planctomycetales bacterium
GGCCCCTGGGCGGCCGACTGCAATCAGGACTGCGTCGTGACCTTCCGCGACGTGGTGGAGCTGCTGGCGTACCTGCGGCAAAACTGACCCGCGGCCGCTCGTTGGTGCGTGGAGGGGACGGTCACGGCGCCGCCCACCGGGCAGCACCGGCCATTGGCCGGTGCAACACTTGCCCATTCCACCCGGCGCGGGGGTGCGAGAAGGGATTTGCGCACCAGCCCAGCACGGGCAAGCTGCGCTTGCCCATGCCACCCGGCCGGCGACCGTCACTTGTCGCCTGTCACCTGTCACCTTCGTCGCCGTTCACCTGCCACTTGTCACTCGCGCGCCGCCGCCCCCATCAACATGCTCGCCCCCATCAGGTGAAGCGCATCCACCCAGTCCTCCGCCGTCTCCGCGTCCCAGCCGACTCCCTCCAGCCCCCGCACCCCCGCGATCAGCCCCGCCACCAGCTCGCGGCAGTGCCCCCGCCGCATCCCCCGCCGAGCCGCCTCACGCCCGAACGCCCGCAGCGCCGCCTGCGCCACCTCCGGCCGGTGCAGGTTCGCAATCACCTCCTCCAGCACCTGCACGAGCAGCCGACGAAGCGCCGCCGCGTGCTCGGACACAGCGCCGGCCGCGTCGCCGAACTGCTCCGCCACCGCCCGCAGCCCGCCTTCCACCAGCCGCTCCGACACCGGCCGCAGCGTCTGGAACGAGCTCCGCAGGCGGCCGATCAGCGCTTCGTCGGCCGGGATGTGCCGCAGCGTGCCCGTGGCCGGGCAGAGTGGATGGCGGGTGATCAAGCGCGCACCTCGTCCGGACGCGCCCCGCCCCCCGTACGGGCCCGTCATCGGGAACACGCAAAGGCCGCCCGTGAGCCTCAGCCCGCTGCGGCCGCCGCCGATGAATTGCCCCGCCGGCCGCTACAATGACTCTCTTAGCGGATGTTCAGGCGCTCGCGGGCGAGCGCCGGGCTCACCAGCGGACACAGCCTGTGACGACCGATCGCTTTCGCCGCGTGATGGAGCTGTTCGGCCAGGCCTGTGAGATTCCGCGCGAGCAGCGGGCCGCTTTTCTGGATCAGCACTGCGGCACGGACCCGGAGCTGCGGGCCGAGCTCGAGCTGATGCTCGCGCATGACCGCCAGGCGACGAGGATTCTCCCCGGCGCCGGGGCGCACCTGCTGGCCGAGCACGTTGTGCAGGCGGACGACCCGCCCGCGCCGGCCGGCGCCGTCCCCGCCCCGCCCCTGGCCGGCCCGGCCCTGCCCGTCCTGGCCGGTCAGTACCGGATCATCCGCGTCCTCGGCGAGGGCGGCATGGGCACGGTCTACGAAGCCGAGCAGGCCTTCCCGCGCCGCCGCGTCGCCCTCAAGGCCATCCGCCGCGGGCTGGCCTCTGAGCGCATGCTGAAGCGCTTCGAGCACGAGGCCCACGTCCTCGGCCGGCTGCACCACCCCGGCATCGCCCAGATCTACGAGGCCGGCGCGGCCGACGCCGCCCACGGCAACCAGGCCTACTTCGCGATGGAGCTGGTCTGCGGCGAGCCGCTGACGCACTACGCCCGCTCGCGCGCTCTCGACGTCCCGCAGAAGCTCGAACTGGTCGCCCGCGTCTGCGACGCGCTCCAGCACGCCCACCAGCGCGGCGTCATCCATCGCGACCTCAAGCCCAGCAACATCCTCATCATCGACGACGCCGACGCCGACGCCCGCTCGCGCGACGCCGCACCCGCCGGCGCTGCGCCCCTGGCCGCCTCGCTCTCGCGCTTCACGGCCCAGCCCAAGATTCTCGACTTCGGCGTCGCCCGCGCCGTCGGCATGGACCTGAACCTCACCACGATGCACACCCACACCGGGCAGATCGTCGGCACACTGCCCTACATGAGCCCCGAGCAAATCTCCGCCGACCCCGACGACGTCGACACCCGCAGCGACATCTACGCCATCGGCGTCGTCCTCTTCGAGCTGCTGGCCGGCCGGCTCCCGCACGACCTGGCCAACCGCTCCCTGCCCGAGGCCGCCCGCATCGTCTGCGAGCAGTCGCCGCCGCTGCTGGGCAGCATCGACCGCACGCTCCGCGGCGAGATCGAGACCATCGTCGCCCGCGCCATCGACAAGAGCCGCGAGCGCCGCTACGCCTCCGCCGCCGCCCTCGCCGCCGACATCCGCCGCTACCTGGCCGGCGAGCCGATCGACGCCAAGCGCGATTCGGCCATGTACCTGCTCCGCAAGGCCCTCCGCCGCTACCGCTTCGGCGTCGCCACGGCCGCGGTCTTCATGCTCATGCTCGCCGTCTTCGGCCTGCTCGCCTTTCAGCAGGCGCGCGAGAACCTGCGCCTGGCCACCAACGAGCGCGACGCCCGCCGCTCGGCCGACGATGCCGCCAAACGCCTCGCCGCCGAGCTGCGCACCAACAACATCGAGCGCGGCCGCCTGGCGGGCATGTCCGGCAACCTCGCCCTCAGCGAGGAGCTGCTCTGGCGCGAGCACCTGCGCTCGCCGTACGCGCTCGATACCCGCTGGGCGCTCTGGGAATACTTCTCCCGCAACCCGTGCCTGACGACCTTCGACGCTCACCCCCAGACCATCACCGACGCCCGCTTCAGCCCCGACGGAGCGCGCGTCCTGACCCAGGCCGAAGACGGCGTGCTCCAGATCTGGAACGCCGACGACATGCGCCCGCTGGGAGAGCTGCGGGCCGGAAAAGCGATCATCGGCAACCGCGTTCTCTGCTTCACGCCCGACGGCCGGCACGCCGCCACGCTCGCGCCGGACGGCGGCGTCGTGATCTACGATCTGCGGACGCACGAGTCGGCCTATGCGCTGGGCGGCTTCGAACGGCGGGTCGACACGCTCGCGCTCGGCCCCGACGGCCTGCTTCTGCTGGCCTTCGCCGGCATGGGCGCCGAGCTCTGGGATTACAGGCAGCCCACGCGGCTCGCGGTCCTGTCGGACTCGCCGCCGCGCACCAACGCGCTGGCGATCTCAACCGACGGCCGGCTGGCCGCGCTCGGCTGCGTCGACGGCCGGGCGATCATCTGGACGGCGCCGTGGGAACGACCGCAGGTCGAGGTCCGCGCGCACGACGGCATCGTCAGCCGCGTCGCGCTCGCGTCCGACGGCCGGACCCTGGCCACCGGCGGGAATGACCGGCTCATCCATCTCTGGGACGTGACCGACGGCCGCCGTCTCGCCACACTCAGCGCTCCCAACGGCACCATCCGCCAGCTTCAGTTCGTCGACGCGGGCAAGCATCTGTTCGCCAGCGGCTGGTGGTCGCTCGACCTGTGGGACGTGCAGCAGGCACGCCGCCTCTGGTCCGTCGCCAGCCCGAGCCTCTGCTCCGACATCTCGCCCGGCGCGACCCGCGTCCTGAGCACCGTCGGACCCGAACTGCGCATCTGGGACCTCGCGCCGCAGCGCGAACGGCGCGTCTTCGCCGGCCACGACGGCCGCGTCTGCGCCAGCTTCTCGCCCGACGGCCGCCGCGTCGCCACCGGCGACATGTCCGGCCTGATCCGCATTTTCGACGCCGACAGCGGCGCGCTGCTCCAGACCCTCGCCGGCCACACGCGCCGCGTGAAAGCCGTGCACTTCGCGCCCGACGGCTCGACTCTGATCAGCGGCGCTGAAGACGGCACACTGCGCGTCTGGAACCTCGCCGGAGGCTCGCAGCGCTACGCCCTGCCCGACCACAACGCGCAGTCGAGCCAATCCATCGCGCTCAGCCCCGACGGCCGGACGCTGGCCGTCACCAACCGCGATCTCTCCATCGGCCTGCTGGACCTGGCGAGCGGCCGGATGTACCGCCGCTTCCCCGCGTCCAATCGCGAGCTGATCTCGGCCTGCTTCAGCCGCGACGGGACCCGACTGATCACCACGTCGCGGCGAAACGCGATCCGCCACCACGATCTGAACGGGGCGCTGCTCGCGGACGTGCTGATGGCGGCCACGCCGTGGTCGCTCGCCGTGACCGCCGACGGGCAGTACGTCGTCACCGGAACGTGGGGCGCCGCCCTCCAGCTCCATGACCCCGAAACCGGCGCCGAGCGGCTGCGGCTCGAGGGACACAGCGCCGTCGTCTACGGCGTCGCCAGCCACCCGACCGATCCGCGTCTGGTCGCCAGTGCCTCGGCCGACGGAACCGTCCGCCTCTGGGACATCATGACCCGCCAATGCCTGGTCACACTCGACGGCTTCGACCGCTGGGATGCGATCACCGTTGCGTTCTCGCACGATGGCCGCCGGCTGCTGGCCGCGGGAGCCAACGGCACGGCCGCGCTCTGGGACCTGACCTATTACGACCGGCACATCGCCGGCAACCTGGAGTATCAGCGGCGGCGTTTCGCCCGCGACGTGGCTCCGTAGCCACGCCGTGCTGCGCCGGCCGCACGCTGCGTGGCGAGCCGCCTCGTCACTGCCCGGTCCCTCGGCAAGTGCCCGGTCCCTCGGCAAGTGCCCGGTCCCTCGTCAAGTGCCCAGTCCCTCGGAAAGTGTGGCACCGGCTAATAGCCGGTGCAGATGGCCGGCGCAATTGCGGAAAGTGTGGCACCGGCTAACAGCCGGTGCGGATAGCCGTTGCAATTCCATCTACCCGAACGGCCGCCCTGACCCCTGAACTCCCCAAACCGAACCCGCCCCCGCCTCCCCCCCGTGCATTCCGCGCCCGCCTGTCGCCTGAATACCTGGGAAACAACCAAACGAGGTTCGGGCCGCCGGGCCGCTGCGCCCCCGGCCGCCATCGGAGACATGCGCCATGTTCGTCTTTCTGTACGGCGTGAGCTGCTACGCCCTGTTCGTCGTCACGCTGCTCTATGCAATCGGTTTCGTCGAGAATCTGCTCGTGCCAAAGTCAATCGACACCGGCCCGGCCGGCCCCGTCTGGCTGGCGGTGCTGGTCAATTCGCTGCTGCTGGGGGCGTTCGCCGTGCAGCATACGATCATGGCCCGCCCGGCCTTCAAGAAGTGGATCACGCGCTACATCCCGCAGGCCGCCGAGCGGAGCACCTTCGTCCTGGCGACGTGCATCTGCTTCTGGGCGATGTTCCTGCTCTGGCGGCCGATTCCGGGCGTGATCTGGAGCGTGGAAAGCGAGGCGGCCCGGCTGGCCGTCTACGGCCTCTCTTTCGCCGGATTCGGGCTGGTGCTCTATGCCAGCTTCCTGATCGACCACTTCGACCTCTTCGGCCTGCGGCAGGTGGTGCTGCATCTGCGCGGCCGCAAGTACACGCACACGCCCTTCCAGACGCCGCTTCTTTATCGCCTGGTGCGCAACCCGCTGATGCTGGGCTTCCTGATCGCCTTCTGGGCCGCGCCGACGATGACCTGGGGCCGGCTGCTGTTCTGCCTGCTGACGACCGGCTACATCTTCGTGGGCGTCTGGTTCGAAGAGCGCGACCTGGAGCGCTTCCTGGGCGAGCCCTACCGCCAGTACCGCCGCCGCACGCCGATGCTCCTGCCCTGGCCGCGGCCGAAGGCGACGCCGGAGGGCGAGGCGACGGCGCTGGGATAGAAAGTGACAAGTGACAAGTGACAGGTGAGAGGGGGCAGGGGGCAGGTCGCAAAGCCGTACGGTGCGTCCCTTGACGCACCAACCGGCTCGCTGGGCGTCCTTTCACCTCCACTCCCGCCCGCAGGGCGACCCGCACTCCGGACACCGCCCGCTCACGTTGCCCGTCAGGTCGTACCCGCACTCGCCGCACTCGGGGTGCCTGCCCCGGCCGGCCCGGCGCGTCGGCCGCGAACCCCGCCAGCCACGCCGCCGGCCCGCCGGCCGCACACGCGAGAATCCAGCCCGCCCGCCGCTTGCGCTTCGCCCCGGGCATCCGCAGCACGCGCCCCAGCACCTGCTCAACCGCCCGGGCCGAGCCGATGTTCGCCACCAAACACAGCACGTAGGCGAACGAGCAGTCCCACCCCTCCTTCAGCGCCTGCACCGTAATGATGAACCGAATCGGACACGAGCGCGAGAACAGATCCACGTCCGCGATCTCCCGCGTGCTTCCTGTCGCGATGGCGATCTGCTCCTCGGGAATCCGGAAATCGTCCATCAAGGCTTGCTTGACCACCTCGACGGTCAGAGTTTCGCGCTCGGCGCTGCGCGCCTGCGCCTGAAGCAGCACGAGCGGCCGGATGTACTCCCCTGTCTCCCGTTCCTCCTCGAGCGCGGCCGCCTCCAGTTCGCGCTGCTGCGCCAGCGCCGCGCTGACTGCCTCCTTCCAATCTGCGTGCGTCCGCAACCTGATCGGCAGCTTGATCATCTCAGCCTGCTTCAACTCGGCGGCGGAAACATGCGTCAGAACGTTGCTGGCGAACAGGCTCCGGTTCGGCCGATGCTCCGTCTGGGGTGTGGCCGTGAACTCGATGATGCACGACGGATTGAACCGTGCGAGGGTATCGAAGGAGAGCGGGGGACGGCCGGCGGAGCCCAATTGGGGGGCGGTCGGCGGAGCCCAATGGGGGGCGGTCCGTGGGCCCGCGGCCTGCAACCCCCCTCCCTTCCAGGGAGGGGTCGGGGGAGGGTCTGCCGTCGATGACCGTCCGCAAGCGCCGGGCCGTCACGTGCTCAGCGATGCGCTCATCCATTTCCACGAGCACAAAGCGGCGGCTCCCCCCCATCGGGTTTGTTCATCTCTAACACAGCATGGCCGGTAGTTCCGCTTCCAGCGAACGAATCAAGCACGATCGAATCTTTGCGTGTCGCGAACTGCAAGAAGTGCTGGATTGGCGTGCGGGGTTTCGGAAAGGTGAACGCCTTTCCATCTCCAAGAATCGATTTGATTTCATTCGTTCCTTGCTGCGTGTAGACGCCCTCTACAATTGAATAGGGCTTACGAGTCCGTTCGACTCCCTCGGCATCACGGAAATACTGTTTGTAGGATACGCTCCACTTGCCGCGAGTCTTGCGAATGACAAGCTCATTGTTATCCAGCGCCGCCGCCGTCCGCGCCTTCTCCCACTGCCACTGTTTTTCCGGCCATAGCTCGTCACCCTCGAAGAAAATCGGATACCTTAGATTCAATCGCTCGTCCATGCTCGTCGTCGCGAGCGGCTGAAGTCGATACGGTCTCCGTCGTTCAAAGTTGTCGTCACGGTACTTGTAGTACCGCAAGACCCTTTCATCGGGTGGCAATTCAAGCTCCCCAATCCGGGCGATGCGCTTTGCGAAAACCTCGACATATTCATGCAGGTCTACAACGTGCTTCGACTTCTGCCCGCCGCCATAGCTTTTCTTCCAGATAATGGTTTCCAGTCGGTTTCCCTCGCCAAATAGCTCGTCCATGAGCACTGCCAAGTGTCGATGTTCGTTTTCATCGACGCTGACGAAGATCATTCCGTCGTCAGACAGCAACTCGCACAAGAGCGCGAGCCGTGGGTACATCATGCACAGCCACTTGTCGTGGCGCGTGAGATCCTCCAACGGCCGGCCCACTGTCTTGTTCAGCTACGATCGGATTTCGGGGCTGTTGACCGCGTCGTAATAAACCCATTCCTCGTTCCCCGTATTGTACGGCGGGTCGATGTAGATGCACTTCACCTTGCCCGCGTAATACGGCAGCAGCGCCTTGAGCGCCAGCAGATTATCCCCCTGCACCAGCAGGTTCCCGCTCTCCGGATCTCCCGCGGACGGCTCGCGGTCGCAATTCAGCAGCCGCTAGGGAACCTGCCTGTGATGGTTCACCACGGCTTTCGTGCCGATCCAATCCAGCGTGGGCATTCGATCCTGTCCTCGCCACCCTCTGACGTGGCCGGCGCACTATGAGGTGCACCCGCTGCCTGTAAAGTCGGCGCCCCGTGCGACCACACGTCGATCATCTCGGGCCCTCCCGAACCGGCCCACACCGCCCGCTGCCACCCCTTCGTTCTTCGCAATTCGCTACTCGCTATTCGCCACTCGCCACTCGCCCCTACCCCTCCCCATACCCCCCCGGGTGCGCGCTGTGCCACCGCCACGCCGACGCCACCGTCTCGGTAATCTCCGTCACCCGCGGCCGCCAGCCGAAGCGCTGCTGAAGCGCCGTCGAGTCCGCATAGAGCATCGGCGGGTCGCCCGGCCGGCGGTCGGCCGCGACCTGCGGAATGGCATGCCCCGTCACCCGCCGGCACGCCTCGATCACCTCGCGCACGCTGTGCCCCCGCCCGGTGCCGACGTTGAACGCCTCCGCCCGCCCGGCCGCCGCCCCCTCGACCGCCAGCCGGTGCGCCTCGGCCAGGTCTTCGACGTGGATGTAGTCGCGGATGCAGGTGCCGTCGGGCGTGGGGTAGTCGCTGCCGAAGACCTTGATGCACTCGCGCTGGCCGAGGGCGACCTGGAGCACGACGGGGATCAGGTGGATCTCCGGGTCGTGGTCCTCGCCGATGCGGCCGTCGGAGGCGGCGCCGGAGGCGTTGAAGTATCGCAGCGAGACCGAGCCGAGCCCCCAGGCGACGGCGCAGTCGCGCAGCATCCACTCGACGGCCAGCTTCGAGGCGCCGTAGGGGCTGATGGGGCTGGTGGGCAGGTCCTCGCGGATGGGCAGCTCGGCCGGCACGCCGTAGACGGCGCAGGTGCTGCTGAAGACGAGCCGGCGGATGTCACGGGCCTTCATGGCCTCGAGCAGGTTGAGCGTGCCAACGACGTTGTTGCGGTAGTACTTGAGCGGCTCGCGGACGGACTCGCCCACGTCGAGATGTGCGGCGAAGTGCATCACGGCGTCGAAGCGGGCGCTATCGAGGGCCGCGCGGAGGGCCGCGGCGTCGAGCAGGTCGCCCTGGATCAGGCGTGCGGCCGGGTCGACGGCCTGGCGGTGGCCTTGTGACAAGTTGTCAAAGACTGTCACGTCGTGGCCGGCCTGCACGAGGCGGCGGACGCAGTGGCTTCCGACGTATCCGGCGCCGCCGGTGACGAAGATGTTCATGGGAGCTCCCTGTCCGACGGTGTGGCTGGACCATCGGCGTTATACTGAGTGCCGCGGGCGCGGTCCAGATACGCCGGGCGGTGCGGCGGCGCGTCCGGCTGGCCGGCGGGGTTGACCCCGGGCCCGGAAGCGATACCGTACATAAACCGACCAGTGGCGGAGAGACCGGCATGGCTCGAAGGAACGGGTTGTCGCGGGGCGGTGCGGCGGAAGCGGCCCAGCCGGTGCTGTTCGAGCAGGGGGGCGAGCGGCGGTCGCGGCGGCGCGTGGGCGAGCAATATGCGGCCGCGAACGACGTGACCCTGTTCGCGGGGGATTGCCTGGAGCTGCTGCGGTCGATGCCGGCGGGGTGCGCGCAGCTCGTGGTGACGTCGCCGCCATACAACATCGGCAAGGCGTACGAGCGGCGAATGGACCTGGAGGCGTACGTCGAGCAGCAGCGGCGCGTGATCGGCGAGTGCGCGCGGATTCTGGAGCCGCGCGGCAGCCTGTGCTGGCAGGTAGGCAACTACGTGGAGCGGGGGGCGATCGTCCCGCTGGATTCGCTGCTGTTTCCGGTGTTTGTCGAGCTCGGGCTGCGGATGCGGAACCGCATCGTCTGGCACTTCGAGCACGGGCTGCACTGCAACCGGCGCTTCTGGGGGCGCTACGAGGTGATCTGCTGGTTCACGAAGAGTGATGCGTACATCTTCGATCTGGATGCGGTGCGGATTCCGCAGAAGTATCCGGGCAAGAAGCACTTCAAGGGACCCAAGGCGGGGCAGTATTCGTGCAATCCGCTCGGCAAGAACCCGGGGGATCTGTGGGTGATCCCGAACGTCAAGAACAATCACGTGGAGAAGACGATTCATCCGTGCCAGTTTCCGGTCGAGCTGGTGGAGCGGCTGGTGCTGAGCCTGTCGGAACCGGGCGGGCTGGTGGTCGACCCGTTCATGGGGGTCGGCAGCACGGCCGTGGCGGCGATCCGGCATGGCCGGCGGGCCGCCGGTGCGGAGATCGACGAGACGTACGTCTCGGTGGCGCGGGAGCGCGTGCGGCTGGAGCTCGAGGGGCGGTTGCGGACGCGGCCGATGGGCCGGCCGGTGTATGAGCCGACGGGGCGCGAGCGTACGGTTCGCCGCGCGGACGGCGAGACGTTGCCGCTCGAGGTTCGGGCGTGAAGATCGCCGCGCTGCACTCGCACCTCAACGGTCACGAGTGGATGCTCGTGCACCGGCCGAGAATCTGGCGCGAGATCGAGCGGGCGATTGCGGGCGTCGACGCGCAGCGGCTCAGGACGAAGGTGAGCCGGGAGATTCGCAAGAAGGGGCGGGCGCTTCATTCGCCGCGGGCGATGAACCGCGAGTTCACGCGGGTATTCAGGGCGCTGGGCTGGAGGGAGAGCCGCACGAGCTACTGAGTGACGGATGACTATCAGCTCGTCCGTCGCACGCTGGCGCTGCGGCTGGCCGAGCAGAAGCGGGAGATCGAGGAGGCGGGCCGGCCGGCGCTGGCGTCGTATAACCAGACGGATTTCGTCAAGGAGCGGGCCGCGATCGAGATTCAGTTCGGCAAGTACAGCTTCATCGCGTACGACCTTTTCGTGAAGCACCTTGCGTTCTTCGTGGGGGACCTGATTGACGTGGGGATCGAGATACTTCCGATGAAGGAGATGCAGAAGTAGATGTCGTCGGGCGTCGGGTACTACGAGGGGGCACTGTACGATCTGGCACGGCAGGGGCGCGGCGTGCCCGCCGTGCCACTGATTCTGATCGGTTTGGCGCCGTAGCGGCGTCACGACGAAGGGCAGCAAAGGCGGGCGGGACGCCCGCGCTCCCCAAGCGAAGGTTCGACCCCAGGATGGCGTTCGGCAGGCACGCGCGAGCGGGGTTGGCGGCCGAGCCGCACGCGCTGCGTGCGTTGAGAGCGGCCGACACAGTCCGTACACTGAGTTCTCCGTGGACACAGCACCCCGACAAGCCGAGTCTGCCGCGCCGCCGGCCGGGCGCGGGGCCGAGCGAACGTCGCCGCCGGACGAGGCTTCGCTCACCCCCGCCATGCGTCAATACTGGGAGCAGAAAAGGCAGGTGCCTGATGCACTGCTCCTGTTCCGCATGGGAGATTTCTACGAACTTTTCTACGAAGACGCCAAAACGGCACACGAGATTCTCGGCATCACGCTGACCAGCCGCGACCGGGGGCGGACGCCCCTGGCGGGGATTCCATATCACGCGCTGGACGGCTACCTGGGCAAGCTCGTGGCCGCCGGATGCAAGGTCGCCATCAGCGAGCAGATCGAGGAAGCGCGCCAGGCCAAGGGCGTCGTGCAGCGGGCCATCTCGCGGATCGTCACGCCGGGAACGCTGACGGATGACGGCCTGCTGGACCAGGGGCGGGGCAACATCCTGGCCGCCATCTGCCTGGAGGGCGACGAAAGCGGCCTGGCGACGCTCGATCTCTCCACCGGCGAGCTGACGGTCCGCGTCTGCGACGCCGAGGAGATGCTCGATGAGCTGGAGCGGCTTGGCGCGGCCGAGCTGCTGCTGGCGGAGTGGCCCGGCGTGGGGCGGCACCCGTATGAGGAGGCGGTCCGCGGGCGGCTGGGGGCGATGATCACCTATCGCCCGGCGGCGGATTTCAACGCGCACCGGGCCGAGCAGCTCCTGACCGAGCAGTTCGAGGTGCGCGGGCTGGTGGGTTTCGGGTTTGATCGCGTGGATGCCAGCTTGCAGGCGGCCGGGGCGCTGCTGGCCTATGTGCGCGAGACGCAGAAGGGGGCGATCCGGCATCTGCGGCCGCCGCGGCGGCATGTTCTGAGCGAATATCTGGTGCTGGATACGGCCACGCTTCGTTCGCTGGAGGTGGAGCGGACGCTGCGGAGCGGGTCGAAGGCGGGCTCGCTGCTGGCGGCGGTGGATGCGACGCGGACGGCGATGGGTGCGCGGCGGCTGCGGCAGTGGCTGTGCTATCCGCTGCGGGATTTGGAGCGGATTCGCTGGCGGCAGCGGCTGATCGCGGCGCTGCGGAGCGAGGAAGGCCGGCGGGCGGCGATTCGGGCGGACCTGCGCGAGATCGGCGATGTCGAGCGGATGATCGGGCGGCTGGGCGTGCAGCGGACGACGCCGCGCGAGCTGCGCGGGCTGGGGGATTCGCTGGCGCGGCTGCCGGCGCTGCGGGAAGCGCTGCGCGGCCTGCGGACGCAGGAGGCCGACGAGGTGGCCGACGCGCTCGAGGGACTGGACGAAGTCGCGCAGCGGTTGACCACGTCTCTGAGCCCCGAGGCGCCGACGACCGTGCGCGAGGGCGGCATCTTCGCCGCCGGCCAGCACGCGGAGCTGGATCGGCTGCGGCTCATCGGGCGCGACGGGCAGACCTGGCTGGCGGAGTATCAGGCCCGCGAGAGCCGGCGGTCGGGCATTCCGTCGCTGAAGGTCGGGTTCAACAAGGTCTTCGGCTACTACATCGAGATCACGAACGTGCACCGCGACCGCGTTCCGGCCGACTTCATCCGCAAGCAGACGGTCAAGAACGCGGAGCGGTACATCACGGACGAGCTCAAGAAGTTCGAGAGCGAGGCGCTCTCGGCCGAGCAGCGGGCCAACGAGCTCGAGTACGAGCTGTTCAACGAATTGCGCGACTCCTTGATGGTGCATATTCCGCGGATGCAGCAGGCGGCCGACGCGCTGGCGACGCTGGACGTGCTGGCGGGCTGGGCGGAGCTGTCGCTGCGGCGGCGCTACTGCCAGCCGCAGTTCGTAGACGACCCCGTGCTTGAAATCGAGGCCGGCCGGCATCCGGTGCTCGAGCAGGCGCTCGATCAATCGTTCGTCGCGAATGACACGCTGCTGGCGGCGGCCGCGGAAGGTGGTGAAGCAGCCCGGCCGGCGCTGGCGCTGATCACCGGGCCGAACATGGCCGGCAAGAGCACCTACATCCGGCAGGTGGCGCTGCTGACGCTTCTGGCGCACGCCGGCTGCTGGGTGCCGGCGCATCGCATGCGGCTGGGTGTGGTGGACCGCATCTTCACGCGGGTGGGGGCGAGCGACGAGCTCTCGCGCGGGCAGTCGACCTTCATGGTGGAGATGCTCGAGACGGCCAACATCCTGCACAACGCGTCGCCGGCGAGCCTGGTGATTCTGGACGAGGTCGGGCGGGGGACGAGCACCTTCGACGGGCTGTCGCTGGCGTGGGCCATCACGGAGTATCTCGTCTCGCGCTGCGGCTGCCGCGCGCTGTTCGCAACGCACTATCACGAGCTGACGGAGCTGGCCGAGCTGGTCGACGGCGTCTGCAATCTGAATGTCGAGGTCAAGGAGTACGAGGACCAGGTCATCTTCCTGCATCACATCGTGCCCGGAGCGGCCGACCGGAGCTACGGATTGCACGTGGCCAAGCTGGCGGGCGTGCCGCGCGAGGTGCTGGAGCGGGCGAACGCGGTGCTGAGCGAGCTGGAGCGGACCTTCGACCGCAATTCGCGCCGGCCGGTGCTGGCGGCGGTCCAGCGCCGCAGGCAGCGGCAGCTTCGGCTCTTCGAGGAGCCGGAGGAGCGGGTGGTGCGCGAGCTGCGGGAGCTGCCCGGCGGCGAGTTGACGGCGGAGCAGGCGCTGGAGCTCGTGCAGCGCTGGCGGGATGCGGTGTCGGGCAAATGACCCCCCCACCCTGCCCTCCCCCTGAGAGGGGGAGGGGTTGAATGCGAGGGAGCGGGGGGGAAAGCGACGCAGATGGTGAATCGTCCGCACCTGTTCTTGACGCTCGCGCTGCCGCTGCTGGCGGTCGCCGGGGCGATTGCGCTGGCGCAGCCGGCGCTGGTCGACGTCGACGCGGACGTGCTGCGCTGGTACTGGGCGCGGCACTACTGGCAATGCGCGTTCGATGCCATCAGCGCCGTGTGCGGCGCGGGCCTGCTGACGCACAGTGTCGACGGCGACTACACGGCGGCCGGGCGGTGGACGCTCCTGGGCCTGGGGCACGCGGGGGCGCTGCTCTACCTGGCGGTGATCACGATGGCCCTGCGGCGTCTTCAGCCGGCCGACAGCGCCCCGCGACTGCCCGCGTGGTGGGTGCCGCTGGTCGCGTTCGTGGTCGTCGAAGCGCTGCTGATCGGGCTGGTGTACGCGGCCGCCCGCGCAACGTGCGAGACGGCCCGGCTGGACGAAACGGTATGGCTGGTGGGTTCGGCGTTCGCGTCGCTGGGCTGGAAGATCGGGCCCGAAACGGGCGGCACGAACCTGATGCTGGCGTTCGTCGGATTGATCGCGGGCCTCGGCTGGCCGCTCTGGCTGGCCGTCGCCTATCCGCTCGGGCGGCGCGTCATGGAAGTCGGGCGGGCGCTGCGGCTCTGCGGCGGATACCTGATCGTGCTCGCGGCGGCCGGCCTGCTCGTGGCGATTCTGGAGCTCCCGCGGGGCGTGACCCGCGGGGCGGTCAGCGGCGAGACGCTTTCGCTTCAGGAGTTCTCCGCGCGGCTGTCGCGAAGCGTCGTGCAGGTCGTCAGCGCGGCCACGGCGGGAATCCCGACCGAGTCGCTCGAGCCCGGGCAGTTGCGCGACTCGTCGCGGGTCGTTCTCGCCGGCGTGATCCTGATGGGCGGCGCAGGCGGCTCCGTGGGCGGCGGAATCAAATGGCCGCTGCTGCTCTGGGCGCTGACGCCGCTGCTGATCTCGATGCGGCGCCGCGCGTGGGCCCCCGCGCACGAAACCACGCTTCGATGCGTGTACGCGGCCGGCGCGATGACGCTGGGCTTCGTCCTGCTCACGATGCTCACCGCTTTCGGCCTGCTGCTGATCGAAGGATACACGGCGTCGGCGTATCAACCGCCGCCGACGTTCGCCGAGGCACTGCTGGATGCCGCCTCGGCCGTCTGCGGCGCGAATCTCAGCAGCGGGCTGGCGGCGACCGTCACGGACCCGAATCTGACCAGCGGCATGCGCCAGGCGGCCAACCAGTACCAGTACGGAATGACCTGGCTGATGGCGGCCATGCTCGCCGGGCGGCTTCTGCCGATCTGGATCCTAGTGCGGGTCGCGCGGATGCAGCCGGCCGCCGGCAAGTTCCCGGCCGCGCCGCTGGCCTGAGCGCGGCTGCGGGCGCCCGCGGCGATCAAGATTTCGGCTCAAATCGACCGATAATCACGAACGTGGATACTCTGGGCATCATTCTCTCGCGCGCCGGGAGCAAGGGGCTGCCGGGCAAGTGCGTGCGGCCGCTGCTGGGCCGAGCGATGATCGAGTACACGTTCGATCACGCGCTGGCGGCCCGGCGGCTGAGCGCGGTTGTGCTGAGCACGGACAGCGTGCCGGCGCAGCAGATGGCGGCGCGGCGCGGGATCGAAGTGATCGAACGTCCGCCCGAGCTGGCCACCGATACGGCCACGGTTGATTCGGCCGCGCGGCATGCCGTCGAATGCTGGGAGGTGCGCCACGGCCGGCAAATCGACGCGGCGGTTCTGTTGTACGCCAACATACCGCACCGCGCGGCCGGCGTGATCGACCGGGCCGTGGCGCTGCTGGAAAGCAGTGCCGCCAGCTCGGTGCGGACGGTCGCTCCGGTCGGCAAGCATCACCCGGACTGGCTTCATCGGCTGGATGGCGACCGGATGGTGCAATACCGGGCGAACAGCATTTCGCGGCGGCAAGAGCTGGAGCCGCTCTACTACCATGACGGTGCGGTGCTGGCGGTCACGCGGCGGGCGCTGTTCGAGGCGCTGCGCACGCCGGACGACCACCAGAGCTTCCTGGGGACGCAGCGGCGGGCGCTGGTGCAGCGGTGCGAAGACGCGGTCGACGTGGACGAGCCGCTGGACCTGCTGCTCGCGGAGGCGGTGCTTCGCTATCACCGGGGTGCAACGCAGCGGGAGGCGGGCCATGTCGTGCGGAGTTGATCTCGGCGCGGAGCCGGCATTTCTGGAGATCGGCCGGCGGCGGATCGGACCGGGGCAGCCGGCGTACGTGATCGCAGAAGCGGGGGTGAACCACGACGGCGAGCTGGCCAAGGCGCTCAAGCTGGTGGATGCGGCCGTCGCGGCGCGGGCGGACGCGGTCAAGTTTCAGGTCTTTCGCGCGGCCGAGCTTCTGACCGGGCAGGCGCAGGCGGCGGAGTATCAGAAGCGGGCCGGGCAGAGCGATGCGCGGGCGCTGCTCCAGCGGCTGGAGCTGGAGGATGACGCGCTGCGCGAGATTCGCGACTACTGCCGCGCGTGCGAGATCGAATTCCTGGCCACGCCGTTCGGGCTGGCGGATGTGCGGCGGCTGGCGCTGCTGGGCGTGCGGGCGATCAAGCTGGCGTCGACGGACCTGAACAACGTGCCGCTGGTTCAGGCGGCGGCGGTGACGGAGCTGCCGCTGATCATTTCGACCGGCGCGTCGACGGAGGAAGAGATCGAGGCGGCGGTGGCGCGGCTGTACGCGCTGGGGGCGGATGGGCGCTTCGCGCTGCTGCACTGCGTGAGCTGCTACCCGGCGCCGCTGGAGCTGGCGAACCTGCGGGCGACCGAGACGCTGCGGCGGCGGTACGACGCAGTCACCGGGTTCAGCGACCACACAACGTCGCCGGAGACGGGGGCGTGGG
Source organism: uncultured Planctomycetales bacterium (assembly GCA_964643885.1). Classification (GTDB taxonomy): domain Bacteria; phylum Planctomycetota; class Phycisphaerae; order UBA1845; family Fen-1342; genus CAADGL01. Next base: position 16,426 of record CAZXUI010000052.1, read on the forward strand.
CGGTGGCGGCCGGCGCGGCGATCCTCGAAAAGCATTTCACGCTCGATCCACAGGCGGAGGGGCCGGACCACGCGATGTCGCTCGACCCCACGGGCCTGGCGGAGTACGTGGAGCGCGTGCGGCTGGTGGAGCGCGTGCTCGGCAGCGGCCGGCTGGGCATGGCGGCGGCCGAGGCGGATGTGCGGCGCGTTGCGCGGCGGAGCGTGGTGGCCGCCTGTGATCTCGCGGCCGGAACGCGGCTGACGGCGGAGATGCTGGTGACAAAGCGTCCGGCGGGGGGAATCGAGCCGGAGCGGCTGGATGAGCTGTTGGGTTGCACGCTGCGGCGCGACGTGCGGCGCGACACGCCGCTGACGTGGGACATGCTGCGGTGAAGCGGACGAGGCGGAGCGGCGCGCGACGGCGTGTGGCCGTGGTGACGGGCACGCGGGCGGAGTACGGCGTGCTGCGAAGCACGATCGCGGCGATCGCGGGGCAGAAATCACTCGAACTGCAACTGCTCGTCACGGGCATGCACCTGCTGCCGCGTTTCGGGCGGACCGTGCGCGACATCGAGCGCGACGGGTGGCCGATCGCGGCGCGGGTGGCGATGCAGCGCGGCGATGATTCGCCGGCGGACCAGGCGGAGGGGCTGGCGCGCGGCGTGGCCGGCATCGCGCGGTTCCTGGAGCAGGCGGGAACGGACATCGTGCTGGTGCTGGGGGACCGCATCGAGGCGCTGGCGGGGGCGCTGGCGGCCGTGACGACGGGGCGCGTGCTCGCGCACGTGCACGGGGGCGACGCGGCGCCGGGGGACTTCGACGATTCCGTGCGGCACGCGATCACGAAGCTGGCGCATCTGCATTTCGTGGCGACGCGGCGCTCGCAGCAGCGCGTGCTGAGGCTGGGAGAGCAGCGGCGGCGCGTCTTCCGTGTGGGGGCGCCGGGGCTGGATGAGCTGCGGCCGGTGGTCGCGCGCTTGGGCCGGCGGCCGCGGGTCGACGAGGCGCTGGTGGTGTTTCATGCGAGCGGCCGGCCGGCGGAGCGCGAGCGGCGGGCGATGGAGTGGGTGCTCGGGGCGGTGCGCGAGGCGGGGCTGCGGCGGCGGGTGATCCTGCCGAACACGGATCGCGGACATGCGGGCGTGCTCGAGGCGATCGACGCGCATCTGCGCGCGTCGGGGCGGGGCGAGGTCGAGGTGCATCGCTCGCTGCCGCGGGATGAGTACATCCGGCGGCTGGCGGCGGCGCGGCTGCTGATCGGTAACTCATCGAGCGGGATCATCGAGGCGCCGCTGGCGGGAACGCCGGCGGTGGACGTGGGCCGGCGGCAGGCGGGTCGAGAGCGCGGCGGACCGGGCGTCGTGCACTGCGAGGAAAACGCGGCCGCGATCCGGCGGGCCGTGCAGCGGGCGCTGCGGCTGCGTCTGAAAGCGGGCGGACGGACGGTCTATGGAGACGGCCGGGCGGGCGAGCGGATCGCGCGCCTGCTGGCGACGATGCGACTGGACCCGCTGAGAAGGAAGCAGCACCAGGTCTGAGCGACGGCCGAGGGCGAAAAGAATCCGGGGGGCCGCGAAGCTGGTTCGTCTGAGACGATGCTTGGCGCCAGGGGTTTCCGTCAGACCAGCTCGCCGCGCTTCACCAGCCGCTTGACCTCGCCCACCAGGTGGATCGAGCCGGTGATGCAGATCAGGTCTTCGCGGCTGACGCAGTGCTTGGCGATCTCGTAGGCCTGCTGAACGGTCGGGGCCACCTGGGCCATCTTGTGCGACTTCTCCTGGAAGCGCTGGAGCAGCTCGTACGGATCCGCCGAGCGCGGCGTGCCCGTGCCCGTGAAGATCACCTTGTCGGCCCCGAGCTGAAGCTGCTGGAGCATGCCGTCGATGTCCTTGTCGGCCGAGCAGCCGAAGATCAGCACGGTCGACTCGGCGGCGATGTTCTGCCCGATGGCCCGCATCAGGGCGGCGATGCTGGCAGCGTTGTGGGCCGCGTCGACGATCGTGCGCGGGTGCTCGCGGACGGACTCCAGCCGGCCGGGCACGTGAACGCCGGCCAGCCCGTCGATCGCGTCCTGCTCAGGAATGTCGAAGCCGCGCTCGCGCAGCGCGTCGATCATGCCCAGAGCGACGGCACAGTTGATCGCCTGATGCTCGCCCAGCAGCGGCACCTGCACGTGGTCGAAGCGGCTGTGCCGGGTCGACATGCAGATGCGCGTCAGCGGACCGGTCAGCCGCGACGACTCGAAGCGGTAGCTGAAGTCCAGATCGTCGCCGACGATCCGCAGCTCGCAGCCGACCCGCTTGGCCGCCTCACGCAGCACGCGCACGACCGACGCGGGCTGCGGCGCGCTGATGACGGGCACGCCCGGCTTGAAGATGCCGGCCTTCTCCTCGGCGATCGCTTCGAGCGTGTTGCCGAGCTGCTGCATGTGGTCGTAGCTGATGTTGGTGATCCCGCACACCTCGGGCTTGACCACGTTGGTCGAGTCGAGCCGGCCGCCCAGACCCGTCTCGAGCACGGCGAAGTCGGTCTCGTGATGGACGAAGTGTACGAAGGCGGCGGCCGTCATGATCTCGAAGAAGGTCGGGCTCTCCTTCTCCAGCCGCTTGACGACCGGCGCGATGCGGGCGATCAGTCGGGCGAACTCGCTCTCGCGGATGAGCGTGCCGTCGATGCTGATGCGCTCGGTGATCTCCTCGACGTGCGGGCTAGTGTACAGGCCGGTCTTCATGCCGGCGCCGCTGAGCATCGCCGCGAGCATGTGGCAGGTCGAGCCCTTGCCCTTGGTGCCGGCGACGTGCACGCAGCGCAGGCCGCGGTGAGGATTCTTCAGGCCCGCCAGCAGCCGCTGCATACGCGAGAGGTTGAAATTCGTGTGGTTGTAGCCGACCCGCAGCATCCGCTCATAATTGGTGCGGGTGTTAAGGAAATTCATTGCGGACTGAAATGTCCGAATTGCGGATGCAGGGCGCTTCGTCTTGCTACCGCCGCGTGAGCTAGTCCGGGATCGGGAGCGTGCGGGCGAGCGCTTCCTTAGCGTTCGACTCATGCAAATAGCATACCCAAATCGATAATTTTCGTCAATCGACGCAGGTCCGGGGTTATCAACAATGCGGCTTGAACACATGCAGAATAAGATTCTTATCGGTCTATAATCCACGAAATGCAGTTATCGGATGTCAAGAACGCGAAGTCCGGCCGGCACCCCGCAATGACGCCACCCGCTGCCCGACCTATAATCGGCCCCGCCCAGATTCCTAGCCGCGCAGGTATCCGCTTGCAGACGATCCAGGTCCAGCTCCCGCACACGGCCTACCCGATCCTGATCGGCTCCAAGGTCCGCAACGAGGTCCCGCGCGTATTGGCGCAACTCCGGGGATGTCATCGACTTCTGGTCATCACCGACCGCAACGTCGAGCGGCTGCATGGCGCCGCGCTCCGGGCCGTCCTGCCGCCGGCCACGGCCGAGGCCGTCATCGAGCCGGGCGAGGCGAGCAAGTCGCTGGCCGCCCTGGAGCCGCTCTACGACGCGCTGGCCGAGGCCCGCATCGAGCGGGATGACGCCATCGCGGCCTTCGGCGGAGGGGTCGTGGGCGACGTGGCGGGCTTCGTGGCCGCCACCTGGCTGCGGGGAGTCCGCTTCGTGCAGGTTCCGACGACGCTGGAGGCGGCCATCGACGCGGCCGTGGGGGGCAAGACGGGGATCAATCACCCGGCCGGGAAGAATCTGGTCGGGGCATTTCACCAGCCGTCGGCTGTGCTGGTGGATGTGGACTTTCTGGCGACGCTGGAGGCGCGAGACCGCGTTTCGGCCCTGTCGGAGAGCGTCAAGCATGCACTGATCCGTGACGAGAAGTTCTTCGAGTGGCACGAGCAGAATGCGGAGGCGATCCGCGCTGGGCAGGCGGACGTGCTGGAGGAGCTGATCGCGCGGAACTGCGGCGTCAAGGCGGACGTCGTCGGCCGGGACGAGCGCGAGAGCGGCCTGCGGGCGATCCTGAACTTCGGGCACACCGTCGGGCATGCGCTCGAGCATGTGCTGGGCTACGCACTGCGGCACGGGGAGTGTGTCGGGCTGGGCGTTCTGGTGGAGAACCGGCTGGCCCGGCTGCGCGGGATGATCGACGAAGGGCTGGAGCGGCGGACGGCAGAGTTGCTGGGGCGGCTGGGGTTGCCGGCGACGCTGCCGCAGCGGGTCGACCCCGCGGGGATTCTGGCGGCCTGCCGGATGGACAAGAAGAACCGGCACGGCGCGATTCACTTCGTGCTGTTGGAGGGAATCGGGCGGCCGGTGCGGGTGAGTGATGTCGACGACGAACAGATTGTCGCAGCGCTGGAGATCGTGCAGCCGTAGCCCGATGTGAGCGGAGGATGCGTGGCCGGTGTTGCCGTGCTCGATGGCCTTGCACTGCTCGAACGGCCGTGGCACGCCGGCGCTGCCCGGCGGACGCGTTGAGGGGGGCATCGGGGGTCTGTAGAATCCGCGGCGATGTCGGGTGAGCCCGAAGCGAACGTTCTGAATCACGCCCCGGCCGGCCCGCCGGCCGCAACCTCCATCCGCGTGCCGCTGCTCGTCCGCGTGGTGTGCGAGCTGGCCTTCGCCGCGTTCATTCTCGCGCTGGCGCTGGTCAGTCTGAAGCGCATCGCGATCGTCTTTCCTGACTTCGAGTTCTTCTACAAGGCCACGCGCTGGCTCGTGGAGCACGGCAGCCTCGACCGTGGCGTGGACGTGATCGACGGGCGGTTCGTGCCGCGCGGCGGGATCGAGTGGTACCTGCCCTTCGTGCCGCGGCTGCTCTCGCCTCTGGCGCTGCTGTCCTACCAGCCGGCGGGGTGGGTCTGGCTGTGCATCAACCTGACGGCCATGGTCACGACGGTCCGGCTCATCGCCGTGCACGTGATGAACTTCGCCCGCCGCGACTGGGTCCTGGTCCAGATGATGCCCGTGCTCTTCCTGGGGTCCTATTGGGAGCTCGAATTCCGGCTCAACCAGATCAACGTGCTCACACTGCTGCTGATGACGGCCTTCCTGGTGCATTTGCAACAGGGCGGCCGGCTGGTCGCCGGGTTCTGGCTCGGCCTGGCCATTCTGATCAAGCTGACGCCGGGCCTGCTGCTGCTGTGGGTCCTGCTCAAGCGGCAGTATCGTACGGCGGCCGTGGCGCTGGCGACGGCGGTGATGGCCGGTCCGGCCGGCGATCTGATCGTCTTCGGGCCGCAGTACACGACGGAGGCGTATCGGATCTGGTTCGCCCAGGCGGTCGAAAAGGGCTCGCATCGCGGGCTGATCCTGAATCAACAGGAGATGGATTGGCGCAACCAGGCCCTCGGGGCGGTCGTGTCGCGCTGGCTGCACAAGACGAACTGGAGCACGACCTTCGACAACGACCCGCGGCCGCCGGACGACCCGGTCAAGCGCTATCTCAACGTGGCGAATCTGCCCCGCCCGCAGATCGTCGCGCTCGTGACGGCGCTGGCCGGCGGGTCGGTGCTGGGGCTGCTGTGGCTGGCGCGGCGGCCGCTCGAGCAGTGCACGCCCTGGCAGGTGCGGATCGAGTGGGCCCTGTTCATCCTGGCGATGCTGTGGCTGATGCCGGTGATGCGGCGGTATCACATCGTCTGGGCCCTGCCTACGCTGTCGATCCTGCTGACGGCCGTGTTTCACCTGGGGCTGCGGCCGGCGTGGTCGAAGGCGGCCGTCGCGGCCGTGGCGTTCGTGCCGCTCTCGCAGGCGGCATTGCTGAGCAAGAAGTGGATCGACACGAACGTCGTGGAGGCCACGGGGATTCTTCTGCTGAGCGTGCTGCTGCTGGCCGTGGTGATGGTGTGGCTGCTGCTGTGGACGCGGCGCGAGCCGGCGCTGCTGTCGGATGTGCCGGCCGAGCAGCGATCGGCCACGGCGGCGTCACTGAGCGGCCCAGGCGGCGGGCGAACGATCGCGCCGGCCGGTGTGGCGAAGCATGTCTGAGCAGCGCCGGCGGCAGTGGGTGTGGCTCTCGCTGCTGGCGGTAGTGCTGGTGACGGCCGCTGCCTTCTCCGCGGGGCGCTCGCTGCGGATGCGCTTCGATTTCAGCCACTTCTATCTCGATGCGGCCTATGTCTGGCAGCATGGCGAGCTGAATCCGGATCTCGACGGGCCGGATCGAGACGCGCGGCGGCAGCTTCCCTTCTATCTGCCGGTGGTGAGCCTGGCGCTGGCGCCGCTGGCGGCCGGCGGACCCGTCATTGCGGCTCTGCTCTGGTCGGCCGCACAGGTATTTTGCCTGTTCTACTGTCTGCGCGTGCTGGCGCGCTGGTACGGCGGCGACTGGCGGAACGCCCCATGGGCGCTGATCGCAGCGGTGGCGCTGGCGCTGCCGGCGATCATAAACGCGGCCCAGTTCAATCAACTGACCTTCATCGTCCTGGCCCTGGTGCTGGCCGGCGTGGATCGGGCAGAGCGAGGCAGGTCCGCGGCCGGCGGAGCGATGCTGGCGGCGGCGGCCGTGCTGAAGCTGCTGCCTGCGATCTTCGCCTTGTGGCTGGTGCTGCGGCGCGATTGGCGCGGCGCGGCCGCGTTCGCGGCCGCCGCGGTCGTGCTGATTGTCGCCCCCCCGCTGGCTCTGTTTGGGCCTCAGCGGACCGCCGAGTACCACCGGCAGTGGTGGGTGCACAACGTGCAAGGCGCGTCGCTGCGCGGGATGGTCGCAGAGGACCTGGAGGAGCACTTCGTCGACCGGCGGAACCAGTCGATCGATTCGGTCCTGGCGCGGCTGCTGTGGCCGGAGCATCCATACCGCACGGCGGACTGGACGGTGGGGCTGAGCGCCGAAGCGTGCGTTCGGCTCGGGTGGGCGATCAAGCTTGTGATCGTGGCAGGTTTGATCGCGGCGGTGCTGCGGAGCGGCCGGGCGGCAGGGTTGGAGCGGCGCGGCGTGGGGGCCGAGCTGATGTTGCTGGGGATGCTTGTGCTCTCGCCGCTGCTGCGCCAGTACTACCTGTTGTGGGCCTTGCCGGCGCTGGCGGCGCTGTGCGCGCTGGCGGGCTCGGCCGAGGTGCGAGCGCGGCTGACGGGGCGGACCGGCGTCGCCGTCTGGCTGGCGGGGATGATTCTGTGGACCTGGCCGGCCGCGCGGCTGGCGGGCGCTCATCTGCTGATGCTGCTGGCGATGGGCGTGCTGCTGGCCGCGGCAACGTGGCCCTCGTCAGGGCGAGGCGACGCGGCGCCAGCTCTCCGGCGCGACGGCCATCGACTTGACGGCGGTGAAGCCGGCCGGGGGGGAGTTGAATAGATCCGGATCGTGGTAGAGCGTCGGCGCAGCGCGGACGGCGACACCGCCGGAGCTGAGCACGACGCCGCGGACGACGGCGTTGTCGCTGAACTCGACGGAGCCTTGGGCGTACACCAGTCCGTGGACCTCGCTGGGGTACGTGTCGATCTGGTCCGTGTCGGAGTGGCCGCTGTACGGCACCGCGGCCGGGTTGAAGTTCGTGGCCCAGTCGGCCTCGCGCAGGCCGCTCGCGCCGCCCGCGTACTTGAAGCGAAGCCCGCCGTTGACGATCAGCGTCGGCAGGTCCTTCCGAACGGGGTGCAGGAAGACGGCCGTGTCGAGCTCGACGGTCCTGCCCGGACAGTCGACGATCAGCGTGCCGTGGATTCGGATACCCTTGATCGACAGATCTTGCCCGCCGGTGTTGATGTAGTAAATGCCGTCGGCGTTGGTCAGGCCCCAGGGCGTATATGCCGGACCGATGGCCGTCTTTTCGAGCGCACTGACGAACGGCAGCGCGGTCGCCCGGTCTCGGTACGTCTGGAAGACGGTCGATTCGGGCAGGTCCTTGAGCGGACCGGGGACGGTGGCCGTGCCCGACGCCGGTGCGAATCCCACCAGCGCCTGCGCGTGCAGGTCGCCGCGGATCGTGCCGTTATTGTAGGCCGTGCCGTTGGTGGAGGCCGGCGCGCCGCTCACATTCAGCGTTCGAAGCAGGTCTACGACGAGCGCGTTCTCCGAGTGAATCGCTGTGTTCAGCGCGTCCAGCGGTCCGAGCTGCGGCACGAGCGTGACCTCGAGCATCGTCCGGGCGTCGCCGAGGTAGCCGATGCCGCGCAGGATGACGCTGTCCTCGTGCGAATCGGTGATGTCACCGTCCAGGTCGATCGCCTCGATCGAGATACTTCCCAACCCGAGCGGGAAGCGGTCTTTCCAGAGGCCCTGGCCGCGGTTCGTGCGCCAGTCGGGGTCCGACGCGATGTAGAGCATGGCCAGGTCGATCGCCGCGCGGCTGAGCGTCATGGCGCCCGTCGCGCTGCTCGTCACATCGGCGCCTTCGCGCTGCGTGCGGACGGCGACGAGCGCGGAGAGGCCGACGACGGATACGATCATGGCCGTGCCGAGCACGGCGAAGTACATGCTGGCTCGCGGTCGCTGAATCATCTGGGCCCTCGGGTTGCGCAGCTCACAGCAGTTTCAGAACGCCGCCGATCAGGCCGGTTTCGGGGTCGGCCTCGACGGGGTATCCGGTCCGCAGGCCGACCTTCTCGGCCAGGACGCGGCCGTTGAATTTCACAGTCACGGTGATTCGCTTGATCCGCGTGTCGGAGCCGGACGAGAGGTTCAGGTTCGACGGATCGGCCCAGGCGACGGTGACGCTCCTCTCCCAGCCGTCGAAGCCCGCGAGGGCCGTGCCGTCGCGAGCCTCGGGGGGAGACTCGCTCCAGCCGTGGTAGTCGTCGACGTCGTCGAAGAGGCTGCGGTCGCCCGTGGAGGCCTCGGTGGCGTTTCGGCCGAAGCTGCCGGGCGCGAATTCCGGATCCTCGTACTGTTGTTCAAGGATCTCATCCATGAGATCCTGTGCAAGCAGCGCCGCCCGGCCGCGCTCGGCGGTGTCACGGGCGGTCGCGCGGCTGGCGCCGACGGTGTTGAGCGCGGCGACGAGCATGACGCTGACGATCAACATCGACATGACGGCCTCCACCAGCGTGAGCGCCGCGTACCGGTGACCAATGCTGCGCTGAGAATGGGGGACCGGTCTCTGACCGGTCACTGGACGACCGGTCTCCGACCGGTCGCGCGGCTGCCCTGCCGACGGCTCATGGGGGACCGGTCTCTGACCGGTCACTGGACGACCGGTCTCCGACCGGTCGCGCGGCTGCCCTGCCGACGGCGGTTCGTGTCCCCAGGGCCCGCCGGCTTTCATCAAAGATGGCGATCTCGCCAATCGTGTCGCCCTCGTGCGAATTCGTCGGGGAGTGTTCATGCTCACAGCTCCGGGACGTTGAGGATGGAAACCGAGGTTTGCATCGGCGCGCCCGGCCGGTCAGCCGTTTCGAGTTTCACATGGACGCGCAGCATGTAACTGTGCGTGATCGGATCGGGCGTCGAGCGCGTTGTGACCGTCCCGTAGATCTCGTACAGCAGCGAGCGCGACGAGGAGCGGAACCAGCTTTCGTCTTCGCCGCCCATTCTTGCGAGCCCGTCCTGGCCGCCGGCGTTGTCGTAGTTCAGCTCGCAGACGTCCGCGTCGTTGACGTTCGTAACGACGGTCAGGCACAGCGCCGTACCGGGCGCGAGACTGGTCAGCTTGGTGAAGCTCAGATTCTGCCAGGCGTAGGACGAGGTCAAGGACGATTCCGCCACGAGCTGCTCGTCCAGCACCGTGGACTGCGGGGTCCCGTCCCCCAGCGCGGGGCGAATCTGCACGGCCGCCACACCGTCAAGCGCCCCGCGCGACCGCATCCGCAGGCGGGCGCGGGTGATCTTCCAACTGATCGTGTCGACCGGCAGCGCAGGGGCGAAATACTGCCCGGCCGAATCCGACGACGTAATGGCGAAATCGGCCGAGCTGTTGGCCAGCGAGTGGCCCGAGAGAAGTGTCTCGCCGCTCTCGGTATCCGCCGGATCGAACGTCTCGGTCCAACTGTGCATGTCGTAGGCGAAGCCCAGGTCGGCGACGCCGGCGGCGACCTCGACCGCCTTTCCGCTGTTGACGCGGCGCGTGAGCGGGTCGCCGGGCGTGCCCGACCAGGCGTAGCTGATCGTCTCCGGGTTGCCGTCGTTGTCGCGGTCGGCGACCGTGAACGTCACCGCCCGTGCGGTGTAGGTGGAGAACCCGGTCGCAGCGGTCAGGTCGGCGGCCATCTCCTGAAGGGCGATGGCCGTATCGCTGGCGCGGGCCGTCGGGTCGTCGCGGGTCGGCACCGCCTTGCTGGCGACGAGGATGGCCGAGCCCAGGCCGACCATCAGGATCGACATGATGCCGGCGGAGACGACGATCTCCGCCAGCGTCCAGCCGGGCCACCGTCGACCGCGGCCGATGGGCCTGCGACGATGCTTGTTTGTGCTCATGAGGGGATCTCGACTCAGAGAAGTGTGCAGCGCCGACTGCCGGAGCAGCGTCGCCGTAAAGGGATCGAGCACTTCGAGGTGCGGACACCGGGAACTGAGCAACGGAAGGTGCGCGAGATTCATCTTCACCACACCTCCGGTGTATTCATAATCGAGGCGGAAGTACGCAGGGGCCGTCCGACATCGTCGGTGCTTTGAAGAGCAACGTGTACCCGCAGAACATGATTGTGCGTCACCGGCGCGGGCGTGTTGCGCGTCGTCACCGTTCCGTACAGCTCATAGACCAGCGACCGTGCGGAGAAAAGGACCCAGCCCGATTCACCGTTCGAGGTCGCCACGAGATTCGATCCGCCGCCCGTGTCGTAGAGAACCTCCCCGGCGTAGGTGTCGTCGACGTTCATGACGATCGTCAGGCAGACGGCCGCGCCCGGCGACAGGCTCGTCGACTTCGAAAAACTGATCGTCTGCCAGGTGAAACCCGCCGGAAGCGCCGACTCGGACACGAGCTGCTGGTCGAGCACCGTCGCTTGCGGCCGGCCGTCGGCCGCCGCGGGGCGAATCTGCACGGCGGCCACGCCGCTCTGCGTGCCGCGATAGCGCATCTGAAGCCGGGCGCGGGTGATCCTCCAGCTTACGGCGTCGACGGGCATGGACACTGGAAGATACTGACCGACGAAGGAGCTGGACGTGATCGAATAGCTGACCGCGCTGCGGGGTGTCGTGTACGCGGCCAGAAGCGTCTCGCTGCTCTCGGTGTCGACGGGGTCGAACGTTTCCGTCCAACTGTGCGTGTCGTAGCCGAGCGAGAAGCTGTTCAGGCTGGGGGCGACGACGACCGTCCTGCCGCCGTTGACGCGGCGCGTCAGCGGGTCGCCGGGACTGCCCGACCAGGCGTAGCTGATCGTCTCCGGGCTGCCGTCGTTGTCGCGGTCGGCGACGGTGAAGGTCACCGCCCGCGACGTGTACGCCGTGAAGCCCGTCGCGGCCGTCAGATCGGCGGCCATCTCCTGGAGCGCGATGGCCGTGTCGCTGGCGCGGGCCGCCGGGTCGTCGCGGGTCGGGACGGCCTTGCTGGCGACGATTATGGTCGAACCTAGGCCCAACATCAGTATCGACATGACGCCGGTCGAGACGACGGCCTCGGCCAGCGTCCACGCCGGACGCTTCAGGTCGCGTGTCCTTTGGCCAATCGTCCCGCACGGGCGGCTCATATTCCGATCTCGATGACGTTATCCGGCGGTTCCGTTTCCGACGTCGTGATCTCACCGCTGGCGGCGTCGAGCACCACCCAGCGGATCTCATCGCCCACACGAATCTCGACCTTGCCGCCGCTGTCGGGCTCACCGAATCCGTTGAACGTCACGCTCGCATCGCCGCCGAATACCACCTCTCCCAGCCTGGCCAGGTAGGGCTCGCGCGAGAGCGCCACGCGGTACGTCTGCGACGGGCGGTCCGGATCCGGGATGCCGGCCAGCGTGTAGCCGTGCGAAGCGGTGTTGAAGCTGACCGTGCGGGCCGCACTGGCCGCCTTGGCGTCGCGCTGGGCGCGCAGCAGGTCGGCCGCGACACGGCGGGCCGCCGCCTCGACCCGCCAGCGGACCAGGCTGGCGCTGTAGCGCGGAATCGCGATCGACGCCAGCAGGCCGATCGTAACGATCACGATCAGCAGCTCGACCAGCGAAAACGCCGGTACCGGACCGCGCAGTTTCATGCCAGTGACTCTCCACCCTGATCGCGGCCGGCGGTGCGCAGGACGGCGCATCGCAAGCTCCACCTTGTGGGGGTATCGACCCGTGACGGGCGCTGCTTGGATAGCGCGGGGCTCCCGCGCGGCCCGGTCTCGTGGACCGCCAAGCAGGAAGTGCGCCCGCGGCCTGCCCCGCCGCCGCTCGGATCGGCCGCGGCCCCATAAAGACCGCCCGGATCGACCGCCGATCAAAAGGGGTCGAGAGGGCGCATGGTGTCCGCTTCGCGCCGCCGGACCGGGCGATCTGCGGGAGTCTCGCCCGTCCGGAAAGCTGGGCCGCAGGATGGTGAGTTCGATGGAATCGTGGGCAAGGCAGATTCGCCGTGGGCGGGGTCCGCTGCCCGTGCTGCTTTGTGCGCTGCTGCCCTGGGCCGCGGCGCAGGGAATGCAGGACACGAACGGCGGCGACCCGGCGGCGGCCGGGACGACGACGGCGCCGGTCGCCCGCTCGGAGACGGGTCTGCTCGACGTGCACGTGCGCGAGACGGACCTCGCGACGGTTCTGGAGATGCTCAGCTACGAGGCGCGGACGAACATCGTCGCCAGCACGAGCGTCCGCGGGGCGGTCTCCGCCAACCTCTACGGCGTCACGCTCGAAAACGCGCTCGATGCACTGCTGCGGCCGAACAAGTTCGCCTACCAGCGCGTGGGCAACACGTATTTCGTCGGGACGCACGAAGAGATGGCGGCGCATCTTCCGCCGCCGGTCGTGCGCATCTACCGGCTCAAGTACATCTCGCGGATCGAGGCCGTCGGCGCGGTCAGAGCGCTGCTCGGCGAAGCGGGAGAAGTGACGGCCTCTGCGGCCGGGACGGGCGACACGGCCGCCCAGAACGAGCACGACGCGACCGACCTGAGCACCGACTATCTGATCGTTCGCGGGCGGCCGGACGTGCACGCGGCCGTCGACGAGCTGCTGCGGATCATCGACGTGCGGCCCAAGCAGGTCCTGATCGAGGCGACCATTCTGCGGGCGACGCTCAACGAGGGGAACGAGCTGGGGATCGATTTCACACTGCTGGGTGGCGTGGATTTCGAGAACGTGGCCAGCGTCAGCAACGCATCGAGCGACGTCACGACCGGTCTGCTGCCGTCGGAGCAGCTTCAGAACACGACGCTCAACGTGAACACGGGCTTCACCGCCGATGTATCCCCCGGCGGACTGGCCTTCGGCATCATCAGCAACAACATCGGAATCTTCCTGCGGGCGCTCGAAGACATCACCGACGTCGTCGTCGTGGCCAACCCGAAGGTCATCGCGCTCAACAAGCAGGAGGCGCAGGTCATCGTCGGCCGGCGCGACGGCTACCTGACCACCACGGTCACCGAGACCGCCGCCGTGCAGACGGTCGAGTTCCTCGAGACGGGCACGCAGATCAAGATCCGCCCCGTCATCAACGACGACGGCACGGTGCGGCTGTGGGTTCACCCCAAGGACAGCAACGGCGGCCTGACCGCATCGAACCTGCCCTTCGAGGAGACGACCGAGGCGCAGGCCAGCATCCTGGTGGAGGACGGCCACACGGTGCTGATCGGCGGACTCTTCCGCGAGCGCACGCTCTCATCGCGCCGCCAGATTCCCGGATTCGGCAGCATTCCCGGCCTGGGCGTGCTCTTTCAGAACACGATCGACCAGACGATCCGCGAGGAAGTGATCGTGCTGCTGACGGTGCACGTGCTCAAGGACACGCCCGCCGAGCAGGAGCGCTTCGCCGAAATTCGCGACGACATCGAGCGGATTCGCATCGGCCTGCGGCGCGGGCTCTTCGGCCTGGGACGCGAGCGGCTCGCCCAGGCGTACTACCAGGAGGCCGTCCGGCAGGCCGAGCGCGGCGAGAACTGCCTGGCGGAGCTGAACGCCCGCATGGCCCTCCACAACCAGCCCAAGCACGCCGGCGCCATGCGGCTGCTCGAGCGCGTCATGCACCGCCGTCTGTGGGACAGCGACGGATCGCGGATCCGCACCCTCGTCACCGAGCTGATCGATATCGATCGCTCCCCCGCCGCACCGCCCGAGCCGCCGCCCTACTTCGGCCGGCCGATCCAGGAATTCCGCCTCGAGGAACCCGTCGAGATTGAAGAGACGCCCCAGCAAACGCCGCCGGCACCGGAGCCCGAGCCGGAACTCGACGAACCGGAGAACAAATGATGTGGCGCGCGAGTCTGGTCTCGACAAAGCGGGCGGCCGCGATCCTGGCGGCGGCGATCGTGATCCTGACCGCCGGCGGCTGCCAGCTCTCCGGCAATAACAACCGCGCCGCGGCACAGGAGCGCTGGGACACCGTGCGCTCACGCGTCAAGGCCAAGCTGGCCGCCGATCAGCTCGCGGCCGGTCACGTCGAGGCGGCCGCCGCCACCGTCAACGAAGCCGTCCGGCTCGATCCCGGCAGCGCGGAGCTGCGGCTGCTCGAGGCCCGTGTGCGGCTGGCCGAGGGAAACGGCGCCGCGGCGCGGGCGCTGCTGGAGCGGATCGCGGCCCAGGGGCTGTTGCGGGCGGAAATCGAGCACCTGTTGGGGGTGGCCGAGGCGCAGGCCGGTCGCTGGGAGGCGGCCGTCGCCCACTTCGAGCGCGCGGCCGAGCAGGACCCGGCCGAGCTCGATTACCTGCTGGCCCTGACGGAGACGCTGCGGCAGATGGGCCGGGCGGGCCATGCGCTCGCGCGGCTGGAGGCGGCCGAGTCGCGCTTCGGCTGGTCGCGCGACTACCAGGCGGCGCTGGCGGATTGCCTGGAGCAGCTCGAGCGCTGGTCCGAGGCGGCCAGTGCGTGGCGTAAGGCATCCGGCGGCCAGGGGCCGGACATCGGCGGCAAAGCGCGCCTGGCGGCCGCGCTCTATCGCGCGCAGCGCTACGAGGAGGCGGCCGACCTGCTCGTGGAGCTGTGCGACGGCGACGCGGCCCTGGTGCCCGCCTGGCAGCGGGTCATGCTGGCCCGGACGATGCTGGAGCTCGGCCGGCCGGACGCGGCCCGCGTGCAGGCGACGCTGGTTTTGCAGCGCGAGCCGCGCGATGCGGGGGCGCTGCGCGTTCTGGCGGAGATCGCGGCGCGGCTGGGGCAATTCCAGCAGGCGGCCGAGCTGGCCGGCAGCGCGCTACAGGCGGCGCCGGAGGATGTTCCAACGCTGGAGCTGGCGGCGGCGCTGGCCTATCGGGCCGAGCACACGGCACAGGCGGCGCTGCTGGCGACGCGTCTCGCAGCGCTCGACCCGGGCAATGCGGTCGCCGCAAAGGTTCTCTCCCAAACCCCCTGATTCGCTGCTCCGAGAAATGGGGGACCGGCCTCTGGCCGGTCACTGGGCGACCGGTCTCCGACCGGTCACTGGGGGACCGGCCTCCGGCCGGTCACTGGGCGACCGGTCTCTGGCCGGTCACTGGGGGACCGGCCTCTGGCCGGTCACTGGGCGACCGGTCTCCGACCGGTCGCGGGGGTGCCCTGCCGCCGGCTTTTCGCGTCGGCGGGGCCAGCCGATTTTCATCCAAAATGGCGATCGCCCCCAATCGGGTGGTCTGCCTGCCCCGATCGGGTGGTCTGCCTGTCTTGATCGGGTGGTCTGCCTGTCTTGATCGGGTGGTACGGGCGTCTCGCCCGTACCTTTGCTCCGAAGCGCGAGCCTATCTGCTTCGCGCCGCGAGCGTGAGCGAGCGGACGCATTTGAAACCGTTTCCCGCGCACACCCCGGACACTGCGTGTCCGGGGCGGACGCGCCGCAGCGCGCCCACCTGAAATCACCGAATCAGCGCCTGAGATAGGTGGATGTCACCTGGCGCTTGCGCCGGCGGCGCGCCGCCGCAGGCTTTCAGCGTGCGGCGCGGCGGGGGCGAGATGGGAATCGCGGCGGCGGAGTCAGAACCCCGTGCGCCAAGCACGGGGTCTTTTGAATGCCGAGTGACCCGCCGCTTGGCGCGGCGGGTTCTGATCGCGGGCCGGCGCGGGCGCCGCCGCAGGCTTTCAGCGTGCGGCGCGGCGGGGGCGAGATGGGAATCGCGGCGGCGGAGTCAGAACCCCGTGCGCCAAGCACGGGGTCTTTTGAATGCCGAGTGACCCGCCGCTTGGCGCGGCGGGTTCTGATCGCGGGCCGGCG
>CAZXUI010000053.1:0-32547 GCA_964643885.1 uncultured Planctomycetales bacterium
CGCCGCGGATCTGCTCGGGGCTGATGTAGTAGGGCGTGCCGTAGGCCCGCCCGGCTTCGGCCATCGCGGCCTCGAGGTCCGACGCGGCGCGGGCCAGACCCATGTCCGCCAGCTTGGCGACGCGGTCGCGGGTGAGCATGATGTTCTTGGGCTTGACGTCGCGGTGGATAATGCCGCGCTCGTGGGCGTGGAGCAGTGCGTCGGCGACCTGGAGGACGATCTTTATCGCCTCCTGCTCACCGTAGACCTTGCCGCTGGCCAGCTCGTCGTAGACCGTGCAGCCCTCGACGTACTCCATCACGAAATAATGGAACCCGCCGGCCTCGCCGACGTCGATCGCCTGGACGATGTTGTTATGATTCAGGGCGGCCGCGGCCCGGCCCTCGCGGTAGAATCGCTCGACGAACTCCGCGTTCTTGCTGAGCCGCTTGGGGAGAACTTTCACGGCCACGGTGCGGTCGAGACTGAGCTGCTTGGCGCGATAGACCACGGCCATCGCGCCCGCGCCGATCTTCTTCTGAAGCTGGTAGCCGGGGAGCTGCTGGGCCGGCCGGCCGCCGGAGTCTTCGGAGTTCCCCTGCAAGCGGCCGAGCTGTGTGCGCGTCAGAAAGCCGAGGTCGACGAGGATGTCGCCGATGGGTCGCGAATGGCCGTTGGACGCGAGGTCCTGCTGGGTTTTGCGTGCCTCGCGGATCTCGTCCTGCGTGGCAAGCTGCTTCTCGACCACGGCCCGCGCAATCTGTGTATCGTCCGGAGATTCCGCCACCGTGATCCTTCCTGGGGCGCGATCGGTTCGCCGCCCCGATGCGCCCGAGGTACCATTAACCCTGTAATTCTATGCAGTTACGGAGATTCGGTCAACGAAGTCGACCTCCGCGGATGCCGACCACGATGAACTTCCGCTGCGCTCTCGTCAAGCCCTCCGATATTCCACGCCTGCCGGCCCGGCCATCGGGATGGATCGCGCTGCTTGCCGCGCTGGCCGTCGCGGGCGGCGCGTCTCCCGCAATCGCCCAGCTCAGGGCCAAGCAGGTCGAGGATTCGATTTATCGGGCAGCGGAGTGGATCAAGAAGGAGCGGAATGAGGACGGCCACTGGGAGCGGAACGAGCGCACGGAGGATCGCTACTGGGCCGGCGACTCCGGGCTGGCGCTGCTGGCGCTGCTGTACGCGGGTGAGAACCCGCGCAGCGAGGAGATGGACCGGGGGCTGACGTGGCTGGCGGCGCAGACGCTGAACTCGACCTACACATACTCCGTCCGGGCGCAGGTTCTCAGCCAGGTGCCGAGCCAGAAGTTCCGGGCGCGGCTGGAGCAGGACGTGCGCTGGCTGGTGGACGCGATGGCGCCGCGCGGCTGGCGGCACGGCGGGGCGTACGGCTACGTCGATGCGAAGACCACGGGCGAGCACGGCTGGTATGACCACTCGAACAGCCAGTTCGGCGTGCTGGGGGTCTGGATGGGCTGCGAAAGCGGCCTGCGGACGGTCGCCTCGAGCGAGTACTGGCTGACGATCGAAGACCGCTGGATGCACACGCAGAATATCGACGGCGGCTGGGGCTATCAGCGAAACATGGAGAGCACGGGCAGCATGACGGCGGCGGGGCTGGCGACGCTCTACATCGTGCTGGATCAGGCCCACGCGATGACCGGGCACCGCAAGGCGACGGGTCTGCTGCGGTCGATCGACGGGGCCCTGGAGTGGCTGGGCCGCGAGTACACGCCGGACAACCCGCACGGCGAGCACCGCTGGAAGTACTACTACCTCTACGGCGTCGAGCGGGCCGGCCGGGCGAGCGGGCGGAAGTACTTCCGCGGACGCGACTGGTTCCGCGAGGGTGCGGCGGACCTTATCAAAACGCAGTCGTCGGCAGGAAGCTGGGGCGGCGGGCTGCACGATACCTGCTTCGCGACGATGTTCCTGGCGCACGGCCGGGCGCCGCTGCTGTTCTGCAAGCTGGAGCGCGGCGGCGACTGGGACGTGTACCTGCGCGACGTGGCGACGCTGACGCGCTACGCGGAGCGGGCGCTGGAGCGGCTGCTGAACTGGCAGGTGGTGGACCTGGCGGCGCCGGTCGAGGAGCTGCTCGAGGCGCCCGTGCTGTACATCTCCGGAAAGGACAAGTGGGAGCTGGAAGACGGCGACGTGTTCAAGCTGCGCGAGTACTGCCAGCGCGGCGGGATGATCTTCGCCGTCGTGGCCGAGGACGGCGAGGCGTTCGAGGAATCGATGCGGGAGCTGGCGGCGCGGCTCTTCCCCGACGACCCGCTGCGGCCGATGGCGAGCGATCACGAGCTGTTCAACGGCCAGGTGCTCTTCAAGCTCGAGCGCAGCCCGATGATGTACGAGGTGAACAACGGGGCGCGGACGCTGATGCTGCTGAGCCTGGACGACGTGGCCCGGGCGTGGAACGAGAACCGCATCGCGGCGAAGCTGCGGGATTTCCAGCTCGGCACGAACATCTACCTGCTGGCGACGGACAAGACCACGCCGGTCAGCCGGCTGGAGACGCCGGACGTTCCGCTCGAATCGGTCGACGTGGATCAGACGATCCGCGTGGCGCGGGTGCGCTACACCGGCCCGTGGAACGTCGAGCCCTACGGCTGGACGCGGCTGCGCTACTACATGAACAACGAGGCGCGGGCGCGGCTGCTCGTCTCATCGGGCGTCTCGCTGGCGTCGATCGACCCCAAGGAGTACCGCATCGCCTATATCTCCGGCTCGCGCGGCTTCGAGCTCAACGAGGCCGAGATCAACGGGCTGCGGCGGTTCCTCACCAGCGGCGGGACGCTGCTGGCCGACGCGGCCGGCGGCTCGCGCGAGTTCACCGAGTCGCTGGAGAAGCACGTGACGGCCGTGCTGGGTGCCCGGCCGACGCTGGTCGACAAGGAGTCGTTCCTGTTCACGGGGCGGGGAATCGCGGGGGCGGGCTCGATCACGCCGGTCGAGTATCGGCGCAGCGCGCGGGGTCACCCGGGGCAGGGAACGCCCTATCTGAAGGCGGTCGAGGTGGGCCGGCGGATGGCGGTCATCTACTCGCCGCTCGACCTGAGCACGGGTCTGCTGGGCACGCCGGCCTACGGCTGCAACGGCTATGCGCCGGAGAGCTGCCTGAAACTGATGCGAAACCTGCTGATGTATGCGAATCTGAGCAGCGGGGAGAAGGGCGCGCTGGCGGAGCGGCGATAGGCCGCGCGGACGCCGTTTCGGGGTGGCTCGCCCGCATGGGGAGCGCGGGCGGCTCGCGCGCAATCACAACCCCGTGCGCCAGGCACGGGGTCACGTGTTCACGCGCGGACCCGCCGCTTGGCGCGGCGGGTTCTGACTCCGCGGCCGCACATGCTCGAGCGCGGGCATCGCGCGCGATCTGACCCGAACCGCGACCCCCTGTCTGCACCGAGCCGCGCGACTCACGCTCGCGGCTCGGTTCCGCGCGCCGCGGAGAGCGCGGCCGCCTCCGCCGCCAGCCGGCAGGCCAGCTCCACCAGACGCGCGGCAAGCACGGCCTTCGGCGCCCCACGCCACCGCTCCCAGCGCCGCCCGCGCACAAGCACGTCAAGCTCCGCCCGGCCGGCCGAGATCGCCGCCGGAGAATTGAGCACGATCGCATCGAGCCCCTTGCGCACCAGCTTGCCACGCGCCTCCGCTCGGCCGTTGCGATCTTCCAGCGCGAATCCGATGACGACCTGCCCCGCCCGGCGCTCCGCCGAAAGCGTGGCCAGAATATCGACCGTCGGGCGGAGTTTGAGCACCCGCTGATCGCGGCCGCGCTTGATCTTGCGGGCCGCGGGCTCGGCCGCACGGTAGTCGGCCACGGCCGCCGCCATGATCAGCACGTCATGACGCGGCCACCGCGCGCGACAGGCGGCGAGCATCTGGTCGGCCGAAGTCACGGCGACGGCGCGGACGCCCGCGGGCGGGTCGAGCTGGACCGGGCCGTGCACAAGCGTGACCCGGCAGCCGGCCCCGGCCGCCGCGGCGGCGATGGCAAAGCCCATCCGGCCGGAGGAGTCATTCGAGATATAGCGGACGGGGTCGACGTACTCGCGCGTCGGTCCGGCTGTGACAAGGATGCGGGGGAGCCTGGTCGCGGCAGCTCGGCGGGAGGAGCGTTTGGCGGCGGGCATCTGGGGCGATCGCTCCGAGGGTGTCAGGCTTGGCCGCGGCTAGCCCGGCGCCTTTCCGCCGCGCGGCGGCCGGGCGAGCAGGGCGTCCCGAATGGCGGCGTAAATCGCGTCCGGCTCGCTCATCCGGCCGGGTCCGACGGCCCGGCAGGCCTGCCAGCCGCTCTCCGGCCCGACGATCGCAAAGCCGTTCTCGCGCAGCCAGGCCACGTTCCGCTGCACGGCCGGGTGCTGCCACATGCGCTCGTTCATGGCGGGCGCGAGCAGCACCGGGCAGGCAGCCCCGAGCAACAACGTGCTGACGATGTCATCCGCCAGGCCGGCACAGACCTTGCCGATCACGTTCGCTGTGGCCGGCGCGACGACGATCAGGTCGGCCGCTTCGCTGGCCGCCAGGTGTGAGATGCGGGCCGGGTCGGGTCGGTTCCAGAGGCTGCGGAGAACGGGCCGGCCGCTGAGGGCCTCGAAGGTCGTCTGGCCGACGAAGCGCCGGGCGGCCCGGGTCATGGCCACGCTGACGCCGGCCCCGCGCTGGACGAGGGTGGAGACGAGCGCGGCCGTCTTGTAGGCGGCGATTCCGCCGCAGACGCACACGAGCACCTCATACCCGTCCAGCCCGGGGCCGGTACCGCCGTCGCCGCTGGGCTGTGGGCGGGTCATGGGGTGTTATCCATGCGAGGGGTTCAGCGCGAACCGGGCTTGCTCAGGCCGGAGCCGGCGTAATCGATGCCGACCTTCCCCTGGCGAATCTCCTCGACGACGACCTCGATATCGGTCTTGCCGGAGGTATCGACCATGGGCCGGGCACCCTGGAGCAGCTCGAGCCAGCGCTTCTGAATCAGGGCGGTCAGGCGGAATCGCCCGCCGACGCGGAGAATGAGATCGTCACTGCGAAGGCCTTCGATCATGCGCTTTGCGTCTCCTGACGAATGATCTCCAACACGCGCTCCACCGAATCCTGGAGTATATCGTTCGTGATGAAGTGTGTATAGACCCCGCTGGTGCGGGCGAAGGCGATCTCGCCGTCGGCCTCCGCCAGCCGCTTGGCCTGGAGCTGCTCGGATTCGGTCTGGCGGCCCTCCAGGCGGGCCCGCAGGGTCTCCATGGTCGGCGGGAGGACGAAGACGCGAATGGAGCGGGGCATCTTCCGGGCGACCTGGGCGGCCCCCTGAACGTCGATTTCGAGCAGGATGAAGACGCCGTCGGCGATGGCCTGCTCGACCGGCCGGCGAGGCGTGCCGTACAGCTCGCCGAGATACTCCGCGTGTTCGAGCAGCTCGCCCTGCTCGAGCATCTCCTGAAACTGCTCGCGGGTGACGAAGTGGTACTGCTGGCCGTCGACCTCGTGGCCGCGGCGCTTGCGCGTGGTGACGGAGACCGACCAGCGGGCGCTGGGAAGCCGGCGGAGCAGCTCTTCGCAGATGGAAGTCTTGCCGGCGCCCGAGGGACCGCTGATGACGATCAGATTCCCGCTTGTGCTGGCTGGCATGGGCGGGATTATGGGTTTTGCGGACCGCTTCGTCCACCGCCGGGAGGCAGCGCCTCGGCGTCGTTCGGGCGGATCGCGGGCACGGGGCTGCGGTAGAGCTCGGCGAGCAACGTGCGGTCCGCGTCAAGCAGTGTCACGTCGGTGAAGAACCACTCGCCGTTGACTTTGACGGCGCGGACCTCGACGGTTCCGCTGCGGAGCGGGCCGCGGATGGGGATGAGCATCTCCGCCTCGCCGGTCAGGCCCTGGTCGAGGATCGTGCCGCCGATCATCCAGCCCGGCTCGATGGGCTGGCCGAAGAGCTCGACCGCCTCCGGGCTTCCGCGGACCAGCGCGATCGATTGATCGAATATCTCGTTGGAGCGGAGGGTCGTGAGGATGAGGATGGTCAGGCCGCCCGCGCAGATGACGCAGAAACCGAGGACCATCAGGGCCGTCAGGCCGATGATCCAGTTCCACGGCAGGCCGCGGCGCGCAGTTCGGGCGGGCGTGTTCAGCGGTCGGCTCCTCGCACGGCAGCATGCGCTCGACGCAGCCGGTTGCGGCGAGCGCCGGATCGTAGCGTCGTGGCGGCGCGGGAACCAGTCAGCCGAGCTTGGACGGATGCGGCGGCGTCCGCATAATCGCCCGAGACGGCGGTCGTGCCGGGATTCTCCTTGCACGTGTGCGCGGATTCTCATTGAACGTCTGCGGGAGCAGCGCGAGCGCGCCGCTGGAGCGTTCTTCACGATCGGAGCAGGCAGTGGCCCGGCGGCGACGGGAACAGGCGCGAGGCGGCCCGCAGCGCGGTGCGCCGCAGGCGACGCCCGAGGCGGGTGCGCCCCGCGGCTCATATTGGCCCGACGCCGCGTTCGTCGTCGTTCTGCTGGCGGCATGGGCCTGGTACGTTGCGCCCATCGTGATCCTCGAGCAGCGGCACGGCTACGACCTGTTGCGCGACGTGGCGTCGGTGCGGAACATCCTGGAGGGACGCTGGCTGGCCGACCCGACGACGCGAGGGGAGACGATCTGGTACCCGCCGCTGAGCCCGCTGATCGTGGCCGCGATCTGTGCGGCCGGCGGCGCGGACCCGCTCGACGTCTATCGCTTCTCCGGGCTGCTGGTGAACTGGCTGATTCCGCTGGGTCTGTTCGTCGCGGTGCGCGTGGCGTGGGGGCGGACCGCGGCGATCGTGGCGACGGTCGCGCTGCTGCTGGCGATGCCGTGGTGGCAGAGCTTCGTCCTGATGGCGGCGCCATTCTGGCATGGCGTGGCGTGGGGGTGGCTGACATTGGCGGCGTACGTGCTGGCGGACGAGCGGAGGTCGTGGAAGTGGGCGGCGGCGTGCGCGGCGATGCAGCTCGCGGCCTTTCTGCATCACCCGATCGTGCCGCTGCTGCTGGTGGCGGTCGTGATGCTGCGGCGGACGGCGCTGCTTTGGAGCGCGTGGCGCGACGCGAGCATGAACACCACGCGGGCGGCCGCGGGCCGTGACGCTCTGGCGATGCTGGCGCCGCTCGCGGCCGCAGCGCCGGCGCTGCTGTGGATTCAGCGCGGGCCGATCCTGAATCCCCTGCCGCGGTGGTATTTCGCGAGCGAGCTGCGGACGGTCGAGTTCGCCCTGCTGGGCGCTCATCCGTGGCTGTGGGGGCTTGGATTGATCGGTCTTGTGCTGTGCATCGCGCGACGCTCGCGGGCGTCGTCGATGGTTCTGTCGGTGCTGCTGGTCACGACGCTGGCGCAGCTCAGTGCCTACGGGCGCGTTTACGGCGGCGAGGCGTTCCGCTGGCTGCCGGTGCTCCTGCCGCATGAGTTCCAGGCACTCTGGCAGCTCGCGTGGGCGATCTGTATCGGCGTGGCGGCCGGCGCCGGCATCGACCGGCTGTCGGCGGCCCTGGCCGGGGACCGGGCCCGCACCGCTCTTCAGCTTGCGCTGCTGGCGGCGTGCGTGCTGATCACGGGGCTGCGCGGCTATCTCGAGCTGCCGCAGCGGCTGCGGCGGGATCAGGGCGTATTCGCATGGCCGGCCGGCTACGCGGCCGCCGCCAAATGGATCACCGACAACACGCGGCTCGACGACGTGTTCCTGTGCGACAAGCAGTTCGGCTACCTGTGGCTCAATGCGCGCACCGGCCGCAAGCTGTGGCTGGCGCCGATCGGGCACACGAATCCGCGGGTCGACTGGCGGGCGCGGGCGCGGCTCTTCGACGCGCTGGACGCCGCACCCACGGCGGAGGCGTTTCATGCGCTCACGCTGCGCTGCGGAATCGACTATGTCGTCGTGAGCCCGGAGTGGGTTCCCTACGTGCTATCCGACGCGGGGCCGGCGGAGTCGGTCGTGCCGGGATTCCTGCAGATCGTCTTCAGAAGCGGCGACGGGCTCGTCATTCTGCGTGTGAATCGCTGAGTGCAGCGCCCCAGGCCCGAATACGCAGCGCGGCGAGGGGCGCGAGGCGTGCGGCGACGACAAGTGCACAGAAAACGCGAGCCGGGCACCTTCCGTGCCCGGCTCGCTGCGTCGTTCCCCTCTTCGGGCGGGCCAGTCCGTCTCGAAAAGAACCTCTCTGCGGCGGCGGCGATCCGTGTCCCGCCGCACCCTTTCGCAACGCCCGCGGTCGGCGGCGGCCGATCCGCCGCCGCCGGCCGTGCGTGCTCCCGTGATTACGGATTCTCCAGGGCCGAAACGCGGGCCTCGAGATCCGCAAGCTGCTGCTGCAACGTCGTGATCGTCGACTGCTGCGCGGTGATCTGCGCCTGTTGCGCCTGGACCAGCTCGTGCAGCCCCTTGATCGCCGAAAGCGTCACGCCGTCGATGTCGATCGTGGCGATGGTCGACTCGCCGTAGCCCAGGCCGAAGGCTTCATAAAAGTCCTGCGCGATCGGACCCATGTGGCGAACCGACTCATCTTCGACCGTGTAGCTCCAGGTCGAAATGCTCAGGTCGGCGACCTTTTGCAGGATGGCCTGGTTGTCGACCGGCTCGAAGTTACGCTTCACGCCGCGGTCGGACGAATTGACCCACGCGCCGCCCAGGCTCAGGAAGGCCGTCGTCGACGTGTCGATCATGCGGTTGCCCTGGACGCGGATGTCGACCCAGCGCAGGTTGCCCATCTGAAGGGCGAAGCCGCCCATCGCCCGGACGCGGAACTCGTTGTCGCGCATCGACGCGACCTGCTCGTCGGTCGAATCGCCCCAGACGAACGCACCGGCGTGATTGGCCACGGCCCGGCGGCCGGCCGCGAAGCTGTAGGCCGCGTTGGCCGCGTTGCCCTCGCCGCCGGCGACCGTCGACGCGTGGCCCGCGGCCGTGTTGAGCAGACCGCCGCTGACGACCGCGAACGGGGCGTTGCCGGGGTTACCGTCGCTGTCGCCCACGGTATTACCCACGCCGCCGCCGATGAAGCCGAAGTCGTCGGTGATCAGATTGGCGCCGCTGCCGCCCTGGCCATCATTGACGGCCCCGCCACCGGCGACGGCCGCGCCGCCGGCACCGTCCGCCACGGTGTTGTCCTCGAAGCCGCCGATCAGGTTCGGGCTGATGGCGTTCGGTTCGATCCGCAGCGCGCGCAGGCCGCCGGCGACCAGTTCGATTGCGGCGTTGCCCAGCGTACCCAGCACCTGGGTCACGTCGCCGGCGTTTCCGCCGAGCATCCAGTAGCGCGCGTCGGTAAAGCCGGTGTCGAGCGAAACAACGTCACCGTCCTTGAGGATGCCCTCGCCAGCGATGACGTTGGCGCTGTCACCCGGAGGTCCCGGCGGACCCTGCGGCCCCATCGGACCCTCGGGGCCCGGCGGACCCTGCGGACCGGGCGGCCCCATCTCGCCTTGCGGACCCTCGGGCCCCATGGCGCCATCCTCGCCGTCCGCACCGTCCGCGCCGTCGGCGCCCGGAGGACCCTGCGGTCCCGGCGGCCCTTCGTCTCCGCGAACGCCTTGGTCGCCTTGAACGCCGGAGTCCCCCTGGTCGCCCGAGCTCCCCTGATCTCCCTGATCACCCTGATCTCCCTGGTCACCCTGCGGGCCCGGAAGTTCGACCTGACCAGGATCACCGCCGTTCGGGTCGTCGATCGTGTCCTCGTTGATCGGGCAACCGCCCAAGCTCAACGAGAAGATCGACGCCGCGAGCAGCAAACCGAGCTGCTGAGCCGCCGAGGCTCGCTTTCTCTTGAACCGGAACATCTGATCGCCTCCTATTCCTTCACACTGCGAACGAGACTTTGCCCGCGCCGTCCTCCCACATCGGTGAAGCGGCGCGAGTTGACTGGTCAGATACGACGCTCGATCAGCGATGAGGGATCAGCCCGCCGAGACATCCATGCTCTCGAGACGGCCGGTGGGGGCAGCCGAACAGAATCCGGTCGGCGTCCAGTGAAGTGCCGAAGCGCGTGTCCCCTGCCGTCGCGAGCGGTGCCGGTCCCCCTGCCCGCTCAAAACCCCGGGAGCGGTCTCGCTGCACGGCCCGTCGGCCCGTTCCTTATGGAACCGCTCCCGATCAGGATCGTAACCGATTTCGGTCGCCAATAGAAGCCCAAATCCAGAAAAAAATGGCAACCGGGCCGGCCCGGGCGGTTCCCCGGGGAGCTGCGAGCAGAAGGCTCAGGATAGGAAAAGGGAGCGGCCACCGAACGGCTGGCCGCTCCCGCGCTGTCGTGTACGGCTCGTCGGGCCCTTCGAGGGCGCTGCGCTGTGGCAACTAGCGCGGCGTCGAAGGCGTGCCGGAAGCTGTCCCCACATCTCCCGGCTGGTACAGCTCTTCGGGTTCATCGCCCGGGTCATACCAGATGGTGGCCGGCTGCGTGCCGCTGCCCGGCAGCGTGCTGGCCGCGACATTGACGTCGCCCACGTCGAAGCTCAGGACCTTGGTCGCAACGCCCAGCAGGGCGACATCCGACGAGATGATGTCGGGCGGGTCGTCGCAGAGCTCGCTGGCCAGGCCCTCGATCTGGGCATAGCCCATGTTGGTCTGGAGATTCTGAACCAGGAACAGGCCGCCGACGTCGCTCAGCAGGCGCTCGTCATAGCAGGTGATGCAGTATTCCATCTGGAAGCTCGTCTCATCCTCGTTCCAGATGAGGTAGCGAGCCTTGGTGTAATACTGATCACGATCCTGACGAACGTCGATGTCGTTGATCACGAGCGACACATCGGTGTCGTGCATGATGACGTGTCCGCCGCCGGAGAAGGCTGTCGACCCCGACGCGATGAACTCGAGCAGCAGGCGATTGAAGCCGGATTCGTACGTGTTGCCGTCCAGATAGATGTGCCCGCAGGAGCTCGAGGTTCGGTCGCCCGGATCGCCGTTCAGCGCGCCGAACGCGTAGGGGTTGTACTCCGTGAACCGCCCGTCGACGTAGTTCACGATCGAAGCCAGCCCGGTCAGGTGATTCCAGTTGATCTGGCAGCCCGTACCGTCGGTGGCGATCACAACCAGGAATCCGCGGACGATGCCTTCGTTGGAGCCTTCCGGATCGGGATATGGCACGCCGGACAGCGCCGTGACCGGCGGGACGGCGATCGATCCGAGACCGTAGGCGACCGACCAGTAGGCCGGCTGATTGTGCGTCAGGTCGAAGTCGAAATAAAGCCGGTCGCAGAACTCGGTGACGAAGTAGACGTTCACGTGCACCGATCGGGACGGATAGTCGTTCGTGAGCTGGATCAACGTGTCCTGAGTCACCTCGCCGGCCGCGTCCCAGCGGACCTCGACTTTGGGATAGATCAGGACGCTGCCCTTCTCGCTGGCGCTGGCGCGGAATTGGTCGCGGCCTGACGAACGGAACGAGTCGCCGTCCCCGTCGTAGGCACCTGCGCCCGGCACCTGCGGGCCGCCCGACTGGCCGCCGGCCGGCACGCGGTCCGGATCCGCAAGCGCAGTCGTCGAGATCGCCGCCGCAACCGCGGCAGCCCAGAAATACCTGCTTCGCATGACGTGTCCCCTTTCCCTTCCCCTCAAGAACCAAAGAATCAGCCGACCAACCCGGCCTACCGGCTGCGGCCCGGGCGACACGGCCCGGATGCAGACAGTCCCTCAACACGGACCGCCCAGCGGTCCAAGAAGCTGCGCTGAAATCAGGAGCCGTCCGATGGCGAAACGGGCAGGCCGCGCGAAGAGGTGAGGAGTTCGGATTCCGTTCGCGCTCCGCCGCAGATCAGGCAAGTCGCGGCCCGCCGCCGGGATCGCTCCCGGCCAAGCTGCATCCTATCAAGGCCGAGGACGCGGGTCAACGTTTTTTTCGGGACGGGCGTGAATGTTTACTCGCCGGCGCGGGCCGATGGTGATGTAAGTATCGTCTTCCAAACCATTAAGCGAGCGGGGATGACGGGCTCGCTGCGATTCAAATCAGTCGCCACGGTACCGCCCGAGGCGACGGCCAGATCCAACACGTCGTCATGGTCGACGTCGGCGAGCGTAACGCCCCAGGTGAACGCGAGGCCCGTCGTCGGCAGCCCCGAATCCCGCAGGAATGTCCAGTTCCCTTTCCCGTCGCCGCGCAGCACGAAGATGCCGTAGACATAGCCGACATCGGAGGTCAGCCGGCCGGTGCAGACCAGGTCCAGGTGTCCGTCGCGATCGAGGTCGGCCAGGTCCAGGCCGAACGCCCCGCCCAGCATGTCGGGGAACACGTCGGCCGACTTCTCCCAGTCGCCCTCGGCGGTTTGGAGGTACACCTCCGGCCCGTCGACCCAGTTGGCGACGGCGAGGTCCACGCGGCCGTCGCCATTCACGTCGCCCGCATCGATGCCGCTGAACAGCCCCTGAATCATCGGAGTCGGCAGGCCGAAGACGCTCGGTTCGAAGCCGCCGGTGCCGTCGCCGAGCCAGACGCGCGGGCCGCGATGATACGAGGCGATCAGGTCGAGCTTCCCGTCCGCGTTGACGTCGGTCAGCTTCACGCGAACCGTCCAGCCGGTCGACGGGAGCGACGTGGGCGAGACTTTCCAGTTGCGGCCGGTGCCGTCGCCGAGAACGATCGCGAGGCCGAAGCCATCGGAGGAGCCGATCACCAGATCGACGTGCCCGTCGCCGTTGAGGTCCCCGGCGTCGACGCACTCGATCCCGCGGGAGGCCTCGTCGGTCGCGGGCGCGGCGCCGTCGGGATGAAACGCTTCGACGACCTTCTCCCAACCGCCGGTGCCGTCGCCGAGAAAGACGTACAGGCCGTTGCAGTGGTCGGCGACGACGAGATCGGGGTGCGTGTCGGCGTTCACGTCGACGATCAAGATTCCCGTGCCGCACGAGGGCTTGCCGAACTCCAGGCCGTCGGAAGACTCGCGCCAGTTGCCGGCTCCGTCTCCGAGCCAGACGCGCGGGCCGGTACCGAGGCGCGGGTGAGCAGCGAAGTCTGGATGGCCGTCGTGATTCACGTCGGCGATGGCCGGGTCGCACTTCCAGTTGCCCGCCTCCGGCAATCCGGAGGCGAGCAATTGCACGCGGATCGGGCCGGGAGGCGCGGCAGGCTGGGCCGGTTGCGCGGATTCGTCGGACTTCTGAGCGCCGGCCGGCGAATCGACGCCGGGTTTCGTGCCGACGTCATTTCGGCCGGAGCCGCCCTCGCAAGCCGCGATGAGCACGGGCGCCGCGAGCAGACACCAACGCGTAAAGCGGGGTTTCACCGAACACCTCCTCCCGGCGCGCGGGAAACTGTCGCCCGCGCGCGGACAATCGTCCCAGTGTATCGGCAACCGAGTCCCGCTCAACGTCGCCAGGTAATCGGGCCGTCCAGATTCGGCGAGCGGGCCTTCCCGGCCGAGCCGGTATTGCCCAGACCCGGGTCGTGCAGCTCCTCCGGCGGACCGATCAGGTCGTGCCAGAGCGTGGCCGACTGCTCACCGACGCCCGGCAGCGAATGGGCCGCGGCCTGCGTCGTTCCGTTATCGAACGTAAGCAGCTTCGTGGCCACGCCGATCAGGGCCCGCTCGGAGCTGATGATGTCAGGCGGCCGGTCGCAGACGCTGCTGGCCTGGCCGTCGATCAGGGCGTAGGCCATGTCGCTGTTGAGCGACGTGGCCAGGAAGGCGTTTCCGCGCAGGCTCAGCAGCGACTCGTCGAAGCAGTTGATGCAGTACTCGGTGGCGAAGCTGACTTCGTTCTCGTTCCAGAGCAGGAAATGAGCCTTGGTGTAGAACTGGTCGCGCTCCTGGCGCGCGTCGACGTCGTTGATCACGAGCGTAAGGTCCGTCTCGTGCGTCACCAGGCGGCCCGCCCCGGAGAAGGCCATCGAGCCGGAGGGGATGAACTCCAGCAGGAGGCGGTTGAAGCCGGAGGAGAACTCGACGCCGTCGAGCTTGACGATGCCGGGGTCGCCGATGCGGCTGCCGGTGCTGCCGCGAAGGCCGGCGTAGGCGTAGGCGTCGTACTGATAGCTGAAGCCGCCGGCGTAGTTGACGACGGTGGCGTGGCCGGCCAGGTGGTTCCAGCGAATCTGGGCGTTGGACCAGTCGGTCGCGACGATCACGAGATAGCCGCGGACGATCATGTCCCCGGAGCCCTCCGGGTCAGGATAGGGCTGGAGCACCGAGGTGATCGGGGCGACGTTTCGCGTCCCCTGCCCCGTGGCGGCCGACCAGTACATCGGCTGGTTGTGCGTGATGTCGAAGTCGACGTGCAGCGGGTCGCAGAACTCGCTGACGAAGTGCATCAGCACGTGCACCGACCACGAGGGATGGTCGTTGATGAGCTGGATGAACGTGTCCTGAAGCAGGTTGCCGGCCTGGTCGAAGCGAACCTCGACCTTCGGGTAGATCAGCACGCTGCCTTTCTCGGAGAAGCTGGCGCGGTTCTGTGCGGTTGCCGAAGCCGCAAACGCCGCGCCCACAATGCACATCACGGCGACATTCCGCAACATCGTTCGATTCCCCTTTCTCAGACTGTTGCGCGGGGCCGGAGCTGTCGAGCTTCGACCCGGCTGACAGGCCGCACGCAGCGTGCGGCCGCTTCCTTCCACTTGCCGCGGCCGCGGCGACGATCCGACGTCGCCGGGCGGCCGGACAGATGCATCTATTCGGCGGGCTTGGGCCCGCTCGGTTCACCACTGGCGACCGGGTGCGGCGCGCTGGTGAGGCGGTAGTACCACTGCCCGTCGACCAGCACCCACGGTTCGGTGCGCCAGACGTAATTCGCGGCGAGCTTGGTCAGGTTGGGGTCGACCAGCTTGACGCCATAGATGACGCCGACGCGGCCGGAGCCGTCGGCGGCTTCGACCCATTGCACGTCGGCTTCTTTGTATTCGTACTTCTCCTCGATCTCGGCGAATTGCTCGAGCGAGACCTTCTCGCGGTCGATCGGCGCGGCCATCTCATAGAGCGCGGCGAAATCGCGCTTCTGTCGCAGCTCGACGGTGCGGGCGAAGCGCTCGCGGAGCGACTTCTCGGCGGCCAGGTCGCGTTCGACGGGCGGCCGCGGATAGAGGTCGATCTCGCGCGGCGGGACGGGATACCAGCGTCCGTCGACGACGCGCCACTTTTCCCAGCGGCGCCGTTCGGTGGGCGGAATGGCGGGATAGCGGCGAAGCGAGGTCTTCTCGCTCAGCTCGACCCAGCCCATCTCGCCTTCCGCGGCGACCCGGTGGATGGTGAATTCGTGGACCTTGAACGGCTCGTTCGCCTCCGCCCAGCGGACGTACTCGTCGACCTTCGCGTCGCGGCGGACGGTGGGATCGGTCACGTCGAAGACGGAGGCCCAGTCCTGCTTCGTTTTGGCGGTCCAGAGTTTTTCAGCGCGGGCCCGCAGCGAGGCCTCGTCGGGTGGAGAATCGGTCTCGGCCGGTGCGCCGCTGGCGGCGCTTCGCCCGGGCTGAGGTGCTGCGCAGGCGGAAAGAAGGAGGCCAGCCAGCGAGAGAGCAAGCGCGGTGGCGCGGAGCATGCGGTCCCCCCGGAGCGATACGTCGCGGCGTGCGGAAAGCGGCAGCGTGAGGAGCATATCCGTTTGCGCCATCGAAACGAGCCGGTCCGTGCGAATCTGAGAATGAAGGTCGACGGGAGCGGCACCGCGAGGGAGCCGCTCCCGTCGACGAGAGGCGTGGCCCGGTGTCCGCGAGGGACCCGGGCCACGCCCGCTCGTCAGCATGATTCAGCGACGACTAGCGGCGCGTGCCGCCGATCGTGCCGAGACTGCCCGGATTCTTGCCCTCTTCCGGGCCGCCGCCATTGGCGTCGTACCAGATCGTGGCCGACTGCGTGCCGCTGCCCGGCAGGCTGGAGGCCGCAGTCGTGACGTCGCCGTTGTCGAACGTCAGAACCTTGGTCGCAACGCCCAGCAGGGCGACATCCGTCGTGATGATGTCCGGCGGGAAGTCGCAGATCTCGCTGGCCAGACCGGCGATCTGGGCATAGCCCATGTTGGTCTGGAGATTCTGAACCAGGAACAGGCCGCCGACGTCGCTCAGCAGGCGCTCGTCATAGCAGGTGATGCAGTATTCCATCTGGAAGCTCGTCTCATCCTCGTTCCAGATGAGGTAGCGAGCCTTGGTGTAATACTGATCGCGATCCTGACGAACGTCGATGTCGTTGATCACGAGCGAGACGTCGGTGTCGTGCATGACGACGCGGCCGCCACCCGAGAACGCGGTCGAACCGGAAGCGATGAACTCCAGCAGCAGCGTGTTGAAGCTGTAGTCGTAGTCGCTGCCGTCCAGGTAGACGGTGCCGCAGCTACCGACCGGGTCGCCGTTGTTGCCCGAGCGGGCCGCAAAGGCGTACGGGTTGTACTCGCTGGCGTGGCCGTCGGCGTAGTTGACGACGGTGGCCAGACCGGTCAGGTGGTTCCAGCGGATCTGGCAGTTCTCGAGGTCCGTCGCGATGGCGACGAGGAAACCGCGGATCACGTTGTCCGTGGAGCCTTCCGGATCCGGGTAGGGAGCCGTCAGGGCCGTCAGCGGAGCGACGTTGATCGTGCCCTGGCCCGTGGCCGCCGACCAGTAGGCCGGCTGGTTGTGGGTCAGGTCGATGTCCGTGTACAGCCGGTCGCAGAACTCGCTCACGAAGAACAGGACGACGTGCACCGAGCTGCTCGGGAAGTCGTTCGTGAGCTGGATAAACGTGTCCTGAGTCAGGTTGCCGGCCGCGTCGAAGCGGATCTCAACCTTGGGATAGATCAGGACGCTGCCCTTCTGGCTCGTGCTGGCACGATCCTGGGCGAGGCTCGCCTGCGCCATCAGTGCGCAGGCCGCGGTCGCAATCACAAGCTTTCGCAACATGTCGTTTCCCCTTTCGCGGGTAAATCTAGAAAAGACTACCTACAGCCTGATACGACTTGAGAACAAACCGACGAAACACTGAGCTTCTTCATCGCCACGTCACTGCGATACAGCTACGAGCGATTCCACCTCCTTCCGCGGTAAGGACTGTACCGCAATTCTGCCGCGAAATTCCGATTTCCGCCGCGGCGCAGCGAACCCCGCCGCGCGCACGCGGAGAACGTCTCCTTCGCCTGCGATGGGCGCTTGCCGACCGGACGCCAGAACCTCCGCTCCCCGGCCCAGCCCATACCCGGCGCCGCCGGTCCGTCCTGGACGCGCGACCCCGATCGTTCAGTTGTCGCTTTGATCACGGAAGGGTGCGTGTCCCCTCGCTCTACCCGTGATGCTTCCCAGTCTAGCCGTTTTCGAGCCAAATGCAAGCTTTCTTGTAACCGGTTCCGAAAAGACACGGCGCCGCTCCCCCGCAAGCCGCTCCGCCGACCCCCGCTCAGCCCCCCCAAAACCCGCCCTCCACTGCGCGCAACCATTCGTCCCACAAAAGCTTGCAGCTCCTCGAAGGAACCGTAGCCGGGTCGGCCGACGGAGCCTCCGAGAGCGGTAACGACAGGCCATAATTCCGTGCGGATTTCAAGCCGCTCAACGCGGGACCCGTTGCCGGCCTCACGCGGCGCGCGGCCGCGGCTCCGGACGCGCCCGAAGACACGACCGGGACGCAAGCGCCACGAACAGACGAAAGCGGCAGGAGTGAGCATCGCGAATCGGCCCCCGCGCATGGGCGCAACGTGAACAGCTCTCCGGCTTCACTTGAATCGTAGCCCGTTCGATCTCGGCGTGCAACCCGAAGCTGAGAACGTTGCAGCTCTTCCGAATCTCACGAGCCGCGCCAAATCGCGCAGCCGACCTCCCGCCGCTGCGAATTCGAAGAGTTTGCAGCGAAATGCGCCAGCTCGGATTGCTTCGCCCGTGAGCATTGTGTAGGCTAGCGTCGACGAAGCACTCCGCCGGTCACGACAGGACCGGGAGCGGTTTCGGAATGTCGATGCAGCGCACGTCGGCCGATGAGTTGACGCGGCTGGCCGGATATCGCCGGCCGGTGCTCGCGACCTGTGAGGTCGTCCGCCGCGGATTGGGCTCGCCCTGCCCGCGGTAGCGACCGCCGCAGACAGCTTCCAACACAGGCGCGCGGGGAAACGCTTCAGCGCGTGGCTCGCAGCCCGGCCGCGGCCGCGGCGGGTGATTGTGCGTGCATCGGGGCAGGGGAACAGCGGCGCGAACGACAGCGCGCCGCCCCATTCTCGAGCGGGAGTGAAGGGATGACACGGGAAATAGCTGCGCGCCGACCTCGCGTCGGCCGCGCC
Organism: uncultured Planctomycetales bacterium; assembly: GCA_964643885.1. Lineage (GTDB taxonomy): Bacteria > Planctomycetota > Phycisphaerae > UBA1845 > Fen-1342 > CAADGL01. The sequence goes on from CAZXUI010000053.1 coordinate 18,149, forward strand.
AGGCGTACGGGGACTACCACCTCCAGACTGGCTCTGACGACGATCGTGGGAGCGGTCGCTCTGGCCGCACCGGCCGCCGCCGAATTGGATCTGCAACTCATCGGCCAATGGGGCGGGAACTCGCGCGCGGTCGCGCTCTCCGGCACGACCGCCTGCGTCGGCCTGGGCAGCACGCTGATGATGATGGACGTCTCGCAGCCGGCGGCGCCGCTGCCGCTGGGGCAGGTCCAGCTTCCGGCGGATATCCGCGGGATCGCGGTTTCGTCCGGCGTGGCGTACGTGGCCGCGGAGGGCGCGGGGCTCCAGGTGGTGAATATCTCGAACCCGTCGGCGCCGTCGCTGGTCGGCAGCTACGAGACGCCGGGTTTCGCGCGGAACGTAACCGCCGTCGGAACGCTCGTGTATCTGGCGTCGAGTGAAGCGGGACTCGAGATTCTGAACGTATCGAACCCGGCGTCGCCCACGCTGGTCGGCACGTACAACTCGCCGGGTCTGACGTACAGCGTGGCGGTATCGGGCGGCTTTGCCTACCTGGCGGACTGGGACCAGGGGCTGATCGTGGTGGACGTCTCATCGCCGAGCCAGCCGCAGGTCGTCGGGTCGTTCAACACGTTCGGCTTTGCAACGGACGTCTTCGTGGCCAACAACATCGCGCACGTGACGGACTGGTCCAACGGGCTGGAGCTGATCAGCGTCGCGAATCCCTCCTCGCCGGTCCGCCGCGGCGGCCTCGACACCAGCGGCTTCGCCAGCTCGGTCGTGGTCTCGGGACCGAACGCGTACGTCGCCGACGGCACTTCCGGCCTTCGGGTGATCGACGTTTCCAACCCGACGCAGCCGAGTCACGTCGGCGGACTGGACACGACGGGTTCGGCCAGCGACATCGTGCTCAGCGGCACGACTGTCTTTCTGGCCGACGGCGACTCCGGCCTCCAGACGATCAGCGTGAGCGACCCGGCCCAGCCGCAGGGGCTGGGAAGCTTCGACATCAGCGGGCAGGCGTACGCAGTCGCAGTGGCGGGATCGGTCGCGTACCTGGCGGACTGGGACGCGGGATTGCAGGTGATACACATCAGCAACCCGGAGGCCCCGGAGCTGCGCGGGACGGCCGACACACCCGGCTACGCGCGTGGCGTGGCCGTTCAGGGCGATTTCGCCTACGTGGCGGACTTCGACGCCGGGCTGCGCGTCATCGACGTGTCGAACCCGGACGCGCCCAGCGCTGTCGGCTTCTACGACACGCCGGGCTTCGCCGATGCGGTGGTCGTCTCGGGCGATTTCGCGTACGTGGCGGACCTGACGGGCGGACTGCGGATTCTGAATATCTCCGTGCCGACCTTCGTGACGGAGGTGGGGTTCTTCGATACGGCCGGGGCGGCGTCGGGCGTGGCCGTGGCTGGCAATACGGCCTTCGTGGCGGACGGCACGAACGGATTGCAGATCATCAACGTCACGAATCCGTCGTCGCCGGCGCGGATCGGCTTCTACGACACACCGGGCATCGCCTACGGCGTAGCCGTCGCAGGCAGCACGGCGTACGTGGCGGATAGTGCGGCGGGTTTGCAGATCATCGATGTGGCGAACCCGGCCGCGCCGCAGTTGATCGGCAACTACAACACGCCCGGCAGCGCCACGCGCGTGCAGGTGGTCGACAACTTCGCCTTCGTGGCGGACCAGGCCTCGGGCCTGCAAGTGATCGACGTGACGAATTCGGCCCAGCCAACGCTGGCGTGCGAATTCGACACGAGCGGGCTGACGCGGGGGCTGGCCGTGCAGAGCGATCGGGTCTATCTGGCCGACGGCGAGGGCGGGATGCTGATTCTCGGGGAGCCGGGCGGCACGATCTGTCCGGGCGACTTCGACGGCGACAACTTCGTCGGCTTCCAGGATCTGGTCATCTTTCTGGCGTCGTACGGCCGCGATAGCGGCGGCGACCTGGACGGCGACGGCGACACGGACTTCCAGGACCTGGTCGCATTCCTGGCGCTGTACAACACGAGCTGCTGAACGGCGGAAGGCCGCTCACGCCCGGGGCGCGACGACGGCGAGCCGCACGTGGCGCGTCGCGTGCTGCGCTTCTTCGCTTTCCATGACCGCGTGCAGGGCGTCCTTGTCGAGCGGCTTGCGGTAGCGCAGCGCGTGCAGGTTGACGCGCTCGACCTCCCAGCGGCCGACCGGATCGGACGAGGCGAGCAGGCGCCGCTTGCGGCGGCGGTCCGCGGCGGACTCGCGACCCGCCGCCGAACCGAACACGCCGTCGCCGGCCGCGGCCATGTTGTTGCGCGGCAGCGTGACCTCATCCTCGGGGAAGACCTCGTGGTAGCGCGGCTTGCGGCGCAGGTACTTGAGCGGCTTGATGAAGGGCTGGTAGATGAAGTTCTTGCCGAGCTTGCGGCCGACCTGGTAAAGGCCGTAGGCCGCGGGCCCGAACCACTTCTTGTCGATCAGTCGCCGCGTGAGCCGATTCGTGCAGAAGTCGATGATGCGGTGACACGCCCAGCGCGGCAGGCCGAAGTTCTTCAGGTGCAGCACGATCCGCAGCCAGGCGGCCAGGTAGTCGTGCTTGGCGAACTGCAAGCTGCCGGTGTACATGTACTCGTAGGCCGCGTGGTCGCGGTCGCCGATGATGCCGTCCTGGCGCGCCTGATCGTAGAGCGGCGTTCCCGGATAGAACATGAGCGGAAAGACGCGCAGCACGGCCGGACCCTTGTGATGGTCGGCGATGAAGCGCATCGTCTCGATCACATTCTTCTCGGGCTCGTACGGATTGCTGACGATGTAGTGATACTCCGCCCGGATCTTGTACTTCTTGAACAGGTCGATCCCGGCGACGACCTGCGGAATCTTCGTCGGCCGGCGGTAGATGTTCAGCAGCGTGTCCGGACTGCCGCTCTGGATTCCCATGCTGATCAGGTCGATCGGCACGCGCGTCAGCGAGCGCACCTTCGGCTCGGAGATCGTGTTGGGGAAGGCGTCCATCTCCAGCGGCAGGTTCACCTGCTGCTTGTACTTGATGGCGAAGTCCTCGATGTCCTCCTCGCTGCGGACGAAGAAGAGGTCGTCGACGATGTTGACGGCCTCGATGGTCGGGAAGGCGCGGCGGGCCTTGTTGATCTCCGCGATCACGTTCTCGGCGGAGCGCTTGCGAACCCACGAGCCCTTGCCGCGATAGACCTTGAGCAGCGCGGCGTTGTTGCAGAACGTGCACGGATAGGGGCAGCCGCGGGTCGTCTCGATCCGCAGCCGGTGCAGCGTGCCGCGCAGGTTGCGCGGGTGCGCCGCGACCATGCCGTCTCCGTCCGCCACCCAGTGCGTGTGCAGCTCGTAGTCGGGGAAGGGGTAGTCGTCCAGGTCGCGCTCCAGCGGGCGCACCTCGTTGCGGATGCGGCGCGGATTCCCGAAAGGCCCGTTGTCGCGAAAGCCCAGGCTCGCGATGCCCGTCGGGTCGCGGTCGGCCTCCAGCGCCTCGACCAGGCTGAGCATCGGCTCCTCCCCCTCGCCGACGCAGATGACGTCGGCCACGTCGAGCGATTCATCGGCCGCAACCGTCGGATGCGTGCCGCCCCAGATGATCGGCGCCTGGATGCCCGCCGCGCGCAGCCGCTGCGTCAGCAGGCAGGCGCGGTTGTACGTGTTGGTCATCAGGCTCATGCCGATCAGCTCGCTGCCGCGGCAGCGCTCGACGAACTCGTCCAGCAGCGCGGGCGCGAAGTCGGCCCGGGCCGTGTCCTTCTTGGAGGACATGAAGAGCATCTGCACGTCGTGGCCGGCGGCTTTCAGATACGACGAGACGTATCGCAGCCCCAGAGCGATCGGATGCGTGTAGGTCGAGACGAGCGTGACTTTCATGCTTCCACTCCGCTGCGGCTGCGTTCGGCCCGAACGACAAGACAGGAACCCGTTGCGGCCGCCGCGAGTTTCGGCTGCCGCCCCGGCGCGGATAGCAAACATGCTACGCAAACGCGTCGCGATGGCAAGCGGATTCCGCGGCCAATCGGGCGATCGCGGCCGAAAGCCCTCCCGAACAAATGTCAACGAATCGGACAAATTCCCTGCCTGCTTGGTTTGGACTGCTGGTCAGCATGCGCCGACGGGAACTGCACGGATTGACGAAAAAGCACGCGGCGCCGCCGGCTCGCCCGGGCGGCGCCGCGCCGGCCTTCCGTGGCGCTAATCCAGGTCGTGAATCTGAATGTTCCCACCGATCAGCGTTCCGCTGGCCTCGTATCCATTCGAGAGAACGATGCGGAACGTGTCGGCCGTGCCGGGCTCGCCGTTGTCGCTCGCTTCCACCAGGAAGGTGAACCCGCCGGCGCCGTTGATCTCGGCCGTCCCCTCGATGCGGCGCGTGGTTGCATCGATCTCGGTGTAGGCCGTCACGGCCGTCCCGCGGACGTGCAGGTCGGCTGCGCGGTCAACGTAATTCAGGTGTCCCCAGAATTCGCCGTTGACGATTCCGCCGGCCACACCGAACGCCGCGGGCTCGCCGGAGGGCATGCCGTCGATGCGGCCGCCGCCGGTGAGAAGATCATCCGCGGGCTCGCTGACCGCGCAGGTTACATCCGCGTGGGCGTGGAAGAGGACGAGCTCGGCGACGTCGAACACTTCGATCCGCAGAGCGTTGACCGTCCGCTCTCTGAAATTGCCGTCCGAGTTCGAGACGACCTCGTTCAGAATGATCCGGCCGACGATGTTCCCGTCGGGATCGAGAAGCTGAAGCTCCTGGTTCTCGCCCGGCACGACCGTGATCGTCTCGTCATTGACGACGAAATTGGCGATCTCGAAGGTGCCCTCGACCGGCGGCTGATTGCCGGTGCAGCGCGCCACGGCTCGCGACATCAGAAAATCGGCCGTGATGAGATTCTCGTCGATCAGTACCCGCAGGTTGGCCAGCGACGCCTCGGAGCGGGCGATGCCGTTCCCGCCGACGGTGACGGCGTGTGCGACGTCGGCCGTCATCACGTCGGTGATGCCGACCTCGAGCAGCGAGGCTTCCAGTGCGCCGCCCTCTTTCGACAACTCGCCGGTGTCGATGAACGAGCTGGAAGCGCCCTGGATGGTCAGGCGGGCGACGGTAGCGCGGCCGCTGTAGGTCGTCGGCTCCGGCTCATCATCCCCGTCGTCGGGGCAGGGCACGCAGGACGTCGCCGAGATGCCGACGGCCATGAGCAGCAGCAGCCCCCACGATGCCCGCGTCGGAATGCACGGCCGCTGGTCGGGAAAGCTGGAATCGAACATCATCAGACCTCCACACTCCCCCCGAATCGCTGAAACCCCGTGTCCGTTCATCGGACACCGCCGCGGAAATGCCCGGCGGCGAAATTGCTCCATCAAGCGTAGGTCCGGCGCCATTGGCCGGAACAGTGGGAAGAATGTGCGGCGGGATGGGGAGGGATACGTAGGGATCGCTGGTTTGCCGGCCGCCGTGCTCTGCTTTTGTGACGGTTTGTCCGGGTGTATGGGGTCTGTAGAATGGCGCGGCCGCGCGCGGCTGATTGCGGGCGAGACGCCCGCGCTCCGCAAGGAGACGCATCCGCGCCGAGCACGGCGCGGAGTGGACGGAACGGCGATGATTCCGACGGAGATTCTCAAGAAGGTCCGCCGCGTTCAGATTCTGACCTCTGCGCTGGTCAACGACGTATTCGCCGGGCAGTACCACTCCGCCTTCAAGGGCCGCGGGATGGAGTTTCAGGAGGTGCGCGAGTATCAGCCCGGCGACGACGTGCGCACCATCGACTGGAACGTGATGGCCCGCACCGGGCGCCCCTTCGTCAAGAACTTCCGCGAAGAGCGCGAGCTGACCGTCGTGCTGCTGGTCGACGTGAGCGCCAGCCAGGAGTTCGGCACCCGCGCGCAGCTCAAGAGCGAGCTGGCGGCCGAGCTGGGGGCGACGCTCGCATTCTCAGCCATCCAGAACAACGACAAGGTGGGGCTGATCCTCTTTACCAACCAGGTGGAGCGGGTCGTGCCGGCCCGCAAGGGCAAGCGGCACGTGCTGCGCGTCATCCGCGAGCTGCTCTATCACGAGCCGCGCGGGCGGGGAACCGACATCGGCATCGCGCTCGAGTATCTCAGCCGCGTGCAGACGAAGCGGGCCGTCGTTTTCCTGATCAGCGACTTTCTGGCGGGCGATTTCTCGCGGGCGGTGCGAATCGTCCGGCATCGGCATGATCTGATCCCCGTCTGCATTCGCGACGTGCGCGAGAGAGAGCTGCCGCCGGTGCGATATATCGAGCTATTGGACCCGGAGACGGGCGAGCAGGTGCTGGTCGACACCGGCTCGCGGCGGACGCGGCTGCGATTCGCCGAGACCGCGGCCAGGCGCGACGAGGCCCTGACGAGCGGTTTCCGCCGCGTCGGGATCGACCCCATTCACGTCCAGACGGGCGAATCCTTCGTCGAGCCGCTGACGCGCTTCTTCCGCAAACGGGGAGCGCGGCGGTGATGCACTGCGGGCTCGACCGAGCGGCGCCGCGCACGACCCGGCGTCACGCCGCACGCCTCCTGCTCTGCTTCGCAGCGCTGCTGCCCGCCCTGCCGGCATGCCGCGAAGACGAGCCGCCGGCCCCCGCCGTTCACAAAGTCGCCGAGCGCGGGCCGCTGCGCTTCTCCGTCTCCTCGGCGACAGCCGAAGTCTGGCTCGCAGACCCGATCCCCCTGGAGCTTTCGTTCATCGCGCCGGCCGAATACGCCGTGGAGCTGCCCGCGGCTGATCAACTAGCCGAATTGACTGTGCGCGAAGTCGGCGAAGTCACCCGGCGGCTCCTGCCCGACGGCCAGGTCGAATGGCGGCGAACGATCGTGCTCGAGTCATACCAGTCCGGCACGCTGGAAATCCCGCCGCTGGTCGCCCGCTACGGCCGCAGCGACACCAGCGCCAGCCGGCCGGCGGAGCTGACCAGCGAGCTGGCGACCGGCTCCGTCGAGATCGAAGTGCGCTCCGCCCTGACGACCCAGGACAGCCCTGAGCGACCGCGCGACATCACCGGCACGCTCACGATCCCGCCGCGGCCGATGACGCCCCTCGAATGGGGCCTGATCGCCGCAGGCGTGTTGCTGGCCGGCGTGCTCGTCTGGCTGGCCGCGAGGTGGCTGAAGGCGGTGATGAGTCGGCCGGCGCCGCCGGAGTCCCCGGAGGCCTGGGCGACGCGCATGCTCGCCGCCCTGCGCTGGCCGGAGCAGGAGAGCGACGAGCGGATTCGCGCCTTCTACTATGGATTGACGGAGATCGTCCGCGGGTACATCGAGCGGAAGTTCGAAGTGGCGGCCCTGGAGATGACGACCGAGGAGTTCCTGACGATGCTGGCGCGGCGGCCCGGGGCGGTGCCCCTGGACGCGGCCAGCTTGCGCGACTTCCTCACGCGCTGCGACCTGGTCAAGTACGCCCTGGCCCCGGCCACGCGCGAGGAGGGGCAGCAGGCGATCGCCGCCGCGCGGCAATTCGTCCGCGCGACCGCGGCCGCCGTGCGGGCCGTCGACCAGGCGCGCAGCTCGCAGCCGCTCACGGGAGGCCAGCCGGCATGATGGGCGGCTACCGCTTCGCTTATCCGCTCGCATTGCTGCTGCTGGCGGCCCTGCCGCTGCTGTGGGGGCTGTGGTCGCTGCGCTCGCGGCGGCCGGTGATCCGCTTTTCGGACTTCGTGTCGCTGCGGCGGGCCGGCGCCGGCGGCTCGTGGACCATGCGCTCGCTGCTGCCCATTCTCCGCTCGGTCGCGCTGATCTGCCTGATCGTCGCCGCGGCCCGGCCGCAGCGCCCGGACGCTTCCACGCGCATTTTCGCCGAAGGGATCGCGATCCAGCTCGTGGTGGACACGTCGACCAGCATGAACGACATCGATCTCTCGCCGCCCGGCGCGCGGCTGACCCGGCTCGACGTGGTCAAGCAGGTCGTGCGGCGCTTCGTCCTCGGCGACGGGGAGGAGCTTCCCGGCCGCCCGAACGACCTGATCGGCCTGGTGCGCTTCGCGCAGTTCTCCGACAGCATCTGTCCGTTGACGCTCGATCACGACAATTTGATCGAGGTGCTGGAGCGGACGCAGATCGTCACGACACGCGAGGAAGACGGCACGGCGATCGGCGACGGGCTGGGGCTGGCGGTCGAGCGGCTCAAGGACCTGAAACGCACGGTCGGCTCGGGCGAGCAGCTCACGATCAAGAGCAAGGTGATCATCCTGCTTACCGACGGGCTTCAGAACGCGGGTATGCTCTCGCCGGTGCAGGCGGGCGAGCTGGCCGCAAAGTTCGGCATCAAGGTGTACACGATTCTCGCGGGGACGGGGCGGATCGTCGGTTTCGTGCGCCTGCCGATCGACGCGGGCGATCTCAAAAAGGTCTCGGAGATGACCGGCGGACGGCACTACCAGGCGACCGACCGCGAGTCGCTCAAGCGAATCTACGAGGAGATCGACCGGCTCGAGCGCACCCGCGTGGAAGAGCGGCAGTTCGCCCGCTGGGAAGACGTGGCCTGGCCGTGGCTCCTGGCGGCCTTCGCGCTGGTGAGCGTCCAGAGCCTGCTCGACGCGACCTGGCTGAGGAAAATCCCGTGAACGACCTGGTCTTCGACGACCTGCGCTGGCTGAATCTGCTCTGGGCCGTGCTGCTCGTCGCGGCCGCCGGAGTCTACGGCATCTGGCAGCGCGGCCGCGCGATGCGCCTTTTCGCGGCCGGCCATCTGCTCGGCCGAATCGCACCGCGGATGGGCTGGGCGCGCCCCGTCACGCGCCTGGTGCTGGTCTGTCTGGCCCTCACGTCACTGACCGGAGCGATCATCGGCCCGCGCTGGGGCGAGCGCGAGCAGACCGTCGTGCGGCGCGGGATCGACGTGCTGGTGCTGCTGGATGTGTCGCGCTCGATGCTCGCGCGGGACATCGCCCCGAGCCGGCTGGAGCGGGCCCGGCTCTCCATCGCGGATGACCTGCTGCCGGCCCTGGGCGGCGACCGGATCGGCCTGATCGCGTTCGCCGGCATGCCCTCGGTCACCTGCCCGCTGACGAGCGACTACGGCTTTCTGCGGCTGGCGCTGGACGACGTCTCGCCGCGCAGCGCCCCCGTCGGCGGGACGCTGATCGGCGATGCGATCCGCAAAGCGGCCGACACGCTGGATGACAAGCTCGACACGCACCAGGTCATCCTGCTGATCACCGACGGCGAGGATCACGAGAGTTTCCCGGTCGAAGCCGCGCGAAAGCTCTGGAACGAGCGGCAGATTCCGATCGTGGCGATCGGACTGGGCGACCCGCGCGAGGGGGCGCGCATCCCCGTCGCCAGCGGCACCGGCGAGACCTATCTCGAATACAAAGGCGAGACCGTTCGCAGCGTCGCGAATTTCTCCCAGCTTCGCGAGATCGCCGCGGCCGCCGGCGGCGCGATGTTCGACGCGGCCGGCCGCAGCAATTTCATCCCCGTCGGCACACGAAACTTCGACCTGGGCGAGATTTATCGCGCGAACATCGTGCCGGCCATCGACTATCAGGAACGCAAGGAGAGCCAGTTGGTGCGGCTGCCATCGCGGTATCATCCATTCGCGGCCGCCGCGCTGGTGCTGCTGTTGATCGAGTCGGCCATGCGCGACGGGCCGCGTGCGGCGGCCGGGACGGGCGGCATGTATGCCCTGCGGCGGGAGAAGGCGGCGTGAGGCGGGTCGCGGCCGGACATGCCTGGTGCGGGTGGATGGGGCGGGCGCGGCAGCGCGCCGCCGCCGCGCTGATTCTGGCGGCCGCCGTGCTGATTGCCGGCGTGACCAACATACGGGAGCTTCTTGAAGAGGGGAACGCGCACTTCGCGGCCGGGCGGTACGAGGACGCCCTCGAGGCGTACAACCGGATCGAGCCCGACGATCAGGGCCTGCTGCCGGCGGAGGTGCTGCACAACCGCGCGGCCGCGAGCTTCAAGCTGGGCCGGCTCGAGGATGCGCTGGACCTGTGGGTTCGGGCGGCGAGCCTGAAGGACCCGGCGTTCGAGGCGGCGGCCCGCTACAACATCGGCAACTGTCACTACTCGATGGCGCTGCGCTCGCTCGCGGGCCAGCAGCCCGACCACGACGGCGCGATTCAGGAGCTGGAGCGGGCGATTCACCAGTATCGCGACGCGCTACAGCTCGACCCCGGACTGACCAACGCGCGGGCGAATATCGAGCTGGCCACCAGGCTCAAGCAGGAGCTCGAGCAGCAGAAGCAATCCGAGAGCCAGCCGCAGTCGCAGCCTCAAAGCCAGCCCGAGAGCTCGTCGCAGCCCAGCGAAGAGCGTGAGAACCCCGGCAGCGGCTCGGGCGACGGCAATCAGCAATCGCAGTCGCAGCCGTCCTCACAGCCTTCGCAACAGCAGGATCAGCAGAGCGACGAGCAACAGAATCAGCAGCAGCAGCAGGAGCGCGAGCAGAACCCCGAGGAGCTGGGCGAGCCGCAAACGCAACCGGCCACCCAGCCGGATCGGTCGGACAGCCAGCGGCAGAATCCATCACAGCCGATCGAGATCGAACTAACCGACGAGGAAGCTCGGCGACTGTTGCAGATGATCCGCGATGCAGAGAAGGCGCGCCGCGAGGCGCTGCGCCTGCGGCGAGCGCCGACTCGACCGGTGGAGAAGGACTGGTAGCGGCCGCCGCCGGTGCGTGTCTGAGCCCGTCGCAGCGAACCGTGCCCCGAAGCAGCCCGCGCGCGGACGCAAAAAAATGCGACGCCGCGGCTCCCGGGGGGTAAGAGCACACGGCGCCGCGTGACATCCGCATCAGCGGATGCCAGAAGCTCGGCTGCCGCCACATCGGATTCTATTCACGTCAAGCGACGAAAGTCAGCAATTCGCGCGGATTCCCCGCCCGGGCGGTCGAATCTCCGCAGGGAGTGCCGGCCGTCGCCGCCCGCCGCGGCGACAACCGGCACGTCCTTCGCGCGGACACGCTGCGGAGCGCGGGCGCCGCGGCGGGCCGGTCACACGCGCTCCAGCAGGCGTGTCGGCCGCGAAAGCGCTTCAGCGACGCCGGCGAAGGGCGGCCAATCCGGCCAGCCCGAGCATTGAAAGCGTGCCCGGCTCCGGCACGAAGTCGATCGAGACATTGTCCACGCCGACGTCCCAATCCTGAATCAGGGCGAAGAACGACGGATTGAGCCACCAGAACTCGACCTGGTCGACGCTGCTGATCACGTCGCGCCACTCGACGCCGGGGCGGAAGTTCTCACCATCACCCACCCAGCCGCCACGCCAGCCGGCCGGAACCGCGTCGTTCGACTGGCTTGGAATGTCGAAGTTATAGCTGACCCACCCCTGCCCCGGCTGCGGCACGATCTCGCCGACGTAGTAGGCGTAATCGTCGTCATCCACGTCGAAGGTGCCCTTCGTATCGCGCAGCAGCAGCGAGAATTCGCGGCCAGCGGCTCCGAAGCTGGCGAAGTCCGTGCGGGCGTCAATGCTGATCGAGGTCACCTGGCGGGCGCGATAGTCGCCCACGAAAGGCGAGTCGCTGCCGAACTCGTTGCGGAGAATCGGAGCGAACGACACGATGCCGCGGTTGCGAAGCCACGCGCCGGGGTTTCCGCCGGAGTCTTCGATCGTGTCCGGGACGGTCACGCCGAAGGTCCAGTGGCCGATGTTCGTGCCGCCGTCGAAGGTGTCAGTGACGGTCTCAGCGGAGGCGGTCGCGACCCCTGCGACAAGCAGGGCCGGAATCAGGAACTTTCGCATGTCTACTCCTCGTTCCTCCTGGATGTGATTCGGGCCGGCGGCGCGCGCCTCCGGCCGACGTTCAGGCGCAGTTTAGGCGGCCACCGGGAGGCGAGTCAAGAGTTTCCGTGAAACTTCAATGGAATTTCTTGCAGATCCACCGACAACGCTTGCGACGACCCCCACCGTTCCGTAGAATCGTGCGCAACTACCGCAAAGCGAGACACCTATGGAAAGCACGACCGCGACGCCTACGGCCCCTGCGACCGCCGAATCGCTCGCCGAGCGCGTCTCCAGCGTCGGCCGAAACCTCGCCGAGCGGATGGGACGGCTCCTGGAATCGCTCCCGACACGCGCGAGCGGACCGGCCGAGCTGGCCCGCGCACTCGCCGTCGACAAGGTCCTCGCCAGCCGAACGCTCAAGGCCATGGGGCTGCGCGACCCGGTGGCCGTCCTCTACCACTCCCCCGGCCCGGAGCCGCTGCGGCGAGTCCTCCGCGGCGCGACGCGGCGCGGAGCCGCCGCCGGGCTCGTCGCCCAGGCCGAGCAGGCACTCGTGGATTTCGAGAACCTGATCCGCCAGGAAGCCGGCGACCGCAGCGCGCTGGACGCCATGCTCAGCGCCTGGCTGCCCGAGGCGCGGGCCGAGTTCGAGCTGCGGCGCAAACAGGCCGCCTATCGTGCGACCAGCCAGCTCCGCGGCTCGACCGCGGACGTCAACATGTCGACCGCCCTGCTGCACCCCTCCGCCGACGGCGAGCACCTCGACATCGTCTGGCTCTTCGGCCTGCTCGGTTTACAGCGGCTGCGGCCCGGCGCGCCCGTCCGCTTCGCAACGCGGCGTTTCGCGGCCGGCCAGCCGCCTCGGCACCCGCAGACGCTCGACGGAGTCCCGGTGGACGGCCTGGACGGCCTTCGTCTGGATGAGTTCTGCTCGCAGCCGCCGGCGCGGATCGACGTCCAGCGCGTGGGCGAAGTCGTCCGCTACTGCCTGGCCGACGACGGCTTCGGCCCGCGCAGCGTTCACGACCTGGTCTTCGCGGAGCACAATCCGGCCGAGCTGCCGCGCTACCTTCCGCCCGGCCAGGCGCGCAAGCGGCACGTCTTCGCGGAGATCACGGTCCCCGTGCGCGTAATCGTCTTCGACGTGCTTGTTCACGAGCACGTCTTCGCCGGTTCCGACCCGGCCCTGCACATCTACGACACGTCCTTCGAAGGCGTAGCCGACGTGAACGACCCCTCGCGCGACGCGGACCGGCTCGATCTGTGCGAGTCGGTTCAACCGCTCGGCCGGGGGATCGAGAAGTTCCGCACGGCCGATGTGCCGCGCTACACGGAGCTGCTTTCGCTGGTTTGCGACAAGCTGCGCTGGCAGCGCAGCGGCTTTCGCGGCTACCGCTGCCGCATCGACTATCCCGTCTACGGCTCACAGATCGTGCTGGCGTTCGCCCCTGAGATTCGCCCCGCGTAGAGGCCCCGCCCGGGCCGCCCGCCGGGCCGCCGGTTTGCCGCCGCTGGCGCTGCGCGGTAGGCTTTTCGGCTGCGTGATTACCGAGAAAAGCTCCGGTGCGGCGCGGCCGCGACCGGCGGGAGGAAATACCATGATGTCCGATCGCGTGAAGCAGATTCTGAGCTGGTATGAGGCGGACAATGCCGGCGTGCTGGCCAACCTGCGGCGGCTGCTGGGCACGGGAACGCTGGCCGACACGGGCCGGTTCGTGATCCTGCCCGTGGACCAGGGCTTCGAGCACGGGCCGGCGCGCAGCTTCGCCCCGAATCCACCGGCCTACAACCCGCACTATCACTTCGAGCTGGCGCTGGAGGCCGGCTGCAATGCCTATGCGGCGCCGCTGGGATTCCTGGAAGCCGGCGCGCGAACCTACGCCGGCGAGCTGCCGCTGATCCTGAAGCTGAACAACAACGACTCGCTCTTCTCCACCAAGAACCCCAGCCAGGCGGTGACCGCCTCGGTCGAGCACGCCCTGCGGCTCGGCTGCGCGGCCATCGGCTTCACGATCTATCCCGGCTCCGCCGCCTCGCAGGCCCAGTATGAGCAGCTCAACGCCCTGGCCGAGGAGGCCAAGAGCGTCGGCCTAGCGGTGGTCGTCTGGAGCTATCCGCGCGGCGAAGGGCTGAGCAAAGAGGGCGAGACGGGCATCGACGTCTGCTGCTACGCGGCCCAGATCGCCTGCCAGCTCGGCGCGCACATCGTCAAGGTCAAGCCGCCCACGGCGCACATCGAGCAGGCCGAGGCCAAGAAGGTCTACGAGAAGCACAAGGTGCCCATCGCCACGCTGCCCGAGCGGATCAAGCACGTGGTGCAGAGCGCCTTCGACGGGCGGCGGATCGTGATCTTCTCCGGCGGGGCGGCCAAGGACGAGGCGGCGGTGCTCGACGAGATCCGCGGCATCCGCGACGGCGGCGGTTTCGGCAGCATCATCGGCCGCAACGCCTTCCAGCGGCCCAGGAGCGAGGCGCTGGCCCTGCTCAGGAAGATCATGAATATCTACCTCGGCAAAGACTAGTGCACGCACCCGACAGCGCCGCAACATGGAACACGCGCGTCTCGCCCGCAATCGCCCGCATGGGGAGCGCGGACGTCCCGCCCGCGATCAGAACCCCGTGCGCCGAGCACGGGGTCAATCGATCGCCAGCGGACCCGCCGCTTGGCGCGGCGGGTTCTGATTCGGCCAGCGGACCCGCCGCTTGGCGCGGCGGGTTCTGATTCGGCCAGCGGACCCGCC
>CAZXUI010000054.1:0-31938 GCA_964643885.1 uncultured Planctomycetales bacterium
CTTGGCGCAGGGGGTTCTGACGGCGGGCCGCGCATCAGAACCCGCCGCGCGGGCCCGCATCAGAACCCGCCGCGCCAAGCGGCGGGTCTCCTGGCCTTCTGTGGACCCCCTGCTTGGCGCAGGGGGTTCTGATGCTTGGCGCAGGGGGTTCTGACGTCCGCCCCCAGCCGTTCCTTCCCGCCGCAGAGCGCCCCAACGCGGCCGCCCGCGCCTTCTGGACGACCTGGCGCCGCGGCCGTAGCCTCTATCGGCCCTGCTGCTCGGCCAGACGCGGGTGAAACCGGCCGGCCAGCGGGCTGAACAGACCGCGGCCGGAGAGGATCGCATGAATATCCGCATCGAAGCGAAGGAAGGCGTAAAGCTGATCCGGCCGGAGGGGCAGATCGCCGGGGAGGATGAGGAGCTGGAGCGGCTGGTCAAGGCGATTACGGACCAGCTCGGTGCGGCCGGCGGGCGGATGGTGATCGACTTGTCGCTGGTCCCATACGTGAATTCGAGCGGGCTGGCGGCCCTGGTGCGAATCGTCTCACAGGCGAACGTACAGGAGAACCGGGTGGTGCTCGCGGCGGCGACGAAGGCCGTGGCGGGACTGTTCGAGATCACGCGGCTGAACCGGTATTTCGAGGTGGCGGGGACGGTGGACGAGGCCCTGGGGCGGCTGCGCACCTGAGGGCGCCCTTCGCGGCCGTTGACGGACCCCCTGCTTGGCGCAGGGGGTTCTGACGGCGGGCCGCGCATCAGAACCCGCCGCGCCAAGCGGCGGGTCTCCTGGCGTTCTGTAGACCCCCTGCTTGGCGCAACGGGTTCTGACGCTCGGCGCGGAGAGTGCTGTGGCCGAGCCGCAATCAGAACCCGCCGCGCCAGCCGCGGACACCGCGTGTTCGGGGCGGAGCGGCGGGCCTCCCGGCGGGAGACGGACCCCCTGCTTGGCGCAGGGGGTTCTGACGCTCGGCGTGGGGGCGTTCTGATCCCGACGTGCCACGACTGTGAAAGCGTCGACTGATAAAGCCTCGCCGCCGTGTGCCCGGTGGGTGATTTCACGCGGTCGCGGTTGCGGTTGAATCTCGCGATCGGCGGGCGAATAATCAGGTGTCCGATCCGGCGGGCCATTCGGGCCGCCGTTGCTGGCTGGCAGGAGCGGGCCGGCCGTTTTTCGACAGGGACGTGTCTGCCTGATGAGGTGAGAGAGGAAGCCGTGATGCACCATCACGTACGCTGGGGCGTGGCCTGCGCGCGCCGAGTGGTCTCGGTCTTGGCACTCGCTGTCGCCGCGGCATCCGCCGCGCCGGGCGGCGGCACGCCGGAAAACATCCTGCTGATCGTCGACCCGACCAACGCCGAGTCGCTCTACGTCGGCAACTACTACCGCCAGGCGCGGAACATCCCCGCCTCGAACGTGCTCTACATGTATCCGGGCGCGGCCGACTACCAGTCGTTCGGCGAGGTGAACATCGAGGCGGTCTTCGGGCACATCCGCAACCTGAACATCGCCTCGCAGGTGGACTACATCGTGATCACGCCCGGCTCGCCCTTCTACGTCGGCGCGCCGGGGCTGATCAACGACAGTTGCTGGCCGGTGGAGCGCTTCTCGATCACGGGGGCGTATACGACGGCCTTCATCCGCGACGAAGTGCTGGGCGGGCTGCCGGTGACGACGCTGAACCGCTACTACAGCACGAGCGACCAGGCGCGGGGCTTCGACAGCGAATCGACCTGGTACCTGGGCTCGCCGAGCACGGATTCGCGCTCACGGCGGTATTTCATCAGCGCGATGCTCGGCTACAGCGGCGAGCGCGGCAACACGATCCAGGAGATCCTCGACAACATCGACCGCAGCGTCGGTGCGGATGACACGCGCCCGGGCGGCGTGTTCTACTTCATGAATAACCAGGCGGACCCGCCGCGAAACGTGCGTGCGCCGCAGTTCCCCGCGGTCGTGAATGCAATCGTGGCGCTGGGCGGCAGCGCGGTCATCCTGAACCAGGCGTTGCCGGGCGGTCAGCTCAACTGCCTGGGAATCATGACCGGCGCGGCCGAGCCGGACATCATCAACACGAATCTGGCCTTCCTGCCGGGTGCGTTCGCAGATCATCTGACGAGCTGGGCGGCGACGTTCGACATTGAGTGGCAGACGAAGGTCTCCGAGTGGATCGCCAAGGGTGCCAGCGGCTCGTGGGGGGCGGTCGAGGAGCCGTGCAACTACACGGGCAAGTTCCCGCACGCGCGGATGCACCTGTTCTACTTCCAGGGATTGTCGCTGGGCGAGGCGGCGTTTCGCAGCGCGGCGTACGTGCCGTTCCAGTCGCTGCTCTACGGCGACCCGATGACGCGGACCTGGTCCTATCTGCCGATCGTCACGGTCAACGGCGCACCGGCCGGGCCGGTCAGCGGCGTGATCTCCTTCACACCCAACGGGTCGACGAATCGTCCGGGCGTGTCGGTCTCGCAATATGAGGTCCTGGTCGACGGGGTGCGCATTCACACCGGCACGCTGCCGCAGCAGGTCTCGCTCGATACGACGCGCTTCGCGGACGGCTGGCATGACCTGCGCGTGCTGGTTTACGAGGTGAGCCTCAACCGGTCCGTCGGGCGCTGGACCGGCGAGCTGATCATCAACAACCTCGGCCGATCGGCGGCGGTCACTCCCTCGGCGACCGCCGGCGACCTGTCGACGGCGTTCAGCTTCGACCTCAGCAGCGCCGGCGGCAGCGTCAGCGAGATTCGCCTGGTCAGTAACAGCCGCGTCGTCGCGGCGGGGCCGGGCGGCGCGGCGCTGCTGACCGTCTACGGCGGCACGCTCGGCGGCGGACCCGTTCAGGTGCAGGCGGAGGCGCTCTTCGACGACGGCATGCTGGTGCGCAGCGCCCCCGTCGAGCTGGATATCGCTTTCTCGGGCGCGGGCCCAGCCGACCAGCCGCCGCAGGCCTTCGGCTTCACGCGGCGCGTGCTGGCCCGCTCGCCGTTTCTGATCGAGCTGCCGGCGACGAGCAACCAGACCGACACGGCGATGACCTATGAGCTGATCACGCCGCCGGCGCAGGCGACGATTCCGGCCGGACAGAGCGGAGCGCAGCGGCTCATGCAGCCGCTGCCGGGCGCGAGCGGGAGCGATTCGTTCACGTTTCAGGCGACGAACGCGGCCGGTGCATCGAATATCGCGACCGTGACGCTGATCTACGATGCGTGCGCTGATCTTACAGGCGACCGCGTGGTGGACTTCAGCGACCTGGTGGAGTTCCTGGCGAACTACGGCATGTGCGAGGGTGACCCGCTCTTCGATCCGCTGGTGGATCTCAACCAGGATGGCTGCGTGAGCTTCGGCGACCTGGTTCTGCTGCTGGCCGAGTTCGGCCGGCCGTGTTCGTAGCCGGGCAGCGCTCGAAGAAATCCCAGATGACGCGGGTCGCGTCGAGCTTGTCCGTGCGGGCGCCGACGAGCCGCTCGGCGAGCACCGGCTGGCCGCCCGGCCAGACGTGGCCGGCCGCCCGTATCATGTAAAGCTCGACGGCGCGGTCGCTGTCGTGCGGCACGAAGCGCTCGAAGCGGACGCCATTCTCGTCAGACGTGGAAGCGGGCGTTCGTTCGGCGCCGATCCAGTCGCACCAGCGCTCGATCACGCTTCGCAGCGGCTGCTTCTCCTCCCACAAACCCCAGGGCGAGCGATAGCGGCCGCCTTCGATCGGGTTGAGCGGGTCGGCCGTGCCGGTGATGTAGATGAGCGACGGCGGGCGAGCCGGGCGGATGTCGCGCAGCCAGATCGTGCCGGCGACGGCGCCGATGGCGGCGAAGCGCTGCGGCCGCTCGAGCCCGAGGCGGATGGCCATCGAGGCGCCGTTGGAGAAGCCCGCGGCGAAGATGCGCCGCGGGTCCACGTCGCACTCGCGACAGACCTCGTCGACCATTTCGCAGATGAAGCTCACGTCGTCGATGTTCTCGCGGCCGGCCCGGCCGCGGCCGGAGCCGTCGTTCCAGAAGGTGGGGTTCCGCAGGAATCTGGGCGGAACGGCGTCGTCGGCGCGGACGGCCTCCGGCAGCGCGACGATGAATCCCTGGCGGTCGGCGTGATCGAGAAAGCCGGTGGCGTGGGCGATGTAGAGCGGTGTCCCGCCGCCGCCATGCAGCAGCACCAGCAGCGGCGCCCGGCCGCGGCGGCGTGCCGCGGGGGGCGTGTGCACGAGGTACTTGCGCTCGCGACCGTCGACGGTGATGAATCGTTCGTGCGTGTCGCTGGGAGGCAAAACAGCGGCCCGTTCGCGGAGGATCTCAGCGGCGGCTGGCGATCGCGGCCGCCAGCGGCTTGATGACGCTGGGGAGCACGCGCTCCTCGGCGTAGCGTTCGGCCAGCGCCACCAGCTCGCGGAACACTTCCAGCGCCGGCGGCAGTCCGCCCACGCCCCAGTAGCGCCGCGCCGTGACCTGCACGCTGAGCGCGTTGGGCTCATACTCCTCGTGGCGGATCTCGTACGTGGAGGTGCGGCCGCGGACTTCGACGTACACCTGCGTGTCGCAGGTGGCGCTCATCGTCACGCCGAAGAAGGGCTGGCAGTCGATCATCCTCTCGCCGTCGCTGGTCAGGGCGCGGATCAGCGGGTGGCCGGCGAAGAGCACCTCGGCGATCAGCTCGTCGTGGTTGCCGCGATACTCGAGATCGAAGTTGAAGACGACGTCCATGTAGTCATAGTCGAGCTCGCTGAGGCTCAGATGCGCCGGCGCCTGGGCCAGCACGAGCTCGCCGAAGCCGACGACGGCGTCGCCGTCGCGCGGGCAGGAGACGCCCATCCTGATCGCGCCGCTATCGAGCCGCAGGAAGCGCCGGCCGCGCCCGTCCGCGTCCTCGTCATCCAGCGTGAGTCCGCCGTCGTCGCGGCGGCGCAGGCGCGTCAGCGTCGGAAAGGCGCGGCGGATGCGCTCGAAAAAGTGCAGCGTCGTCTCGCGCGAGGGCGCAAGATCCAGCTTCAGGAAAAGCCGGGTGTTCACGCTGAACTCATCGCACAAGGCCTGGAAGGACCACATCGCAAGCTCTCCCGAACGCTCCGCTTGTCCCGGAGCATGCTCTAACCATAATATCCGACCATCGGCCGCAACGTAAGCGCCGCTCGAAGGCGGCGAGACCGGCCGGCCGGCCGCGACGGCAGGAAACCGCATGCCCGCCACGACCAACGTACTGGATCAGGCCCGCAGACTCAGTGGGCAGCTCGTCGCCTGGCGGCGCCATCTGCACGCGCATCCGGAGCTGAGCGGAGAGGAAGTGCAGACGGCGGCCTTCGTCGCGCAGCACCTGCGCGAGATGGGCTATCAGCCGCGGACCGGCGTCGGCGGACACGGCGTCGTCGCAGATATCGAGATCGACGGCCCGCCGAAGGTGGCGCTGCGGGCGGATATGGACGCGCTGCCGATCACCGAGCAGACCCAGGTGCCGTATGCCTCGACCCGGCCGGGGGTGATGCACGCCTGCGGGCACGACGCGCACACGGCGATGCTGCTCGGCGCGGCGCGCATCCTGGCCGAGCAGCGCGACGCGCTGCGGCACTCGGTACGCCTCATTTTCCAGCCGCACGAGGAGCTCTTTCCCGGCGGGGCGCCGGCGATGATCGAAGCCGGCGCGCTGGAGGGCATCCGCGCCATCTTCGGCATCCATATCGCCTCCGCCCTGCCGACCGGCACGCTGGGAACGCGGCCGGGCGCGTTCATGGCCGCGGTCAATCCGCTGGCGATCACGGTTCGCGGCAAGGGCGGCCACGCGGCCATGCCGGAGCAGTGCGTCGATCCGATCGTGACGGCGGCGATGCTGATCACCGCATTGCAGACGGTCGTCAGCCGCACCATCGCGATCAGCGATCCGGCGGTGGTGAGTGTGACGGCGATCCACGGCGGCAGCGCGGACAACGTCATCCCCGAGCAGGTCGAGCTGATCGGCACGATCCGGACGTTCGACCCGAGCATTCGCCAGCACGTGTGCGACCGCGTGGCGGAGCTGGCGCAGCGCGTCTGCGAGGCGCATCGCGCCTCGGCCGAGGTACGGATCGATCCAGGCTATCCGGTGCTCATCAACGATGAGAAGCTGACGGCCGGGGCGCTCGAGGCGGCCAAGGGGGTGGGGATTCTCCCCGGCCGGCTCCAGACGTTGCCGCCGATCGGCGGGGGCGAGGATTTCGCCTACTACTGCGAGCGTGTGCCGGGGGCGTTCGTCTTTCTGGGGGCGGCCAACGAGGCCAAGCATTGCAGCTTTCCGCACCATCACCCGCGCTTCAACATCGACGAGGACGCACTGCCGACCGGCGCGGCCCTGCACGCGAAGTTCGCGCTGGACTACCGGGAGGATGAATGAGCGGGCAGCGGCCTGGCGCCAACGGGGGCGACGCGGCCGGGCGGCCCCAGCCGGCCGGCAAGCCCGCCGCCCCTGACGCGGCGACCGCCGGGCCGGACGCGGCGACGATCGGACCGGGTGCGGACACCAGCGGCTCGAATTCAGCGCCGCGGCCGTATGGGTGCATTCTGTGCGGGGCGCAGATGTACGGCGTGCACTGCAAGCTGATCTGCCCGAACTGCGGCTATCGCGAAGACTGCTCCGACCTGTTTCCCGAATCGTGACTCGCGGCCTGGCGCGCGAGCCACCGTGATGCCCGGGCGCGCCGGCAGACGGCCCGCCATCAGAACCCCGTGCGCCAAGCACGGGGTCTGTTGTTTGCCAGGTGGCCCGCCGCTTGGCGCGGCGGGCTCTGATCGTGCCTCACTCCCCCACCACCTCGCAGACGTGGTTCTCCAGCCAGTTCACGATATCCGGATACACGAGCTCCACCGCGATCGGCGTCGACGAGAACTCCCCGTGTCCGATCGCCTCGTAGAGCCGGAATTGCTTGTCAGCCGAGCCGAGCCGCTCGAAGAGCACCTCGCGGGCGATCTCCGCGTTGGCGATGCGGTCGCGCCCGCCGGCGATCACGAGCGACGGCACCCCGATCAGGTGATAATGCTCCGAATAGACATGCGGCTCGCCGCCGTACCAACTCACAAACCTTCGCTCGCGCACGCAGCGGGCGAGCTGCTGCAACACCCCCGACTTGACACCATCCAGAACATATCGCCGCCCGACCAGAATCACCTCCGCCCGCAGATTCCGATTGCCCGTCAGCGCCGCGAACACACCCAGCCCCGCCCGCGTCATCGAGCGCTCGACCCGCGCCATCAGACGTGACGCACCGCTCGAACCATCCGACGAGTCCGACCGGCGGGCCGGCCGCAGCCGGTCAAAGGGCACCTTGCCGTACGCCATGATCTGCCGCTCGAGCCACTCCCAGCGGGCCATCAGCTCAAAGGGGAAATTGCAGTCGCCGTCGGTCCGCCAGAAATCGCGCAGCAGAATGTTCCACCGCAGCGCCCCCTCGTCGTCGAAGACCGAATGCGGCCAGCGCAGCGTCGCCGGCGGCTCGACGAAGACCGCCCCGGCGATCTGCTCGGCCCGCCGCCGCGCGAGACCTTCGTCCGCGACGATGCCTTCCTCGATCGTCTCGCCGCGAAGCGCCGCCCCTTGCAGGTAACCCGACATGATCATCGCGCCGAGACTGCAACCGATCAGCACCGGCCGCCGGCCGGTCTGCTGGCACACGTGATCCACCACGGCCGGCAGGTCGTAGAGAACGGACTCGTCGATGTACCACTCGGTCTGCCCGGGCGGCGGCAGGCTGAGCATGTGCGGGCCGCCGTGGCCGCGGATGTTCATCAGCCAGATGTCACAGCCCCGCTCAAACAGCAGACCCGCCAGGCTGCGGTATTCGTAGTCCTCGCCGATGACGGTCGGCATGTCCCACAAGTCGGCGTTCGTCGCCAGGCCGTGCAGGAAGATGACCGGCGCCCCGCCGGGGTTGTGCCGCCGCTTGACCGAGATCAGCGCCGCATCGGCAGTCTGCACCTGTTCTACGATCGGAGGTGGAAAATCAGGCGGAGGCGTGAGCATCGCGTGCCCCCTGCGAGCCGGTCGTGTCGCCGCGGCAACCATGCACCAGCGGATTCGCCGACCCGCGGCGGGTATTCGCCCTCATGCGTGATTCTACGCGAGCGACAGCAGACCGCGGCCGCACCGGCCGGCCGCTCGGAAAACTACGCCGCGGCCGTCGCCTGGGCCGACCTGGCCAGCTCGACCAGCTTGTCGAACGCGGCCGGATCGCTGATGGCGATCTCGCTGAGCATCTTGCGATTTAGGTCGACATTGGCCCGCTTGAGCCCGCCGATGAAGCGGCTGTAGGAGATGCCGCGCGACTCGCACGCGGCCGTCACGCGAACGATCCACAGCGAGCGGAACTCGCGCTTCTTGGCCCGCCGGTCGCGAAACGCGTATTGCCCGGCCTTCGTGACGACCTGCTTGGCATAGCGGAACTTCTTGCTGCGCGTGCCCCAGAAACCCTTCGCATCGCGAAGTATCCGCTTGCGGCGATGACGGGTGGCGGCACCCGGACGAACGCGGGCCATGGCTGACGGTCTCCTGCTCGGATCGGCCGCGGAAACAGCCCGCGCCGGTCGTTTCAATCGAACGCTGCGTTACTCTTCACACATCGCGCGGAGGGCCTTGGCGTTCCACGCCGGCGGCAGAGGAACGGTCTTGCGCAGCCGCTGGCACCGCCGGCCCGGCTTCGAGCTCATCAGGTGCCCCGCAAAGGACATCTTGCGCATGACCTTGCCCGTCGCGGTGACTTTCAGCCGTTTCTTCATCCCCTTATGGGGCTTCGTCTTCGGCATCGCCGAGGCCTCCACACAGTAAGCCGAGCCGTGAATAGTAGCTCCGACCCGCCCGCCACGCAACCCTGCCGCGGCAGAAACCCCCTACTTATCAGACGCTTTCGCGTCGCCCGCGGCCGGTCCGGCCGGCGGGCTGCCCTTCAGCCGCCAGCGGGCCTCGGCCGTGCGGGTCGCCTCGCCACGCTTGAGCTCGAGGCGGACGGCCAGCTCCGTCGCGGAGACGCGCTCATAACGGACGCGGGCGTCGGGAACCGGCTCCTGGCCAGTTGAGAACTCCGCCCACTTCTCGCCTGAGTCCGCGAGCGAGAGGACCAGCGGCGCCGCGTCCAGGTCTGTGAAGCCCGGGCCGTAGTGCCGCAGCCGCATCTTCACCCCGTCACTCTCCTGCTCGATCAGGATCAGCTCATACATCGGCCGCGATGATTCCGCGCCCAGCCGGAACATGCCGACGATCGACCGCCCGCGGGGCTCGGACCAGTGCTCCTCGGCCGGCTGGCCGAACAGCTCGCCCTCCCACGAGCCCGCGAGCCAGGCGAGGTGATTGATCTGCGCATTGGTCGGCGTCGACACCGGCTTGGCGTCCGCGCCGCCGGCATCGGCGGCATCCTGGGCCATGACTGGCGCGGCGGCCACGAAGAGCAGCGATAGAGCGTGGATCATGTTGCGAGCCTCCGTGTGCGAGAGATCCCTGTGCCAGATACAGGTTGCCCGGCGACGCCATGGTTTTCCAAGAGCATGACGGCCCAGTGACTGGCCACTTGGCTTGTCGACAGTCTACCCGAGCTTCGGCCGACCGAGATACGCCGCAAACACGATAATCGCGTCCGCCACTCCGCGCGTGCCCTGCCCACCGGCCCACGAATCGGCACGACGCCCGGCCCTGCGTGCGGCCGCAGTCTCGCGCCGCGGGTGAATCAGAAGCCCGTGCGCCAAGCACGGGGCCTCCAGCTTCCGCGTTCAGGGCACTCCCCGTTGTGCCACTGCTCTGCGAGTGGGTAACAGCAAATCCTGTTAGCAGTGCGATCGCGTCCACACCCGTGCCGACAGCGGTACCACGGCGGCATCGAATGTCAGGATGGCGAAAAAAGCACAACAGTGCCACGCAGGGACCGATAGCTTGCGCGAGAGGGGTGCATGTCGATGGGTACGCCGCTGGGACGAGAAACGGGGAGAACGGGCCGGCCGAACGGCCATGCGGCCCGGACTGCGGCCACGGCCGGTCCGATGGGAGGCAGCGCGATGATCAGACGGGTGAATCTGGGCATGGCGGCGATGCTCGGTGCCGCGGGAGCGGCCCCGGCGGGCGAGTCGAGCATCACGTATCGCGTTCACTTCGACAATCCCGGCCCATATGGGAACGGCGAACTCGTTTCGGGGAGTGTCTGGATCGACTGGAGGGCTCCGGAGCAGGGTCAGCCGGGCGTGGCCCGAATGCAGGATTCTCGACACCCGGGGCGCGTCCAGCCGGCCGAAAAACCCGCCCCGGGGCGGTAACTCACGCCCTTGCCGCCACCTGTGACACTCCATGCGTACCCGGACGGCAGCTACCCACTTGATCCAGCCTGCCAGAATTGTCACAGTCTCGGCGGAGGCACATCGCATGGATCGCGTAGTGGCGCTTATCGGACTGAGCTGCGGTCTCGGATTCTTCCTGGCCGGCGGATGCATCGGGACCGGCATTCCACTCGGGCCCGAGGCCGGCGGCGGCACGCAGGCCGCGTCGGGCGCAGGCGATTCGGGCACGAATCTCGATGATCAGGACCCTGACGGCCAGCCGCAGGACTCCGACGATCTCGACGACGACAACCAGGACTTCGATGCGGGCGATGACCTCTCGTCGCTTCAGGTCTTCCCGCCGGACAACCCCTGGAACCAGGACATCTCAGAGCTCCCCGTGCATCCGAACTCGGACAACTTCCTCGCCTCGATCGGGCTGGATACCGGTCTGCATCCGGACTTCGGCACGGTCTGGGAAGGCGCCCCGATCGGCATTCCGTTCGTCGTCGTCGACGGCGACCAGCCGCGCGTGGATGTCACCTTCGATTACGACGACGAGAGCGACCCCGGGCCCTACCCGATCCCGCCGGACGCCCCGATCGAAGGCGGCCCCGACTCCGACGGCGACCGGCACGTGCTCGTCGTCGACGTCGAGAACCGCGTGCTCTATGAGCTCTTCGCGGCCTATCCCCAGACCGACGGAAGCTGGCACGCCGGCTCCGGCGCGATCTTCGACCTGACGAGCAACGACCTGCGGCCCGCGGGCTGGACCTCGGCCGATGCGGCCGGCCTGCCGATCTTCGCGGGTCTGGTGCGCTACGACGAAGTCGTCGACCGCGGCGAGATCACGCACGCCCTGCGGTTCACGGTGCGGCGGACGCAGCGGGCGTACATCTCGCCCGCGCGGCATTTCGCCAGCAGCTCGACCGACCCGAATCATCCGCCGATGGGGCTGCGCGTGCGGCTGAAGGCGGACTACGACATCAGCGGTTTCTCGCCCAACGTGCAGGTCATTCTGCGAGCGTTGAAGAAGTACGGGATGTTCGTGGCCGACAACGGCTCGGACTGGTACATCTCCGGCGCGCCCGATCCGCGCTGGGATGATGAGGAGCTGGCCCAGTTGCGGCAGGTCAAGGGGCGCGATTTCGAGGTGGTCTACACCGGCGAGCCGGTGACGGAATGATGCGAGGCGGCCGCGGCCCGCGACCGACGGCCTACCCCCTCCCCCACACACGCACGCCCAGGCCCAGCAACCGGCTCAGCGCCACCATCTCCTCGAACACGTCGCCATACACCACTGCGATGTGATTGCTCATGTAATGCGCCATGATCGCATCGCGCGAGACGCCCAGGTCCGCCAGCATCAGCGGCCATTGCCGCGTGGTCCCCTCCCAGAACGCGTCGCGGGCCTTGTCGGGCAGCTTGAGCACTTCGCCCCGGCCGATGTCCATCCACAGCTCGCCCGCCGACGCGGCCGGACCCGCCCCGCTCGAGCGAATCCAGGCCCGCGCCCAGGTCACCTTCCCGGGCAGACTCTCGCCGGCGAACGTGCCGCCCGGCACCGGAAAATACCCCGACGGCTGTCGATAGGAATGGACGCCGCGCAGCGTGCCGGGATCATGATTGAACGCATACGCCCCGCAGGAACCGCTGTTGAGCAGCACCCAGACGAACCGCCCGTCGTGCTCGCCCCCCCACCGCACGTCGTGGAACATGACGGCCGGGTGCAGCCCCTTCGCCTTCGCCAGCCGCTTGAGCAGCTCCATCGGCACGAGATTGCCCTGGTCGGCCTCGGTCGAGGTGATGATCAGATCGCCGTCACCCTCCGGCCGGCAGACGGAATTGAGCAACCCCTCGTTGAAATCGCTCGGCGGCCGCAGCGGCAGCAGCCCGAGCTGATACTGCCAGCCGATGCAGTCGGCCCGGAACTCGCGGGCGATGTCGAGCACCGCGAGGTAGTCGCGAAGCTGCTCGCGGGTCGCGTCTTCGGTGAAGTCGGCCGCGTCGGCCGCGATCGACGGAGGGCAGCGGTCGCCGCGCCAGTGAAACGTCACCCCGCGGTCGACCACGAACTTGAACGCGTCGTCGATCCGCCTGGCGTCGATGCCCCGGCCGCGGTCGATGATCCAGGCCTGGTCGACCTTGTGCTCCGTGAAGCCGATCATGTTGAGCAGGCGGTGGCCGAAGTAGCCGTTGATCATGCCCATCGACGTGTCGCCGAGCATCAATGCGAGAATCCGCCGCCGGCGAATCGCCTCATAGACATCCGCCGCCGCGCGCGGCGGCTGACCCGCCTCTCCTCCGCCGGCCGGCCGCACGCGCAGCTCGTCGGCCGGATACTCGATCCGCCCCGTGCGGCACCACTCGTCCAGCCGCGACATGAACGTCTCGTCCGCCGTCCAGTCAGTCTGGTCGGTCCAGACGCGCGAGAAGCGCCGCCCGACGCTCTCCAGGCACGCGCCCGTGTTCAGCAGACCGACCAGCCCCGGCCACTGGCCCGAGAAGTTGCTCGCCAGCAGCAGCGGGTTGTCCTTGCCGACCACGCCATCCGTCGTGTGCGGCCCGTAGAACCAGTGCACGCAGACGCCGATCAGCGGGTCGTCGACCGGCGCCAGCCGTTCGATCGCCTCGTGCGGCCGGGTAATAAAGTCGCCCACGCGGTAGCTCTTGCGGCCGAGCTTGCCGAGCGCCGCCTCCATCTGCCGTGTCGCCGCCTCGATGCTCGGACGAGCCCACTCGTTCGGTTTGCTGCGATAATCCCCCGGCCAGAAGATCGCGATTCGATCGGACATGGGCGTGTTCCTTTTGTCGCGCCGCGAGTCAGCGTCATCCGACGCAGGGCCGTCGGCGGCGCCGCGCAGCGCGGAGTATAATGGCACCCATGCCTCGCACCGAAGCCCCCACCTGTCTCGATTGCGGCCGGCAGTATCCCAGCGAGCTGAAGCTGAGCACGTGTCCGGAGTGCGGCGTGCCGCTCGAGCCGCGGGCGGTGGTGTGGCGGCCGCACCGGCCGTGGACCGGGCTCATCCCCTTTGCGCTGCTGATCGTGTTCGCGCCGCTGCTGATCAAGCTGCTGGTGACGATCATCGTGCAGCGGCTTCCGCCGCATCCGACACTCGTTTTCTGCGGGTTGATCGGCGCGGGGCTGATCGCCTGGTGTGCGCCGCGGCTGCGGTTGCTGACGGACGCGCGGCGCTTCGTCGCGCTCACGCCGGCCGGCATTCATGCCCGCACCAGCCGCGGCAGCACGTTCGTTCCGTGGACCGAGGTGGCCACGCTCACGCATCCGCTGGGCATCCCGCGCGTGATCGCCCGCGATGCGGCCGTGCACGAGCTGGACTGGATCTTCGAGACGGACAAGCAGGTGCGCGAGTTTCGCGAGGCGGTACAGGCGGCCCGCGAGCAATTTTCGCCGGCCGGGGGGATTCCGCCGCCGTGGCACTGAGAGAGCCCAGCTTGGCAGATGGCAGGCAGTGACACCTGCCCCACCCGAGGCAAGCATTTTCAAGGCGCGGACCGGCCACAACTTTGCCCCCGCAACTATCCGATAATTCCTGATAGGCGGCTCCGCGGCGGCCGAGCGCCGTCCGCCCCGTCCGCCGCGCAGAGCTGTAAGTTCATTTCCCGCGGCGAGTTACAGCGGCGTCGCGACTGCCCCGCAGGGCGGACGAAACTGCGGCGCCCCTGTGCCGTGACGAAATCTGGGTCAGCTGTGAGCGTGCCGCAATCCGCGGCAACGCCTGGAGTGAGCGAAGCGATGAAAAACCGGCCCGTTCGAACGCTGCGTCGTGGAAACGCCCTCGCGGCCATGCTCTCGATCAGCACCGTCGCGGTGCTGGCCGTCGTGCCCGGGTCGTGCATCCCCGCCGACCTGACCAACCCGACCGCGGAGGATGGCACCGCCCAGACCGGGACGGCCACACGCGTGTTGACGCCCGAAGAGCTGGAGGCGGCGCTCGAGGCGGCCGACCCGAATCAGACAAACATCGTCTTCCTGGGTGTCGTGCCGGGTCCGAAGGGCGAGCAGGGTCCGCAGGGTCCGCAGGGCGAGCCGGGGCCGATCGGGCCGATGGGACCTCCCGGTCCGCCGGGATTCGTTGGCGAAGTCCGCATGTGGGCGGGGCGATATGACCAGCCGCCGGCCGGCTGGGTCGTCTGCGACGGGCGCGAGATTTCGCGCACGACGCACGCGGCCCTCTTCGCGGTGATCGGTGAGGGCTACGGATCGGGTGACGGGCAGACGACGTTCAACGTGCCCGATCTGCGGAACCGCTCGCCGATGGGCGCGAGCCAGGTCGGGGCGGAGGGACCGGCGGAGACGACGGTCGAAGGCTCGCCGACCGTGACCGGCGGCGCGGCCACGCACACTCTGACCGTCAACGAGATGCCGGCGCACAACCACGACATGACGCACAATCACACGCTTCCGGCGGCGGCCGGCGGCTCGGTCGGCGCGAATACGATGCAGTTGATCGACGCGACGGCGCCGAGCAATTTCGCGACGAGCCAGAGCATCCAGTTCACGCAGATGACCGGCGGCGGCCAGCCGCATCCGGTGCTCGATCCGTACTTCGCGGTGACGTTCATCATCTTCGCGGGGAACTGACGCGGCGGCATCGGGCTTCGATGTGGGCGCACACTCGGTCGGAAACGTCACGAGCCGGCTGCCCGTTTCGGCCCTGCCATTTCTTGCGCCGTCAACGCCCGGTTGGGCGGATGAACGAGCGCTCATTCGCGATCGACAAGTCACGATCCTGCTCGGATACACAAGTTTGGCAGGTCGGCGGCGGCCGCGGTTGACTTTGCGCGCCTGACGCAGACAATCCGTCATGATGGGGTGTTGGCCAGGGCCGGTCTCGCGGGGGGTTGCGCGCTGCGAGCAGCGTGCGTATGCTTCGGTTCTCGCCCGACGCGATCCGACGGCACAAACACCATTGTCCGTACCGCCTCGCTGTGGCACAACGCCCCATCGAATCTCATCGCCGCTCGCGAGAACGAGCCGCATCGCCTCGCGTCCGGACCTCTCCGATCTCGTTTTGACGTATCTCAATCGATCCAGTCGGACCGTCCGCCACGGAAAGGAGCGAACCGATGTCCGCCCAGGCATCCGTCGTGGCGCCGCCGCAATCGGTGGCGGAGCAGCAAGCCCCACTTGAGATTCCGCAGTCGCTGGCCGCACGCTACGACGCCGTGCGGCGCTTCAGCGGCCATCTGTGCGAGCCGCTGGAGACGGAGGACTTCGTCCTGCAATCGATGCCCGACGCCAGCCCGACCCGCTGGCACCTGGCCCATACGACCTGGTTCTTCGAGACGTTCGTGCTCGAGCGCTTTCTTCCGGGCTATCGTCCGTTTCATCCCGATTTCAAGGTTCTCTTCAATTCCTATTACAACCTCGTCGGCGACCAGTTTCCCCGCCCGCAGCGCGGCCTGCTGAGCCGCCCCACGGTGCGCGAGGTGCTCGCCTATCGCCGGCACGTCGACGACAACATGCAGCGGCTGCTGGGCGGCGACGCACCGGATCCCGAGCTCGCCGCGGTCGTCGATATCGGCCTGCATCACGAGCAGCAGCACCAGGAACTGATCCTCACCGACCTCAAGCACGCCTTTTCGCACAACCCGCTCCTGCCGGTCTATCGCCAGCAGCCGCACGAGCCGCCCGCTGACGCCCCGCCACTGAAATGGCTCCCCCGCGCGGCCGGCCTGCACGAGATCGGCCACGCCGGACCCGGCTTCAGCTACGACAACGAGCGGCCGCGGCACCGCGTCTTCGTCGAGCCCTTCGCGATCGGCGCGCGGCTGGTCACCTGCGGCGAGTACATGCACTTCATCGATGAGGGCGGCTATCGCACGCCGGCGCTGTGGCTCAGCGACGGCTGGGCGGCCGTGCAGCAGCACGGCTGGCGGGCGCCGCTCTACTGGCACGATCGCGACGGGCAGTGGTGGCACTACACACTGGCCGGCGCTCGGCCGGTCAACCCGGCCGAGCCGGTCTGCCACGTCAGCTACTTCGAGGCGGATGCCTTCGCCCGCTGGGCGGGAGCGCGGCTGCCGACGGAGGCGGAGTGGGAAATCGCCGCGGGCGATGCGGCCGTCGCGGGCAACTTCGTCGAGACCGGCCGTTTCCATCCGGCCGCGTGCGACACCGGCGGCGATGGGTCCAGCGAGGCGGCGCAGCCGGCGCAGATGTTCGGCGACGTGTGGGAATGGACCGCCAGCGCGTACTGCGCCTATCCGGGCTACACGCCGCCGCCGGGGGCGCTGGGGGAATACAACGGCAAGTTCATGTGCAATCAGTTCGTGCTGCGGGGCGGCTCGTGCGCCACGTCCGTCAGCCACATCCGTCGCACGTATCGAAACTTCTTCCCGCCCGCGGCGCGTTGGCAGTTCACGGGCATCCGCTTGGGGAAATCCCATGTCTGAATCGGACAGCGTGCAACTGACGGACTGTTCGCCGCAGACCGCGAAGATGCGCGCCGACGTGCTGCGCGGCCTGTCGCAAACGCCGAAGCAACTGCCGAGCCAGTATCTCTATGACGAGTGCGGGGCGCGGCTCTTCGAGCAGATCTGCGAGCTCGATGAGTACTACCTGACGCGGACGGAAATCAGCATCCTGCGGCGCTACCTGCCGCAGATGGCGGGAGCCGTCGGACCGCGGCCGCTGGTGGTCGAGCCCGGCAGCGGCGAGGGCATCAAGACGCGGCTGCTGCTCGAGCACCTAGACGACCCGGTCGGCTACGTGCCGATCGACATCGCCCGCGAGCAGCTCGTCGAGGCAGCCGAGAGCCTGAATGCGGAGTTCCCGGCCCTGGAAGTGCTGCCGGTGTGCGCGGATTTTACCGGCGAGTACGCCCTGCCGGCGCCCACCCGGCCGCACGAACGCGTGCTCGTGTTCTTCCCCGGCTCGACCATCGGCAATTTCACGCCCCAGCAGGCCGGACGGCTGCTGGCACGGCTGGGCCGGCTGTGCCGGCCGGCCGGCGGGTTGCTGGTCGGTGTCGATCTGAAGAAGGACCGCGCGACGCTGGAGGCGGCGTACGACGACGCGGCCGGCGTGTCGGCGGCTTTCGCGCTGAACTACCTGGTGCGGCTGAACCGCGAGTTGGGGGCGGAGTTCGATCTGGACCAGTTCGGCTATCAGGCGCCGTACAACGAGCGGCTCGGACGGATCGAGATGAGCCTGGTGAGCCGGCGGGCGCAGCGCGTGCGGCTCGATAGAACCGTCGTGCATTTCGGCCGCGGGGAGCTGGTGCACACGGAGTTCTCGTACAAATACGATCTGCGCGGTTTTGCGGCGCTGGCGTCGCAGGCGGGGCTGAGTGTCGCGCGGGTCTGGACCGATCCGCAGCGGCGGTTCAGCTTGCAGTACCTCGAATCGGGCTGGCACCAAGTGGGGCAGGTCTCCGGGCCTGCCATCCCCGGCTGCTGAAGGCGCCACGCCGGTCCGCTGCTCCGAGCCGCGTCCGCGTCACGACCCCGTGCGCCAGGCACGGGGTCGCTGCGGCGCCGAGTGACCCGCCGCCCGGCGCGGCGCGTTCCGTTTGACGGCCCGGCGCGCCCTACTGGCCATGCGCGGGCAGGTAATACTCGCGCACGTAGTCCGCCAGCATCCGATGCGAGCTGAACCGGGCACAGACCGTCCTCATCGACGCAGCGCACCGCCGCAGCCACTCGCGCGGCAATCCGTGACGATCGCGCCGATAGAACAGCGGCCCGATCTCCTGCTCCAGAAGCGAATACAGCGACTCGGCGTCGTGCCGATCCTGCTTGCGACGATCCGCAAACTCCACCCCCCCACCGATCGCCCACCCGTTCCGCCCGTCATACGCCTCCGGCCACCAGCCATCCAGAACCGAGCAGTTCAACCCCCCGTGAAGCGGCGGCTTCATCCCGCTCGTGCCGGACGCTTCCTGCGGCCGCAGCGGGTTGTTCAGCCACACATCGACGCCGCTCGTGAGCATCCGGCCGACGTGCATGTCGTACTCTTCGATGAGCGCGATACGTCCGCGAAACTCCGGCCGCCGCGAGAACCGGAAGATATTCTGCGCGAACTCCTGCCCGCCCAGGTCGCGCGGATGCGCCTTGCCGGCAAAGACGATCTGCATCGGCCGCTTCGGGTCGTTCAGAATGCGGGCCAGCCGCCGCGGATCCCTGAACATCAGCACTGCCCGCTTGTACGTCGCGAACCGCCGGGCGAAGCCCAGCGTCAGCGTGTTCTCGTCGAATGCGCTGGCCGCGGCCGCCACGTCGGCCGACGACGCCCCACGGGCCTGCTCCTGCCGCACGAGCCGCTCGCGAACGAAGTGCACCAGCCGCCGCCGCAACACGCGGCGCAGCTCCCACAGCGCCGCGGCCGGAATCCTCCCCGCCGCCGCCCACCAGTCGCGGTCCGGCGCCGCACCGGCCCACTTCGGCCGCAGATGACGCTGATAGAGCGCATCCGCCTCCGGCGCGAGCCACGTCCGGCTGTGCACGCCGTTGGTCACGTGCCCGATCGGCACCTCGCCCGGCCGCCTGGCTCCGTAGATGCCCATCCACATCCGCCGCGACGTCTCCCCGTGCAACTTCGCGACGCCGTTGCAGTGCGCCGCCAGCCGCAGCGCCAGCACCGTCATGCAGAACGGCTCGCGGCGGCGGCTCGCATCCTCGCGCCCCAGCGCCAGAAACGCCTCTCGCTCCAGACCCAGATCCGCGGCCAGCGGCGCGAAATACTTCATCATCAGCCGCGGCTCGAAGCGGTCATGCCCGGCCGGCACCGGCGTATGCGTCGTGAACACCGTCGATGCCCGCACGCGCTCGATCGCCCGCTCCAGCGAACGCCCCGCCGCTCGCTGCATCCGCAGCCGTTCCAGGGCCGCGAACGCCGCATGTCCCTCGTTCAGATGACAGACGGAGACGCGCTCGCCGACCTCGGCCAGCGCCCGCACGCCGCCGATCCCCAGCACGATCTCCTGCCGAATGCGGTCCTCGCTCCCGCCGCCGTACAAGTGCCGCGTGATGCCCCGCAGGCTCGCCGGATTCGCGCGAATGTCGGTATCCAGCAGATACAGCGGCACCCGCCCGACCTGAAGGTGCCACACCCGCGCCTTGACGCTCCGCGACCCGAGCGGCACCTCGACCCTCTCCCGCGTGTCGCGCAGCGCCATCCGCTCGAAATCCTGCTCGACGTACGTCACCTGCGTCGCGCCGTCGGCCGCCAGCGACTGACGGTAGTAGCCGCAGCGATAGAGCAGCCCCACCGCGACCAGCGGCACGCCCAGGTCCGAGGCCGACTTGAGATGATCCCCCGCCAGCACGCCCAGCCCCCCCGCATACTGCGGCAAACTCTCGTGAATCGCGTACTCCGCGCAGAAATACGCCACCCGCAGCCGCCCGGCCGAGCCGCGATGCTGCCGCGCGAACCACGGCCGCACGCGAAGATAATCCTTCAACTCCCGCTCGGCCTGCGAGACCAACCCCAGGAAGGCCGCATCCTCCTCCAGCTTCGCCAGCCGCGCCGGCCGCGTCCGCCGCAGCGTTTCCAGCGGGTCATGATTCGTCGCCGCCCACTCGGCCGGATCGAGCGCGGCGAAGACGCGCTGCGGCGTCCGGCTCCAGCTCCACCACAGGTTTCGCGCGAGCGTCTCCACCCGCGCACTGATACCCCCGGCCGCGGTCCCTCGCCGCGCCGCACGCTTTCCCGGCCGCGCCATGCAGGGTTCTCCTTCCGCCGGCGAGTATATCCGGCCGCACTCCGCCGACCAGCGAGCGGACTGCACTCTCTCCGCCCGCCGCGCTGTTGACGCACCGCTCGAACGCGGCTCTTATGACCGCTAGCTATGAGCCGGATTCAGAAAGTTGCCGTCATCGGCCTGGATTGCGCCGAACCGAGCCTCGTCTTCGAGCGCTGGGCCGCCGAGCTGCCCAACCTGCGCCGCCTGGCCGACGGCGGCCTGCACGGCCAGCTCGAAAGCTGCATGCCGCCCATCACGGTCCCCGCCTGGACCTGCATGACCACCAGCCGCGACCCCGGCACGCTCGGCTGCTACGGCTTCCGCAACCGCAAGGACTACTCCTACGACGGCCTGTCCATCGCCACCAACGCGATCGTGCGCGAGCCGCGCATCTGGGACATCCTCGGCCGCGCCGGCCGGCAGTCGATCGCCGTCGGCGTCCCGCAGACCTTCCCCATCACCCAGCCGATGCCCGGCTGGCAGGTGACGTGCTTCCTCACGCCGACGCTCGAAAGCGGCTACACCTGGCCGGCCGAGCTGGCCGGCGAGATCCAGCAGCTCGTCGGCGAATACATGGTCGACGTGAAGGGCTTCCGCACCGACGACAAGCAGTGGCTGCTCGACCAGATCTATCTGATGACCGAGAAGCGCTTCAAGCTCTGCCGCCACCTGCTGCGCACCCGCCCCTGGGACCTGTTCTGGATGGTCGAGATGGGGGTCGACCGCATCCACCACGGCTTTTGGCAGTACATGGACCCGCAGCACCACCGCCATCAGCCGGGCAATCCGTTCGAGAACGCGATCCGCGACTACTACATCCGCCTCGACGCGTGGATCGGCGAGCTGCTGGGCGAGCTCGATCTTTCCACGACGGCCGTCTGGGTCGTCTCCGACCACGGCGCCAAGCGGATGGACGGCGGCCTGTGCTTCAACGACTGGCTCATCCGCGAGGGTCTGCTCGTGATGAAAACGCCGGCCCGCGAGCCGACGAAGTTCAACTTCGCCGACGTGGACTGGTCGCGCACCCGCGCCTGGGGCGAGGGCGGCTACTACGGCCGCCTCTTTGTCAACCTCGCCGGCCGCGAGCCGCAGGGCATCGTCAAGCCCGACGAGTACGAGGGCTTGCGCAGCGAATTGATCGCCAAGCTCGAGTCGCTGCCCGACCACGAAGGCCGGCCGATGGGCACGCGGGCCTACAGGCCCGAGGCGATCTATCGCCAGGTCAACGGCGTCGCGCCCGACCTGATCGTCATCTTCGGCGACCTGCACTGGCGCAGCGTCGGCACCATCGGCAACCCCAGCATCTACACCTTCGAGAACGACACCGGCCCCGACGACGCCAACCACGCCCAGCAGGGCCTCTACATCCTCTCGCACCCGTCGCTCCCCCGCGGCCGCCGCGACGCCTCGCTCTACGACGTCACGCCGACCACCCTGAAGCTGCTGGGCCAGCCCGTTCCGGCCGAGATGGTCGGCAAGCCGATCGTCTGACCCCCCGCGCCGCCACCAGACCGCCGTGCGTAGCTCCGAAAACCCGGTACGGCAAAGATTCTCTTTGCCGCCGCTCTGAGACGAGGGGACCGGATTCTGACCGGACACTGAGCGACGCGCTGGTGCGAGATTCCCATCTCGCACCAGGGTGACAGGTGACAAGTGACAGGTGACAACGGCCGCCGCGTCAGAACCCGCCCGCTGATGCGAGATTCCCATCTCGCACCGCACGATCGCCCCACCCGCGCCACACTACTTCCACGATTCAAGCAAGAATTGCGGGCGAGGCGCCCGCGCTCCCCAGCGCCGCATGCGACTCGTCAACAGTCGCAGACACCCACGCTCCCCGATCGAGCGAGACCCGAGAGACACCTGATCAAAACGGGATGCCCCTGCCGTTCAGTCGTCGGTGGCGAAATCCCGGACGGCCGTGGGCCAGCACCAGATGTATGTGAGCAGCGCGACCGCGCCGCTCGCCACGCTCAGCCCCAGAGCCACCCACATCGGTGTCGACATCTGCTCCGATCGAAGCAGGGCCGTCGCGGCCGCCAGAACGCCGCACAGGAGAACGGCCGCACCGCACGCCTTGGCACCCGGGCCGCGAATCGACCGCCCGGCCGGAACCGGAATGACCTGGGCGAAGAGCCCCTGGGCCCCGATCATCAGAAGCTGGCAGAGCGTGCCGACGCCGAGGCTGACGCCGCCGAGGGCGACCCAGCTCCAATCCCCCCACTCCGGCGGCATGCCGCCGCGAATCACCGAGTGCAGCGAGAGCGTCACCGCGACTCCGAGCATGAATGGCGAATAGTACGTGGCGCGACCCATCGTCCGATCCTCGAACCCGGACTCCCGGCCCACAGAACCCGGTCCGCGTGCGTCCGGCCATGGCTATGGTAGCATACCCGGCCGCGGGCGGCAGCGAAGCTCGCAGGGCCGGCAAGAGGGTCGCAGACGGATGCACACGATCGCGGTTGTAGGCGCTACGGGGGCTGTGGGACAGGAGTTCGCCCGCGTGCTGGAGCAGCGGCCGCTGCCGGTGCGCGAGTTCCGGCTGCTGGCGTCGGCCCGATCGGCAGGGCGGAAGGTGCCGTGGTGCGGCCGCGAGCTGCCGGTGGCGGAGCTGAGCGAGAAGGCCTTCGAGGGGGCGACGCTGGCGTTCTTCTCGGCCGGCGGATCGATCAGCCGCGAGTTCGCCCCGATTGCGGCGCGGGCCGGCGCGGTGGTGGTGGACAACTCGTCGGCGTTCCGCATGGTCGACGGCGTGCCGCTGGTGGTGCCGGAGGTGAACGCGGCCGCGGCGCGGGCGCACAAGGGGATCATCGCCAACCCGAACTGCTCAACGATCATCATGGTCGTGGTGCTCTGGCCGCTGCATCGCGTAAACCCGGTGCGGCGGGTGGTCGTGAGCACCTACCAGGCGGCCAGCGGGGCCGGTGCGCGGGCGCTGGCGGAGCTGGAGGAGCAGACGCGGACGGTGCTGGGGGGCGGCCAGGCGGAGCCGAAGGTCTTTCCGACGATCTGCGCGTTCAACGTCTTCAGCCACAACAGCGCCGTCGGGCCGGACGGGTACAACCTGGAAGAGAGCAAGATGATCGCC
The DNA here is from genome assembly GCA_964643885.1 of uncultured Planctomycetales bacterium. Classification (GTDB taxonomy): domain Bacteria; phylum Planctomycetota; class Phycisphaerae; order UBA1845; family Fen-1342; genus CAADGL01. Next base: position 23,026 of record CAZXUI010000054.1, read on the forward strand.
GAGACGCACAAGATCTTCGGCGACGCGTCGATCGGCATCGCGCCGACCTGCATGCGCGTGCCGGTCATGCGGGCCCACACGGAGTCGCTGAGTATTGAGTTCTCGCGGCCGATCGAGCCGGTCGAGGCACGCGAGACTCTGGCCGCGGCGCCGGGCGTGCGGGTGGTGGACGAGCCTGAGAGGAACCGCTTTCCGACGCCGCTGGAGGCGACGGGGATCGACGAGGTGCTGGTCGGGCGGATTCGGCGCGATGCGAGCATTCCCGAGGGGCGCGGGCTGCAACTGATCTGCGCGGGCGACCAGCTCCGCAAGGGCGCAGCGCTGAACGCGGTGCAGATCGTGGAAGTGCTCGAGGGCAGGAACTGAGGGGTCGATGCCGCCCGGCTGGCAGGGAGAACGAACGCGCCTGGTTCCGCTGGACCGCCAGCGGCACTTCGAGAACGCGCTGGCGTGGCTGAACGACCCTGCCGCGACGGACGGGACGCTCGTCGGCGATCTGCCGGTGGCGGCACTGGCCGAGGAGGAGTGGTTCGCGCGCTGCATGAAGGCGAGCGTATTCGAGAGCAGCGAGGTGACTTTCGCGATCGAGACGCTGGACGGCGTGCACATCGGCTTTGCCGGGATTCACAAGATCGAGTGGCGGCACGGAGTGGGCGAGACGGGGACGATCATCGGCCCGCGCGAGTTCCGGGGCAAGGGCTACGGCAGCGACGCGGTCAAGCTGCGGACGTGGTATGCGTTCGAGATTCTGGGGCTGCGGATGCTGACTTCGTTCGTGCTGTCGAACAATCCCGCCTCGCGTCGTGTGCTGGAGAAGGCGGGCTACGTGCCGTGCGGCGTGGTGCCGCGGCGCTACTGGAAGCGCGGGGCCTATCGCGATGTAACGCTTCTGGCCGTGGAGCGGGACGGGTGGCTGGCGGACGCGGGCAAGGGCTATCGGGCGCGCAACTGGCGCGAGCCGCCGCGGCCGGGAGCACCAGCCGGCTCTCATGGAAAGGTCCGCTCGCGGCGGGCGGCGGGAAGGCGCTAAGGGCGGACAAGCATGGCTGATCGAAGCGTGTACGACAGTGTTCCGGCCGGGGCGCGGCTGCCGGCGGTGGTCAATGCGATCGTGGAGATTCCGCGCGGGAGCCGCAACAAGTACGAGGTGGACAAGCGGACGGGGCTGATGCGGCTGGACCGCTATCTCTACTCGTCGAGCCACTATCCGGGCGACTACGGCTTCATCCCGCAGACGCTGGCGGAGGACGGCGACCCGCTGGACATCCTGGTGATGGTCAGCGAGCCGACCTTCTGCGGCTGCCTGATCGAATCGTACGTGGTGGGGCTTTTCCGGATGCGCGACCGCGGGGCGAATGATTACAAGGTGCTGGCGGTGCCGAACAACGACCCGCTCTTTGCGCAGATCCGCGATCTGGAGCAGGTGCCGGCCCACTACCTGCGCGAGGTCGAGCATTTCTTCGCCACCTACAAGTCGCTCGAGGGGGTGACGGTCGAGACCGTGGGCTGGGCGCCGGCGGCCGAGGCGACGGAGGAGGTGCGGCAGTCGGTGGAGCGGTACGTGCAGCAGATCGGGCGGCGGGCGCTGGGGGATATGGGCTGATGCGAGCGACGGGCGCTGGGGGATATGGCGTGGCGGCTCACACCTCCATCAGCGCCGCTGGTGCGAGATCGCTGTCTCGCACCCACGACGGTGAGGGATCCGAGCCACGACCGTCAGGGAGCGGGCTGGGGGTGGCGCCCTGCCCGCGCAGCGCCGGATGACAACCACCTACCGAGAACTCCGGTCCGCATTTCCAGGTGTATGCGTTGCGGCGCGTGTACGCGGGTGACGTTGTTGAGTTTGCCCGCTCCCTCGCGGTCGCGGCCCTGTGCAGACCGACGCTCGCGGCTCACACCTCGACCAGCACGTCGCGCGTGCGGGCTTCGAGCAGGCCGTCGACGGTGGAGACCCAGCCGCACTCCGGGCAGCGTATCTCCGACAGGCCGATCAGCGAATAACCGCAGCTCGGGCAGGAGGCGAGGCGGGCGACGAGGTCGTCACCGGTCTGCGGAGCCGGATTGCGCCAGAGCCAGGCGGTCCCGGCGAACCAGACGGCGCCGAACCAGAGCGGGGCCATCCATTTCAGCGCGTTGGCGGGATCGGCGCTGGTGGGTAAGAAAATCGCAAAGGGGGACAGCATCAGCAGCCCGGCCAGGATCATCGTCATGCGAATCCGGCCGGGATTCCAGCGCACATCACGCCGCCAGAGCCGAACCCAGACAAAGAGGGTCAGCACGATGCACGCCTCGTACGCGCGCCAGCCCGAGACCTCGTCCGGCGTAGAGAAGTAGTAGGACTCCGTGATGACCCAAAATATGAACAGGCCGGGCAGGAAGGGAAGCAGCGCGAATGCACTCACGAGCCTCGCAGCCGTGGGGGACATGGTCGGGGTTCCTTTCGTCGCTGAGACGGCGCCGAGCGGCTGACGGCTTCGCAGGCGGGCCGACCACCAGACCAGGCAGCAGCCGGCCAGCCAGAGTCCGAGTGTGAGCATGCTTTGCGAGGTGCAAAGCATGAGTGGTTCCGTGCACCCGCGGACGTTCCAGACCGGCGTCCAGGCCAGAACCTGGCCGATGACGACGCATGCGAGCGAGGCGGTGCCGAGCGAGCGGCCGCGCGTCCAGCGGACGTAGCGCCGCCAGAGCAGAAGCGTGCCGGTCATCGCGATGAGGCTGCTGCCGAGCGCGGCGACCTGGAAATAGTCGAGCTTGAGTGGCGCGCTCAGGTCCGCTGCGAGCGGCCATACGGCCACGACGACCAGCGTCAGTGCGAACATGCCGGCGACGCGGGCGGCCAGCGGTGTCATGGCCGCGATCATACCGCAGGGGATAAGCCGTGGGGTTTCGCCGGCCCGGGGCGGTTTTGAGGCGGGCGGAGGGTGCGAGATGGGAGTCTCGCAGCAGGACGACACGATCGGACCGTTCATCATTTCGGATGAGAATGCGGTGTGGGTTTGGCCCCGTTGTGCTGTGATCCGAGCCGAGGGCCCCACGGACGACGTGAGAGGACGACCCATCCGGTGGCTTCAAGCCACCGGCTACGGTCGTCAGCCCTGACGGGCGAGAGCGCGACAGGTCGGAGACCTGTCGCCCAGTGACCGGTCAGAGACCGGTCCCCCAATCAGATCGGTCAGAGACCGGTCCCTCATTCTCGGAGCAGCGGGTTCTACGCTCGCTCCCGCGGGCTCACGGGCAAGCTGCGCTTGCCCATGCCACCCGATCGCTTGGCGCGGCGGGTCCGGACGCGGCGGGCCCTTGTCACCTGTCACCTGTCACCTGTCACGTGTCACCTGTCACTTGTCACGTGTCACCTTGGTGCGTCGAGCGACGCACACGACGCGCTTCTCATTCGCGCGAAGCGTGGACGCCGAAGCGCGCAGGCGGTATACCGCACACATGCCGAACCAGACCGCGATCGACGACCTTCTGGCCGACCTGAACGCGCCCCAGCGGGCGGCCGTGCTGCACCGCGACGGGCCGTTGCTCGTCCTGGCCGGCCCGGGCAGCGGAAAAACGCGCGTGATCACCCGCCGGGCGGCGTGCCTGGTGCACCAGGGTGTGCCGCCCTGGAACGTGCTGGCGATCACATTCACGAACAAGGCCGCGGCCGAGATGAAGAGCCGCATCGAGGCGCTCGGCGTCGGCCGCGGAATGTGGGTCTACACCTTTCACGCCCTGGGCGTGCGGCTGCTGCGCGAATTCGGCCCGCTGGCCCGGGTCGAGAGCGGGTTTTCCATTTACGACGAATCGGACCAGCTCCGTTGCATCAAGGAGGCGATGGCGCTGTGCGGCATCAGCCCGGAGATGATCCGGCCCGAGGCCGTGCAGCACCACATCAGCCGGGCCAAGAATGCGCTGCACGGCCCGGCCGAGTTCGCCGAGCAGGCGGACTTCTTCGAGAAGCGCTACGTGGTCCGCATCTACGAGGCGTATGAGCAGCTCCTCGTGCAGCGCAACGCGGTGGATTTCGACGACCTGCTGATGCGGGTCGCGCTCGTGCTGGGCGATCATGCGGAGATCACCGAGCGGCTGAACGTTCGCTTCCGCTACGTGCTGATCGACGAGTACCAGGACACGAACCACGCCCAGTACCTGATCGCACGCTACCTATCGCGGCATCACCGCAACATCTGCGCCACGGGCGATCCGGACCAGAGCATCTATGGCTGGCGCGGCGCGGACCTGAGCAACATCCTCGAGTTCGAGCGCGACTATCCCGACGCGACGATCGTGCGGCTGGAGCAGAACTACCGCTCGACCGGCGCGGTGCTGCGGGCGGCCGGGGCGCTGATCGGCAACAACCGCCGCCGCCCCGACAAGAAGCTGTACACGGAGAACCCCGACGGCCAGGGCGTGCAGGTCTGGGAGTTCCGCGACGGGCAGGCGGAAGCGGCTGCGATCGCGCAGGCGATCGCCCAGCGGCACATGGCCGGCCGGCCCTTGTCCGATTTCGCGATCCTCTACCGCGTGAATGCGGTCTCGCGCGAGCTGGAGGACGCCCTGCGGCGCTCGGGCCTGGCATACCGGATCGCCCGCGGCGTGGAGTTCTACAACCGGCGCGAGATCAAGGACGCGCTGGCCTACCTGCGTGTGCTGGTCAACCCGCTCGACGACGTCTCGCTGGAGCGGATCATCAACACGCCGCCGCGCGGCATCGGCAAGATCTCGATCGACCGGCTGACGCGGGCTGCGAAGGAGTCTCAGCGGCCGCTGATCGAGCTGCTGCGCGAGGTGGACACGCTGCCGGCCCTGCGTTCGGCGGCCGGGCGCACCCGTCCGTTCGTCGCGCTGCTGGAGCAGATGCGCGGGCTGCTGAACGAGCCGCCGTCGAGAATCGTGGGGCAGGTGCTGACGCTGAGCGGTCTCGAGCAGGCGCTGCGCACGGAGAGCGAGGAGGGCGGCGAGGATCGGCTCGCGAACGTGCAGGAGCTGGTGACGGCCGCGGCGCGGTACGAACTCGAGGTGGAGGAGCCGAGCCTGGAGGACTTCCTTCAGCGGACCAGCCTGGTGAGCGATCAGGATGCCGTGGACGCGTCGTCGGGCGCCGTGATGCTGATGACGCTGCACACGGCCAAGGGGCTGGAGTTCCCGGTCGTCTTCATCGCCGGGCTCGAGCAGGGCCTGCTGCCGCACGAGCGAAGCCTGCGCGAGAACGATGTCGAGGAGGAGCGGCGGCTGTGCTTCGTGGGGATCACGCGGGCCCGCGAAGAGGCCGTGCTGACGCACGCGGCGCAGCGCTTGCTACGGGGCGTCCGCACGCCGCGGGCCACGTCGCAGTTCATCCACGAGATCGCGCCTGCCGGCGTCGAGTCGCACTCGTTCGGGCCGGCCGCGGGCGGCTGGGTCGTCGAGAGTGAGGATCGGCCGCGGCGGCCCTTTGCGGCGGATGACGACGGCGAGCGCGAGTTCTCTCGGGACGACCCCGCACTCGAACCGGCGACGCGCCCCCGCCGCCGGCGCGGGCTCGGCCCGGCCGAGGAGCCGGTCTTCTCGCTGAATGATCCGACGCGGCCGCCAGTGACCATAAACGAGCCCGGTCCCTACGCGAACTGGACGGTGGGGACGCTGGTGCAGCACGAACGCTACGGGGTCGGTCAGGTGGTCTGGATCCGGCCGGGCGGCGGCTATACGCGGGCGGCCATCAAGTTCGCCGGCCACGGGGAAAAGGTGTTCATCCTCGAGGCGGCTCCGATCCGCCTGCTGGCCCGGCTGTCGCACTGAGCGGCGGGTCCGGCCGGCCGCCGGAAGCATCCGCGAGGGCTCCCGTTGCCGGGTACGCTCCCGCCCCATACTCTGCTCGTTGCATGAAGGACCCGGCCCGCGAAATCCAGCAGCTTCGCACGGTGCTCGACGTCGCCCGCTACATGGCGGTGACGAACGACCTGGACGTGCTGCTGGGCGCGATCGTCGAGGCGACCTGCGACGTGCTGGCCTGCGAGCGGGCGACGATCTTCCTGTACGACAGCCGGACGGACGAGCTCTACAGCCGCGTGGCCAAGGGGATGGACGCATTCCGCTTTCCGGCCGACCGCGGCATCGCCGGCGCCGTCGCCAAGGAGCGCATCTGCGTGATCGTGCCGGATGCGTATGCGGACCCGCGCTTCAATCCCGAGGTCGACCGCAAGTCGGGCTTCCGCACGCGCAATCTGCTGACGGTGCCGCTCGAGAACCTCCAGGGGGAGCTGATCGGCGTGCTCCAGGCGCTCAACAAGACGGGCGGGTGTTTCGCTTCGGATGACGAGGAGCTGGCGCGGGTGCTCAGTGCGCAGGCCGGCGTGGCGCTGGACCGGGCGCGGCTGATCGAGGAGTACGCCGAGAAGCAGCGCATGCAGCGCGACCTCCAGCTCGCCCGCTCCATCCAGCAGGCCTATCTGCCGAAGCGCAATCCGGACGTGCCCGGCTACGACGTGGCCGGCTGGAACCAGTCGGCCGACGAGACGGGGGGCGACTGCTATGACTTCATCCCGGTCGCCGACGGCAAGCTGGCGGTGTTGATGGCGGACGCGACCGGGCACGGGATCGGGGCCGCGCTGATCATCGCCCAGGCCCGCTCGCTCGTGCGGGCGATGCTGACGATCACGGACGATCTGGCGCGGATCGGGCCGGCCGTCAATTCGCTGCTCTGCCAGGACCTGGCCTCGGGCGATTTTGTGACCGCGTTCGTCGGCATTCTCGATCCCCAGCGGCACGTGATCGAGTACATCTCGGCCGGGCAGGGACCGGTGCTGACGGTCAGCGCCGCGGGCGTGGCCAATCACCTGCCCAACGCGCTGCCGTTCGGTGTGATGCCCGAGGTCGCTCACAATCAGCCGGTGCGCTTCGAGTTCGCGCCGGGCGCGATGCTGGCGCTGCTGACCGACGGGTTCTTCGAGACCGCCGACGCGCGGGGCGACCTGTTCGGCGAAGCGCGGATCGGCGAGCTACTGCAACGCAGCGGCGGCGCGACGCTCGAACAGACGATCACGCGGCTGCACGACGCGACGCGCGCCTTCGCCGGCGGACAGCCGCAGATGGACGACCTGACGGCCGTTCTCATCCGCCGCCGGCCGGGCTGATCAAGCGAGCAGCCCGAGGTCACAAGGCCGAGCGCTGGCGCGGAAGTCGCGCTGCGGCCGGAGCGACTCGGGCTGCTCAAGATTGTTTCCACGGCGTCAAGGCGCGTCCGGCCGCCGCCGGCGGCGCTCAGCGCTGCGAGTCCTTGCCGCGTGCGGCGCGGCGTGCACCGGGTATCCGCGGTGTCCTGCGCAGCGTCAGGCGCATCCGTCGCTTGCGGCGTGCAGCGCGCAGCGGCTCAGCGCCGAGCATGAATGATCGCTTCCTGTGCGAGTGCATCTTCCCTTCCTGGCCCTCCGCCACACGCGAGCGGGCGGATGTGATCTGCGAGCTGTCGGCCGCCATTGCTCTTGATCGGAAGCGTTCCCGGCGGAGGTTGAAGGAATTGCGCGGATCATTAAGAATCCGCCCGCAGACGTTGGTTTACCGGACGGAGTGCGGCGCGGCGTCGGCCGACGGTCGCGCCGGCGAGTCAGAGAGCGAGCGTGTGATGTGAGGCGGCGAGCTTCTTCCCGTGTGCTGTTACTGAGCGGGTCGCTGCTGTGGCTTGCTTCGTGCGCTGCGAGCGAGCGCACGCGTTCGCCGATGGAGCGTTCGCAGCCGCCGGCGGCGATCGAGCCGCCGCCGAGCGAGGTGGTCGAGAAGCTGCGGCTCGATCCGTTCTATCGCAAGTACATCAGCGCCGGCGGGCTGCCCGTGGTCTCGTCCGAGAAGGTCAGCGACTACGCGCTGCGCGAGGCGGCGTGGGTCGTCGAGCAGATGCTTGCGGGGCGCGAGGACATTCGCGCCGCGATGATCCGCAATCGCACGCGGCTGGTCGTGATGGCCTTCGACGAGCTGACGACGCAGATTCCTGAGCACAGCGACCTGCGGCCGGGCAGGTTCTGGGACCGGCGGGCGCGCGGGCTGGGCGCGACGCACGCCCGGCCGGCGGTGAGCTGCGGGGAGGAGAACCTGCTGCGCTACCCGGGCGACCCCTACGACGCGGAGAGCATCCTTGTGCACGAGTTCGCCCACGCGATTCATCAGATGGGGCTCGAATCGATCGATCCGTCGTTCAATGAGCGGCTACAGGCGGCCTATGACGCGGCGATGGCTCAGGGGCTGTGGCAGGGAACCTACGCGGCGACGAATACGCACGAGTACTGGGCCGAGGGTGTTCAGAGCTGGTTCGACACCAACCGGCAGAACGACGATCAGCACAACCACGTCGACACGCGCGAGGAGCTGTGCGAATACGACCCGCGGCTGGCGGAATTGATCCGCCAGACGCTGGGGCACAGCGAGTGGCGCTATTCGCGGCCGGAGACGCGCGCCGGGCAGGGTCATCTGGCGGGCTATGACGCGTCGGCCGCGCCGCGTTTCGCCTGGCCGGCGGAGCTGGAGGCGTGATACGCGGCGTACACGGCGGAGCAGCGGCGGGCGGTGACGCAGCCGGCCGGGCCGCGGCCCAGATGATCTTTTGGACTTTGGGCGTGAGCGGCGAGCGCAGGCAGCCTGCCTGCCCCAGACAAGCGTGTCCGGGATCGCACGCACTTACTGCTGGCGTGAGCATGCCGCAGGAATCGATGGGGCGGGACTCTGTGCCCGTCGGTTGCCCCAGAATCTCCTGCGCCGGGCTCGGAACCACTCGACTGCTGACCCGTCTGCCAGCTCCGCGGCGGTTGGCGCAGTGCGCTGTGTGAATTCGCTCGCCAACCGGCAACACGGGGCCGCGTCTCCCCTTTCTCTGAGGCGGCGGACCGTTTTCGCGCCGCCGCGTCCGTTTGTGGCACGCGGTGTGCTGCGAGTTCATCCGCGTTTCTCCTGACGTGTATG
>CAZXUI010000055.1:0-31067 GCA_964643885.1 uncultured Planctomycetales bacterium
ATGAAGTATAACACACAATCAACGAAATGCCATATATTTACTGCACTGGTTAGTAGTGACGTCTGGGTAGACGGCAAGCTGAAATCGCTGGATCAGTCCGTCGGCTCCCTCGGTGTCGGCAACGGCCGCGCGCAGGTAGGCGCGTAGAGGGCCGGGTTGGATCGAGCCCAAGATGGAGACGATGGCCGCTTCGATGTCCACGGTCCCGCGCCCAATTCGGTCGTATGTGAACCGCCCAGTACCTTTCCAGGCTTCGAGGTAAAAGGCGCGGTCACATTCATGTCCCTCTTTCTCGAGCGATCGCAAGAATCCGCTGAGCTCATCCCGAAAACACAGAACACCATTGGCATTGTCGCTGAGGATTTCACCAAGCTTCTCAATGGTCGAGTCGTTTACAATGTATCGGCGACGCGTTGGTCCGCGAGCGCCTTGCGAAACCACCTGGCGCGCCATCTGGAGCGCTGCGTCCTGGTCTTCGACGCTTTCCCTGATTGCAGACCTCGCCTTCCTGCGCATTTCGTCGGCGACAAGTGCCGCCGCGCGGAACTCAAGTGCGTCCCGATCAAACTCCTGTTGAGCGTCGATTTCCATCTGATGGAGGGGAAGCAGCGCCTCGTGGATGCTCGGAGATTTCATCACGCTCGAAGGCCCCACGGCAAGCCCCCACAAGTTAGGCACGACGAGCCAGTCGTCGAATCGTTTGGGGCGAATCCCGATCTTTCTGCCGACGGTCGCTGCCAGCGCAACCATCGCAGCCATGGCGGGATAGTCCGGCGGCGCTTGCATTCGCTCCGCGACGTCGCGAATCCATGGCCGAAATGGTTTCGGCAGCAGCTCACAATCGAATGGGTAAACGGATGGAAGCTCGTCGTGCAACGGTTGCGGATCGGACCATTCCTCCGGCGCAGGTTGAGAGTACAGCGTCGTGGGATCGCTACAGGAGCTGGTGTCCGACGCAGGGGCCGATGCGGAGGTTTTGACCCGAACCAAATGCGGCGAGCGAGCCACTCCGTTCCGCATCGCCGACCGAACGACCTGTTTCAGTTCACGATCGCTTAGCGGCGGATGGTTACGGTGGTTCCAACCGCGCATCACGCTGCATACTTGTGATTCGGTCAGGCGCTCGCCATCGTCCGCCTCGAACGAGGCGAGATGACCTGCCAGTCGGAACGCCGCACAGTTGCGCTCGCCCTCGGATGCGCTGTCGGCCCTGGCCGCGTATCGCTGAGCGGCGCCCACGAGCGCCGCCAAAGCATCACTATTCGACTCGACGATCGAGCGCGAGCGGTCAGTGCCATGCATGCCGCTCGCGCGTTTCAGGAGCCAATCCGGGAGTTCCGCTGGATTCATCTCCGTGGGACTGTGCCCGTGAACCCAGGCATAGCACTTGCCACTGACGTGCGTCGATGGAGGAGCGACGACATATCCACCGTCGGCCTTGACGTCGATTCCGGCCGCTATCCGACCTGTACTCGAGGAGATCGGATTATTCGCCGTGGCGAAGTAGAAGTGTTCACCGCCGCCACCGGTGGTCACTTGGACGGTTTCCGGCAGCGGGCAGTGCTCGAGAATCAACGACGCCAGCGACTCCTCGCCGCCGTGCCGCGGGTCGACGTCGAGGACGATGATTCCCGACGCGGTGCCCGTGCAGATTCCGATGTTGGTTGTCGGCGACTTCTTCCACCACATTTCGAGCTGCTGTGGGTCCGTCGAGGCGTCGTTGAGGCCGTTCCTGGTCCGTGGGTGCTTACCCGGACTGCGGCAGTCGTGGCGGCCGCATGTGCACTGCCCTCGCAGTACCGAGTGAAGCGGTAGCACTGCCCACCCGTTGGCTGCGTAGTGAAGCGCAGCGACTCGGACGTCGTCGACCGTCATTTCCGGGGCACCTGGCGGAGTCATAAGCGGCCTCGTACCCGGCAAACTGGGCAACCCTCGGCAAGCCACTTTTCGATCAGCTGAGGGTCCCAGCGGATGGCTCTTCCGACCCGGATCGGCGGCGGCATCCGGCCGGTATCAGCGAGGCGTCGTACATGCCGCTGGCTGCAGTTGAGCAGCCTGGCGAGGTCCTTGATCGTAAGCAGTGACAGGCGTGCGCCGGAGGTGTCACCTCTCATCACTTCCCCCTCTCGTGGCGCGAAGTGGCCGGTGTCGTGCGGCGATCGAATTCAGCTCGTGGCGGATCTGAGCAATCGCGGAATCATCGAAGCAGCGAACCCCGGCCGCCCGGGCACGTGGCTGGATATGCGGCCGGGTGCGGAGGATGTACTGTATGCGATGAACGGAAACTCCCAGCAACACTGCGACGTTCCCGACGGTCGCGAGGTGAGGCGTAGAGGCGACCATGGCCGAACTCCGGAAGAGCCTTGTTCTCTGTGCAGCGCACCGTGCACTGCCTTCTACAAGGCTGAGATGATTGGCCAATCAGCGTTTATGGCAGGAATCCACAGGCATGATCCGCCGACGCGCGTGATTGCGATCAACCGAGCAATCACTTGCGCCGGGAGTCGAGATCGGCATCCTCGATGAGCCGGCGATGGGCCGCGCGTCCCGCTTCTGGGTCGGTGGCCATCGTGCGGACGAGATCAATCCGGTTCTTCGGAGGCATGTCCCTGAGATCGCTCTCCAGCCGTTCGCGTTCTCGAGCCGAAAGGCGCGCGATGTAGTGCTGGGTCCGCGCATCCGCCTGCTCCGCGAGTTCGTCGAGAACGTCACGTGGACCGCCTGGAGGGGGCTCGTAGTCAATATTGAAGTGATCTGCCAGGAGGTTCGATCTACGCGCGGCCACCAGCGTGGTACTGAAGGTCGTGCCAAGCATGGCCGCCGCGCGTCGAACGGATGCAGGCAAAGTTCCGTTGCTGAGCTGTCGGTGCATCCGATGTTGGGCTTGCCGCCATTTCGCAGCTGCCCCCTTTCCGCGCCCGGAGCGCTTCGAACGCGACGGTACGGGCCGGTGAGCGGGTAGCCCACTCGGTGTTGGCGGATCGACTTTCGCGCTGGTTTGCGCTTGCGGCATGCCCGACGTGGCGGATTCACTTCTGGTCTCCGGTGCTGAACCGGCCATGTGAACAACGTCGCCGGTGACGCTTGCGGTTGCGGCGCGAACCGTGACGCTGTCGGCGACGATCGACACTGAGTCCGGGGTGATGCCGCCTCGGCGTGCGTCGAACCGGGCCCTGATTCGTTTCGCTGTGCTCCACATTCGATCCAGCGTGGCGTCCGAAGCGCCATCCAAATCCCCGGACGCATCGAACAAGGCCGTCGTGTCGACTCCAAGCCGTTCGCCGAGAGCGGCGAGTTTTGAAGTCGCGCCGCGCAGCTGCTCCTTCGCTTCGGCGTAGTCGCGCGCCGCACAGTCGCTCGGCCGGTCGGGATCGAAAGGGTCGAATGGCCAGCCCAGCTTTGCAGGACAGAACCTCTCCCACGCGTGGAACCACGAATCTACGGTCTGCTCATCATGGGAGTCCGTGCCGCTCTCGGGCTGGGTCGTCGCGCTCATCCCTAAACCTCACTATGTAAGGCGCTCTTCGTGGCCGGCAGGTCCATCTGCCGCCCCGCCATCCTATCCGCGCAGAGGCAGGGAAGGAGGCCACTTCGTACCAGCCATGGGATGAACGACGGTCGAGCTAGACGAGCGGTCCCCGAGAGCAACCCGCTTGCTGAACTCTCGCTACCCTGGCGGCCGGACGGCGCGGCGGTCCGGATCGCCCAGCGTGGCCAGTTCGGCCGCCGCCGGCTGAGAAAGCAGCCACGTCAGCTCCTTCTCCAGGATCTGCGGGTCGCGGCAGACGTGGAACGCCCATACCCCGTGCTCCCGGGCATTGTTCACGGCCGCCACCCAGCGGCGGGCCGCCTGGTGCTTGGCCGCCGTCTGAGCGTCCTCGAACCCCTTGACCTCCAGCACGACCGTGACGCCGCTTGTCAGCCTGATAAGGAAATCGGGCTCGTAGAAGTGATCCACACCCTGAAACTCGTACGGAATCATCAACCCGAGGTGGTCGTTGCGGGCATAGAACTCGACGGCCTCCGACCTCTCCAACCTGAAGGCCGCACTCGCCTCCCACGTCCGCGTGTCCAGCACGACCTGATCGATGTGGCTCTTGCGCGTTCCGCAGCACGGCCGCGTGGTCTTGAAGTCGACCTCGGCCGTGGTGCCGAATGGCTTGTAGCGGTTCAGGACGGGTAGCAGCGGCGGCTCCCCTTCGGCGTCGTCCGGCTCGATCGCATCGCACAGATAACCGACGATTCGCATCACGTATTTTTCGAGACCCAGCTCGCGCGGGTCAACCTCGCGGAAATCGACCTTCCGGCGCACGTACTCATCGACGAACCGGTACACCTGCGGAAAGAACTGGCGGCGCGAACGCAGCCGCCAGACGCGCGTCTGCGCGTCCGATCGGCCGCCGCGCTCGCCGACGAGGTGTGCCAGCACGAGCTGGGCGATCTGAAACTTGATCGCCTGAAGGTGCGTGGCCCGGTAGTACTGCTCGCGATCTTGCTCGATGAATTCGAACTGCGCAGTCTGTGACGGCCGACCTTCCTGGTACCCCACCGTCGGCAGCAGAAACGTCGCCGTCGGCTCCCGGTTGGGCTCGATCACGAGCCGCTCGATGCGGTCGATATCGCAGCGAATGCGATTGCGCTGAAGCGCGAACGCGTACCCCTCGACGACCGGAAACCGCATCTCCATCGCGATGCGCTCCGGCACCGCTCGCACGTGATTCTTCGGCTTGTCCTCCGGCTCCTTCTTATTCACCGGCCGGCCTTTGAACGGAATGACGGTGAACGGAATCCCGTACACGTCGACGTATTCCTCGCTGAGCAGGCCCGTTTCCGGATCAGGCGCGTAGTCCATCCGCCGCAGTCCTCGCCCGACGACCTGCTCGCAGAGGAGCTGGCTCTTGAAGGCGCGCAGCCCGAGGATGTGCGTCACGTTATTGGCGTCCCAACCCTCCGTGAGCATCTGCACGGACACGACGCAGCGGACGTGCTCGCCCGGCTGCCCGGGCTTGCCCACGGTCGCGACCACCTTGCGCAGCTCCTCCCCCAGCTCCTTCTTCGACTTGCTCTCGTCCTCGCTCTCGGCCTTCGCAAGCAGCTCCGTGTCGATCCGGATCGTCCGTTTGAGTCCGGGCGCATTCGCGAAATACTCGGGGAAGATCACGCCGTGGCCGAACGACACTCGCGGGACGGATCGCTTCCCCTTGCCCGAGCCGCCCGACGCGGGTTCGTCCTCGCCGTTCTCTTCCGCCTCGACCTCCGCGACGTCCTCCTCGCTTGCCGCGTCGATCGGCTCCTCTCCGCTGATCTTGCGGTAGAACAACTCCGCGATGTCCACGTTGTCGCAGACGATGATCAGCACCGGCGGCACGCGCTCCTGCCCCGGGCTGGCCTCCTGTAAATACTGAAAGCGCTCGATCCACTGCCCGGCGAGCTGCTTGAGAGCCGGCTCCGCCTCGCGGTAGACCGCCTCCGGCTTCGGCTTGCGGCCGCGGCCCGGCAGGAACTCGGCCGGCTCGAGCCGCTCATCCACAATCGTCCGCCAGAGCTTGAAGTACGCCGGCTCCGGACGGCCGGTCGTGTCGCTCACCGGAAGCCGCGGAATCTTCACGATGCCGCTTTCGATCGCATCCACGAGCCCGAAATCGCTGACCAGCCACGGAAACGGGCTGCCCTCGACGTATCCGCTGCCGTGCAGATAGAACGGCGTGGCCGACAGATCGACGCACGTGCGGATGCCCGGCCGCGTCTGCCCGGCCGCGGGTCCACCGCGGTAATTGTTGATCTTGTCCAGCCCTTCGATCCAGACCGTCGCCTCCTCGCGCTCGCTCTGAATGCTCCTGGCCTCTTCGCGGCTCGGCCGCTCCTCAAGCGGCGCCGGCCGGTAGCAGTGGTGCGCCTCGTCGTTGAGCACCATGATCGGCAGCCGCCCGTACAGCTCGCCCAGCACGCGCCGCGCGAACGCGTCCGCTGTTTCGGCGCCCTTGTTGACGACGGCGTAGCTCCGGCCGCCCTCGGCATGTTCGGATTCCGGTGCAAACCTGTGCCAGTTCACCACCAGCACACGCCCGCCCTGCATCAGCGGCCGCAGCCTGGCCGGCACGATGTCGAACGCGGCGTAGTAATTGTCCGGCCGCTCCGGCCGCAGCACCTGGAGCCGCTCGAGGATCGTCAGGTTCGGGCAGCAGACCAGCACGCCGCGGGCGAAGCGCTCGTCGCCGGGCGTGCGGCCGCGGTTGCAGAACGCCCAGGCGATCAGCATCGACATGACGACCGTCTTGCCCGCTCCCGTGGCCATCTTGCAGCCATAGCGGATCAGCGGCAGCAAGTCCGGGTTTGCCGGAGTGTCGACGAGCTTGGCCAGGTCACTGAACGGGAACGCTGGCTTGAAACGCGGGCGTCGGCCGCTGTGCAGAATCTCGGAGAGGTAGATCACCGTCTCCACGGCCTCAAGCTGGCAGAAGAACAGCCGTCGCGCACGGTCCTTCGACCACCAGTGCCGCAGCAGTTCCTTGGTGATCGGCGTTGCGCCCTCCCATCCACTCTCCCGCCAGCGCTGCACGTCGCTGCGGAGCTGGTTGACGGTGACGAGGTCGTCCTGGCCCTCGGCCAGTTCGAGCGAAAGTTGGCCGGCGGCCTGGTCCTTGGTCTTGTACCAGTAGCGCGCCGGCCGGCGGCCGGCCATGCGCGTGGCCTCGCCCGTGACGCGGTCGTAGTGCCAGTGCAGCGAGGGCGCCTCGTAGGGGCTGCACAGGATCGGCCGCTCGACGGGTTGAACCGGGACGTCATTCTGTGTCATTGCTCATCCACAAACTGCGGACGCCGCTGCCAAGTACCCCCGGAGGGAGCCCCTGCTTGAACTGAGTTCGGTCCAACTCCTTCAAGAAATCTCGCGGACTTCGCTCGGGATCATTCAGCCGCTGCAAGAATGAAAGGGCCTGCGGAATCGACGCGAGCGCTGCCGCGAGCACCCATCGAGCGTTGTGATAATCAGAGATGTTCACATCGAGGCCGCTGCCATACAGGACGCTGCATCGCAGTTTGTACAGGTCCTCGACAAACTTCTCCGCGCTCTTGCGCCTCTCCAACACCGGTTCAAGCAACACAGACACGTTCTGCGCGAGCCGATGCGTTATCCCCTCTCCGCCACTCCCCAGCAGTGCCTCGAGCACAGTAACGAGCAGCGCAAACTTCACGGCCAGATTCGACGATTCGTCGGAGGCGACTAGCAGTAGAACAGCATTACGAACGCGAGTGTCCCAATTGTCCTTCTTTCTGCTCCCCGCGTAAATCGCGTCCAGCGCCTTCGCGAGAACGTCCTTAGTCTCTTCGAACGCGTCGATCTGAACGTCGTCGGTCTGAGCGCCTGGTGGCAAGCACAGGAGTGCGATCAGTGACCCGAGGATCGGTCGGAGCTCGCTTTCCATCGCGAGCGCGGCTCGGTCGGTCATCTCTCCGGAGAGCGTGGCGACGAGGTCTCCTTCGTCGATGGGGCCGACGCGAAGCACAACCCTACTTGATGCCACCCACTCAAACTCCACGCAATCTCGGTCCTGAAGCTCGTGCGAGAAGATTGAGAACACGGGGGCTCGTCCGAGCCCGGCAGAATTCAAAGGGCCGGCTTTTTGGTTTCGTTCGACAGGAAACTGGCGCGACTTCCGCTCCAGAAACTCAGCGACATGCGCCACAAAAACCGCGTAGGCGCAGTCAAACTCCTCGTCCTCTACGAGCAGGTTCGCCGCGAACGCGTCGCATAGATCATCGATATGAAGCGACTGCGGACGTTCGAGTTTGTCGAGAATCTGCTTCCGGAGGACTGTAGGCGGCTCGTCCGCCGGTGGCTCGTCGCTCAGTCCGCTGCGGACGAGCTCATCGAACCGACGCCGAACCATCGCCAATGCCGCGGGATGCACATTGCTCGCGGCACGCGTGGCTTCTACACGGTCGGTTACCCCATAGTAGTCCACCTGCTGCCACGCCCAGTTAGCCACCAGGAAAGCTGCCTCCTTCAGTCGCTTTTTGATCTGCGGATAACCGAGGATCCGTATGACGTCGTGCTCTGACATCGGCTCATCATCCTTGGGCGATGGACCTCTCGAGCCGCTCCACCGTCATTACCTCGTTCCCCCTCGGATCAATCACCTTCACCGCCACGCAACGGTGCTTGCCCGCGGGGAACGGCAGGCTCCGCGTCCCGCTGAACGCCTCAAACCGGTCCGCGTCGATCGGCCCGTCCTTGCCGTTCAGTGCCCGCGCCAGCTTCTCCCACGCCGAGCGGTCCGGGAAGAACGCCTGCGTGATGCAGAACGTCCGCCCATCGTAGTCGCTGTCCAGCAGCCACGCCGCAACCTTGTCCGCCCCGCTCGACGTGATCGAATTGTCCACCGGGTTGTAGATGTCGACCCCCTCCATCGTCACGACGTATTCCTCCAGCGCCGCGCCGCCGGACCGGCCCGAACGCTGCCCGCCTCCCCGGTGCGATTGCCCGGCCGGCTCCGCAGCGGCTCCACCCGCCGACCCGCCGCCACCCGCCGCCCCGCCGCCAACCGCCGACCCGCCGCCAACCGCCGACCCGCCGCCGGCGAGCACCTGCTCCACCTTCACCCGCGGCAGGCCGAAAACGCTGAAAAGCTGCCCCGCACCCGCCTGCGGAGACTCCTTCAGCAGCCCGTTCATCCCCGGATTCACGTCCGGCCGCACGTGGGCGAAGTGCACGTGCAGCCGGTGCCCGCTGCGGCCGCGAAAGACGCCCCCCTTCTCGTCCGCCTCGCTCAGCACCCCCGTCGCCGCCCCGTCGAACGAGAACCCGGCCACCAGCAGGTGCTCATACCCCTTGCGCGTGGCCGCCCGGATCGCCTGCTCTACCAGGGCGGCCGTCACCGGACCATACTGCGGCCCGAAGATGACCGCCACGTTGTTCGGCCCGTCCGGGTCGCCGTCTTCGCCCTCGCCGGCCACCCAGCGGCCCTCGGCGTGGAATACGTCGGCGGTGCCGCTCTCGAAAAGCGGCTCGAAGCGGGCCCAGCGGGCCTGCCGGTTGTTCAGGAAGCGAACGCCGTCGGCCTTCAGATAGCGGAACATCTGCTCCAGGTAGGCCGCGACGTTGGCCACCTCCAGCTCGGTTTTGGGCTCGACGAGCCGCAGCGAGCGGGCCTCGAAGCCCTCCGGCAGCGAATCCGGCCCGCCGGAGAACATCCCGCCGTCCACGGCCGAGACGGCCGGACCGGCCCGCAGGGCATCACCCGTGTGCGGATCGAGGTTATCGCCCAACGTCAGCTCCGGCGGCTGGACGGCCTCGACGGTGAACGGCCCGCTGACGCGCGTCACGCCGCGGACGATCTCAGGCTGATCGACCAACTCCTCCTGTTCGGCGGAGGCAGCGATGCAGGCGTTCACCTCGTCCATCTTCGCCCGCCATGCCCTGCGATACGCCGTCACGGCGTCCCGTAGGACCGCGGGCCAGTTGCTGTCCGTGTCGAACGGGACCTGCCAGTGCTCCCAGCCGACGCCGCCAGCCGGCACGCTGCTGGGGCCCACCTTGGCCGGCTTGGGAATACGCTCCTCGAAGGACCGCTTGTGCCGGGCGGTCAGGTTGCGTTTCGATTTCAGGAAGGCGTTCTCAAGCGCGTCCCGGATCATCTTCGGCGTCGTGCCGGGCAGCAGCCAGCGGCGGGCGTCGGCGTCCGTGATCGCCCGCACGCCTTCATCGGCTGCCCTGGCCGCCAGCTTCGCGCAGAGCCTGGCCCGGGTGTCGTCGTTGATCTTCGCGAGCGCGGCGTTGCAGTCGGCCAAGGCCCTGTCGAGAATCGGCTCATGCTTTTGGAAGATCGGATCGAGCGCGACGTTCTGGGCGATGCTCTTGAGCGTGATGTGCGGCACGGTCCTGCACTGAAACGTGCGCGGTTCGGACTTCGGGTCGTCCGGCTCGCGCAGCCACGTGCCGTGCGGGTTGCGCGCGGTGTCGTCGGCGGTTAGTGGCCGTAGGCCGTACATGTCGAACTTTGCGGTAAGCAGACGCTGGCGGGCGATGGCGATGGCGACGCGGCTGGTGTCGATCGTGATCCAGCGCCGGCCCCACTGCTCGGCGACGTAGGCGGTCGTGCCGCTGCCGCAGGTCGGGTCGAGCACGAGGTCGCCGGGGTCGGTGGTCATGAGCATGCAGCGCGCGACGGCCTTGGTCGCGGTTTGCACGACATACATCTTCGAATCGGTGAACTGCCCCGTCGTGGTGTCGAGCCAAACATTGTTAATCGGTGATGCCGGGAAGTCGTCGATGTACCGGAGGTAGCGCAGAGATCGCTCGCCCGATGGGATAAGCCGCTGAGCGCTCAGCAACCGCTGAATGCCGCGCGGATTCGTCTTCCAATGAGTGTTCGGCGGCGGTGGAAATCTGTCGCCGAAGGCCTCGATAGGGGCCGAACCGATTTCGGACGCGCCACGCGAGACAATGTGATCGAGTGTGCAGATTCGCCAACCGGGGGCTGTGTTCCCATCGTCGCCGTCTTCAACGTTCGAGAGGCGACGCAACTCCAATGCGGCTTCGGAGACTGCCCACGAGTAGGCTGCTGCGCCTTTCTCTCCCGCCACCTTGTCGCGATAGAGCTGGCGATACTTCGTTTTCTCGCGATCGCGGGCATACCAAAGCAGTTGATCCGCCACGGCGGGTAGGAGTGAATCCGTCAGGCTCGTCGTCGTGGCGAAACAAACCTCGCCGACGAAGTTGGCGGTCCCAAACACCTCGTCCATTAGCGCGCGAACTCGATGACGATTCTCGTCGCCCATCTGCACAAAGATGCTGCCCGTGTCGGCCAGCAGCTCGCGGGCGATGATCAGCCGGTCGCGCAGGTACGACAGGTACGAGTGGATGCCCAGGTGCCAGGTGTCGCGGTAGGCGCGGACCATCTCCGGCTCGCGGGTCAGGTCCTGCTCCTTGTCCTTCACATCTCGCCGGCCGACCTCGGGCTGAAAGTTGCTGGCGAACTTGATGCCGTAGGGCGGGTCGAGGTAGATCATCTGCACCTTGCCGGCCAGGTCCTCGCGCCGGGCCAGCGACGACATGACCGCCAGCGAGTCGCCCAGGATCAGCCGGTTGGCCCAGTCCACATCGTGCCGGTAGAACTGCACCGCCTCGTGGTAATCCTGCTCCGGGTCGGCGAAGAGCGAGCGCTGCACGTCCTGCCGGGCGGCGACTCGCAGGATGGCCTGCGTGCTGATGCGCTCGTGAATGTGCAGGGCGACGGGGTCGACCTCGAACCCGCCGCGGCGGTGCTGCTCGGCCTTGCCGGCCCACTCGAGCCACGGCTCGTGCCGCCGCAGCGCCTCGGCCAGCAGGCGGGCCTCCTCCTCGCTGAGCGGCGTGATGCGGGCCTTGGCCAGCAGCTCGGGCAGGGCGTCCGCCCGGCCGGCCGGGTCGAACCGCAGCACCGGCGGCAGGTGGGGGTCGTAGGCGTAGCGGGCCTTGGGGATGGCCGGGACGGTGCCCTCTGCGGCGATCTTGGCGGGCGGGTTGTTGGTTCGTTTGGCGGCGTGGCGGTAGTCGCCGGCGGGCAGGCCGGCGGTTTCCTGACGCGCGGATTTCCGGGTTGACTTGCTGCGTGTCTTCTTGGCCACGGCGGACTTCCGTGCAGCGGCGAGGCCGGGCTCGCCGCCGCTGCCCCTGGTGCGTTGGTCCCCTCCGGCCGCTGCGAGGCGATAGGATGTCGCGGGGAGGGAACCTGTCGCGGGGGAGCATACCATCTGGCCGGCGGCGGTCCAAGGGGGCGGCGCCATGGAGTCGTGCAGCTCGACGGACCGCGGTGTGGAGGCGGCACTGCGGTGCCGCAGTTCCGTGTTTTCGCGGGATCGGCCGGGGCGAGGCAGGTCGTCCGATCAGCTCTGTGTGCGGGCGAGGACAACGTCCGCTCCGCAAATACGACATCGCAAATCCACATTCGAAAACGACGGCTACGGAACGAGTTAGATAGTCAGGACGCTCCGTGAGCATTCACGGGCGCCGACGCCTGAGCGCGCGGCCGGCGCTGGGTCAATGCCGCCGACCCGAGCGGCCTGCGTGAGAGTCGTCATCGAGCCACGTTGTGACTTCAGCGGACGCGTAATCCCGATTCGAAGCGGCCGAGCATATCGAGACACCGGACCTCGGCCGTGGCGTTGCGCGTCCGGAAGGTCGCCATGGAGCTGTTGATCACAAACTCACTTCGAGGAGCTTAGCATGCCCACGGACCTTGGCACGCTCGCAGCGCGTCTGGATCGCATTGAGCAGGCGCTTGGAGGACTGCACGGATTGGGTGATCTCATCAACCCGGTCGATCCGCCCCCGGATGACCTGGTTCGCTTCCGGCCGGAGTGGCTGCGGTTGCGACTCGGTGACCTGCTGCGGCGGCTGCGCTGGGTTGTCGATCCGCCGCCGGATGACCTTGTTCACAGTCGGGTCGGTGGGCTCGAGTCCCGAATCGCGGCTCTCTTTCACCGCAACCCGGGCTGGTTCGTCGACCCGCCGCCGGAGGACTTCCTCAACGTCCGGGTGCTCGACCTGATCCGCCGGTGGCGAGGCGGGTTCACCGACCCCGCGCCGGAAGATCTGGCGAATGTGCGCCTGCGCGACCTGATCCAGCGCATCCCCGGTGGCGGATTCACCGATCCGAGCCCCGAGGATGTCGCTCGGCTGAGCCGGCCGGAGATCGAGTCTCAACTGCACAAGCTGAATGCGGAGATGACGCGCCTTCGGTCGCTCGAGCGGATGCTCAACGAAAGGCTCACCAGTCTCACGAAGGGGGGCTAGGTCGCCATGGTTGTACCCCTGACGATCCACGGTCGAGCGGCTCACGAGGGTGTTGCCGTCGACGCGCTGTCGGCCGGCGTGGGCGGCAACGCACCCTCGGTGGTCCTGGTCGGGTTTCAGGACCAGGACAATCTGGGGCTGCGCTACCTCGCGTCGACCGTTCGCAAGTCCGGTGGTTTGGCCCGAATCGTGACCTACGATTCGGATGCGGAGAAGCTGATCCGACTGGCGCGCGAGCAGCGGCCGGACGTGATCGGCTTCTCGCTGATCTTCCAGTACATGGCGCCGGACTTTGCCCGTGTTATTCGAAAACTCCGCGACGCCGGCGTTACGACCCACATCACCGTCGGTGGTCACTACTCGAGCTTCGACCCGGAGGAGGTGCTGCGCGGCATCGACGGCCTCGATTCCGTCGTGCGCTATGAGGGCGAGCGCACGCTGGTCGATCTGATGTTGCGGCTGGCCGCCGGCGAGGTTTGGCGCGGGATCAAGGGTATCACGTGCCGGGACGACGCTGGATTCAGCAAGAATCCGTTGCGTGAGGCAATCGAGGACCTGGACGAGCTTCCCTGGCCGGATCGCGACGACATTCCCTACGAATCGCAGGACCTGCCGACAGCGTCGTTGCTGGGCAGCCGCGGCTGTCCCTGGGACTGCACGTTTTGCAGCATCCGGCCGTTCTACGAGGCGCAGGGCGGGCCGTTGCGGCGATTCCGCCGGCCGGCTGAGGTGGCGCGCGAAATGCTCACGCTTCATCGCGAGCGGAACGTGCCCGTCTTCCTGTTTCAGGACGACGATTTTCTCGCCGGCGGAACAAAGGCGCGGCAATGGGCGTGCGACATCGCCACGGAGCTGGTGAAAGCCGAAGTCGCCGGCCGGCTAACGTTCAAGCTGAGCTGCCGATCCGACGAGATTCACGAGGAGTGCATACGACAGCTCATCGCGGGCGGATTGACGCACATCTACATGGGTGTGGAGAGCGGCGATTCCGACAGTTTGATCGCGATGAGCAAGCGCATCCGGCCCGAGCAGCACCTGCGGGCGGGAGAGGTGCTCAAGCGCCTCGGCGTTTCGTTCGACTTCGGTTTCATGCTCCTCGATCCGCAGTCGACGTTTCAATCCGTCCGCAACAATATCGACTTCCTCGAATCATTCGTGGGCGACGGCTGGTCGGTGGCGAGCTTCTGTCGGATGCTGCCGTACGCGGGTACGCCGATCAAGACGCAACTTGAGCGGGAAGGCCGCCTGCTCGGAACGCCGTTCGAGCCGGATTACCGCTTTCTCGATCCTAAGCTCGACCTGTTCTACGAGTGGATGTTGGAGACGTTTCACGAGCGTAACTTCACGTCGCACGGGTTATGTCACGTGCTCAAGTCGCTGCTGTTCGAGCTCAATCTGCGGCTCGACTCGCATGGACAAGCGGCGGACTCAGACCGCGCGTATGCGCGGCATCTGACGGCGATCTGCAACGGGCTGGCGTTCTACACGCTTCGCGCGGCCGCCGGGCATATCGAGTCGACGCCATTGGCGCGACTCGAGCGCGATCGCTCGTTCCTCGAGCGGCTGACGAGGCATGAGAAGCAAGAGGAGGCTCGGCTGATCGGCGAAGTCGTCGACTTTTACGGGAAGCTCCGCCGCCGCCACGGCCGGCGTGATGTGGAGGAGGTTGGTGGATTCGACCGCGATTGGACGCTGGCGGAGGCGGGGGCCGGCTGAAGTCTGCGGCCGTCGAATCCGGATCGGGTCGAGAACCTCGGTTTCAGCCGCGTTCGATCTTGACCGCGGCGCGCTCGTGAGCGAAAGGCGTTTGTGGGCAGTGCCTCGCGGAACGGTCCAGGTGGTCGCCGACCGGCACGGGGGTTTCCTTTCTGCCCGGCGTGTGGGCTCGACGGCGGGCTTGGCAGATTCCTCAGAGGTTGACTCGGAAGCACTTCAGCGCGATTCTTAGGGAGGTTAGGATCAAATCCGCCTCAGGGACTCCGCATGACCGAACCGACGATTGTCTGCCCCAGTTGCAAGACGGAGATCAAGCTGACGGAGTCGCTGGCGGCTCCGCTTATCGAATCCACGCGCCGGCAGTACGAGCAGCGGATCGCCGACAAGGACGCCGACATCGCCAAGCGCGAGAAGGCCGTCAAGGAGCAGCAGGCGGCGCTCGCCAAGGCCCAGGAGTCCATCGACGAACAGGTCGCGGCCAAGCTCAAGGCCGAACGCGCCGCGATCGCCGCCGCCGAGGCGAAGAAGGCCCGCGAAGCGCTGGCCGACGAACTGACCAAGGCCCAGGAGGAAAGAGCCGCCACCGAAGCCCTGCTCAAGGATCGCGACGCCAAGCTGGCGGAAGCCCGCAAGAACGAACTGGAGCTGCGCCAGGAGCGGCAGCGACTCCAGGAGGAGAAAGAACAGTTCGAGCTTGACAAGCAGCGCGCGATCGACGCCGAACGGGCGAAGATTCGTGAGTCGGCGCAGAAGGACGCCGACGAACAGGCCCGGCTCAAACTGGCGGAGAAGGACAAGACCATCACGGACTTGCAGGCCAAGCTCCAGGACGCCCTTCGCAAGGCCGAGCAGGGATCGCAGCAGCTACAAGGCGAGATTCAGGAACTCGAACTGGAGGCCGTGCTGCGCGAGCAGTTCCCGCGGGACACCATCGAACCCGTCCCGAAGGGGCAGTTTGGCGGCGACGTGCTGCAACGGGTTTTCGGTCCGTCCGGTCAGCCGTGCGGGACGATCCTGTGGGAGTCGAAGCGCACGAAGAACTGGAGCGACGGCTGGCTGGCAAAGCTCCGCGAGGACATGCGCGCCGCCGGCGCCGAGGTCGCTGTCGTCGTGTCGCAGGTGCTCCCCAAGGACACCGACACCTTCAACCTGATTGACGGGGTGTGGGTCACCTCGTTCAAATGCGCCGTGCCTGTTGCCGTCGCCCTGCGCCACACGCTGATTGAACTCGCCGCGACAAGGACCGCGGGCGAGGGACAGCAGACCAAGATGGAGATGGTCTACCAGTACCTCACCGGCCCGCGTTTCCGCCACCGCGTACAGGCCATCGTCGAGAAGTTCACCGACATGCAGGAGGACCTGGAGAAGGAGCGCAAGACCATGACGCGCCTGTGGGCAAAGCGCGAGGAGCAGATTCGCGGCGTGATTGAATCCACGGCCGGCATGTATGGCGACCTTCAGGGCATTGCGGGGAAGACGCTCCAAGAGATAGAAGGACTGGACGTGAAGATGCTCGAAGGCGCTGAGCCTACGACGTGATCCACTTGAGCGACGGCTATGGCAATGGCAACTACGACCCAATCCACACCTCTATCCGCCCTCCACGAAATTCTCACGTGGTCGGTCAATCGGCCAGCCTGGCAACGCGATGCGCTCCGGCGAATCATCGCTCAAGATGAGCTAACGACCGCGGACGTGAAGGAACTAGACCGGCTTTGTCGATCTGCACACAAGGCAGACATTAGCACTGATCCACCCATTATCGCCCAACCGCTCACCAAAGCACATCTGCCACCAGCACCGGGAGCGGAGTCATCCGTAACGCTCATCTCAATCGGAAATCTCCAGCGTGTGAATCGGCTCCCGTCCGACCAGGTGCTGACATTCGGCGATGCCCGCGGGCTGACGGTCATCTACGGCGACAATGGTTCTGGCAAGTCCGGATACGCGCGCGTCATCAAGAAGGCGTGTCGGACTCGCGGCACGCCATCCCCCATCCGACCCAATGCGTTCGCGCCAAGGACTTCGCAGCCAGCGTCAGCCGACATCGTGTGCCGTGTGGCTGGCACACGATCCACGATTTCTTGGGATGATAGCACAACATCAGATAGCCTGCTTGCAAATGTGTTCGTGTTCGACGCCTCCACAGCGGGGCACTACCTCCAAGAGGACGGGCCAGCAGCGTTTACGCCACATGGCCTTGATGTACTCCCGAGCTTATCGAAGGCATGCGACGCTGTCAGCTCTCTCATTCAGAGCGACATTGAAGCCGAAAGGACCGACATCACGGCCGCCGCAAAGAACTGGAGGGTCACGAGCACAACCGCAGTCGGCAGGATGATCGGTGGTCTGTCCGCCGTTACGAAGCCAGCGGACATTGAGGCGCTTTCGGTCCTGACCGCACAGCAGACGCAACGCCTTGCCGAATTGAATGAGGCGTTGAAGACTGATCCGAAGCAGAAAGCGAAGGAGTCGCGAGCATCGGCCAGACGATTGCGTACGTTCGGCACAAAGGTTGCGACCATCGCTCGCGAACTGTCAGACGCGCAGGCACTCACTCTCCGCAGATTGATTGAAGATGCAGTCACGACTGCCACGGCGGCTCAGTCTTTTGCTAAAGGGCAGTTCGATTCGAGCTTTCTGGCCGGCACGGGAAGCGATCTCTGGCGAGAACTGTGGGAGGCTGCGCGATCATACGCCACGGCAGAAGCATATCCAGACCAGCCGTTTCCTCTGGTTACTGGCGATTCTCGCTGCGTCCTCTGTCAACAGACGCTTGACGCCCAGAGCGCGGCACGACTCACCGCGTTTGAGAGCTTCTGCAAGGATAAGAGCCAGCAACTTGCCGCGACCGCTGCCAAGGCGTTGGTGGACGCTGCTGAGAGGATCAAGTCACTTGAGGCGCTGACGACGCCGTATGCGCAAGTCGAAGCAGATTTGGTTGCTGCGACCGCCGAGGTGAAGGCCGCAATCGCTGCCTATGTAGCCGCTGCGGACGCACGACTCAGCACTGTCAGTTCGAGCATCAAAACAAGAACATGGATTGATCCCACGGCACTGCCGACTTCTCCGGAACCGGATATCTTGAAGCTGGCCACGGCGATTGAGGCACGTGCGGATATGGAGGAGTCCGCGGATGATCCGGCAGTCCGTGCAAAGCTCACGAGTGAACGAGATGAACTCGCCGCCAGGGATTGGCTTGCAGGTGTGAAAGACGATGTGTTAGTCCAAGTTGAGCGGCACAAGCGCATTGCGTTGCTGGAGACATGTAAGAAGGATACCGCCACGCGAGCTGTGACTGAAAAGAGCACCGAACTGACGAAGCAAATTGTCACGGCTGCATTTTGCGAGCGCTTCGAGACCGAAGTCAAAGTCCTTGGCCTCCGCACGATTACCGTTAGGATGGAAGACATCAAGGGGACGAAGGGCGAGACACGCTTTGGGCTTCGCCTCACGGGCGCCCCAAACCATAAAGTCCACGAAATCGCCAGCGAAGGGGAGCAGCGTTGCATCGCTCTGGCGGCCTTCCTTGCGGAACTCTCGCAAGCATCGCACCAGTCGGCGCTCGTGTTTGACGATCCTGTGTCATCCTTGGACCACTGGCACCGAGAGCGCATCGCGGCTCGGCTCGTGCAGGAGAGCAAGGTCAGGCAGGTGATTGTGATGACACACGACGCGGTGTTCCTCAATGATCTCCAAACGCAGTCGCATGACCACGCCGTGCCTGCCACATTCCGTTACATTGAGTGGATTGGTTCCAATCCGGGCCACTGCCACGACGGTCTTCCCTGGGACTGCAAGTCGCCCGAGGATCGATTAGACAGGCTTGAGAAGGAGCACCGCGACATCGTTGCCGCCTGGCAGCCGCAACCGAATCAAGCCAATATTGAAGATATGCGCCGGGCCTACAGTTGGCTCAGAGCGACCATTGAGCGAGTAGTCGAGCGCGTTGTTTTTGCTGACGTGGTGTTTCGGTTCCGCTCCTATGTGAAGCTGAGGGACTTGAGGAATGTGGTCGGCTTCACCTCTTCCGAATGCGACGAGTTGATGCGCCTTCATCAGCGATGCTGCGACGTTACGGAGGCCCATGACTCCGCATCAGGCAAGCAGGCTCCGATCCCCGAGCCGACCGAGCTTGCCAAAGACATCAAGGATACTAAGACAGTGCTCGCAGCCATTCGCCAGCGGTGCAAGGACAAGACGGTAGGTAGTAAGGCTGCTGTTGTGTCTGCAACAGTGCAACGGATCCAGCCGTAACTACCGGACACGATTCGTTACACCGCGCTCGGTCAGATTGCCGTGGGCTGTCCGTGCCCGAGTTCTCGCCACGGTAACCGATCGCCGCCGCCCGCAGTACATCGCGACCGTTTGCACCGATTCGCGGCGGCTCGCTCCAGGCATTAGCAGATGAGCAGCACGCCGTTCCAACGTGTCAACCTTCCAGCATCGACTGCAAGCAATTGCACTCGCGCATCGGCGATGACGTAGGCCATCGGCAACTCTGCTCGTTTCGGCTTTCATCCGCACCGCTCCCGCCCGTCGCCGCTTCGCTTCCCGCCTCCGAGTCTTGCACGCCTCACGCCGTCGCCGCTGATGCGCCCTGCGGGTGCGCTCCGTCATTCGGCTTGCTCCGCTGACGCGGGACTCTCCGGCTTGCCGCCGGCCGTCGCGCCGCTTGCTCCTTGTCACCCCCGACGTGGTCCCTCGTGCCTGGCGAAGGGACCGCACGTCGCGGGGCCCGACAAGGAGCAGAACCATGAAAGCCGAACAAGCAAAGAAGATCGCCGACCAGGCCCTCGAACAACTCGCCGACGCGCTCGCGCACGGCAAGAGCGAAGCGCTCACCCGCTACCTCGCCATGCTGGCGAAGTTCCACAAGTACAGCTTCGGGAACGTGCTGATGATCCTCGCGCAGAAGCCCGACGCCACGCACGTCGCCGGTTCCCCTCCTGATGCTGGCCCGCGGCGTCGCTGATCGGCCAACCTCCTACCACTCCGTCGGCAGCCACGGCCGGTCGTCGCCTCGGCGCAGGTTGAGTCCCATGCGATCCTGTAGCGACTGCCCGCGCCGCTCCCGGCGCTTGGGGTCGCCCGGTTGGGGCGGCTGCTCGGCCGACGGTGGCGGGGCCAGCAGGTACTGCTCGAACATCTTCGCCAGGCCGAGGTTATAGACCTCGCAGTCCCAGTAGTGGTTGGCCGCGCCGCCCTTGATGGGCACCCAGCGCTCGACCTGCGTCGTCCCCCTGCGGATCAGAACCTTGTGCTCGCTGGCCATCTGCCGGTTGTACTCCTCGTCGTCGAAGTCGTTGAGCTGCCAGGCGTCGACGTCGAACATGTTCCCGACCGGCTGGTCCGGCAGATACGGATTCTTCGGCGGGACGTCGCCGCAGCCCGGATCGACCGGCACGGACATGCGGGCTCCGATCTTCGAGCTGATCTGGTCCTTGAGTGAGTTCGTGTCCAGCAGCGTCAGCACGACGCTCAGCGGGTTGCGCTTCATGCCCGGCGGCGTGTAGACAACGTGCTTCGTGCGGTACCAGTTGCCCGTCGGCTCGGCCATGCCCTTCAGCGGCCGGACGCGGGCCGGGTCGCTCAGCGCGAACCGGTAGACCTCCTCGGTCCGCGTCATCTCGCCGCCGGTCAGCCCGCCGCCGCTGTCGATCCCGAGCAGGTCGATCGCCATCGACCCGTGCCGCCCGCCCTCGGCCGGCCAGGCCCGCCGCAGCACGCGCTGCCGCAGCAGCTCGAAGTTTTCGACGATGCCGTGGTCGATCCGCCGCGAGCGCATCCCGTCGCCCCAGCAGCGAACGACGTAGTAGATGCAGCTCTTCTGCACATCGGCCGAGGCGAGCAGGTAACGCGTCCAGAGCGGCAGCACGCCGGCCGGCCCGGCGCCCCGCCGACATTTCTCGCGATAGATGCTCGTCGATGAGGGCGTGATCTGCTGCTGAAACGTCTCGCCCAGCGTCGCGTTGGTGAACCCCATCAGCGCCACCGGATTGTCCTTGGCCGCCACGTACTCGGCCGCGATCTGCCACCACGGCGTCCACAGGCAATACGCCGCCCAGATGTGGACGCCGACCCGCCGGCGCGGTGGCCAGTCCCCGTGAACCGTCCCGTCGGTGTCGATCTCCTGCTCTTCGGTCGCCCAGACGCCACGCTGCACGATGTCCGCCTTGTGCTGCTCGTCGATCCGCCCCTGGCAATGAAGGCACTCGAACCAGGCCTCCTGCGTCCGCTCGAGCAGCGCCACTTCGGCCTTCGCGTCCGGCTGGCCCATCTTCTTCCAGCGCATCTGACCGAACAGCAGCCGCTGGTACTCGCCGCAGAGCGGGCAGGGCACGAAGTAGCAGAGCTGGATCGGGCAATCGGCCATCCGGAGCGCGATCAGGCCGTGCTCGGTAGTCGGCGTGGAGATGTTGATGATCAGCCGCCGACCCTCGTAGGTCCGCGTGCGGGCGTAGCCCAGCGTAATCGGGTCGGACTCGCGGCCACTCCAGGGCGGGAACTTGTCGACCTCGTCGTTGATGACGACCCGCACCGGATCGGCCGCCAGCGTGGCCGGGCTGCCGGCCCAGCCGAGCTGGATGCTCGCCCCATTGGCCAGCGTGACCGAGTTGAGCTGCACGTCACGGGCGATGCCCGTCGCCAGGTCGCGCAGACAGGGTGTATCTCGAAACAGCGGCACGATGCGGCGGGCCATGATCCGCCGGCCGATGTGCTCGTCGGGCAGTACCAGCAGCGTCGGGTCGGGCTCGCGTTCGGCCCGCATCGCGATCACGTTGCGGATCGCCTCGGAGACGCCGACCTGCGCGGCCTTCATGATCGTGATCTCTTCAATCCCGGGCCGCGCCGTCAGGTCCATGATCCCGGCCAGGTAGGGGGCGTTGGCGTTGCGCCACGGGCCCGGCCGCGACGACTGCGACCGCGGCAGCACGCGGAACTTCTGGGCCCACTGTGACGGGGAGAGCGGCTCGGGCACCTGCCAGGCCCGGCGCTCGCGCTTACTCCAGCGCTCGAGCAGGGCGGTGGCCATCAGGAGGCCTCGTCCAGGTCGGCCGGCTCGACCTCGTCCAGCCGGCCGCCGGTGGCGAACTCGTTCAGCGCCTGCGTGATTCGCGTCCGGAGAATCTCGCGGATCTCATCTTCGAACTTGCCGACCAACAGCGGCGCCAGCTCCTCGGGCAGGCTCAGCAGCGCGGTCTTCACGGCATAGATGCGCCGCAGGAACGCCTGCTCGACGTCGCTTCGCTTCAGAAAGTTGCGGGCCAGGATGCCGTGCTCGAGCTCGAGCTTGTTGGTCTTGGCCAGCAGATGCTTGAGCCGCAGCGTCCGCTCGGGGCTCTGCTGGATCGCGGCCAGCGCCTCGGCCCGACCGTCGCCGCTGGGCCGCTGAAGCTCGCTGCTGGCCCAGGCCTTCATGTTCGGGAGGTCGGCTTCCCGCCAGGGCGGCCGGCGCGAGAACGGCCAGCGCGGGTCTTCGAGGTAGCGCCGAACGGTGGGCTCACCCACTCCGAGGGCCTTGGCCAGCGATCGCTGACTTCGAATCATCGCGTCGCTCCGTCAACGCGCCGCGCCTTCGGTACGACCTTCTGACAGCTTTGGCAGTTCCGTGGGTTGGGGTTGGGGAGAATTCGAGACGGTGGGGCCCGCGCATCAGTGACCCCCTCAGCCGCGTGCCGCATCAGAATCCGACGTGTGGTCAACGGCACTCCCGCGCCCGCCAGCAACGAGTTGAACGTCGTCCGAAAGGCGTGAATATCGAACGTGCGGCCGCGCTCGTTGCGCTTGTCGATCTTCCAGGATGGCCTACCCATGCGGTCCGTACCCCGCGCGCGACTGGCTAGTCCGGCCGCGACAAGGTCCAGGTCCAGAATGCCAATCGCGTCGGCAGGAATCGTCAGTATCGGCGTCTCCGCCGGAAATCGAGCCGTCATCGGCCGACCTTCGCGCATCGCGTCGCGCTGTGCACGCTCCAGCCGCTCGGCAAGATGCTCCTTCAGGTCCGTGGCCAGGTCGATGCGTAGCGGGATATCGGCCCCGCGTCGGGCTTTCTCATGTTCCGGGGCCAGCCACGCCGTCGGCGTCGCGCTGTCGAGGTCTACGTCGCCAACCGTGAGCGATCGCAGCTCGTTCAGCCGCAGTCCGGTCAGAACGAGGACCTTGTACGTCAGGGCGCGTTGCCGTCCTAGTGATTCAAGCCTCGCGACGAGGTCCGGTCTGTCTTTCAGCCGCTCTTGGGCTTGCGATTCGCAGTCCGCGATGTTCGCCGGCGTCACCGGGTCATAGGTCCAAGATGCCCGCCGCTTCGGTTCACCTTCCTGCCGCTCCAGTTTGATCGGTGCGCGGCCGTACTCTGCTAGCGGCCGCCGGCGCGCGACATCGATGAGTTGTTCCAGTTCGTCCGGACTCAGCGCCCGACGGTGTCGCCGACGGTCGGTCCGCTCATTCGCCCGTCCCAACCGCGTGAAGGGATTCACGACGAGTCGGCCGGTGTCCACGCACCAGTTCCCGAACGCGCACCAGCTTCTCGCGTACGTGTTGCGGGTCCCTGCCGACGGTCCCTTGCCCTCGCTCCCGGCTAACCATCTCTCCAACTCGCTGCGGTTCAGATCGCCGAGCTTGGTCCACTCAAGATCGTCCGAAACGGTGCGAAGGTGCTTCTGTCGCTGGGACCGGTGCCGCGGCGTCGCAGAGAATCCAGTCTTTCTGCGCACGTGCACGCGCAGATGCTCGTCGTACGCGGCGAAGTGCTCGGTGAGGGGCTTTCGAGATTCTTCGATGCAGCGGTCCTGTGTGGCGTCGATCACTCCGTCGCGACGAATCGCCGCGTCTGCAACGCGTTTAGCGAGTATCCGTTCCGCCGCGGCCTTGGACCGCTAACTGCTCGCGGACGGTCGGGGAGAATGCGGCTCGCCCCGCCAACGCTGCACCCAGCGTGCGCCGGATGTCGTCAGGCGAGTCCGTTTTCAGGATGCATGCGCAGGCGCCTGTCCGAACAGCCTGAGCGGCTTCGGCACTGTCGAAATGAAAAGCGGTCAGCACGATGATCGTTCGCGGTGCTTCACTGACCAGGTTCGCGACCGCGCTTCGGATGTCGCGAACCGCGAGCTCGCAGTCGATCACGGCCAGGCGTGGCTTTCTGGCCCGCGCCCATTCGATCGCTTCGGCGACATCGCCCGTTGCGTGGCAGTTCGGGATCGAGAAGTCGCGCGTCAGAAGGTGCACGATCCCATCCCGGAACATCGGCAGCCCCTCGGCCACGACGGCGCTCGGTCCTTCGCGCGCTAACATGGCGATACACTCCACTCCGCAACGGGGTCCTTGTGGCTCGCGCGATTTTGTGCACGGTGTCCGAAAACCGCTTTTCCCGTTCGCCCGAGCCCATTGCAGGCAAGAATCACACGTGCGGGCAAGCGGTCGCTGCGAAACGGCTTTCGACGAGGGAGGTCCTGCGGCCGGTGGTGGCGACCTGCGCGGAGGCGCCCAGCGGGTGTGTCGGCGCCCACCCCGTCTCGCGCGAAGCACCACGACGGGACATGAGCGACGGGGCGGGTGGCCGCGTGCGGCCGACGGCGCCGCGGCCACGCCGCCCGGCGAATCGGTCCTTTCGCGGTCCCCGCCCCGTCTGCTGACTCATCGGCGACCCGGCGCCGCAGCCTGCCACCGAAGCGACGGCAAGTCGGCCCCGGTCGGGCTGCCTAGCTCTTGCGCGTGTACTCGATCTCCATCATCTTGTATTCCTTGCCGCTCTTCGGATCGGTGCCGAAGATCTCGAACCTCTTCGAGTTCGGACCGGTGGCCGTCTCCACCTCGCGCATCACCGTCGGCTTCTTCGTGATCGGGCAGGTGTACGTGTAGTTCCACGTCATCACCTTGCCGTCCGGCGAAAGCTCGCCCGTTCCGTTCATGATGCCCGTGCCGCAGTTGTCGATCCAAGTCGACACGAACCGCTGCGTCACGTTGTCATAGCCGTGGATGCCGAAACCGTTGAACGGCCCCATTCCCGGCATGTCGCCGGCGATTTCGCACTTGACGAAGCGGCCGTCCATGATCGAGGTGACGGTGGCCGTGCACTCGCTCTTGGCGGGCTCGCTGCCCGGGCCCATCCACATCGTGTTCTTGCCCTGCCAGACGCCGACGTCCTTGGCCAGATGCTCGTGCATCTTGCCCGGCGTACCGGCCAGCATGCAGGCCTGCATGTCCTCCTCGGTCCAGCCGGCCGGCAGCTTCATCGCCGGTTCGCCGGTCTTCGGTTTGGTGTCCTTGCCCTGCTGCTGGGCCATGGCCATCGGTGCGGCCAACATGGCGCCGGCCACACAAAACGCGATCACAATCCTGCTGTTCTTCATGGGATCCTCCGTAGGGTTCAGGCGGTCCGCGGCCACACGCGGGCACAGCGGGCCGGCCCGACCAGAAAACCGATCATACCAGAATAGGGAACTGTACGGTATGTCCTCCTGATTCGAATCGATATCGTGGCACGCTGGCCCGCTCCGGCGGGAATCACCCGGGTTTGGCCGTGAGCGCTCGCGGGCCCTCGCCGCCATTACTCGCACAACAGGTCGCGGGCTGCCCGCTGGATGCCTCGTAGCGGTCGTGGTGTCGCCACCACTCGTAGGGCGGCGTTTGCGGCCAGCCTTCGGGCGAGTCCTCCCAAGTCTCCTGCCGGCCGTAGGGAGTCAGATCGAGATATGTCCACGCGCTGCCCAGGTGCTCGACGCCCCGGCCGTTGGTGAAGTACGTCTGAAACACCTGCTCGCCGATGCGCAGAAAGACGCTCAGGCCGAAGGTCTCCCCCCGGTCCGTCGTGACACCGAAGTCGCGGTTGAAGTCGCTGTCGAACGACGAGTACCAGGGGAGGGTCCAGCCCATACGGCGCCTGAAGGGCTCGATCTTCGCCAGCGGGGCGCGCGAGACCAGCGCGAGCGAGGTGTCGCGCGCGTGCAGGTGTGCCGGGTGGCCGATGTTGTCGACGACGAAGGAGCAGCCCTCGCAGCCCTCCTCCCAGGGCGCGCCTGAGCGGCCGGGCGGCGGGTCGCCGGGCTCGAACATGAAGTGGTAGATGATGAGCTGCCGGCGGCCTTCGAAGAGGTCCGGCAGGCGCGCCTTGCCGCGCGGTCCGTCGAAGACGTACTCCTTGTCGATGCGCACCATCGGCAAGCGGCGCCGCTCGGCGCTGAGCGCATCAAGCCGGCGGGTCAGTTCCTTCTCCTTGACGAGCAGCGCCTCGCGTGCCTTCTGCCACTCCGCCCGCGAGACGATCCGCGGGTGTGCAATCGTTTCAGTCGCCATGTTCATTTCTCCTGTGTTCGAACGCATTCTGTCGCGCCTTTCGACTCGACCGCACAAGCCGGTATCCTCGATGGATCGCCAGCAGGGCCAGCGACGCGACGCACGCGACGATCAGCAGCGATCTGATCTGCGCCGCGGCCGGGAAGGAGAGGCCGACTCCCGTCGCCAGCGCTACATAGGCAGCCAGGCAGGCCGGGCATTTTGGCATCAGCGCCAGCGCCGCGCTCGGCGCCAGCCAGCCGCCGAGTTCGAGCAGGTACCGGCCGGCGGTCCGCGTCCGCAGAGCCGTTGCGGCGGGCTGACAGTCGCTGCGCGGGTTCATGAGCGGCCCTCCGGGGCGGGGCGGCCCGCGGCGCAGCACTTCGGCGCGACGGCGAGGGCAGTCAGCGCTGTGTCATGGGCCATCATCGCCAAGGTTCCTTTCAACGCCGACCAGGTCGGCGACTCGCGCGGGCGGCCGCGGCTACGGCTGCGGCAGACCCTCGAGCTCCACGACCGGCCGAACCTCGACCGTCCCCTTCCGCGCGGCCGGGATGAGGGACGCGATGCCGATTGCTTCGTCCAGGTCTTTTGCCTCGACGAGAAAGAAGCCGCCGAGCTGCTCGCGCGTCTCGGCGAATGGTCCCTCGGTCACGAGGCGCTTGCCGTCGCGCACGCGCACGGTTGTGGCGGTCGACACCGGCTGGAGCGGCGCCGCGCCCAGGTACTGTCCCCGGGCCTTCAGGTCGTGCGTCAGGGCCGTGGACTCGACGTAGCACTTCTCGCGCTCGCCATCGGTCCAGACCCGCTCGTCGCTGTAGATCAACAGCATGTACTTCATGCTCATCGCTCCCTTTCCAGGCTGGCCGGCACGAATCCGGAGTAGCGGACGCGTCCGGGGATACTTGACATCGCGCGCAGATGCGCCGTTCACTGCTTGGCCGCCCGTTCGCGGGCCGCAACCAACTCGTCGAATCGCGTGTCGGCCGGGCGAATCTCAAACGGCCCGCCCACCCGCACACCTGGGTGCCTGGACATCAACTGAATCGCGTGATTCAGGTCGCTGGCCTCGAGGATCAGGAACCCGCCCAACTGCTCCTTCGTTTCGGCGAACGGCCCGTCGGTGACTGCCACCTTCCCGTCCTTCCAGCGCAGCGTCACGGCGTTGCGCGCGCTCTGGAGCGCTTCGCCGCCCACAAAGTGCCCGCCCTCGCGAAGCACGTCGTCGTACGCCAGACACTCCTCCATCGCCGCGCTCCGCTCCGCCTCCGACAGCGCTTCCCACTTGCTCTCGTCCATGTACCCAAGGCAGATGTATCTCATCGGTCCGTTCCGGCCGGTTCAATCCGTACTTGTTCTATCCGACGCCGCTTCCGCGACGATCCGACGCCCACACGGCGGCTATCGCCTGCGCCGGTAGGTGGCCGTCATGAATCTCTGCCACGTGCCGTCGGCACGCAGCACGCTGGATGTCAGGATGCGCTCGTCATTACTGACGAACTCGATCGCGTCGATGTAGCGCACCAGACCGCGGCCGTCGAAGAAATCCGGCCCCAGCGTGTTCAGCGCCAGCACTTTGCCGGCCGCGTCCAGCGATCCCTCGTACTGCCAGAGGTGCGTCATCATCGATCCGATGAACGTGCCCACGAAGAGCTTCCGCTCCGGGTCGAACCCGAGCGTCATGATCGTCGTCGCCTCACCGCCGCCGGGCATCTCGCCGCGCCCCTCACCGACCGTCCACAATCCGCCAAGACTGCGCACGCTCTCGGTCCCCAGGTGCCTGGACGGCGGCTTGCCCGGCTCCGACTCGCAGAGCGCCTCGAACGTCCAATCGCCGACCAGTCTCTGCAACCACTTGTGCTCGTTCTGCGGTTCGGCGTTCACGCCTGTGCTCCTTCGTTGATTCGAGGGTCGCTCATCCGGATGGTCACCGCCGCCGCCCGCGTCGAGAATCCCCTGTCGGCGCCGCGGCCCGCGCGAACCGGCCTAGCGCCGCTCCGCGATCCGCTCGCGCAGCCGGTCCTCCTTCTCACGCAACTCGGCCGAAGTGTTCACTCCGCATTCGCCCGGCTCGAAAAGCTGGCGAATCTCGATCACCGACTCCTCGCCGGTCGGGTTCGGGCAGCGCTTCACCCACTCGATCGCCTCCGCCAGCGAACTGCACTCCCACAACCAGTAGCCGGCGATCAGCTCCCTCGTCTCCGCGAACGGGCCGTCGATGACGGTCCGCTTCGCGCCGTCGAACTTCACCCGCGCACCCTTGGAGCTCGGGTGAAGTCCCTCGCCGCCGAGCATCACGCCCGCATTGACCAGCTCCTCGTTGTACTTGAGCATGGCGGTCACCAGCTCCTCGCTTGGCATCACGCCGGCTTCCGTGTCCTTGTTCGCCTTCACCAGCACCAGGAATCGCATCGTCACACTCCCGTTGGTTCGAGCCGCGCCTCGTCCCGTGCTAAGGCCCCGGCCGGGCCACGCGGCGCCCGTCTGTACCCCGTAGTCGTCCGGTCCAGGTCGCAATCGACATCCCGGCCGGAATTTTCTTCCGCCCACGCCGCCTGAGCCGCGTTCCCGCTCCCGCCGCCCCGCTGAAACGCCCCGGCCGCCGATGGACCGCCCAGCGCAGGCGCTGCCGCCGGCTCGGGATCACTGTTCCAGTTGATGCTGATCGTGATACTCAGCCGCATGGCCGTCTCTCCATCCGTCCCCCGGGTCGACCGGCCCGCATCCTGCCGCCTCACAGGCTCGGCCCGACGCGTCCGTCGTCGCCCGATAGTCGACGGGCCGCGACCCAAATCGACACGGCCGGCGCTCGCACAGGAGAATTCGCGGCCGGCCGCTCAGCCCAGCTCCGCCAGCCGCCGGGCGAGAAACCGCCGCTCCGGCTCCTGCCGTGCGAGCTGGAGCGCCCTCTCGTAGGCCGCCCGCGCCTCGTCCCTCCGTCCCAGCCGCCGGCATAGATCCGCCCGCGCCGCGTGCGCCAGGTGATACTCCTCCAGCTCCCCGCGCGCCAGCAGCTCGTCGATCAGCTCCAGCCCCGCCGCCGGCCCGTCGCGCATCGCCACCGCCACGGCGCGATTCAGTTCGACCACCGGCGAAGGCTGCACCTGTGCCAGCAGGTCATACAGGGCTGTGATCCGCCGCCAGTCCGTCGCGGCCGGCTCGGACGCAACCGCATGCACGCCTGCGATCGCCGCCTGTAGCGTGTACGACCCGACCGGCCCGCTGGCCAGGGCGCGCTCGACCAGCGCGTTGCCCTCCGCGATCAGTTCACCGTTCCACAGCGAGCGGTCCTGTTCCTCCAGCAGGATCAACTCGCCCGACGCAGAGGTCCGCGCCACCCGCCGCGACTCGTGCAGCAACATCAGCGCCAACAGCCCCATCACCTCCGGCTCCGGCAGCAGCTCCAGCAGCAGCCGCCCGAGCCGGATCGCCTCGCCCGAGAGGTCCGGTCGCGTCAGCGAATCGCCCGACGACGCGGCGTATCCCTCGTTGAACACGAGGTAGATTACTTGCAGGACGTTTTCGAGCCGCTCGGGCAATTCCTCGCGCGACGGCACGCGATAGGGGATATTCGCCTCGCGGATTCGCGCCTTGGCCCGCACGATCCGCTGCGCCAGCGTCGACGGCGCCGTGAGAAAAGCCCGTGCGATCTCCTCCGTCGTCAGTCCGCACACCTCGCGCAGCGTCAGCGCGACCTGCGCATTCGACGCCAGCGCCGGATGGCAGCACGTGAAAATCAGCCGCAGCCGGTCGTCTTCGACGCCCTCAGCGTCCCGCTCCGCCTCGCGCCGCGCCGCCGCCTCCAGCCGCTCCGCCAGCTCGCCCAGCGACGCGTCGAACCGCGCCCGGCGGCGGATCGCATCGATCGCGCGGAATCGTCCGGCCGAGACGAGCCACGCCCGCGGGTTGTCGGGCACGCCCTCGTGCGGCCAGCGGTCCATCGCAGAGGCGAAGGCGTCGTGCAGCGCTTCTTCGGCCAGGTCGAAATCACCCAGCAGCCGCACGAGCGTGGCGAAGACGCGGCGCGAATCCGTGCGGTACAGCTCGTCGATGCGCTCGCGGATCTGCCCGGCCGCATCGTGGCTCATGAAGGGGACTCCCAGCCTCTCGCGTGGCAAATCACGCCTGGTCCGGCCGCACCCTGGGGCAACACCCGCCTGATGGTACCGCGCGGCCGGGCCGCCCGTCGTGCCGGGCGGCGGGCCGAATCGGGCCGGATCGGGTACGCTACGAGCTCTGCCGTCGTCATCGGAGGCGATCATGTTCACGATCACGAAAGACCTGGTCCTGCCCGCGACCGTGACCGGCTCCTGGCCGCGGCCGCGCTGGTTCGACATGAGCCTGTGGGGCCGCCCGCTGACATCCTGGCGGAACGCGCAGAAGCCGGCCCGGATCGAGAAAATGAAACATCGGATTCGGGGTTTGGGCGAAAAAGCGCGCGTCGGACGACGGGCGCGGCGGGTTTTTTCGAGGATTCGAGGCGGGTCTGCGGCGACGCGGCGCGCGGCGAGGGCGCTGGGCGGCGCGTCGGGCGCGGATTGGGGGGTGAGAGGAAGGGGGTCAGATCAAGGGGGTCAAGCGCGGGCATGATTTTGACCCACTGGATTGTGGTTATCGGGGCTTGATTTTCTAGGGGGACGTGCGTAGGCGCGGGGGTGGGGGATTGTTGAGGGATTAAGGGATTGAGGGATTGAGGGATTAAGGGGAAGAAGGGGAACGCGCAGGTGCGTGCCCGCGGGGCGGGGACGGATGCGGCCGCGCGGGGCGAGTCAGGCAGAATCCATCGCGCCGCGCGAGCGGGACCTGGCGCACGCATTCAGCGTGCAACACGTCGAGGCGGGCGCCACCCAGGGACGCGGCGCGCGGAGCATGCTTACACCTGCGGCGAGAGCGCGTTGACTTCTGACTTCAGACAGGTGCCACCCTCGGCTCAATTCTGCGGCGTGATGGTCACCTCGATCTCCTTGGTGACGATCACGTTGTCCTCGTTGTAGGCGATCAGGGTCGCCGTGGTCGTGACCGGCTGCTCGAGGACGCGCAGCTCCAGGATGAAGCGGCCGTCGTTCTCGGCCGAGGGGCGGGCAGTCCACCCGCCGGCGGGCGTAGAGAAAAACACCGCCAGGCCCCACAACGGGACGGACGCAAACCGCCGCACCGGCAGCCTGTCGTACCCCGGCCCGCGCCGGCCGCAGCCGGCCAGACCGGCCGGGACCGCCGGCGGGGCCGCACGGCGACCTCGATCCCGCCCTCGGCCAGGCGCGCTTTTTCGTAGACGAAGCCCTTGACTTTGTGCACGCGATTG
>CAZXUI010000056.1:0-4612 GCA_964643885.1 uncultured Planctomycetales bacterium
TCACCTCGTCGATGTCCGTCTGCGCGAACTTCTTCGGCTTGATCGTGTGCTCCTGCGTCGCGCCCAGCAGGTCGTATAGGAACGCCACGTCGAGCTTGAGAATCTCGATGAACTCGCACACGCCCCGGTTGGCGATGTTCAGCTCGCCGTCGAAATTGAACGCCCGCGGGTCGCTGTCCGAGCCGTACAGCGCGATCTTGCGGTAGTTGATGTCCCCCGTCAGCTCGGTCGAGTCCTGGTTCTTCTCGTCCTTGGGCTGGAACGTCCCGATGCCGACCCGGTCCTTCTCGCTCAGCATGATCCGCCGAACCACGACGTGGTCCAGCACCTTGCGCCAGTCACCCTCGTAGCGGACCAGCAGATCCTCGAACATCTTGCGGCAGAACGGGTCCAGGTCGCCTTCCACGCGGAGCTGCCGGTCCTCCGAGAGATCCGCGTTGATCTGCGCCAGAATCTCCTGCCGCGCCCGCCGCGGAATCAGCTTCAGCGGCTCCTCGTGCATCGGGCACGGCAGCAGCTCCTCGGCGCCCTGCTCGTTGGGCACCTTCCACGCGAACGTATACAGCGCCCCTTCGTCCCGCTGCGAGTAATGCTCCAGCCCCTTCTTGAGCAGCCGCGCGATCGTGCTCTTGCTGCTGCCCACCGGACCGTGCAGCAGCATGATCCGCCGGTCCGTCCCGTAGCCCTGCGCCGCGGACTTGAAGAAGTCCACCAGCCGCATCAGCGACCCGTCCAGACCGAAGATCGCGTCCTTGCCGTTGTCGATCGGGTCGTCGAAAAACTTGTAATGAACGTAGTCCTGCTTCAAATACGTGTAGCGCGTCGTCCCGAACGACAGAATCATGTCGTACACGCGCTGAAACGCGTTCCGCGCGATCCGCGGATTCGCGATCACCATGTCCAGGTAGTCGTGAAACGTCCCTTCCCAGTGCTGCTGGCGAAATCGCTCACTGTCCAGATGCTTATCGACGATCGCCAGCAGGCTGTCACGCTTGGACATCACCAGCCTCCAATGCTGCGCGGGCCCGAAGCGCCCGCATCCTCTCGCTGCCTCGCGCCCGCTCCCAGCGCCGCGCATCCTAGCGCCACGCATCCGCGCGGGTCAATCCGCAGCGCCCCCACTCACCCGCCGCCGGCTGCCCCGGCCCCCCGGCCCCACGGCCCGCCGGCGACCGCTACTGAATTCTAGACAACCCTGCCTGCCCCACGTTGCGCCACGCCGCATTTATCCAGCCCGCCGCCGAACCTGGCGCACCACGCCTACCGGCTCAGCGGCGTACCCACGCGCCCGCTGCCGCACTCCGGACAACGCCGCTCATCCGTCTCGGCGCCCGGCACGAACTCGTGCCCGCAATCCTCGCACCGCCACACGTCCTGCGCCGTCCGCTGCCCGCAGCGCGGACAGATGCGCGGCGGCCGCTCGCGCGTCGAAACACGCAGCACCCCACCGAACCCGCACGAATGACAGAACACCTTCGCCGAGTAGCTGCTCGACGTCGGTCCGCCCGGCGGACGCAGCACCAGATACACGCCCACTGCGCCGCTGATCAGCAACAACCCGAACACGCCGACCAGCAGCCGCCGCCAGCGCGCGCGACGGGCGCGCAGTCCGATCGCAACCTCGCCGCCCCCGCGCCGGCCCAGCCGGACCGGCCGCAGAACCCAGACCTCTTCGCGTCTACCCATCGCGCCAACAATTATATCGGCCCATTCCCCCGGCCCGCCTCCATCTCAAACCGGCTCACCCACCCCCGCCCAGGCCCCGGCCCGCCGCCGACCGCCCCGGCCACACCCGCGTTTCTCGCTCCCCAGCACCGCACCGACTACCATACCCCCGCCACAACGCCCCGGTGGCACGCCTCGACCGAGACGCACTATGCGCGATTTCCGCACCGGCATCGGCCACGACATCCACCGCCTCGCCCCCGGCCGCCGCCTCGTCCTCGGCGGGGTCGAAATCCCGCACGACCACGGCCTGCTCGGCCACTCGGACGCCGACGTCGTCCTCCACGCGCTCTGCGACGCGCTACTCGGCGCGGCCGGTCTGGGCGACATCGGCGAGCTCTTCCCCGATACGGACGAGCGATTCCGCGATGTCGACAGCCGCCTGCTGGTTCAGGAAGTGCGCCGCCGGGTCGAGGCGGCCGGGTGGGCGGCGCGAAACGTCGACCTGATGATTCTCGCCGAGCGGCCGAAGCTGGCCCCGCACAAGCCCGCGATCCGCGCGTCGATCTGCCGGCTGCTCGATCTCCCGCCGGACGCGGTCAACATCAAGGCGGGCACGAACGAAGGGCTCGACGCGGTCGGCCGCGGCGAAGCGATCGCGTGCCTGGCCACGGCTCTCCTCGCCGCGCGAAGCACATGATCACGCCACGCGCATGATGACGCAGCGTTCATGATCACACGGAGCTCATGTTGCGCCGAGCCGCGACCGCCGATTTGTACCGAGCCGCGACCGTGAGGCTGCACCGAGCCGCGACCGCCGATTTGTACCGAGCCGCGACCGTGAGGGAGCGGGCCAACGCAGAAACCCATCCCGCGCCCACGCGCCGGAGCGCGCACACCTGAATCAGTGAGCGTGCGCTTGTGGTAGGTGAATGTCAGCTGGCACTTGCGCGGGCTGCGCGCCACCCCCAGCCCGCTCCCGCACGGTCGCGGCTCGGGTCACGCGCTCGCGGCTCGGGTCAGGCGCTCGCGCTCGCGGCGCGGCTCATGCGCGCACGCCCAGCCCACTCTCTGCCACCCCCTCAATCCCTCAATCCCTGAATCCCTGAATCCCTCAATCCCTTAGCCCCTTATTCCCTCATTCCCCTTCCAGCAGCGCCGCCCACGTCTCCGCCCGCGTCCAGTACTCCAGCCGCCGCCCGTCGACGAACACGGCCGGCGCAGATTTCACCCCCGCCGCCGCGGCCGCGTCCACGTCCGCCCGCAGCCGCGCCTCCACCTCGGCCGACGCGATCCGTTCCATCAGCCCGGCCGGATCGAGCCCGATCTCGCCCGCGACCCGCTCGACCGTCGCACGCGACAGTCCGCGCTGGTTCTCATACAGCGCCGCCCGCATGGCCCGCTGCGCCGGCTCGCCGCCCAGCAGGCCGGCCGCCTCCATCGCCCGCGCCGCCAGGCACGCCTGCGGATGCACGACCGACGTTGCGTGCGCGTTGCAGCGCCGATCGAGCGGATAGTGCCGGTGCACGACCCGCAGCCGCTGCGGCAGCTTCTCCGTCAGCTCGGCCAGCAGGCGATAGAGCTGCGCGCAGCGCGGACACTGAAAATCGCTGAAGACGACGACCGTGTGGGCCGCCTCCGCGCTTCCGTCGATCAGC
The DNA here is from genome assembly GCA_964643885.1 of uncultured Planctomycetales bacterium. Lineage (GTDB taxonomy): Bacteria > Planctomycetota > Phycisphaerae > UBA1845 > Fen-1342 > CAADGL01. The sequence goes on from CAZXUI010000056.1 coordinate 3,324, forward strand.
ATCCCCTCGCGCGGCGGCAGCGAGACGATCTCCTGCTGGCCCAGCTTCCACAGCGCGAAGCGCGGATCGTTGATGATCTCCAGATACGCCGCCGACGTGCGGTTGACCACGCCGCCCAGCATCGACGCCTGCGCGAACAGCACGTGCAACTGAATCGACAGAAAACCGCACAGCAGCGTCGCCACAACCAGCGTTCCGCCCGGCGCCGGCCGCACGCCCGGCCCGTCGCGCGTCCACGGAAACGCCAGCAGCGTGATCACGGCCAAGTGTCCGTTGAGCACGTGCACGCCGACGCAGCCGACGCACCACTGCTGAAGCTCGCTCGCCATCACCTGCGTCAGGTGCAGCGAGACCGTCACCCCGACGCCGACCACGACCATGATCAGCAGGTGCGCCCACCAGCGGCTTTGCGTCGGCACGCCGACCAGCAGGTACCACAGCGCGATCAGGCTGAAGTAGCCTGCCCCCATCGCCGCCCACGGCACGCCGCCGGCGCTGTGCGAGTCGTCGCCACCGGCCGCGGTGCCGCGGATCATCGCCAGCTCGCTGCGCAGCACCGACAGGCAGCCGCCGTCCAGGTCGCTGCCGCTCGCCCCGCATTCGCGGTCGAGCCAGGCGATCGTCGCCCGCGCCCCGCCGCTGATCCGCAGCAGGTCCATGCTCAGCCACCAGCCGGCCAGCGCGACCAGCACGGCCGCGACGCGCAGCGCCGTGCGCCAGCCCCGGCCCGATCGACCTGTGGGGCGGGCCTCTGTGTCCGCCGACATGCTGGTGGGGCGGGCCTCTGTGCCCGCCGCCGGCCGCGCTGTCGGCGTCGAACCCGGTCCGCTCTTGTCGCTTTCGTTCATCTCGTCTCGCCGGTCGTTGCCTTGTGCTGCCCTCGCGCCGCCGCTGCGCCGCAAACGCGCTCGAATCGCGCTGCCGTTGGACCGCCGTCGCGTGGCCGCCGCGCGTCCGTCGCGCTTGGATCCCCCATCCTTCGCCAGACGGGGCAGTATACCCGCCTCCGGGCGATTCCTCGTGCACCGGTTGTCGATCCGGGGGGAGATGCGAGTGCCAAGGACGGAGCTGCGGGCACCGGCGACGGGTTCTGATGCGCGGCGTCCCACGTTGGCACTGCGGACTAAGCCGCGCGGCGCCACATCAGAACCCCGTGCGCCAAGCACGGGGTCTATCGATCACCCAGTGTCCCGCCGCTCGGCGCGGCGGGTTCTGATGCGCGGCGTCCCGCGTCGGCGCTGCGGACTAAGCCGCGCGGCGCCACATCAGAACCCCGTGCGCCAAGCACG
>CAZXUI010000056.1:4712-30773 GCA_964643885.1 uncultured Planctomycetales bacterium
CCCGCCGCTCGGCGCGGCGGGTTCTGATGCGCGGCGTCCCGCGTCGGCGCGGCGGGTTCTGATGCGCGGCGTCCCACGTTGGCGCTGCGGACTAAGCCGCGCGGCGCCACATCAGAACCCCGTGCGCCAAGCACGGGGTCTATCGATCACCCAGTGTCCCGCCGCTCGGCGCGGCGGGTTCTGATGCGCGGCGTCCCGCGTCGGCGCGGCGGACTAAGCCGTGCGGCGCAACATCAGAACCCCGTGCGCCAAGCACGGGGTCTATCGATCACCCAGTGTCCCGCCGCTCGGCGCGGCGGGTCGCCGCCCCGCCGACGCGGAAACGCGTCCAGACGACACCCGGCAACCGTGGAACGCCTCAACCGCCAGCCCCTCAATCCCTCAATCCCTGAATCTCTCATTCCCCTACCCCCCCATCCTCTCCCGCTGATTCCCCATCGGCCTCGCCGCCCCGCGTCTCATCCTTCATCCGCCCCCGCTGCCGAAGCGCCTCGCGCAGCACATACTCGATCTGCGCATTGACGCTCCGCAGCTCGTCCCGAGCCCAGCGGTTGAGCTCGTCCATCATTTCGGCCGGCAGCCGAAGCAGGAATGTCTTACGCTCCGCCACGCTCGAATCCGTCCGTTTCATCGGCCGCGGCCGGGACCCGCACCCGGCCGGCCCTCGCAGCAGCGCGGCCGGCCGACACGCGCGGCCTCGGCGCGGCCGCGCCCTGCCCCCCCGCTAGTGATAGAGCGTCCCGGTGTGAACCACCGGCTGCGCCTCCCTGTCGCCGCACAGCACCACCAGTAGGTTGTTGACCATCGCGGCCTTGCGCTCCTCATCGAGGTTGATCATCTTCTGCTCCGCCAGCTTCTCCAGCGCCATCTCGACGATGCCCACGGCGCCGTCGACGATCCGCGTCCGCGCCGCGACGATCGCCTCGGCCTGCTGCCGCCGCAGCATCGCCCCCGCGATCTCCGGCGCGTAGGCCAGGTGGCTCAGCCGCGCCTCTTCGATCAGCACACCCGCCCGCGCGACCCGGTCCTGCAATTCCTTCGACAGGTACTGCGAGATCTCGTCCATGCTGCCGCGCAGCGAGAGCCGGTCCTCCTCGTCGGTGTCGTACGGATAGGCGCTGGCCAGGTGCCGCAGGGCCGCCTCGCTCTGCACCGAGACGAAGTGCTCGTAGTTGTCCACGTCGAACGTCGCCTGGGCCGAATCCTGCACGCGCCAAACCACCACCGCCGCAATCTCGACCGGGTTGCCGCGCTGATCATTGACCTTGATCGTCTCCATATTCAGATTGCGGGCCCGCAGCGACACCTTCAGCTTCGTCAGCAGCGGATTGACCCAGTGAAAGCCCGCCACGTGGTCCGTGCCCACGTACTTGCCGAACAGCACGAGCACGGCCGCCTGATTGGGCTGGAGCGTGTAGAACCCGTTCCAGCACACGCCCCAGATGATCGTCAGCAGAATCCAGCCGATTAGCAGCCAGACACCGCGCTGCGTCAGCCCATCGCCCACCGCCAGGCGGCAGTTGCTGATGATCCAGTACATCGAATAGGCCAGCCCGCCGGCCACCAGCAGCATGACCAGCAATCCGCCCCATCCGCCGAGCGTCCGCACGCCGATCTCACGCGTTTCCATGATTTCAGGCTCCTGTAGCAGTATGCTATCGTAATAATATCACAAGGATATGCTCGACGCAACTCCTCGCGCCGGATTTCTGATCTTCGTGTTTATCGGACCAAAAAAGCGGGGTTGCTGGTGCCACACCCACGGCCGGGTGGCATGCTTTCGCCGAAGGCGTAAGCATGCTCTTCGACGGCCGGGTGGCATGGGCAAGCGCAGCTTGCCCGTGCTCTTGCGGGGTGGCATGCTTTCGCCGAAGGCGTAAGCATGCTATTACGCCGGCCAGGCAGGAACAGGCGGAGAGCTCGCGGTGGATGCCACACGATTGCGACAATTCTCCGCAGACGAGGCGCGCGTAGAACACCTGGCCGGCCGGCGCGTCGGCGTGCTGGGGTTCGGCTCGCAGGGGTCGGCCCACGCGATGAACCTCCGCGACTCGGGCTGCGACGTGGTCGTCGCCCAACGTCCGGGCGGAGCGCGCTACCAGGAGGCGCAGCGGGCCGGGTTTTCACCCGTGAGCCTGGACGACGCGGCACAGAGCTGTGACCTGCTGATCTTCGCCCTGCCGGATGAGCGTGTGCCGGAGCTGTACGAAGCGCATCTGCGGCCGCACCTGCGGGCGGGACAGACGCTCGGCTTCATCCACGGGTTCGCGGTTCACTATCAACGGATCACCCCGCCGGCGGATGTCGACGTGGTCATGGTCGCGCCGAAAGCACAGGGGCGCGGCGTGCGCAGCGAGTTCGTGGCGGGCCGCGGCGTCGTCTCGCTGGTGGCGGTGCATCAGGACGCGACGGGGCGGGCATTGTCGACGGCGCTGGGCTGGGCCGCGGGCATCGGCTCGGCCCGCGCGGGCATCCTGGAAACGACCTTTCGCGACGAGACGGAGACGGATCTGTTCGGCGAGCAGGCGGTACTCTGCGGCGGGCTGTCGGCGCTCATCCGGGCCGGCTTCGACACGCTCGTCGAGGCGGGCTATCCGCCCGAACTTGCGTACCTCGAGTGCTGTCACGAAATCAAGCTGCTGGCCGACCTGGTCTATGAGAGCGGCATCGCGGGAATGCGCGAGCGGATCTCCAGCACCGCCCGTTTCGGGGACCTGACGCGCGGGCCGCGAGTGATCGGGCCGGCCGCACGCGCGGCCATGCGCGAGCTGCTGGCCGAGATCCGCAGCGGCCGGTTCGCCCAGGAGCTTCGCGACGACGCGGCCCGGGGGTATAAGCGGTCAGGGGCAATCGCGGCGGCCGACCGCGAGCATCTGATCGAGACGATCGGGGCGGAGTTGCGGGGGCTGATATGGAGGACGCAGCCCCCGAAGTGATTCCGTGCCCGGTCCTCGACAGCGTCCGAGCGTAACCCGCCCTCAGAACCCCCTGCGCCAAGCAGGGGTCTCCCGACAACCAGGAGTCCCGCCGCTCGGCGCGGCGGGTCCGGACGCGCGGCGGGGGGGGGCTGAACGTGGCGCGGAGTTCCCGAACGTCGCCTCGCGGGCTCCTTATAGGACGGCCACCCATTTCGCAGCACGCCGCGGTTCGGCCTGCCTTATACTGGATGCACGCGAGCCGTCAGGCAGTCACACAACGTCGCTGGGAGCCCAACGTGAGCGCTTTGCGTACCGTATTTCTGTGTCTGGTTGGGGGTGTGTTGCTTTCGGGAACCGGCGCCTGCTCGCGCACACAGCGCTCGGTCGAAGTCGGTTCGGAACCCGTCGCGCCGCCCGTCTCCGCGCGCCCGGTTCAGACCGCACCAGCCGACGCGGCGTTGCCGGCCGCCGTCCCCGCCGATGCGATCGATCTGACCGACCCGGCCACGTTCGTGACGCGCGCCAGCCCGGCCGGGCGCGCCGATACCACGCAAGTTGCCCAGGCCGACGCCCGCTATGTGCCGCACACGCTCGTCCCACAGCGAATCCGCGACCATGTGCCGCCGCACGAGCGCCCGGGTCCGCTGCCGGCCGGCACGCCGAACGACCTGCCGCTCGGGGCCACGCTGGAGGAGCTTCGGGCCCGGCCGGGCGAGTTGTGGCCGGGAATCGGCCAGACCGGCTGGATTCCGCCCGACCCGGCGCTGGCCGTCGGCCCGCACCACATCGTCACGACCGTGAATCAGTCGCTGGCCTTCTACACGAAGGACGGGACGCAGCAATTCTACGCGACGCTGACGAGCTTCTTCTCGTCGGTGGGCGCGGGGGATTTCGTCTTCGACCCCAAGTGTTTCTATGATCACTATGCCGGGCGCTTCGTGGTCGTCGCGCCGGAGGTATACGGCAACTCCGAGGCGTGGATCACCATCGGCGTGTCGGATGACGACGACCCGCACGGCACCTGGTACCAGTATCGCACGAACGCGGTGGTGCAGGTCGGCGCGACGACGTTCTGGTGGGACTATCCCGGCGTCGGCTACGACTACCAGGCCTATTACGTCACCAGCAACCTGTTCGGCCTGAACCAGGGCGGCTGGGGCGGCGTCGGCTATCGCGTATTTCTGAAAGAGGCGCTGCTCAGCGGCGAGCCGGCCACCTATCACACGCTCCGCGACGGCAGCTCCGCCTCGGTGCAGGTGGCGCAGCATTTCGGCTGGCCGCAGGCGCCCTTCTTCGTATCCGTCGCCAGTGGCAGCTCCATCCGCATCCAGGCGCTGCGCAATCCGACGACCAATCCCACGCTCGTGACGCGCAACGTGGCCGTGCCGCCCTTTTCGGGCCCGTTCGATGCGCCCACGGCCGGCGGCGGGGCGATCTGGCTGATCGACGCGCGGATCATGAACGTACACTGGCGCGACGGCAACCTGTACGCCGCCCATCACGTCTCCGACGGCAGCCGCAATTTCGCCCGCTGGTATCACTTTCAGACCAACGACTGGCCCAACAGCGGCGGGCCGACGCTCGCGCAGTCCGGCAACGTCGACGGCGGGCCGGACGTGCACACGTGGTTCCCCGCGATCTACTCAAACGCCGACCACGAGGTGGCGCTGGTCCTGAGCTCAAGCTCGCCGACGCAGCGGGTCGCGGTGAACGCGACAGGCCGGCTGCCGAGCGACCCGCCGGGGACGATGGGCGCGCTGACGCTGCTGAAGCTCGGAACGGTGAACACGACCGGGCGCTGGGGCGACTATTACGATGTGGCGATCGACCCGGTCGACGACACGCGCTTCTGGGTGATCGGCGAATACCCCGAGTCGTGGGGCTGGTCGAACTGGATCTCCAGCTTCTCCGTGGCCGGCGACGAGGCGCCGCTGGCGATCATCGATGACGCCGGCGCGATGCTCGGCGGCGACTCGCGGACCCTCGACGTGCTCGACAACGACGTGCATCCGGGCGGGCTGGCGTTCGACCTGTCGAGCTTCGACGCGGTGAGTCTGCACGGCGGCGGCGTCGAGCTCTCGAAGGGCACCGGGCCCGGCGGGCGCGACGAGCTGCGCTACGCCGCGCCGGCCGGATACGTCGGGCCGGACCGGTTCGGCTACACGATTCAGGACACGGCCGGCCGGACTTCGTCGACGATCGTCACGGCGGAAGTCTTCGACCCGGGCGACTTTCGCGATCCGGAGAACCCGCCGAACACGGAACCGGGAGCGGAGGCGGCCTATTACGCGCTCAGTGCGCCGTCGGCGCTGCCGAACTTCGACCTGCTGACGCCCTACGCGACCGAGATCGTGCCGCTGGTGAGCTTCGGCTCGACGGCCGGCAACTTCGCCGGCTCCGGGCGTGCGGACGACGTCGGCGCGGTCTTCGAGGGGTACGTCACCGTGCCGCAGACCGCGCTGTACACGCTTTTCACGCACTCTGACGACGGCTCGCGGCTGTACGTGGGCGACACGCTGGTCGTGGAGAACGACGGCCTGCACGGCCTGCAGGAGCGCTCCGGCGTGATCGGGCTGAAGGCGGGGGCGCATGCGGTCCGGGTCGAGTTCTTCGAGCGCGGCGGCCAGGCCGGGCTGATCGTGCGGATCGAGGGCGGCGGGCTGAGCAAGCAGGTCATCCCGGGCGAGATGTGGAGCCACGTCGTCTGCCGGGCGGATTTCGACGGCGACGGACAGGTCGGTTTCGCGGATCTGACGCTGCTGCTCGCAGCTTTCGGACACAACGACGGCGGCGACGTGGACGGCGACGGGGACACCGACTTCGAGGACCTGGCCGGTCTGCTGGGCGAGTATGGGTTGACGTGCGATTAGCGCACGCACCCGCGCTCGCCGAACCACAGGCCCGGCGGCATGCAGGCGGCCGGCTCCTACGGCTGCTTGCCCTTGTGACTCCTGACCACGCCGTCGTATACGATGCCGACCCAGACATCGGGCTTCAGGAAGCCCTGGCCCCACTTCTCGTCGAAGTCGCGGGTCGGACCGGCCGCGATCACCTCCTCGCGCGACTTGCCTTGATCGACGAGCTCGTGCACGCGCTTGCTGACCGTCTTGAGCATGGCGATGTACTCGCGCAGGCCGGCCGCGTCGGAGAGCTCGCCGTGGCCGGGGATGATCCGGGTCCGGGCGTCGGTCTGTTTGAGGACCTGCTCGGCGGCCGCGATCATGCCGTCGATCGAGCCGCCGCTGCCGACGTCGATGAAGGGGTACATCCCGTTGAAGTAGACGTCGCCGGTGTGCACGACGTTCGACTTGCGGAAGTAGATCACGGAGTCGCCGTCGGTGTGGGCGTCGTGGACGTGCATCACGTCGATCTGCTCGCCGTTCCAGTGGAAGGTGAGCGACTCGGCGAAGGTGATGACGGGCAGCGCGACGGGCGGGGCCGCCTCGACCTTGCGCTGAAAGGCCTCGATGAACTGGTCCGTGCTCATCCGCTTGCGCACGTTCTCGTGCGCGACGATGATCGCGCCGGCCTTGCCGAAGTTCTCGTTGCCGCCCGTGTGGTCGAAGTGCCAGTGCGTGTTGACCAGGAACCGGACCGGCTTGTCGGTGAGCTTGCCGATGGCGGCGGTGATCTTGTCGGTCAGCGGCGCGAACTGATCGTCGATCAGGAAGGCGCCGTCGTCGCCGGTACACAGGCCGAGATTTCCGCCGGCGCCGGTGAGCATGTAGACGTGGTCGGCGACCTTCTCGGATTTGATCTCGACGTTCTCGAAGTCCTGGGCGGCGGCGAAGTTCGCCGACCAAAGGACACAAGCGAAAATCACCGCGAGCTTGCTAAGACTCCTGCGCATGCTCCACTCCCATTGATCGGCCCTAATCAGTACTCCCACAGGCGCGGGAACCATAGCTTCCCTACCACATCCGCTTGACGATTTCCACCCGACCCCCCGGCAGCGCCTCCAGAAACCGCCGCCCGTACGCCTTCGTCGTCACCCGCGGGTCCAGCACCGCCACGATCCCCCGGTCGGAACGGCTGCGGATCAGCCGGCCGAACCCCTGCCGGAACTTGAGCACCGCCTCCGGCAGCTGAAACTCGTTGAACGGATTGCCGCCCCGCTTGCGGATCAGCTCGATCCGCGCCTCGACCGTCGGCCGGTCCGGCACGGCGAACGGCAGCTTGACGATGATCACGTTCGAGAGCGCGTCGCCGACCACGTCCACCCCCTGCCAGAAGCTGTCCGTGCCGAAAATCACCGCCCGCGGCGTCGCCCGAAAACGCTCCAGCATCATCGACCGCGACAGCTCCTCACCCTGGGCGAAGATCGTATATCCCTCCGGCACGAGCACCTCGCGCACCCGCCGCGCCAGCTCCGCCAGCATCGAATAGCTCGTCAGCAGCACGAACGCCCGCCCCTCCGTCCGCCGCACATACTCCGTCACCGCCTTCGCCGCGGCCGCGGTGAAAAGCTCGCCGCTGGACGGGTCCGGCATGCCCGCCTCGACGTACACCGTCACCTGCTCGTCATAGTCGAACGGCGAGCCGAGCCGCAGCGTGCGGGCCGGCGGGCCGCCCAGCCGGCCGAGCAGATAACAGAACGCGTCATCGCCACCGTCCGCCAGCGTCGCGCTGGTCGCGATGACCGAGCGGGTCTTCTCGAACAGCCACTCGCGCAGGAACGGCCCCGGCTCCAGCGGCGCCGCACACAGCGACACGCGCGGCGAGCGGCCGCGCTCGCTCTCGATCCAGTAGACGTGCTGGTCGTAGCTCTGGGCCAGCAGCGATTCGACCGCCGCCGCAAGCCCCTCCGTCCGGTCGATGAACGACGCCAGCTCGAACTGGTCATCCAGCCGCGGCAGCTCGCTCTTGAGCGGCCGCAGCCGCCGTGAAACCTCCGCCAGCGCCGGCGACAGCCGGTTCTGCACCACCTGCGGCCGCACAAGTCGCCCGTTGGAGCGCCCCTGCGTCGATTGAAACGCCTGGAGATCGTTGAAAAAGTGCGTGCACGCGGCGGCCGCCTCGATCACGGCTCGTTTCTGGTCGTCGTTTCCGATCGCGGCGAGGTAACCCTTGCCGGTGCGATCGTTGAACAGCCCGCTGAGCAGGTACTGCACCTGGCTGCTGCTGATGCGCGTGCCCAGGTGATCGGCGGCGACGTTCTCGAGCGTGTGCGCCTCGTCGATCACGAGCAGCTCATAGTCGGGCAGCACGCTGGCCCCGTCGCGCCGCAGCATCGCATCGGCCACCAGCAGGGCGTGATTGACCACCAGCAGCCCCGCCTGTTCCGCCCGCCGCCGGGCGCGCTGGTAGAAGCACGGCTCATACGTCGGGCAGCGCCGCCCCATACAGTTGCCGTGCTCGCTGCGCACCTTCTCCCAGACGTCGATCGGCGGCGCCTCCGGCAGGTCGGCCAGCGAGCCGTCCTGCGTGTGGTAGGCCCAGTCCTCGATCTGGTGCAGCAGCGCCAGCCGCTGCTGCGAAGGGAACAGCGACGCCTGCCGGGCGCTGGCCGCCTTCAGCCGCCGCAGACCCAGGTAGTTGTTCCGTCCCTTGACCAGCTCGGCCCGCACATCCAGCCCCAGCGCCTCGAGCAGAAACGGAATATCCTTGCTGATGAGCTGTTCCTGGAGCGCGATCGTGTGCGTGCTGACGACGACCCGACGCCCCTCGGCCGAAACCTGCTCCAGCGCCGGCAGCAGATACGCGAACGACTTGCCGACCCCCGTCCCCGCCTCCACTGCCAGATGGTGCCCGCCCGAGAAGGCGGCCGCGACGGCCGCGCACATTTCCTGCTGCTGCGGCCGCAGCTCGAAACCGGGCAGCCGCTCGGCCAGCGGGCCGTCCGAAGTCAGCCAGTCGGCGACGCGCATCATCCGCGACTCAGTTCGAAGACGAAATCCCAGGTGAACACGAACGCCGCCCCGCACGTGAGCAGCACGACGGCCGTCCCGAGAACGGCGATGAAGGTCTGGCCGCTGACCCAACTGTCGCGCATCGTGGCGATGATGTGCGGGCGGGCGAGCACCAGCATGCTGATGATCATCGCCCCGGACGTGAGCCAGAGCGAGATCGAGTGCAGGTAGCTGTAGATCCACAGGGCCCGGTTGACCTGCGCCTCCTCGCCCTCGACGCTGCGGATGAAGTGGCCGCGGACGACGTAGATGGCCTTCGCGGTGCCGTCCGGCTGGGTTACGAGCCGGCGGTAGCCGTTGTGGGCGTCACCGCCGACGACGGCGTACAGCACGGGGTAGACCAGCATGTTCAGCCCGCCCACGAGCATGAGCGCGATGCAGATCTGGTTGCGCCGCCGGTGCGGGATGCGGTCGACCGGGCAGGGCGGCACGGAGAGCTCGCCGCGGCGGGCCGCCCGATCGAGCTCCAACACGCTGTCCGAGTTCGGCCTCATGCGTGCCAATGACCTTACGTCAGCGGAAGTTCCGTCCGCCCCATTTTCGGGGCACGTGGGTGTGCCACTGCTCTTTCGCGGTGCCACTGCTCTTGAGCAGTGAACTCTCAGCCCCGCGAGCCTCGGGGAGCGAGGGCGTCCCGCCCGCCATGTCTCCGCGTTATCGCTCGCGCGCCGCCGACGTGCCGATCACACCCTCCATCGGCGACGACGCGCTGGCGTACAGCTTCCGCGGAATCCGGCCCGCACGATACGCCAGGTATCCCGCCTCGATCGCGTGCCGCATCGCCCGCGCCATCGCCACCGGATCACGCGCCCCGGCGATGCCCGTATTCAGCAGCACGCCGTCCGCCCCCAGCTCCATCGCGATCGTCACATCCGACGCCGTCCCCACGCCCGCATCCACAATCACCGGATAGTCCACGTCAGCTTCCTTGAGCTGCTCCAGGATGATGCGGATGTTGTTGGGGTTCAAGACGCCCTGGCCGCTGCCGATCGGGCTTCCCAGCGGCATGACGCTGGCCGCGCCGGCCGCCTTCAGCCGCTGCGCGAGCACCGGATCATCATTCGAGTACGCCAGAACCGTGAACCCCTCCGCGACCAGCGTCTCGAGCGCCTTGAGCGTGCCGAACGGGTCCGGCAGCAGCGTCTTGCGGTCGGCCAGCACCTCCAGCTTCACCCAGCGCGAGCCCGGATTGCCCATGCCCTCCAGCAATTCGCGCCCCAGCCGTGCCGAACGGACCGCATCCTCCGCCGTGAAGCACCCGGCCGTATTCGGCAGAATCGTGTAGCGCTTCAGATCGAGAAAGTCGAGCAGACTGCGGCCCTGCCTGTCGATCAGCCGCTCGCGCCGCACCGCGACCGTCACCACCTCGCAGCCGCTGGCATCCAGCGCCTCGCGCATCAGCTCGTAATCCGGCTCGCCATCGCGAAGATACTTGCCCGTCCCCACGAACAGCCGCGAGCGGAAGCGAAAACCCGCGATCTCCATCACGCCCGCCTCGGTCACGCCCGCCATCATCCACCTCCCACCAGCGTGACGATCTCCACGCGGTCCCCCTGCGTCAGCGCGGTCTGCGAGTACAGATCGCGCCGGACCAGCCGCTCGTTGACCTCGACCGCCACCCGCTGCGGGACGAGCTCGAAGCGCGCCAGCAGCCCGGCCAGCGTCTCGCCCGCCGAGACTTCCGCCGCCTCGCCGTTCACCACGATCGAAATCATGCTCTCCACGCGCGCTATTATAGAGCCGGCCGCTGCGGCCCGCCCGTTGCCGCTCCAACCCCCGATAACCACGCAGGAAACGCCCCGCAACCGCGCACGATCGACCGATCTCGGAGCCACGCAAAACCCGCACCCCGAATAGTCCGATGCTCTAGCGCTGATCAGCTCACGGGCATCACGCTCGCGGAGACCGCTTGTGGAGCAGCCGGGTACAGGGACCTCAACCTCTTCCGCCAAAGCGGGCGATGCAGCCCGCGCCGCGGCCGCACGCATCCCCCACGGCCTGATGTTCCACCACTTCCACGGCGACAACCACCCGCCCGCACAGGGCTCGCTCTCCGCCGACGAGCTGCGGGCGCTGCTCAACCAGGTCGGCCGCGAGCGACTGCTGCCGGCCGCTGCCTGGCTGGAGCGCGCGGTTCACGGCCGGCTGCGGCCGGAGGACGTCTGCCTGACGTTCGACGACTGCCTGCGATGCCAGTATGACGTCGCCGAGCCGGTGCTGCGCGAGCTTGGCCTGACGGCGTTCTGGTTCGTGCCGACGTCGGTTCTTCAGGGGCACCTGCTGAGGCTGGAGATCTACCGCGCCTTCCGCGACCGCCGCTTTGCCAGCGTTCAGGAGTTCTACGCGAGCTTCGAGAAGGCGGTCGACGCGTCGCGGCTGTCGACGCGGGCCCGCCGCGCGCTGGAGAGCTTCGACCCTTCGAGCTACCTGTCTGACTACCCGTTCTACACCGAAGGCGACCGCCGCTTTCGCTACCTGCGCGACGAGGTGCTCGGCCCGACGGCGTTTCAATCGATCATGGACGCGATGATCCGCCAGGCGGGACTGCGGCTGCGCGACCTGGCCGAAAACCTCTGGATGGATGATGAGTGCCTGCTGCGGCTGCACGCCGCGGGGCACATCATCGGACTGCACTCGCACACGCACCCCACGCGGATCGGTGACATGCGGCCGGGCGGGCAGATCCGTGAGTATCGGGCCAATCACACCTACCTGGCCAACCTGCTGGGCAAGCCGCCTGTCACGGCCGCCCACCCCTGCGGCTCCTATTCGCGCACGACGCTGCGGATTCTGCGGGAGATGGGGATTCAGGTCGCGTTTCGCTCGAACATGAGCATGCTCGAGCACAGCGAGCTGGAGTTTCCGCGTGAAGACGCGGCCAACCTGCGGCGACCAGACGCGGCCGGCTGAGCGCGGCCGGGCGGGTCACTCCCCGTCATAGACGATGCCGGCGATGGGCTGCTTGTAGAGGTAGCCGAGCCTGTGTGGCCGCCGCGGGGTGCCGGCATCCTGATACGGACCTGCACTGTAGATTGTCCGGTCCGCCAGTTCGAAGTACACGGTCCAGGCGCTGTTGGCCGCCGGCTTCCACTGGAACGCGTAGTGATCCACGTGGCCGTCGAGGTGGGCGATCATCGCCTCGCCGTCGTGCCGCCGCGTGAGCTTGTCCTCGTTGCCCCAGGCCGAATCGCGGACGAAGGCCAGCGCCTCGGACTCGTCTTCCTCGACCATGATCCACGGCAGCGACTGCTTGATCGACTTGTCCCAGCCAGCTTCGTAGTCGAAGTTGATGCCGAAGTCCGTCGCCCAGCGCGTCGCCCGCAGCATCTCGATCCGAGCCCCGGTCAACGACGTCGGCGCCGTGTAGCTGTAGTTCGTTCCGTTCGAGTTCGACCCGAACGCCCCGCCCTCAATCACGTCCAGCTCGTCGCCAGGGCACTTGTAGATGGCGAGCTGCTCACCCACGTACGGAAAGATCTTGCCGTACCGCGGAACCTGGTCGAGCTGCCCGCCATTCGCACCGATCGTCCCCAGCCAGCAGTACGTGCCCCAGATGTTGTAGTTGACCGGCGGGTTCGGGGGGCGGGTCGGTTGCGTTCCGGTCGCGATGTGATAGTAGTCGTTCGTCGACCCGGGCAGGATGTCCTTGTTCTCCTGCGCGTACATCAGCCAGCCCTTGGCGAGCTGGTGCATGTTGTTCTGGCACTTGACGGTGCGGGCCTTCTCGCGGGCCGCGGCCAGGCTCGGCAGGAGAATGCTGATCAGCAGGGCGATGATCGCGACGACGACGAGGAGCTCAATCAGCGTAAACGCCCGGCCTCGGGCAGAGCTCGAACGGGAGCGCATGAACATTCCTCCGGGCCCGGCGGCTGCGGTCGAAGCAAGCTGAATAAACAAGTGCCAGCTCTGCGCGCGTGATACCGGGCGGCACGAGAAGATGACCTGCTCATTCTATCGCCCCGCCGGCCCGCCCGCCACCAAACTTCGAGCGCGGCTCACAGAACCACCGGGCTCCGGACCGTTGGAACCGAGCTGTGAGAACCCACGCGCCGCGCCGCCGGCCCCGGTTTAATCAAGACGTATGCAGATTCGCGAACGACGAACCGGCGCGGACGAGCCCCGACATTGCCGCTGGCGGGCCGCAGGGCTATACTCCGCCAAATGCGTGCGCCGCGGCCGCCCATCCGCCCCGCGGCACGCTCATTATGTGACCTGGGAGAGGTGGCCGAGCGGCTGAAGGCAACGGTTTGCTAAACCGTCGTAGGGACATTAGCCCCTACCGCGGGTTCGAATCCCGCCCTCTCCGATGCTTCCCACGCATGCCCCGCAAGCGCTTGAAAAAGCGAGAGTTGCGAGCGTTCAGCGATGACCGGGGGGCTTTCTGCCCCGAACGGCCCTCTTCCGGGGGTCCGACTCATGCGCGCGTGAGAATGTTCGTATCGAAAAGGACCGTCACTCACCGCGCCCGGTGTAGATGCGCTCGCGGCTGTCACCGGCGATGCGGTCGAGGGCTGGGCGTGACAGAGCCAAGGCGTGCCACTCCTCCGACCACTTGGCCGGCGAAAGCTCAGCCGCGACTGCGGGGGAATCAACACGACGCCGAACAGCGAGCCAAGGACGTCTACGTGCCCGATCCGGACGAGCACAATGAGCGGGCTCGTGTCCGACACGACGATCATGGAGCCATTTCAGGGAAGCGCTTCGACAGCGCCTCGCGGTCGGCGCACAGGACTTCGAGCGAACAGTTCAACTCCACGCCACGCCGGGCGAGCCACTCCTGTGCCGCGATCGAGGTCTCAAGGCCGAGGACGCGCGCGACCTCGCCGGCCGTGAGTTTGCCGGCGCGATAGCCCTCAACGGCCAATAGCCTCCATCGCGGCCCGGTCGAGGTCGGGACCAAACGCTCGCTTCAGCGTCTGCGATGCCTGGGTTGAGAGGTTGAGTGTGGACATATCACGCCATGAAAACACATCCTCTTCGTCATAGCATCGACCACTTCGCGCAGGCAACCCACTTGCCGCGCCCGGCGGTCGACGCTGTCGGAATCCAGGAGCTCCTTGCTTCTGGCGCCCCCCTCAATTCAACTGCTCCGGCCGCAGCGCCTTGCGGGCCGGATCAGGCGCTGCGCGCAATTCCGCGGCCAGCTTGGCGACCTTGCGGTCGATCGCCTTGATCACCGCTTGCAGGATTCGCTTCACCTCGGACTTTTGTTCTCTGTGCGTCATACGGGTCGCTCACCACCTGGTCACGTCGTAGAGGGCGGCCCAGCGGACCAGCCCCGGCCGGTCGCTCACCCCCACCTTGCGGCAGATCTGCTGAATCAGTTGCTCCACGGAGTCGCTCGAGCGGCCCGTCTGAACGGCGATGTCTGCGCTGGAGAAGCCCAGGGAAAGCAGCTTCGTCACGCGCAGCTCCGTCCCATTCAGCACGTCCGGGGAGACGACCGGCTTGCGCTGCTTGCTCGCCATGTGTTTGCGGACCTCGAACCCCCAGCCGAGCTCATCCCTCGATCCTCGTGGGCGGACCGGCCCGACACCCTGATCCCGGTCAGAGAAGCTTCCGGCACAGAGCGTTCGCTTCGAGCACACGACTCCCCTCCGGGGCGGTCGCCCCGGCGCGCGGATCACCCGCCTCCGGTCCGGCCCCGCCTCAGCCAAGCTGCGTGTCTATCGGCCGCGCCTACCGATCCTTCGACAACCGACCAAACAGCGCTCTGTCAATCCGGAATTATCGCGCGGCCGCGGCGGCGCGGCCGGCCGGGCACGATTTTGTCCGGTCCGGCCGCGCGCGTGATTTGTCCGAACCGCCCGCCCGGCCGTGCGTATCGAAATCGGCTACGGACGGCAAGCTCAGAGAACGGGCCGTAGGTTCCTCTGCAGTTCTTCAATTCGCCGAGCGCTACCGCCGGGGACGTCGAACACAAGCGATAGAAGTGCCTCTCGCTTCTCCCAGGAGATGATCGGGGAAACAGAGCGCAGCTCCGCAGGTTAGCGGACGCCGACCGCCCGGTGTCCACGGGGGTCGGTCCGCCCAGAGAGAGTCCATTCGGACCCAAGAGGAGGAGAGATCATGTTTCGCAGTCGCATCGTCCCGCTGTGCGGCGTGCTGGCCGTCGTTTCTGCCGCGGGCTTGCCCTCGGCACGAGCACAGGAGCCGCTGGCGACGAGGATCGTGACCTATAATCACTTGCAAACACTCGAAACTCCATCCAGCGAGACCACCTGGGCGGTTGATGTCGAGCTGCTCAAGAGCCAGTCGAGCGGAAACGAGATTGGCTGGACGGTCGTCTCGCTGACGGTCGTCGAGTTGGACGCGGCCGGCGTCGTGCTGCGGGCGTGGCTCGACGAAACGGTGATGCTCAGCACGCCGGACGGGCTGTGGTGGACGCAGCACGCCGACCCGCTCAGCCCGGACCTGTCGGATTTTTCGCTGCCGCCGCTGATGGTCGGCACCGCCGCGGCGCAGGACCCCGGTTATGCGGACCTGGATTACTCGGTCGAAGGCGTGCCGTATCAGCTCCAGCCGCAAGACCCGGTCTACGACGACTGGGCGGCGCTGGACTATGCGTTCACGCTGGTGGGGTCGAGCCAGAGCGAAGCGACCGGGGATGATCTGGTGGCGGAGATTGATCCGGGCGATCCGCCGGGGCACGAGTAACCGATTGGGTCGACGAGTAGCGCAGTTGCTGCAGCAGGAAGCTTTCGCGGCGATGCGGGTCTAGCTGAACCGACTCGAGCCGGTGGCATCGCTACGGCGCGGGCTGACTTGTTGCGGCCGGCGCCGCAGCGTCAGTGCGCGAACTCCGTGGCGCATAAGAACCCGACTTTTCGCGCTGTCGGATGATCTCGCGCCATTTTAGAAACTCGTCTCGGGCCTGTCGCACGATGGCCGTTCGCCCAGCCAGCCTACCTGCCTGCTCGAGATCATTCAGGAGGCGCTCGGATTCGTCCAAAAGCCGCTCCGCGATCTGATCGCGCTCGGGCGTCTTAAACTGGATGTGCGCGATGGCCATGTTCATCTTGGTGCGCATTACGTCGAGCCCGCGCTGCGCGGCGTCGGGCTGCTCGGCGTACAGCGCGGCGGCGATCTCGTAACCGCGGCGATAGTGATTGAGCGCCGTTTCGTAATCACCGCGCAATCTGGCACAGTAGCCGACCCAGTGGTGGGCAACTTCCAGTTGAGCACGAAGCGCTGCGTTTTCAGGTTCGGCCGCGACGAGCTTCTGCCGCAGTTCCAGCGCAGCGAGCATATCGTCTGCGGCCGCCTCCGGGCCATCCGCCCGCAGGGTGACCTGGCCGCACAGTAGATAGGCATAGGCCAACCGGCCCTGGCATTCGCCATTCTCCGGTTCGCGCGCCGAGGCCGTTTGGGCTAGGTCGAGCGCCCGATCGCACATCTCCCGAGCGTTGTCCAGTTCCTCGGCCGCCAGATACACGCGCGCCAAACTGTGGCACACTGTGAACAACTCGCGGGACCAGCCAGCCACGGTGGGATCAGTGCTCACAAGGTACTCGCCGAGGGCTTTCGCCTCGGTCAGCGTGGACTTGGCAGCATCCATTTGTGCCTCGTCGAGGAATGTCCTTCCAAGCCTTGATGACGATACGAGGAGCTGATACCGCAGATTCGCGTCCGCAGGCCGACGGGCGCTCAGAACCTCTCGAATGCGCCTCGCTTCTCGCAACGCCTCGATCTGCGAGTGGCCGTGGCCAAGTCTCCCAAGCGTATCGCTCTGCCATTCGAGTGCGCGGGCTAACAGCGCATCCCAACGCTGCGTCTCGTCGATCGATCGGGCGCGCGCTGCTCCCGCAGCCGGGCCCGCCATCGCCAGCGCCTCGGCAATCGGCTCTGCCGCCCTCTCGTACTGGGCCACGTTGTAGAGGTGCCGCCCATACTCCACCAGCGCCTCGCAAAGCTCGAATCTCGCCCGCTCCGAATCCTCGCTCCTGCTCACCGCCTCGCGCCCCAGCTTGATCGCCCGCTCGAAGTGCTCCTCCGCCTCGTCCGAAACCAGCGCCAGCTTGCGATGTGCCCGCGCCAGCTCGAGCACGCCGGCCGCGCCCGCCCGCCCCGCCACACCGCCCGCCTCCAGCACGCGCAGCCACTCCGCATAGTGCCGCCGCGCATCCGCGTGCCGCCCTTCGGCATAGGCGATGTCCCCCTGCTTCTCATACAGCGCCCCACGCAGCCCGTGCATGGCCGCATCGGATTCGACCAGCGGCCGCAGCGCCTCCAGCCGCGGCGCCACCACGTCGCTCAGCAGCGAGCTGCGCGTCTCCATCCCGCCCGCCAGCGGCGCAATCTGCTCGTCGACCCGGGTCAGCACATCGCCCAGCGTGGCAAAGGTCGTCTCAACCGCCTCCACAGCCCTGTCCCGCTGCGAGCGCACCTCCAGCCAGAGCAGCGATGCGCTCACCGCCCACGCCCCGCCCATCAGCGCCAGCACCGCCGCAACGGCCGCCGCGGCGCGATACTTGCGGAACGTCCGCTGGAGCAGGTACAGCCGGCTGCCCGCCCGCGCCTCGACCGGATCGCCCGCCAGGCAGCGCCGCAGATCCTCCGCCAGCGCCGCGGCCGACTGATAGCGCGCCTCCTTCTCCTTCGACAGCGCCTTGCGCAGGATCATCTCGAGGTCGCGGATGACGGCCGCGGAAACCTCCGCGCTGCGCTCCGGCGGAAGCGCCTTGCGCAGCGGCTGTGGCTCACTCTGGATGATGCGGGCGCGGACCTCGGCCGCCGTCCCATCCAGCGGATAGGGATAGCGCCCGCTCAGCAGCTCGTAGAGCACGACCGCCAGCGAGTAGATGTCCGAGCGGACGTCGATCGTCGCCTCGCCGCCGGCCTGCTCGGGACTCATGTAGGGCAGCGTGCCCACCACCTGGCCCGAAAGCGTCAGCGTCGGTCCGTCATCGGCCGAGGAGGTGCCCCACGCGTCCTTGGCCAGCCCGAAGTCCAGGACGTGCGGCACACCCTCCTGCGTCACCAGGATGTTCGAGGGGTTCAGATCGCGGTGGATCACGCCCTGCTGATGAGCGTGGCTGACCGCCTCGCAGACCGTCACGAACAGCCGAACGATCTGCGTGACCGTCAGGCCGTGCAGCAGCGCGTAGTCGTCGATCGGCAGACCGTCGACGTACTCCATCGCGAAGTAGGGGCGCGAGCGGACGAAGCCGCTGTCGTAGAGCGTGACGATGTTCGGATGGTCCAGCCGCGAGATCAGCTCCGCCTCGCGCGCCAGCCGCTGCCGCTGCCGCTCCGTCGCCAGCGGGCCGTCCAGCAGCACCTTGATCGCCACGATGCGCTGCGTCGCACGCTGGGCTGCCTTGTAGACGACCCCCTGCCCGCCGTAGTCGACCCGCTCCAGAATCGCGTAGTTCGGCAGCGCCTCGCTCAGAAACCGCACGTCCTCCTGCGTGCGGTCCGCGCCTCCATCCATCGCGTCGATCGACGAGCGCCAGCGCCCGGCGCCGCGAACCGCCGCCTGAATCTCGCGCAGCGCCCGCAGATGCTCGCCCAGCTCCGGCATCAGCTCCGCATGCCGCCGCTCGATCTCCTCATCCGATGGAGCCCCGCCGTCCGCCCGCTCGCGCTCCACCGCCGCGATGACCGCGCGGATGCGCGCGAGCCGCTCACCGTCCTCGGACGGTCCAGTGTCCCCTGGTTGCCGCTCCGTGTTCATCGCACAGCGCCGCCGCTCGTATCCGCTGGTCTACGCGCTGCCCGACAGCGACCCCGCACCGCTGAGGAACTTCGCCAGATCCCCCAGCCGCGTGCGAAGCTCACGCAGCGCGCGGAAGAGAATGCCGTTCACCGCCGCTTCGGTCTTCTGCATCGCGTGGGCGATCTCCGCCAGCGACTTGCCCTCCAGATAGCGCAGCCGGATCGCCGTGCGCCAATCCTCCGGCAGCCTCCCCAGCGCGATCTGCACCGCGTGAGCCACCTCCCGCGCCGCCACCTCCCGGCTCGGAGTCCGCCCAGACCCCGCCACTCGCCCGAACAGGTCCGTCAGCGACTGCCGCCGGCCGAAACCAGCATGCTCCACGTGAACGTGACCGCCGCGCTTCAGCCGGCCCGCCGTCTTGAGCGCGTCGATCAGCTTGTGATCGGCGATCCCCCACAACCAGCGATCGAACCCGTCCGGCCGGTTGGAGACGTAGCGGCTGAAGCTCCGGTGCGCCGCGATCCAGACCTCCTGAAGCACGTCCTCGGCCGCGATCGTGGAGTGATACTTGGCGGGAATCTTGGCCTGCACGTATCGACGCAGCCCCTCCGCCCGAGCCATCAACTCGAGCTGGAGCGCGCCCACGTCCGCCAGCTCAGCCATGTCCTGTGATCTCTGATCCAAGTCGCAGCACTCCGCCCGCGGACAGTCGCATCCCCGGTGTCGCGACGGATACAGACATCGACCTTGCATTCCCCCGCTGCGCGTCCGCGAACCGATCGACATCGGTCCGCGGCGCCTCCCGCCCGCACATGCCCGGCCGCGCTGCCTTCTGCAACCGCCTCGGCACCACCATTATGGACTTTGCACGGCTCCTTCACAAGCTGAAAGCCCGCAGGCCGGGCCTCGCGCGGCCCCGCCGAGGTTGCGGCCCGGCCGGCCGGACTTCTCGCCGCTGCCCAGCGACGCTACATTGCGGCACTCGAACACTCGGCCGGCCAGACTCCTGGAGACGCTGCGTTGGGCATTCCATTTTCACCCGGAGAGCCGCTCACCTGCCGGCAGATCCGCGAGCTCGATATCCTCGCTATCGAGCATGTCGGCATCCCCGGCGTAGTGCTGATGGAGAATGCGGCCCGCGGCGCGGCCGAGTTCATCTACGCCGCCCTGGTGAACCCGGCGCGAAACCGCGTGCTGGTGCTCTGCGGGCCCGGCAACAACGGCGGCGACGGTTTCGCCGCCGCCCGGCATCTGCGAAACGCCGGCGTCCCGGTCACCGTCGTCACCGCGACGCCGCGGGACCGAGCCCGCGGCGATGCGGCCATCAATCTCGGAATCTACGAGCGGCTCGGCGGCCCGCTGGTCGACGCGTCGCTGCCCGACGGCCTGGAAACCGCCCGGCGCGAGGCGGCCGAGGCCGAGATCATCGTCGACGCCCTCCTCGGGACCGGCTCGCGGGGCGCCCCGCGCGATACGATCGCCGAGCTGATCCGCATCGCCAACGCCGCTCCCCGCGCCCGGCGGATCGCCATCGACGTGCCCAGCGGCCTCGACGCAGATACCGGCCAGCCGGCCGATCCGTGCTTCATCGCCGACGCAACGGTCACCTTCGTCGCCAGCAAGGTCGGTTTCGAGACCGAGTCCGCCCGGCCCTTCGTCGGCCGCGTGGAAGTGCTCGATATCGGCGTGCCGCGGGCCCTCATCCCCGGCCGGGACTAGCGGCCGCCTGCTCGAACCCTCGGCCCTGGGCAGAAAAGTGTGAAATATCGGCCGGCGGGACTTGACGTTCGGTATTTGTTCGGATACATTTCATCTGGTCGGTCGAAACACGCGACGGGCGATTGGCCCCTCGGGGCGAACTGGCGGCCGGGCGCTGTTGCGGTCCGCCGGGTAGCTTGCGGAGCCGGCCCGGTCGCGGTAATTCCGGGCGCTGTTCTCAGGAGACTCGCATGTCCAGCTCCAATGGCAATCACCGCTCAGACGCGCGCGAAGAGAACCGGGCCGAGGCCCTCAGCCGCGCCATCCAGCAGATCGAGAAATCCTTCGGCAAGGGCGCCATCATGTACCTTGCCAACACACCCGCCGCGGTCGACGGCATCTCCACCGGCGCCATCTCGCTGGACCTGGCGCTCGGTGGCGCGGGCATCCCGCGTGGCCGCGTGGTGGAGGTCTTCGGGCCGGAGTCTTCCGGGAAGACCACGCTCACGCTGCACATCATCGCCGAGGCGCAGAAGAAGGGCGGCGCCGCGGCGTTCATCGACGTCGAGCATGCCTTCGATCCCTCCTGGGCCAAGCGGCTGGGCGTGAACCTCGAAGAGCTGATGGTCAACCAGCCGAGCTGCGGCGAGGAAGCGCTCGAGATTTGCGAGATGCTCGTCCGTTCCAATGCGCTCGATGTGATCGTCGTGGACTCGGTCGCGGCTCTCGTGCCGCGACACGAGCTGGAGGGCCAGATGGGCGAGGCGCAGGTCGGCGCCCAGGCCCGCCTGATGAGTCAGGCCCTCCGCAAGCTCACCGGCATCAGCAGCAAGAGCCGCACCAGCGTGCTCTTCATCAACCAGATTCGCGAGAAGATCGGCGTGATGTACGGCAGCCCGGAAACCACGCCCGGCGGCCGCGCGCTGAAGTTCTACTCCTCCGTCCGCATCGACGTCCGCCGCATCGGCATGATCAAGGAGGGCGACCAGGTCATCGGCTCGCGCGTGCGGGGCAAGGTCGTCAAGAACAAGGTCGCGCCGCCCTTCCGCGAGGCGGAGTTCGACATCCTCTTCGAGTCCGGCATCAGCGGCGAGTCCGACATGCTCGATCTGGCCGCCTCCTGCGGCGTGATCATGCGAAGCGGCACCTGGTACACCTACGGCGACCTGCGCCTCGGCCAGGGCCGCGAGAATGCCCGCCAGTTCCTGCGCGACAACCCCGACGTGATGAAGGAAATCCGCGAGAAGACGCTCGCCGTCAAGCTGCCCAAGCCAGCGGTCGACGCGGCCGACGCGCCGAACGCGAACGCAACCGAGAGCGGCGCCCCCGCGGCCGGCGACGGCAAATCCGCAGCCGAGGCGGGCCGTGCGGGCGGTGGTTCGGCGGCCGCTTCCTCGGGAGCTCGCCGGGTGGGTCGCCCCGCGCCGGCCGCGGCGCGAAAAAAATAGCGGACGCCGGCCGGCCGCCCCTGCCGCCGGTCGCGGCAATGGCAGGGCCCGCCGGGGCCCGTCCGGCAGCGGCTGATGTGCAACCGTCGAGCGGCCGAAGTAATCTCCGGTGAGGTCCGGGTGGCCCCGCGCTGAATCTGCGCCCCGCCCGCCCACGCGCGATCCAGCGGAGCCGGCTCGTATGCAGACGCTTCTCGCCCGCCGCCGTGATGTGCAGCCGCGGCCGCACCGGCCGCACCGGCCGCACCGGCTCGGTATCGGCGTCGCACTGGCGATGCTCGTCGTGACCAGCGCGGCGCCAGCGCAATCGAGTCCGGAGCAGACTTCGTCCTCGGGCTCGACGTCAGCCTCGCCTGCGCCCCCGCCTCCGTCCTCGTCCTCGTCCTCCACGGAAGCCGGCGGCGATCCCGCGGCTGTGCTCGCTCAGCTCGAGCAGGTGTTTCAACAGGTCGCCCGCCGCGTCGGCCCGAGCGTGGTCGGCATCCGCGCTTACCGCCGCTATTTCGTCGCCCGCCCCTCGGCCGACGGAACCGCCGCCGGCTCGCTCGATACGGTCGTCATCGTCAACGGCAGCGGCACGGTCATTCGTGGCGACGGCTCGATTCTCACGAATGAGCACGTCATCCAGTCCGCGACGACGATCGAGGTGCTCTGCCATGACGGGCGCCGCCTGCCCGCACGCGTGATCGCCTCCGACCCGCGCAGCGACCTGGCAATCCTCCGAATCGAGCGCCGCGATCTGCCCGTCGCGGCCTACGGCGACCCGCGCTCCGTTGCCCGCGGCCAGTGGGCGATCGCGCTGGGCAATCCCTATGGCCTCGCCGCCGACGGCCAGCCCAGCGTCTCGGTCGGCGTGATCTCGAATCTCGGCCGACGTCTGCCGGGACTCGGCGAGGTCGACGACCGCCTCTACACGGACATGATCCAGACGACGGCGTCGATCAATCCGGGCAACTCCGGCGGACCGCTCTTCAATCTGCGCGGCGAGCTGGTCGGCGTCGTGACGGCCATGCACACGCGCGCCACCGGCGAAGAGGGCGTCGGCTTCGCGATTCCGCTCACGCCGCCACGCATGCAGATCATCGAAACGCTGCTCGAAGGCGGCCAGGTCGAATACGGCTACGTGGGGATGGTCGTAAGCCCGCTCGAGGATTCATCGTCCGGCTCGGCGCCCGCCCGCGGCGTCCGCGTCGAGCGCGTCGAGGCGGACGGACCGGCCGCCCGCGCCGGCGTGCGCGAAGGCGACGTTCTGCTGAGCTTCAACCGCCAGCCGGTCGATCGCCCGTCGAAGGTCGTCGAGCTAGTCGGCGAAGCGCACGTCGGCCAGCGTGTACCCGTCGAGTTGCAGCGTGGCGAACTGCGGCTCACGGCCGAGATCGAAGTCGAGCGGCGCGACATCGCACGGGTCGGCTGGATGCGCGGCGCCGCCCTGCTCTGGCGCGGCATGCGCATCGTGGACCGCTCCGCAATCGCAGGCCCCGGCGGCGGAGACGGTGACGCCGCGCAGGGCGTCGTCGTACTCGAAATCGCGGACGCCAGCCCAGCCGCGTCCGCCCGCATCGCGGCCGGCGATCTGATCGAGGCGGTCGAGGATACGCACGTCCGGGGCGTAGACAGCTTCCGCCGGGCCGTGCGCTCGCTTCGCGGCGAGGTCAAGCTGCGCATACGCGGGCGCGGTGACGTGATCATCGGCCCGTGAGCGCTCCTGTTCCCATGGTGCCGCCGGCGCCCGCAGCGCCAGCGACGCCGCCACCGTCCGCCGCACGTCGGCGATCCTTCCGAGCATGTGCCGTCCCGGACACTCCGTCGCGTTCGTCACCTGCCCATGCCCGTAGACCGCGCTGGGCGAGATCCGTCCCTCGGCGCAGAGCAGCTCCACCAGCGCCGTCAGCGTGGCCAGTTGCCGCGGCGTCGGATTGGATTGCTGGAAGTTTCCGATCAGGCAGATGCCGATGCCGCGCTCGTTGAAGAAGTTGTTCGGCCGGAAGATGCCGAAATAGCGCCCCGCGCCGGCCTTGCAGTGCGCGCCGGTGGTCTGCCGCTTCCAGCGCGAGCCGATATAGAGCTGTCCGTCGCCGTAGTTCACCCCGTTGCCGATCACGAAGTGGTAGCCCAGCCCGCGCTCCCAGCCGCGCCGCAAATGCTCGCGATGCATGCTCTCCGGCGTCGCCTTCGCCGTGGCCGAGTGATGCACGATGACGACGTGCCAGCGTCCGCGCGCGATCCCCCCGCGCGGCAGAACGTCCGCCGGATTGACCGTCGCCGTCGGAATCGGCCGCCGCGCGGCCCGCCTCGGCTCCTCCCGTGGCGGCGGCAGAGGATCGGCCGGCGGCAACACCATCCGCCGTCCGGTCGAAAGATAGGGCTCGGGAAGTTCGGATGTTCGCGCGGGCTGTGACGACTGACAACCGACGATGATCACCGTCAGAAGCAGTGCGGGTGCAATCCGTTGCATGGCACACTCCTCGACTTCTCGGCGCGGCGGCCGCGATACCGGCAGGACCGCGCCACGCCGGAACTATAACCGCGCCCCACCGTGCGTCCAGAGCCGCAGACCGCCCGCGACGGTCGGCTTGCGCCGCTCCGCCCGCACCGACTCCGCATCGACTCCGCATCGACTCCGTAGCGGCAGCTTCTGCGCCCCTGCTGTTCTCATCGGCACGACCCGGCCGACAGTTGCAGACAACCCGCCCACGCGCGCTCAATTCGCTGTAGAATCCGGACACGCGACGGCGCGGTGCCTGCCGTAAGGTTCGGGTGCATCCATGCCCATCGACAAGTTCGGAGTCGGCCGGGAATTCGACGAGTGGTCGCAGAAGCTCCAGAGCATCATGGACGAGATGCTCAAACGCAGCTTCGTCCACTTCCGTGACTCCGGCGAGTGGCAACCCGCGATGAACGTCTACGAAACGCGCGACGCCGTCCATATCTGCGTCGAGCTCGCCGGCGTCGAGCACGAACGGATCAGCGTCGAATGCGCCGAAGGCCGTCTCCTGCGTCTCAGCGGCCGCCGCGACCAGCCCCGCCCGGACGGCGAGTGCGGGCCGCTGAGCCTCTACCTGATGGAGATCAACGAAGGCGCCTTCCGCCGCGAAATCGAATTGCCCGAACAGGTCGAGATGGACGCCATCGACGCCACGTACTCGCGAGGCTACCTATGGATCCGGCTGCCGAGAGCATCAAAGCCCTGAATACGCGCGATCGCGACGCGAGCGACGGCGCCAAGCCCGAGCAGCCGGCGGCGCCCACCCGCGACGAGGACCGCCTGCCGGACATCCCGCGCGAGCTGCCTGTGCTGCCCGTCCGCAACGTCGTCGTCTTCCCCGGCACGGTCATGCCGCTGACGATCGGCCGCGAGAAGTCCAAGCGCCTGATCGACGACGTGCTGGCCGGCAGCAAGCTGCTGGCCATCTTCACCCAGCGGCGCGAGGACGTCGAAGACCCCGGCATCAACGACATCTACCGCGTCGGCACGGCGGCGCAGGTGCTCAAGCTGCTGCGCATGCCCGACGGCTCGAACAGCCTGCTGGTGCACGGCCTGGTCCGCGTCGGCCTCGAGCAGTTCGTCGCCACCGAGCCCTACTGGAAAGCGCTGATCAACACCCACGAGGACCGCGTCACCGACTCGCTCGAGCTCCAGGCCCTGGCCTACAGCGCCCGCACGACCGCCGAGCAGGTCATCCGCCTCAGCCCGAACGTGCCCGACGAAGCGCTTCAGATTCTCGCCAGCATCGAGCGGCCCGGCGGGTTGGCCGACTTCCTGGCCGCCAATCTCTCGCTGGGCCTGGTGCAGAAGCAGGAGCTGCTCGAGACCTTCGAGATCATGGACCGCCTGCGCAAGGTCAACGCCACGCTCCAGAACCAGCTCGAAATCCTCGAGCTGGCGCAGAAGATCCAGACCGACGTGCGCGACCAGATCGACGAGTCGCAGCGCAAGTACTTCCTGCACGAGCAGCTCAAGGCCATCCAGAAGGAGCTGGGCGAGGAGGATTCGCGCTCGGCCGAGCTCGACGACCTGCGCAAGCGCATCCAGGCCGCCAGCATGCCCGAGGCCGTTCAGAAGGAGGCCGACCGCGAGTTCGAGCGGCTCAAGCGCATTCCGCAGATCTCGCCGGAGAGCGGCGTCATCCGCGACTATCTCGAGTGGCTCGTCGAGATGCCCTGGAGCGTCAGGACCGAGGACAATCTCGATCTCGATCGCGCCCAGCGCATCCTGGACGAGGACCATTACGGCCTCGACAAGATCAAGCGCCGCATCGTCGAGTACCTGGCCGTCCGCAAGCTCAACCCCGAAGGCAAGGGACCGATCCTCTGCTTCGCCGGACCGCCCGGCGTCGGCAAGACCTCGCTCGGCCAGAGCATCGCTCGTGCCCTCGGCCGCCGCTTCATCCGCATCGCGCTCGGCGGCGTGCGCGACGAGGCCGACATCC
>CAZXUI010000057.1:0-12564 GCA_964643885.1 uncultured Planctomycetales bacterium
GCCGGGCGGGCCTACGGCACGCCCTACTACATCAGCCCCGAGCAGATCCGCGGCGAGGTCAATATCGACCACCGGGCCGACATCTACTCGCTCGGCGCGACCTTCTATCACATGGTCACCGGGCGCGTCCCGTTCGAGGCCCCGACGCCCTCGGCGGTCATGCACAAGCACCTCAAGGAGCCGCTCACGCCGCCGGACCACATCAACACGCGCCTGACGGCCGGCTGCGCCGCGGCGATCGAGATGATGATGGCCAAGAACCGAGACGAGCGCTACCCGAGCTGCAAGGAAGTCCTCCAGGACCTGGACCTGCTGGCCCGCGGCCAGGTGCCGCACTACGCCCAGCAGAAGCTCGACCACGACGTCTTCGCCACGCTCGCCCGCGGGCAGGAGCAGCAGCGCGAGCTGGCGGCCGCCTCGTACCGCGAGGGCACGGTTCCCACGGCGCTGGCGGTGATGCTCGGCGTCGCGCTGGCCGCCAGCATCCTCTTCAACATCTTCCAGCTCGTTTCGCGCTGATCGTGCCGCGTCGGGCGGGGCGGCCCCGCGGCTGGGCAGGCCGCAGCCGGCGCTCTATCATCTGCTGAAAGCGAAAGGAGAGCGGCAGTATGGCGGCAAAGACGGTGATGTGCGCCAAGCTCGGGGAGGAGCTTCCCGCGATCGATCCAGACACGCCCGACGGCGAGCGGGCTCTGCGCGTTGCACTGCTCATCGGCGGCCCGGAAGTCCGCAGACGCATCCAGGAGTTCGTCTCGGCCAAGGCCTGGGCGATGTGGACCGACACGATGCGGATGATCATGAACGAGTTCCGCCTGGACCCGACCAGCGACGAGGCCAACAAGGTCCTGAAGCGCTACATGGAAGACTTCTTCTTCGGGACCGAGGCTGCGATCCCCAACTACGTGCCGCCGGAGCAGAAGGACAAGCAGTAGGGGGGGTGCAGAGCGGAGCTTTGCACTACCGCGCCGGCAGCGGGCCGACCGGCAGGGCGCCGACCGGCCGGGGGTCACAGCGCCTCGCATCCGGCCCGGGCGGCGATCAATCGCAGCATTTCTCGCAGCGCCTGCCCGCGATGGCTGATCGCGTTCTTCTGCTCGCTGGGCAGCTCCGCCAGCGTGCGGCCGAGCTGCGGCACGAAGAAGTGCGGGTCGTAGCCGAAGCCGTTGGTGCCGCGGGGCTCGTCGACGATCCGCCCCTCCACCGTGCCGCTCGTCTCCAGCACGATCCGCCCGCCCTCGCACAGCGCCATGCAGCAGCGGAACCGCGCTGAGCGGTGTCCCTCCGCCACGCCGCGCAGCAGCTCGATCAGCTTGCGGTTGTTGGCCGCGTCGTCACGCGGCTGGCCTGCGAAAACCGCCGAATCCACGCCCGGCCGGCCGCCGAGCGCGTCGACCTCGAGCCCCGAGTCATCCGCCAGCGCGGGCAGACCCGTGGCCGCGGAGTAATAGAGCGCCTTGGCCCGGGCGTTCTCGGCCAGCGTCGCCCCGTGCTCCGGCGCCTCGGCCACCGCGGGGAACTCGTCCAGACCGCGCCACGCCAGCCCGCTGCGGGCACTCAACTCGCGGATCTCGCGGATTTTGCCCGCGTTTCGCGTCGCCAGCAGCAAGGTCGCCATCCGCTCACCGCACCCGGCCGGAGAGCTGCGCCTCGGCCCAGGGCGTCAGAACCGGAAACGACGGCGCGGCCTCCTTCTCCGTTACGTTGCCCGTTCCCGGGTCGCGCTGCACTTCGCGCATGCGGTGGCCGTTCTCCAGGTTGTTCGGAAAGCGCTTCTGCAACTCGAGCATGCGCGGATCGACGATCCGGTTCGTGCTGGTGACGCGGCCCGTAAACGGATCACGCGATTCGTAGCGCTGAATCGCCTCCCGCGGAAACAGCCCGATGCAGACCGAGCTGCGGACCGGTCCGTGATAGTAATACGCCTCCTCCCCCTGCTCGCGCAGCAGCTTGCAGTACTGCTCCGCCACCGTCTTGCGCTGCCGCATCTCCCCCACGTTGTAGAAGACGGCCACGTGCCACGACCACCAGCCTCGCTTGTTGCCGAGGTCCCAGTCCGGGTTCGCGGCCCGCGGCGTCGGCAACACCTCGATCGTCGCATGCAGAAACGGCCAGTCATACGCCTGACCGGAGCGCGCGTCCGCCGCCGGTAGCGAAAGCTGCCGGATCAGCTCCAGGTCCTTCATCGGATCCGGTCGAAAGCTCTCACGCCCTGCGCGCGCGTCGTAAACCCTGGTGTACCGACCGTAATAGACCGTGCTCGCGTCGTCGTCGTGAATTACCTGAACCAGGTTCGGCTTGAGGCCCGAAACGCCCCGCAGCAACTCCTGGGCGCGCGTCGCCGTCTGCATCCGGTCCGGCCCCGCCAGCGTCAGGCAGCGGATCGCATAGATGTCCTCCGGCTCGCTGGGCGAACCCAGTCGCATCGCGCCTCCGCCCGCCTCGCAGCCGATCAACAGCGCCGCCGCCACAAACGCGCCGATCATTGTCAATCGACCCACCCTCCGGCTCATGCCGCACCGCTTCCGTCGCCCAGCGCCTGCCGCTGAAGCGCAAAGAGCTGCTCGATTCCCTGCCGCCCCAGCCGCGTCAACGCCTCCAGCTCCGGGTCGCCGAACGTTCCCCGCTCACCCGTCGCCTGAACCTCGATCCACTCCCCGCGCGTGGTCCGGACCAGGTTGCAGTCCACCTCGGCCGCCGAATCCTCCTCGTAGTCCAGGTCCAGCAGAAGCCTTCCGCCGAGGATCCCGACACTCACCGCCGCCACACCGGCCACGAGAACCGACTCTTCCCACAGCCCTCGCTGCCGCCCCTCGCGCAGTGCGTCGCACAGCGCCACGTAGCCCCCGCTGATCGCCGCCGTCCGTGTCCCCCCGTCCGCCTGAAGCACTTCGCAATCCACGAAGATCGTCCGCGGACCCAGCCGCGCCAGGTCCACCGCCGCTCGCAGCGAACGGCCGATCAGCCGCTGGATCTCCTGCGTCCGGCCGTCGATCCGCATCCGTTCGCGGGGCCGCCGCGGCCGCGTCGAGCCCGGCAGCATCTCGTACTCGCCCGTCAGCCAGCCATGCCCGCTCGCCTCGCGCCACGGCGGCACGCCCTCTTCGATGCTGGCCGTGCAGAGCACGAGCGTGCGGCCGAAGCGCGTCAGCACCGAGCCGGCCGCGGTTTGCGTAAATCCGCGCCTGAACTCCACCGGGCGGAGCTTATCGTCACGTCGTCCGTCGGCTCGCATGCTGCGATTCGTAGCACGAGCAGGGGGGGACCGCAATCCCGCCCCCGCGCAGCCCCGAGCCCGGTCCCCTATGCTCCCGCCGCGAACCGGCCAGGCCCGTGCTTAATCCCCCGCGTGCTCGGCCGCCGCCTCCGCGCTTCGCTCCGCGGAGCGCCGCAGCAGCGCCGTCGCCCGCGCAACGTGCTGCGTCGCCGTGTGAAGCTGCCCCGCCAGCACCTGCGCCTCGGCCGCGGCGGCCGCCGCGTCGCCACGATCGATCGCCCGCCGCAGGTGCGGCAGCCATTGCAACCCGTAGCCGGACCCGGGCTCGATGCCGTAGACCAGGTTGCGCTCGAAATAAGCCGCTGGATCCGCGGTCTCGGCCCCCGTGGCCGCGCCGACCGCTCCCTCCGGTTCGTCCGGCCGCGTCAGGCTCAGTTCCGCGTCCCGCAGCAACCCGTTGAAGACGCCGACCGTGGCCTGCTCGACCTTGTCCCAGTCGATCGCCCGCCGCAGCTCGACCAGCTTCTCGGCCTCCGTTGCGAACTGCTGCGCGGCCGCGCGCACAGCCGCCAGCGCGGCGCTGCGCGCGCCGATCGCTTCGCCGTCCGCCAGCTCCGTCTCCAGCTCGTCCAGGCGCGTCACGATTTGCCGCCCCACATGCCCCAGATCGTGCGGCAGCGCATCGGCGTTCGCCAGGCGCAGCATCAGCACGGCCGTCAGCATCGCGTTCGCCCGGTGCCGCCGATAGCCCGGGTCGCCGAAGCGCTCCATCCATTGCGGCGTGTCATAGAGCGAGTGATAGATTCCCTGCCGCCCGCCGAAGCCGTGCGCCGTGACCGGAATGCCCAGGTAGAGCGAGAACGGGGCGTGATCCGACCCACCCCCGGGTGTTCCGAGCTCGATCTCCGCCGGCCGCTCGCCGCGCCACACGTCGTAGATCGTCTTCTCGGGCTGGTCCGGATGCGGAACGGCCCGCGTCGCCTCGCGCACGAACGCCGCCAGCGACGGGCTCGCCGACGCGCCGAAGCTCGGCCCCGTCGCGACCATGTCCTGGTTGATATAGGCGATCGCCCGCGCCTCCAGCTCGCTGCGAAACTGCTCCGCCCACTCGGCCGAGCCGATGATGCCCCATTCCTCTGCGTCCCAGGTCGCGAAGATGATCGTCCGCCGCGGCCGGTAGCCGGCCTTGGCCAGCTCCGCGCAGATGCGCGCCGCCTCCAGCACGCTCGCGCAGCCGGAGACGTTGTCGGCCGCGCCGCAGCACCAGGCGTCGCGATGGGCCCCGGCGATCACCCATTCATTGGGAAACTCGCTGCCCGTGATGCGCCCGAACGTGTTCCAGATCCGCCGCGTGCCGCCGTCATCCTCGACCTTCACGCGCAGCTTCACCGGCCCCGGCCCGAGGTGATAGCGCAGCGGAAGCGCCCCCTGCCACTCCTGAGGCACCTCCTCACCCCCCAGCCCCGCCAGAAGCTCGCGCGCGATCGCGTGCCCGATCGGCAGGCTCGGAATCCGCACCAGGAACGGCGAATCCTCCGGTGCCAGCCGTCCCATACCCGGCAGCGATGGAAATCCCGGCGTCGTCGGATCGCCCGGCGGCCCGACCTTTACGCTGCCGTGCTGGACGCTCGATTCGGCCCGCATCGGCCCGGCCGGATAGGGCGTGCCGCGAAAGTACCCGTCGTCCATCGGATCGCTGAAGAGCAGACACGCCACCGCGCCGCGCTGCTGCACATTCAGCACCTTGTAGCCGCGATAGAGCCGCCCATAGCGGGCGATCGCAATCCGCCCCTCCAGGCGCACTCCGAGCTGCTCGAGCCGGTCCAGGTCTTCCGGCCGCGCGTAGTTCACATACACCAGCTCGCCCGTCACGTCCCCCGTGCCGCTGTAGCCGTGGACCGTGCCGAGCGGCACCGGCCGCAGCGAATAGTCGTCGTCGCGCAGCGGCGGCTCGCGCACGTCGAAGCGCTTCGGCTCCGGTTCCACCCGCTCCAGCACCGGCGTCGCCGGGAACGGCAGGTACACCTCATACTCGGCCAGGCTTGGCTGAAGCCCCCAGCCCGTCATCGTCTCGATCACGAAATCGCGCGTGCGGGCCTGCTGCGTCGTGCCCGCGATGTGCGGCCGTTCGCCCAGCGTCCGCGCCACCTTGCGGATTTCCGCCGCGTCGGCCAGTTCGACGATTCTCTGCTCGATCAGGAGCTGGCGTTGCCGCCAATGCGTGCGGAAGCCGGCCAGCCCGGCGTCCGCCGGCAGGCTGTCGGCCGCGCCTTGCGACGCCGGTTGTGTCGCGGCTGCCGCCGTGCTCGGCGCATTCTGCGGGGCGGGGTCCGTTGGGCTTTGCTCGGCCGGGCCGGCCGGGGCGGCCGGAATGAGGGTCGTGCCGAGAATCACGCCCACGAGCGTTCGCCAGGTCGCGGCGAGCGCCGCCGGCTTGCGGATCGGATGCGGCGAGTGAGTGCCCACGCGCCGGACTACTTTCCGACTCGCCGCATGCGGCGAATCACCGGCGGGTCGACCGGCATCGACGCCTCGCCCATCTTGGGATTGAATTTCGTCTCCACGTCCTTGACGCGGTCGATCAGCTCCATCCCCTCAACGACGCAGCCGAACGCGCAATACCCCCATCCATCGCTGCCGGGATGATCGAGGAAGGCGTTGTCCGCCACGTTGATGAAGAACTGCGACGTGGCCGAGTGCGGGTCGCTCGTCCGCGCCATCGCGATCGTGCCGCGCTCGTTCTTGCGTCCCTTGGCGGCCTCGTTCTCGACCGGCGGGTGCGCCCCCTGATCCTTGCTCTGCCCGCCGGCGGCATATCCGCCGCCCTGGACCATGAAGGTCGGGATGACGCGGTGGAAGATCGTCGAATCGAAGAACCCCTCATCCACGTAGCGCAGAAAGTTCTCCACCGTCTTCGGGCACTTGTCCGCGTCCAGCTCCAGCACCGCCCGGCCCCAGCTTTCGCCGGCCGTCCCGATCTCCATTTCGATCTTCACGGTATTCATTCGCTCCATCTCACGCTGAGGGTCTCCCCGGTTCGCCCGTCTCCACGGGGCCGTTGCCGCACAGCCGCTCATACCAGGCGTCGGGCAGCCGCGTCGGCTGGCCGGTCCGGTCGATCAGCACCAGCGTCGATTCCGCTTCGGCCAGCAGCCGCCCGTCGCGACGCAGCTCGTAGGCGTGATCGACCCGCACCGGCGAGAGCCGGGTCGTGCGGGTCGTCAGCTCGAGCAGGTCATCGTAGCGGGCCGGCGCCCGATACCGGCAAGACAACCGTGCCACCACGTAGAACAGCCCCTGCTCCTCGAAATCGCGATAGCGCAGCCCGTTGATCCGCAGCAGCTCGGTCCGCCCCATCTCGAAATAGACCAGGTAGCGGGCATGGTGCAGGTAACCCATCGCGTCCACTTCCGCGTATCGGACGCGAATCTCCAGCGAGCAGCTTGCGATCGGCTCACTCATCCGCCCGCGGCCGCCCGCTATGCCTGGCCCGCCCGCAGGCTCTTGTGCGTCCCGTCGCACCACGGCAGATTGCCGCTGGCGTGACACTGGCAGACCGCCTTCCTGCCCGGCTCGCTCAGCTCGCAGACGATCGGGCTGCAACCCGTCTGCATGCGGGCGTGCGACCCGTCGCAGTAGGGCAGATTCTCCGACCAGCCGCACTGGCAATAGGCCTTCTCGCCGGCAGTCTCCTCCAGCACGATCGGTCCGAGACTGCGCTTCGGCTCCGCCATGGCGCCCCTTCCTTTCGCGTAATGCTCACATGACCGGACTGCTCCGCGAGCAGCGCAGTTTATGCCGCCCTCGCACCGCCTTCAACGCGGCCGCCCCGCCCGTCGGTTGACGCACGCAAGCCGCCCGTCATACCATCGCCGCTCTGAAACGCGGTGCAACGGGCCGCTGCGTATCGCTGATTCAATACCGTGACCCGCGCCGCTCGGCCGCGCTCGCGCCCGTCCGCCGCTCCGGCCGCCGCGCCGCCCGCGTCACAATCCCTGGCCGCTCCGGAGAGCCTCATCGTGAACCGAGCCGACCAATCACCACCCGCAGCCGCTCACCTCCAGGGACCCGCCACGCAGACGCCCGTGCCTCCGCCCGAGACGCACGACAGCGCCGGCGGCAGCCACGAGCCCGAGCCGCTGCCGCTGGACACCGTCTCGCCTCAATTCACCGTCCGGGCCGTCCTGACCGGCATGTTTCTCGGCGCCGTGCTCTCCATGTGCAACATCTACACCGGCCTCAAGATCGGCTGGAGCTTCAACATGTCGATCACGGCCGCGCTGCTCAGCTACGCCTTCTGGATGTCGCTGAGCCGGCTGTTCGGCACGCGTCCCTGGGGCATCCTCGAAAACAACATCAACCAGACGGCCTGCTCGTCCGGCGCCTCGGTCTCTTCCGCGGGACTCGTCGCGCCCATCCCCGCCTTGGCAATGCTCACCGGCCAGACGCTTACCTGGCACTATCTCGCGCTATGGGTCTTCTCCGTCTGCATGGTCGGCATCACGCTGGCCATCGCCTTGCGGCGGCAGATGCTGCTGGTCGACAAGCTGCCCTTCGCCCTCGGCATCGCCTCGGCCGAGACGCTGCGCGAGATGTACGCCCGCGGCTCCGAGGCCATCCGCCGCGCGATGGTGCTGCTCAGCTCCGCCGTCGTCGCGGCTCTGCTCTATCTGCTCACGCAGTACCAGTGGCAGACCAAGATCCCCGGCCTTGCCTCGTTCAAGCTGGAGAAATGGGCCCCCGAAGGCGTCGCCGTCGGCGGCTTCAAGGCCAAGTCGCTCACCTTTTCGCTCGATCCCTCGCTGCTGATGGTCGGCGTCGGCGGCATCATCGGCCTGCGCGCCTGCGTCTCGCTCGTCGTCGGCGCGGTGCTGGCCTATGCCGTCGTCGCGCCCTGGCTGCTGCACACCGGCCACATGCGCCTCACGGTCCGCGAGCCGCTCATCTTCCTGCCGGCCGGCGTCGAGTTCGAGCCGGAGCCGCGCAGCTTCGCGTCTTATGACGACGGCAATCACACACTCGTCTACAAGGGCGTCATGACGCCCGAGCAGCGCGACGAGCTGCTCGCCAAGAGCGACGACCCGCTCTACCAGCAGGCCGTGCTGAAGCTGTTCTTCGCTTCGCAGCTCCACCCGACGGATGAACAAGCCGCAGCCGAGGCCGCCCTCGTCACGACGCGCTACGTCCGCTTCAGCACACCGCTGGCCGCTCTGCCCGACTGCGAGCTGCCGATGATCCCGCGCAAGTTCGCCCACGTCGTCCGCTTCGACGCCGCCGGCGGTAAGCTGACCGCAATCGGTCTCATGAGCGACGAGGCCCGCGCTCTGATGCTCGAACGGGCCGCTCTCGCGCAGACCTACGAGCCCTCGCTGCTCGAGCAGTGGACCCCCGACTGGCTTGCCAAGCCTCAGCCCCCGCAGGCGGAACGGATCGCCGCCTTCCGCAGTGCCGTTAACGAGCTCTATGAGCGCTCCCGCCGGCCGCTGATCGACACCGCCGGCCGGGACGTCGTCGAGCTGGCCGGCGGCGTCGTCTACGACGCCCGAAACCAGCGCCTCAGCGTCACCGGCAAGCTCGCTCCGGACGACAAGCAGGCCCTCGCCGCCGTCAGTGACAATCCCGATTTCACGGCCTCGCTGGCACTGCTGACCGCCGGCACGTCGCTCCGCCGCGCGGATGCGAACTTCGGCGACATGAACAAGTGGCTGCTCTGGCCGGGCGTCACGCTGATGGTCGTCGCTTCGCTCGTCTCCTTCAGCTTCTCCTGGCGCTCGGTTCTCTCGGCCGTTCCCTTCGGCGGCAGCAAGTTCGACGGCGACGCCGGCCGCCCGCAGCGCAGCCCGCACGAAGTCACCGCCGCCTGGTTCGCGACCGGCCTGATCGTCGCCCTGATCGTCTCCGTCGCGCTTCAGGTCTCCTTCTTCGCGATCGCCTGGTGGGCCGCCGTGCTCGGTGTGCTGCTCTCGTTCGTGCTCGCGCTCGTGGCCGCCCGTGTCTCCGGCGAGACGAGCATCACGCCCGTCGGCCCCATGGGCAAAGTCACCCAGCTCGTCTTCGGCGTGCTCGTGCCCCAGAACCCAGCCCCCAACCTCATGGCTGCGAACGTCACCGGCGGCGCCGCCAGCCAGTGCGCCGACCTTCTGCACGACCTCAAGACCGGCCAGCTGATCGGCGCCTCGCCGCGGCTGCAATCGGTCGCCCAGATCTTCGGCGCCTTGGCCGGCTCGCTGGTCGGCTCGGCCGTCTACCTGATCATGATCCCCAACCCCAAGGAGCAGCTCCTGACCGAGGAGTGGCCGGCCATCGCGGTGGCCGCGTGGAAGGCCGTCGCCGAGGTCTTCCAGGTGGGCCTCTCCGCTCTGCCGAGCGGCACCGTGACAGCCATGGCCATCGCCGCCGCCCTCGGCGTCGCCCTGCCGGTGGCTGAAAAGCTCATCCCGCGCAGGGCCCGCTGGGTCGTCCCCAGCGCCGCCAGCCTCGGCCTGGCCTTCGTCATTCCGGCGTACAATGGAGTGTCGGTTTTTCTGGGCGGGCTGGCCGCGGCGGTCTTCGCCGGCGCCTCTCCCTCGCTTGCCAAGCGCTTCCTGGTGGCCTGCTGTGCGGGCCTCGTCGCGGGCGAGAGCCTCAGCGGCGTCGGTGTGTCGATCCAGAAGATCATCGGCGGCTAGCAATTCACCGCCCCGGCGCGGAGGCGAAGTACGCCATGAGCACGACACCATTCCAGAAGACGACGACCCGCACGCGGCGCGGACCATTTGACCCGCGCGCTGAAACGATCGTCCGCGGCTTCCGCCAGCACCTGCACTTCACCCAGGCCCGCGACTGGCAGACCGCCACCACCCACGACCAGTTCGTCAGCCTCGCCTACGCCGTCCGCGACTGCATCGTCGATCGCATGATCGCCACCCAGACCACCTACCGCCGCCGCGACGCCAAGCGCGTCTACTACCTCTCGCTCGAATACCTGCTCGGCCGCCAGCTCAGGATGAACCTCGTCCGCCTCGGCCTCTTCGAACCGGTCCGCGAGCAGCTCGGCAAGATCGGCGTCAACCTCGACGCCCTTTGCGGATACGAGCCCGACGCCGGCCTGGGCAACGGCGGCCTCGGCCGCCTGGCCGCCTGCTTCCTCGATTCGCTGGCCACGCTCGAGTACCCCGCCTACGGCTACGGCATCCGCTACGAGTACGGCATCTTCGACCAGGACATCGTCGACGGCTGGCAGGTCGAGCGGCCGGACGACTGGCTCCGCTTCGGCTCGCCCTGGGAAATCCCCCGCCTGGAGCAGAGCACCTCCGTCCGCCTCTACGGCCATGTCGAGACCGCCTTTGCCGCCGACGGCCAGTTCCGGCCGGTCTGGCGGGCCGGCCGCACCGTCGTCGGCGTGCCGTACGACATCCCCATGGTCGCCTACGGCGCGCGGACGGTGAACCTGCTCCGCCTCTGGTCCGCCCGCGCGGGCGAGGCCTTCGACCTGGACGCCTTCAACCGCGGCGGCTACGTCGAGGCGATTCGCGAAAAGGCCATGAGCGAGACGATCTCGAAGGTGCTCTACCCCGACGACCGCCACGAGGCCGGCCGCGAGCTGCGCCTGATCCAGCAGTACTTCTTCGTCGCCTGCACGCTCAGCGACATCCTCCGCCGCTACGACCGGGACCACGAGACGATCGACGCGCTGCCCGACAAGGTCGCCATCCAGCTCAACGATACGCATCCCGCCCTCGCCGTGGCCGAGCTGATGCGAATCCTGCTCGACGAGCGGGCCATCCCCTGGATGCGGGCCTGGGAGATCACGCAGGCCTGCTTCGGCTACACGAACCACACGCTGTTGCCGGAGGCGCTCGAGGTCTGGCCGGTCGAGCTGCTCGAGCGCGTCCTGCCGCGGCATCTCCAGATCATCTACGAGCTGAACAAGCGCTTCCTGGACTCGGTCGAGAAGCGCTGGCCGGGCGACGTCGCCCGCCGCCGCCGCATGTCGCTGGTGCAGGAATCGCCCTTCAAGGGCATCCGCATGGCCCACCTGGCCATCGTCGGCAGCCACCACGTCAACGGCGTGGCCGCCCTGCACACCGAGCTGCTTCGCACGCACCTGGTGCCGGATTTCGCCCAGATGTGGCCCGACAAGTTCGTCAACAAGACCAACGGCGTCACGCCCCGCCGCTGGCTGCTGGCCTGCAATCCCGGCCTGGCCGCCGCCATCACCCGTCGCATCGGCGAAGGGTGGGTCCGCGACCTCGAGCAGCTCCGCAAGCTCGAGCCGCTGGCCGACGATCCCGAGTTCCAGGCCGAGCTGGGCGAGATCAAGCGGGCCAACAAGCAGCGCCTGGCCGAGGCCGTGCATCGCCGCCATGGCATCAAGCTGCCGGTCGATTTCCTCTTCGACGTGCAGATCAAGCGCCTGCACGAATACAAGCGCCAGCTCCTGAACGCCCTGCGGCTCGTGATCGTCTATCAGAGGCTTCTGGCCGACCCGCACTACGACCCCGTCCCGCGCGTCGTCATCTTCGGCGCCAAGGCCGCGCCCGCCTACTGGCGGGCCAAGCTGATCATCAAGCTCATCAACGAAATCGCCCGCAAGATTCAGGGCGACGAGCGCGTCCGCGAGAAGCTCAAAGTCATCTTCCTGCCCAACTACCGCGTGACGCTCGCCGAGCAGATCATCCCCGCGGCCGACCTTTCCGAGCAGATTTCCACCGCCGGCAAGGAGGCCTCCGGAACCGGAAACATGAAGCTCGCGCTCAACGGGGCGCTGACGATCGGCACGCTCGACGGCGCCAATATCGAGATCCGCCAGGCCGTCGGCGAGGAGAACTTCTTCCTCTTCGGCCTGACGGCCGAGCAGGTCGCCCAGCGCACCGGCACCTACAACCCGCACGACATCTATCACGACAGCGCGGAAATTCGCCGCGCGCTGGACGCCATCCGCTCCGGCGAATTCTCTCCGCAGCAGCCCGACCTGTTCGCGCCGGTGTACGACTGGCTGCTGCGCGAGGGCGACCGCTACTTCCTCCTGGCAGACATGGATTCCTACCTGGCGGCCCAGCAGCGCGTCGACGATCTGTGGCGCGAGCCGGCCGCATGGATGCGCAGCGTCATCCTCAATATCGCCCGCTGCGGCCGCTTCTCCAGTGACCGCACGATCCGCGAATACGCCGACGAGATCTGGCGCATCACGCCCGTCCCGGTCGAGACCCGCGCCCCGCGCCGGCCGCGCTCCGTCCGCCGTCCGCGGAGCCAGTGAGGCTCGCGGCTCGGATCCCTGGCGCTCTCGGCTCGGATCCCTCTCGGCCGCGGCTCAGTTCCCTGGCGCTCGCGGCTCGAATCACACCCGCGTGAACTCCATCACGAGCTGA
>CAZXUI010000057.1:12664-14005 GCA_964643885.1 uncultured Planctomycetales bacterium
GTTCCCTGGCGCTCGCGGCTCGAATCACACCCGCGTGAACTCCATCACGAGCTGATCCCCCAGCCGCGTTCTCAGCCGGCTCGCGCGCCGCTCCAGCGCCCGCAGCGGCCCGGGCAGGTCCCGAATCCGCCCGGCCGACAAGACTCGAAATATCTGCCCCAGCAGCAGAAATGCCCGCAGACCGGGAAAGAACACCTCCGCCCGCCGGACCCGCAGGCTCGCCGGCGCGAACGATTCGATCCGCCGCTGGCGATAGTGCCGGTGCCACGGCCGCCGATCCCGGCTTGTGCTGATATCTCCGATCAGCCCGATCTGTGCCGTCTGCTCGAACCGCCGCTGGTAGTACGCGTCATCGCGAAGCACCCGGCGATGAACGAAGCGATGCAGCCTGGGAAACACGAACTTCAGATTCCCCGGATCCAGAAAAGTCAGCAGCCCCGCGTGCGGCGTCGTCAGCAGCAGCCGACCGCCCGGCCGCAGCAGCCGCGCCACCTCGTTCAGCGTCGCCCGCTCGTCGGGCACGTGCTCGATCACCTCGATCAGCGTGACCGTGTCGAAGCTCTCATCCGGATAGCTCGTGCGGCCGTCGAGCCCGATCACGTCGAAACGGCACGTCGGACAGCGCTTCCGCGCTTCGGCGATCGCCGCCGCATCGACGTCCACCCCGTGCGCCTCGTCGCAATAATCCTTGACCACTTCCAGAAGCGCCCCCTCGCCGCAGCCGTAATCCAGCAGCCATCCCAGCGGCGGCGTCAGCCACGCCAGCGCCCGGTCCAGCCAGCGCCAGGTTCGCCAGCTCGGCGGCGGCTCGCCCGGACGCACAACCGCGTCCCGCATCGGCTCGCCGGCTGTCTCCATAACCCCACCACTTCCGATCGGTACGGCAATCGCAGCAGGCCGCAAGCTCCTACGGCGGACCCGCCACGCGCTCCAGCATCCGCACCCGCTGCGGATGCGTCGGCTCCGCCTCCAGCACCATTCGATACAACCGTCGCGCTTCCTCGTGACGCTGCGCGTCCCACTCCGCATCCGCGCAGCGCAGCTTCAGCTCCAGATCGTCCGGCCGCAGCGTCATCGCCCGCCGCAGAAACGCCGCACACAGACCCGCGTCCCCGCCCTGGTTGTACCGCTCCGCCACTTTCAGATACGTCGCCAGCAGAATCTCATCCGCCTGATCCGGCCGCCGATCCGCCATCAGCCGTACGTAGCGCAGGTATTCGTCGATCCGGTCCGACTCCAGCGCCAGCCCCGCCAGAGTCTCCAGCGCCTCGTCCAACACCGCCGAACCCGGCTCGAGCAGCGCCGCCTCCCGCGCCTGCAAGATCGCCAGCCCTACCGCCG
>CAZXUI010000057.1:14105-17087 GCA_964643885.1 uncultured Planctomycetales bacterium
AGCCGCAGCGCCCGCCCGCATTGATCCGCCCGCAGCGCACACTCGATCCGCGCTGTCCAGGCCGCCTCCGACTCGCGGAACCGCCGCACCGCTTCCGCCAGCGTTTCCGCCTGCGCGTCCCCGCGCCCCGCGGCCGCGTATGCCTCCGCCAACAGCAGCATTCCTTCCGCCGTCAACTCGTCGTGCCGCGCCCGCAGCGTCTCGACCGCCGCGTCGAACTGTCCCGCCCGCAGCCGCTCCCGCGCCAGCGCGATCCGCACATCCATCGCCTCCGGCCGCTGCGTCAGCAGATTCGCCAGCAGCCGCAGCGCCTCGGCCCGGTCGCCCGCGGCCGCGCTCGCCTCCGCCAGCCGCAGCACGGTCGGCACGTGCTCCGGCCGGCGGGCCAGCGCCTCGCGCAGGTCGAGCACCGCCCCGGCCGCGTCGCCCGCCAGGAGCTTCTGCGAGCCGGTCTCGAACAGCTCGTCGCTGGTCCGGAACGGGCGCGATTGCGCCGCCGCGGCCGGACCGCCCCAGACCGGCCAGAATGCAATCGGAATGGTCACGATAATCAGCAGGCGGGCCCGTCGTCGCATGTCTTCCGCTTCCGCTGCCATGTACCTCCGGCGAGAGGCTCGCAGCCCGGCGTTCGATCCGCTATTGTGACCCGCAAGGCGGGCGGCGACAATCGAAAACCATGGACG
Organism: uncultured Planctomycetales bacterium; assembly: GCA_964643885.1. GTDB lineage: Bacteria > Planctomycetota > Phycisphaerae > UBA1845 > Fen-1342 > CAADGL01. The sequence continues at coordinate 14,789 of CAZXUI010000057.1, forward strand.
ATCATACGTTCGAATGTCTGGATTTCTTCCGCGTGCGCGAGCTGCTGGCGGGCTACGCCATGACGCCGCTCGGCCGCGGTCTGGCATTGGCCATCCGCCCGGTCTCCAAGCCCGAGCTCGTCCGCCGCTGGTTCGACCAGTTCCAGGAGCTGCACCGCGTTCAGCAGGAGCGCGGCCTGCCGCCCTTCGGCGGCATCGAGGACGTCCGCGAAACCGTCCGCCGCTGCGCCCCGCCGCTGAGCGTCGGGGTCGAGGAAGTCGCCCGCATCGGTACGACGCTGGCCGGCACGCACGAGATTACTCGCTGGCTGTCCGACCTGCCGCCCGAGACGCCCGAGCTGGCCCACCTGGCGCAGCGCATCGGCGACTTCAAGACCATCGCCGACCGCATCCAGTCCGTCGTCGATGAGCGGGCCCACGTGCGCGACGACGCCAGCCCGAAGCTGGCCCGCATCCGCCGCGAGATCGAGACCGCCTCGCTCGACATCCGCCGCACCGTCGAGCGGCTGCTGCACGACCCCGACATTCGCCGCCTGCTGCAATACCCGAACCACACCTTTCACGCCGACCGCATGGTCCTGCCGATCAAGACCGAGTACCGCGGCCGGCTGCCGGGCATCATTCACCGCAGCTCCGACAGCGGTGCGACGCTCTACGTCGAGCCGGCCGGCGCCGTCGAGCTCAACAACCGCATCAGCAACCTGCGGGCGGAGGAGGCGGAGGAGATTTCCCGCCTGCTCTGGGAGCTCTGCCACGAGGTCTACATCAACGCCGAGCAGATCATCAAAACGCTGGATGCGGTCGCGGTGCTCGATCTGATCACCGCCAAGTGGCGCTTCGCGCAGGCGTTCGACCTGCGCTGCCCGGTGGTCAAGGACGAGGCGATCGTCTCCGTACGCGGCGCCCGCCACCCGCTGCTGCTCGACCTGATGGAGCGCCGCCGCCGCGGCGGCGAGCCGCAGGACAGCGTCGTCCCGATCGACTATCGCCTCGGCGACGATTTCGACCTGCTGATCATCACCGGCCCCAACACCGGCGGAAAGACCGTCACGCTCAAGACGATCGGCCTGCTGACGCTCATGGCCCAGGCCGGCGTGCCCGTTCCCGTCGAGCGGGGCTCCGTCATGGGCATCTTCAAGAACATCCTCATCGACGTCGGCGATGAGCAGAGCATGCAGCAGTCGCTCAGCACCTTCAGCGCCCATCTGCGTCGCCAGATGGAGATGCTGCACAAAGCCAGCTCCCGGACGCTCGTCCTGGTCGACGAGATCGGCGCCGGTACCGACCCGGACGAGGGCGCCGCCATCGGCCAGGCCATTCTCGACGAGCTGCTGCGCTGCGGCTGCCGCTGCGTCGCCACCACGCACATCGGCGCCCTCAAGGCCTTTCCGCTCACGCGCCCGCGGGCCGAGAACGGCAGCGTCGAGTTCGACCCCGAGACGAACCGCCCCACCTATCACCTGCGCATCGGCGAGCCCGGCATGAGCAACGCCATCAACATCGCCGAGCGCCTGGGCATGCCCAAGCGCCTCATCCAGGCCGCCCGAAACAATCTCTCGCGCGGGGCCAAGGCCCTGCACCGGGCCATGTCCGGTACCGCCGCCGCCAAGCGCCAGGCCGAGACCGCCCGCCGCGACGCCGAGGTCGCACAGCTCCGCGCCGACCAGGCCGTCAGCGAGGCCGCCGAGGCCCGCCGCCTGCTCGAAAAGCAGCAGAGCGACTTTCAGACCTGGGTGCAGCGCGTCGTGCACCTCCAGCCCGGCGACGCGGTCCGCGTCCGCGACTTCGACCGCGACGGCCGCGTCATCCGCATGCGGCTCGATCAGCACCGGGCCGAGGTCGACGTCGGCTCCTTCACGGTCGAGGTCCCGCTGGGCGACGTCTTGCCGCCCGAGACGCCGCCTCCGCCGCCCAAGCCGCCGCGTCCGCCGCGCGCCGCCGCGGCCGAGACGGCCGGCCATTCACGCCGGGAGAAACGCCGCGCCGGGGGTGACCACCGCGCTGCGCCGCAGCCGCAGCCGCAGCCGCAGCGGCCCAGGCAGCCGCATCGCGAGCGGCCGCCGCGGACGACGCCGCCGGTCCCGTCGCTCACGGACGAGCAGGCGGTCGCGCTCCAGCCGGGCGACAGCGTTTACGCCAAGCGCTTCCATCGCGACGGGCGGGTCGTCCGCGTCGTGCCGGCCAAGCGGATCGCGGTCGTCAATGTCGGGTTGCTCGAGGTGGAGGTTCCGTTCGAGGGTCTCGGCGCCGCGCAGGGCGGCGATCATCAGCACACCGCCCGCCCGCACCGCCCGCGCGT
>CAZXUI010000057.1:17187-30653 GCA_964643885.1 uncultured Planctomycetales bacterium
TTACGGGAAAATCAACAGATTCGAGTAGAAAACCCGCCCGTTTCGCGCCACCGCCCAGCGCCAGTTCCGCGTCCCGGAGTACTGCACCGTCACCTGCGCGACCGACGTCTGCGGCGTGACGATCAGGTAGTGCTTGCGCACCTCGAACTCGCGCACCACCACCCCCGTGTCCCACGTCACCGCATCCGGCGCCGTGGCGGTCGGCCCTTCGCCGCTGCCGTCCGCCAGCCAGCACTCGAGCAGATTGTACGTCCCCGTGTTCGCCCGGATCGTCGTGGCGATGCTCGACCCGCTCAGATCGCCCACGTCGAGCCGCACGTCGGCCGCCCAGTCGGGAAAGAGCCGGTCCGCCAGCTCGCGAATGAAATCCGCATGCCCGCGCAGCTCGTCATCCGACCGCAGCAGCGGCGCCCGGAGCTGCGCCAGCGCCGTCGCGAGCTGCACGGCCGCCGTCTGCGGGCTGCCCGAGATCACCGGCCCGCGGGCCAGATCCGGTCCGAAGAACTCTACGTGTCGACGATCAGGCACCGCCGCCCTCCTTTCCCGCCCGGTCGGGCCCGCCGTCCGGGGGCGCGGCCGCCGCGTTCTAGGAGTTATATATCCGCAGGAACGGAAAAGTCCAGCCCGCCGGCCGCGCCGCCGCGAGAGGAGTATCAGTCGCAGATGCTGCGACACGGCTCGCAGGGCACGGCGCACTCGTCTGCCGCAGTTCGGGGCAAGCGGCCGGCGAGACGCCCGCGCTGCCCATGTTGCGGGACTGCTGACCCGCCGCCACTATGAATCGCCCCACGGCTCCGTGTGAGAGCCGAGCCACCCGGCGATCTGCTCGACCGACTGCTCCCCCCGCGCGATCGACCAGAAATACGCCTCCACGTCGGCCGACGGCGACAGCCGCCGCCCGTTCAGCCGCAGGCACACGTCGCCCGCCACCAGCGCCGTCGGCGTATTCGCGTCCAGAAAGGGATGAAACTGCACCAGCGAGTGGATCGTCGCCGCGACCTTCTCCAGCAGCGACGGAAACAGCTCCTGCCCGCCGAACGAGCGGAACGGCCGCAGCAGCGCCGACGACAGCGCCGCCGGGTTGTGCAGACCCGGCATGCCGCCCGTCCGCCGCACCGCGTGGGCGTGAATCAGCAGCAGATCCTGGAGCGTGATCCACTCCACCGCGCCGGCCCTCAGCTCAGTTCATCCAGCGAATTGCCGTGGTCGGCGATCGACTTGAGCGCGATCGTGTTCAGCCTCGTGATCCGCCGCACATCCCCCGGTGAGAGCGCCAGCAGCAGCGTCCCGTCGATCTCGAAGACCTCGTAGGTCCGCCCGTCGGGCGTCTCTTCGTACGTATCCGGCATGATCAGCCGGCCGTGCTTCTTCGTCGCGGAGCCGAGATAGCGCATGCGGTTACTCTCTGTAGTCGCGGTCCTGCGCTATTCTAGCATGCGCCGCGCGGCGGTCGCACGGAGCGACCTCCGTCCGGCCGGCGCTGGCGCCCGCGCTGCCCGATATGGTCGGGAACAGAGCCGCGACCGTGCGGGACCTATCCGAGCCGCGACCGTGAGGAGCGGGCGAAGGGGGATACGCTAGCCGCGAAGCGTCTGTTGACGTCCACCTGATTCCGATGAGACGATCCGTCGCCGGATAAGCTGGATGTGCATCGGCGCTGCGCGGGGACGCGTGTGAAACTGGCCCGCTCCCTGACGGTCGCGGCTCGGTGCGGACAGACGGTCGCGGCTTGGATTCTGTGTGCGAGACACCCGCACTGCCCAGGCGCGCGGCTCAGCACCTCCATCGCCACACGCCGCGTTCGTTCCACTCACCCCACCTGCGAAAGCTGCGTCTCGCACAGCGCCAGGTAGAACGGACTGCTCTGCCGCAGCTCCTGGTGCGTCCCCACACCCACCACCCGCCCCTCGTTCAGCACCACCACCATGTCCGCCCGCGAGATCGTGCTGAACCGGTGCGCGATGATGAACGTCGTCCGACCCCGCGTCACATCCTCCAGCGCCTCCTGAATCTTCCGCTCCGATTCGCTGTCGATCTGGCTCGTCGCCTCGTCCAGCACCAGGATCGGCGGATCGCGCAGGATCGCCCGCGCCAGGGCGATCCGCTGCCGTTGACCGCCCGACAGCGAACGCGCCGTGATCGGCGTCTCGTACGCCGTCGCCACGTGCCCGTTCGCCTCGTGCCGCAGCGTGCGGATGAAGTCGTCCACGTGCGCCAGCCGGGCCGCCTGCTGCACCGTCTCGTTCGACACGCCGTTGCCGCCGTAGGCGATGTTCGAGAAGACCGTGTCACTGAAGACCACCGCGTCCTGCGTCACCAGCCCGATCTGCGCCCGCAGCGACTCGAGCTGCACCTCGCGGATATCCACACCGTCGATCAGGATCGCCCCGCTCGTCGGCTCATAGAACCGAAGCAGCAGCGACATCAGCGTCGTCTTGCCCGACCCGTTCGGCCCCACTAGCGCAACCACCTGCCCCTTGCGCACCGTCAGGTTCACATGATCCAGCACCCGCTGCGAAGTCTCCGGATAGACGAAGCTCACGTCGCGAAACTCGATCGTCGACGACAGCCCGGTCAGCACCCGGCCGGCCTTCTCGTGCGATACCTCGACCGGCGTGTCGAGCAGCTCGTACAGCCGCTGCGCGCTCGCGTCCGCCTGCTGAAGCCGGTTGTAGACGTTCCCCATCTTCCGCACCGGGTCGAAGATGCCGCCCAGGCAGACCACGGCCGCGAAGAACAGGTGCGGCTCGAGCTGACCGCTGAACACGCGGCTGCCGCCGTACAGCACGAACGCGGCCACGCCCAGCACGGCCAGCGTCTCCAGGGCCGGGTTCGTGGCCGCATCCACCAGCTCGATGTGCGTCTGTGCCCGCGTCAGCGTCCGCCCCTCCCCCTCGAAGCGCCGGCTCTCCGCGTGCTGCATGTTGTACGCCTTGACGATGCGGATGCCCGCCAGCTTCTCGCCCAGGTGATCCAGCAGCCGCCCCCAGCTCTGGCTGGCCCGCTTCTGCGCCTTCTTCACCTGCCGCCCGAAGACCCGCATCACCACCGCCCCGATCGGCACACCCAGCACCGCCACCACCAGCAGCCGCCAGTCGATCGCCAGCGTCAGCGCCACCACCCCCGCCGCCTTCAACGGCTCGCGAATCACCTTCCCGAACAGCGTCGACAGCCCCACCTCCACCTTGCTGATATCCGTCGCGAACCGCCCCAGCGTGTCCCCCGGCGGCCGCTTGCTGTGCCAATCCACCGGCAGCCGCAGCACGTGCTCCGCAAGCTGCGTCCGCAGATCGTGCATCGCCCGCTGCACGGCCGCCGCCACCAGCCCCTCATTGATGAACCGGAACACGCCCCCCAGCAGCGACACCACCACCAGCGCCGCCATCACCAGCGCCAGGGTCGACAGCCGGCTGTCGGCGTCCTTGCCGGCCGGCAACACGCTCGCAATCCGCACCAGACCGTGCGACCACCAGTGATACGCCCGCAGCGTCAGGTGAACCTCGCGCCTCTCTCCTTCGTACTCCACCGTGACCGGACCCAGCGCCCGCTCGGGACACTCGGCGATCCGCCGCAGAATCCGGTGCGAGCTGAGCGGCTCGCCGCCGATCGCCACGATCCGGTCGCCATCGCGCAGCACCTCGGCGCTGCGCGAGTCCGGCTGAACGTGGTCCAGGCGCAGGCCGTCGGGCGCGTCCGGCGTGTCGGCCGCGATGGCAACATCCAGCCGCCGCTGGGTTTCCAGCCGGTGGAGCCATTCCGGCAGCGTCTCATGCTCGGCGAAGATGACCTTCAGCAGCGGGACGACCGATGAGATGCTGAAGGTGTAGAAAACGCTCACGCCGATTGCGGCCATAAGGCCGATAATCAGCGTGCGAAGATGTGGGCGCAGAAGCCCCAGCGTCCGCCGGAAATGCGGCAACCCGGTCGTGTCGCGAGCATCCCCGCTCATGGGTCGATATCATAGCCGCACGCCTCGCGGCCGGGCAGGTCCCCGCCGTCCCGTGCGGTGTACTGGTCAGCCTCGGCCGCCGCTCGCCCGCGTGCCGGCCTTCGCAAGAAAGTGGAGTCGCCGGTGCAGCGGCAGATCAATCTTTCGGGTCCGGATATCTCGCAGGCCGAGATCGACGCCGTCCTGGGCGTGCTCAAGACCTCGCACCTCTCGCTCGGGCCCAAGCTGGTCGAGTTCGAGCAGGCCTTCTGCCGCCGCCTGGGCGCCCGTCACGCCGTCGCCTGCAACAGCGGCACGTCGGCCCTGCACCTGGTCTGGCTCGCCATGGGACTCGGCCCCGGCGACGAGGTGATCACCACGCCCTTCAGCTTCATCGCCTCGTCCAACAGCGTCATGTTCGTCGGCGCCCGGCCGGTCTTCGTCGACATCGACCCCGACACCTGGCAGATCGACGCGGCCCGCATCGAAGCGGCCGTCACGCCGCGCACCCGCGCCATCCTGCCGGTCGACGTCTTCGGCTCCGTGCCCGACATGGACCGCATCAACCAGATCGCCCGGCGCCACAAGCTGCGGGTGCTGGAGGACTCCTGCGAGGCGCTCGGCACGAGCTATCGCGGCCGGCCGGCCGGCATGCTGGCCGAGGCCGGCGTCTTCGGCTTCTATCCGAACAAGCAGATCACGACCGGCGAAGGCGGCATGATCGTCACGGATGACGATCAGATCGCCGCGCTGGCCCGCTCGCTGCGCAACCAGGGCCGCGACCCGGACGCCGGCTGGCTCGCGCACGCGCGGCTGGGCTACAACTTCCGTCTGCCGGAGATGAGCTGCGCGCTGGGCCTGGCGCAGATGCAGCGGCTGGACGAGATCATCGCCCGCCGAACGCGCGTCGCGAACTGGTATGTCGAGCGGCTCTCCGACGAGCGCCGCCTGCACCTTCAGCGGATCGCGCCGGAGGTGAGCATCAACTGGTTCGTCATGGTCGTCCGCCTGGCCGACGGCTATACGGCCGCCGACCGTGACCGCATCATCGAGCAGATGCACGCGGCGGGCATCCAGTGCGGCAAGTACTTCACGCCGATCCACCTCCAGCCGTTCTACGCCAGTGACCTGGGCTACAAGCTGGGCGACTTTCCCGTCACCGAGTCCGTCTCCGCCCGCACGATCGCGCTGCCGTTCCACAACAAGCTGACCGAACCTGACGCCGACTACGTGACCGCGACGCTTCGAAAGCTGCTCTGAGTCGTAGGGTGCGTCCCTTGACGCACCCATCGCGCTGTTCATCCGCGACCGCGAGCGCCTGATCCGAGCCGCGACCGTCAGGGAGCGGGCGGATTTGAGCTCGACCCCCGCGCACACGCGCCGAGACGCGCACACCTGCCATCAACGGACGAGCGCCTGAGGTAGGTGAATGTCACTTGGCGCTGCGCAGGCAACGCGCCACCCCCAGCCCGCTCCCTTGCCAGGCTGTCGAAAAACTCGATCTCGCGCTGTTCGAATACCGAGTTTGCCCATCGAACCCCGGGGGTCAGATGCGACGCCAGGCGATCGATGGGCTGTCGACAAACGCCGGTGCGACTTTTTCGACAGCCTGTCGCGGTCGCGGCTCGGTTCGCACCGATCGAGGAACGGCGCACGCCGATCGCGGCGCTGATCCGATCCGCGCGCCCCGCGGAGCGCCGGCGTCTCGCCCGCCTACTTCATCGCCCGCGCCTGGGCCAGGATCGATTCCGCCGACGCCCGCCGCTCCTGCGGCAACAGGTCCAGGCCCAGCACGTGCTCGAGTATCCGCACCGCCTCCGCCGCCCGCCCGCGCGACGCCAGATACGCCGCCCGGCTCTCCTGCATGTACGAATAGGGCCACATCGCCATGCTCACGGCCCATTCGTACGTCTCGATCGCCTGTTGGACCTGGCCCATCCGGTCATACGTCGTCGCCAGGTTCATCCCCATGTACGACCGCTCGGTCTGCGGGATGTCTGCGCGGTTGCACAGCTCCGCGAAGATCTCCGCCGCCGACTGAAAGTCGCCCTTCTCGAAGTGTGCCGCCGCTTCGTGACATCGCGCCGCCCAGTCCATGGTCGCTCCCGTCGTCTGGCCTCGCTCGCGCTCGCAGGCTGCCCACGATACCCGCTCATCGCCGGCGGCGGCTATGACGCGGATTCCCCCAGCGCCTCGGTCAGCGCCCGCACGAACCGCTCGTGCTCGCCCGCCGCGTACGCATCGGCCACGGTGTCGCCCGGGTCCAGCGGCCGGCCGTCGAAGCGGTCCCCCGGCCGGCGGGGGCAGATGTGCACGTGCAGGTGCGGCACGAGGTTGCCCAGGCTCAGCAGGTTGATCTTGGCCGCCCCGGTGATCCGCTGCACCGCCGCGCTGACGAGGGCCACGTCCTGCACGAACGCGGTCGCCTCGGCCGGCGGCAGGTCGTGCAGCTCGACGGCGTGCCGGCGGAGCACCAGGCAGACGTAGCCGGGCAGGGGGGCGCAGCGCGCTACGCGGACGAGCGCTGTCGGCGTTTGGCCGATCACGTCGCTCAGCGGCCAATCGCAGAGCGGGCAGCCGTGGCCGTTTTTCAGGCGATTCCACGCGGTCGGATCGTTCCAGGCCGGCATCGGATCTCCACAGACGGCCGATCGAGCGGTCGGGCCGATTGATCGCGGCCCGGTTTCTTCGGACGGATTCTCACCTTTTTCTTGACGCGTCATGTTCGTGTGCTATTCTTCCTTCAGCAACCCCCGTGCACTTCGGGAGGGGCCGATGCTTACAGACGCACGACAGCCGACAGCCGACAGCCGACCCGCGAAGCTTCGCCCGGCGCGCGACCTGCGGTCCTGATTCTGCAACTGATGGGGCTGGGCGTCATTATAGTGGGGGCATTCTTCGCTGGGACTGTTCTGAAGTCCAGCGGCGCCGACAAGCCGTCCGGCGTAGCGCTCGTGCGGATCGACCCTGCGAAAGTGGATTTGGGACAGGTTCCCTGGGGTACCAACAGCTTCCATCGCGTCATGCTCACCAAGGAGGCAGCCCACGCCATTCGCGTTCGAGCGGTCGAGGCAACTTGCGGCTGCACCACGCTTAACGACGCCGCGCTGACACGATCCGAGATCGCGCCGGGGGCTTCCGTTCCGATCGAGTTCAACTTTCGTGCGGGAACGATCCCGGGCCCGAAAGACAGCACAATTCGCGTGGCGCTGGCGGATGGGACACAAGTTACGGTCGATGTGTCCGCTGATATCGTCGGAACCTGGTCGGTCACGCCGGATCGGCTCGACTTCGCGACCGTTCCGATATCGGGTCAAGCCGAGAAGATCGTGCAGACTCTCGAATACTCGTCCGACGCGCACGAACTCGTCGATGTCAGAGTCTCCGGGGGTGGCTGGCTGCGGGTTCTGGAGGCTCCGCGAGGCCAGCGCGCTGGAACGATCCGGCTTGAGCTTGACCCCGCGCGCGCCCACGTGGGCCCGAACGTGACAAGTCTGATCGTAGAGACCAGGTGTGACGCGAAGCGGGCGGGCGCGATTCCGGTCCGCGTGAAGGGCCTGGCGCCCCTGGGTGCGTCGGCAAGCCGCGTGTTTCTGGCAGCAGACGACCAGCGTGAGATATCGTTCACGGACGCGTTCTCACAGCCGGTGAATCTCCGCTCGGCTGTTTCCGAGCATGAGGCGCTCGCGGCGGACGTCCGCGGGAGCGTCGTCGTACTACGATGGGTTTCAGAGCCGCCGGAGGCTCTGATCGTAGCCGTCACAGTGACAGATGAAGGAGGAAACTCATGTCGACTTTGGGTCTCCACAAGCTAGGGTTGGCTGCGGTCGGGCTGAGCATCGCGGCGTTCGTGGCCGGGCAGACCCTTGCCGGCGAGGGCACGCCCTGCCGCAAGTGGCTCTATCCTCCGCAGGTCGCGTGTTCCGGATGTAGCGACACCAACAACTGCCAGCCATGTTCCGGTGGCACCTGCAGCGCGGTCACGCGTCAAGTGTGTGCGCTCACGTTCTACAGCACCGCCGGTAACGAAAAGGAAGAAATCATTAGAGAGGTACCCTGCTGGGTTCGCTATTTCTGCAGTCTTGGCGGGCTCAGCAACAATTGCAACACGAACAGTGATTGCGGGTCCGTGATGTTTCAGCAGTCGAGCAGAGGCACGACCGTCATGATATCCGAGCCAGGCGCGGATTGTTAGGCGTTGTCTGGGTTGAGGGCAGTTTCCAGGGACGTGAGGCGGCAGGTGCTCGGTCCGATGCGATGGCTGTCTTGCATCCGTATGCTTCGTGGTGTTGGTCTCCGTGGCAGCTCTTCAACACGTAAAAGCTGTTCCGAAGCTAATCGGACTAGCACGTCGAAGAACGTCGTCAGGCAGAATCTCTGGAGAATACGACGGTGTCTTGTTTCGCAACGCCACGCACAACTGGCATTGGGGGAGCCCTTGATCACCGGAGAAGCGAGATCGTGCGCGTCGCAATGTGTGAGGTGAGCAGATGACATTTCTAGTTCTGGCGACTAGTTTGGGGATGATGACCAGTGATGTCCCATCGGAGCTGTCGTCTTTGCTCGATCATCGCGCCAAGTGGATGACCGGCGAGATCGTATGGGTCGACACTCGCTGTGATCGGCCCCAGCCTGCATTCTTGATGACTCAGCAGTTTACGCAGAGCGAAAACCTCGTTACTACGCGTACAGAGGATCCGCTCGCAGCCCACGGCACGCCGTCCGTATACCCGAGTCACTTGGTCAGAACCCACAAAGTGCTATCCACGAATGACGGTGTCTGGGCACACACCGAGCTGAGTACCATTGTTGAATCGCATCCCCCGGCTACTGGAGTTACATTTGACCATCGATCGCTGGGGCTCTGGTATACGCCGACCGGAAGCCATCCGAATGATCTGCTTCTCGCAAGCAAGCCCATGGGGATTCCTGTGGAATACAGTGTGTTCGATCACAACGGCTTTCGGGTCGTCGAGGCGATCGAACGCGAATCGGGCTCTAGAACTGTGTGGAAGCTGGATCCAAGGCGTGGAAACCAACCAGTTCAAATCACGCATGAACGCGCAGGGAACGTCGTTAGCGAAGCCCACGTTGTTCCTCGAGCGTATGGCGAGAATTGGTTTCCGGAGCGTGTGGAGTTCTACTCCGCACCGCGGCGGACAGGCGATTCACCCTGTCACGTGATTCAGATTCTCTCGTTCGACGTGAACTCCCCTGCCCAACCTCAGACCCTAACGCTGGAGGACATCGGAGTGGATAGCGGCTTCCATGTTCAGGTGGGTGACCCAGCTCACCAGCTTGGTCCGCTTGCTCGCTGGAACGGCCGGGCCGTAGTGTCCGACGGCGAATATCGCGACGGCTTGCGAGCGGGGCACGAGGTGTATGGACCGCGCTTTGAAGCCGTCCTCGAGGAGAACCGCCGCCGACGCGCCGAAAAGATCGAGGCCGAAGCTGCTCAACGCGATGGCTCCGGTCCTGTTACCCAGCGCCCCGCGTCTGGTCCCGAGCGAATCGACGTCCGCCCCGCCGACCCGAATGACTTTTTCTCCGAGTGGCGCAGGTACACCGAAGCCTTCATCGTCCACTACGAGCTGAAGACCGAGCAGGCCGAGCACGCGCGGCTGATCCTGACGAAATCCGAAGAGCTCGGCCGGGAGTACGTCCGCCGCGTCGATCAGCGACTCAAGGAGTTCGAAAAGCGCCACGAAGAGTCGGCCAAGCTCTCGGAGCTGGCCAGGACCGAGCGCCTCAAGGAGCTCGCCAGCGAGCGGCGCAAGCTACTCCGGCCGCTCGACGACATCTTCGAGACGCGGCTCAAACCCGGCCTGGAGAAGATTCCCACGCGCGAGCAGCGCCGCCGCGTCGCGGAGCGCGAGGCCGCCGCCGGCGAAAAGGCGACCGACGAAGCGCCGGCAAAGAAGCCGTAGCCAACGGGTTAGACTTGCGCTGCGCGGTCAGCCTCCTTGACCGGCGGCGCGTGACGTGCGTCTCGCGGGGTTTGATGCGGCGTCTCGTGCGGGCTGCGCCGCGCCGCGGCCGTGCGCCTGCACCGCGCCGCGAGCGTGTGTCTGCTCCGAGCTGCGACCGTCAGGGAGCGGGCGGGTTTGAGCGCGACCCCCGCGCACACGCGCCGAGACGCGCACACCTGCCATCAACGGACGAGCGCCTGAGGTAGGTGAATGTCACTTGGCGCTGCGCAGGCAACGCGCCACCCCCAGCCCGCTCCCTTGCCAGGCTGTCGAAAAACTCGATCTCGCGCTGTTCGAATACCGAGTTTGCCCATCGAACCCCGGGGGGTCAGACGCGACGCCAGGCGATCGATGGGCTGTCGAAAAACGCCGGCGCGACTTTTTCGACAGCCTGTTACGGTCGCGGCTCGGTTCATGCGGGCGGGCCGCCCGCGAGCGAGCGATCAGTACGCCGCCCGCGAGCGAGCGATCAGTGCACCGCCGGCGAGCGATAGAGCGCCAGATACAGCGGACAGCGCTCCAGCAGCTCCGCGTGCGGGCCGACATCCACGATCCGACCCGCGTCCATCACCACGATCCGGTCCGCCAGCTCCATCACCGTGTGCCGGTGGGCGATCAGGAACGTCGTCCGACCGCGGCGAAGCTCCTGAAGCGCCGCGTGAATCTTCTGCTCGCTCTCCGCGTCGATCTCGCTGGTCGCCTCGTCGAAGACCAGGATGCTGGCCGGCTTGAGGAACGCCCGCGCGATCGACAGCCGCTGCCGCTGCCCGCCCGACAGACTCGTCCCGTGCTCGCCCAGAACCGTCTCATACCCCGCCGGCAGCCGCTCGATGAACTCGGCTGCATACGCCTTCTCCGCCGCCCGCCGAACCTCGTCCAGCGTCGCCCCCGGCCGGCCGTAGGCGATGTTCTCCAGCACGCTGCGGGCGAAGATCACCGGCCGCTGGCTGACGATCGCGATCTGCGCCCGCAGAGCCCGCAGGCTCAGCTCGCGAATATCGACGCCGTCGACGCGGATCGTGCCGTGCTGCGGCTCGATCAGGCGCGAGAGCGTCCGCATCAGGGTCGACTTGCCGCTGCCGTTCGGGCCGACCAGGGCGACGCATTCGCCCGGCGCCACCGCCAGCGAGACATCATCGAGCGCCGGAGGCTCCTGCTGCGGCTGATAGCGGAAGCCGACATGCTCGAAGCGCACCTCGCGCGCCCGCGGCAGGACCACGGGCGAAGCGGATGTTGCGCCCGCCGTCGCGCCGCCGGCCGGCCTCTCGCGCTCGCGACCCGGCTCGAGCGCCGGCAGCACGGCCGGCGACGCCGGCGAGCGCTCCTCCGGTGCGTCGAGGAACTCGAAGATGCGCTCGCTGGCGGCCGTGGCGCGCTGCACCGCGTTGTAGACGTTGGCCACCTTGCGGATCGGGTCGAGCATGGCCGTCAGCAGCACGACCATCGTCACGAAGCGGGCCGGCTCCATCTGCCCTGACAGCGTCTGCGACGCCAGCCAGACGATGCCGCCGGCCGCGATCATCACCCCCGCCACCTCGATCAGCGGCGAGCTGACCGCCTCGATCCAGGCGAGCTTGAGCATCTGCCGCAGCATCTTCCGCTCGATCTTCCACATCCGCCGCCGCTCGTGCCCCTCGCGGCCATAGGTCTTGACCACGTCGATGCCCTGGAGCGTCTCCTCGAGCCCCGACAGCAGCACGCCGTAGCCCTGAAGCATGCGGACCGTCGCCTTGCGGATCTTGCGGCCGAAGTACCACAGCAGCCCGACTGCCAGCGGCGTGATCGCCAGCGCGATCAGGGTCACGCGCCAGTCCAGCGCGAACGCCAGCGCCAGCACGCAGATGGCCTTCAGCGGCTCGCGGGCGACCTTGCCGAAGAGCGTCGTGATGCCGAGGAAGACTTCGCGCGCGTCCGACATGAACTGGCTGACGCGCGACGACACGTCGCCGGAGAGCGCGGCCGACGGCACATGCAGCGACTTGCGGTACATCTTCCGCCGCAGGTCCATCATCGCCCGGTGAGAGGCGTAGAGCACGAGGTATTGCGAGACGCAGCGAAGTGTGTTGCCGATCAGGTTCACCACGACCAGCAGCACGACCAGCGTCAGCAGCGTGTTCAGCGCGGCGTTGGGCGTCGACGCGGCGGGAAACAGCCCGGCCGCCCAGGTCAGGAAGCCGGCCGCCCAGCCGTCGAGCCTGCCCGCCTGCGTCAGCAGATACTCGCGCAGGTTCTCCTGCTCCACGATGACCTTCAGCACCGGCAGCAGCCCGCCCAGGCTGGCCGTGTAGGTCAGCGCCACACCCAGGCCGAGCACCAGCCCGGCGATCATCGCCCGGCGGTGCGGCCAGACGAGCGACAGCATTCGCCATAAAGCGTTGGCGCCGGGGGGGTTGCGCGCTGGCAGGCCGTTGCGGACTGCCAGCAGGCCGGTCGGGCTGACGGGCGTCTGGGCGATCGGGTGCTCGCTCATCGTGGCAGAGAATACGCGACCCGGCCGGCGCGTGACAGGGGGCGCGGCCGAGCGGCCCGCCGCGCTCGGCGCGATCTCGACAGCGGCGGCAAGCGGCATGTCAGAATGGCACTGGAGGGGGGTCGTCGGCCGGGTAGAGGGGTCCGGCGACGTGGCTGTAACCCTCGCCAGAATCGGGCCTTATCGCCTGCCCGCCGCGCCGCGGGGCCTCTGGCATAGCTCTTGCTCATCGCCCGCCAGCGGGCCGCGCGTCTGCGCAGCACCCGTCCGCGCCGGCCCGCCTAGCGAGCTCGTGAGTATTGGATCGACAAGGAGATACGCGCATGGCGGCCAAGCAGTTGGCGTTTGAGAGCGAAGCCCAGCAGAAGATTCTGGCGGGCGTCGAGAAACTCGCTGCCGCAGTCAAGAGCACGTTCGGCCCGCGGGGGCGGAACGCCGTGCTCGACAAAGGCTGGGGCGCACCGACCGTCACCAAGGACGGCGTGACCGTGGCGGAAGAGATCGAGCTGAGCGACAAGTACGAGAACATGGGGGCCCAGCTCGTCAAACAGGCGGCCAGCAAGACGAGCGACGTGGCCGGCGACGGCACCACGACCGCGACGGTGCTGGCGGAGGCGATCTACAAGCATGGGCTTCGCAGCGTCGTCGCGGGGTATGACCCGAACGGCCTGAACCGCGGGATCGAGGCGGCCGTGCGGGCGGTGGTAGGGGAGCTCAAGAAGATATCCCGCCCGGTCGACGTCAAGAAGACGGACGACATCGCGAATATCGCCAGCATCTCGGCCAACAACGACCGCACCATCGGGCAGATCATGGCCGACTGCTTCACGAAGGTCGGCAAGGACGGCGTGATCACGGTGGAGGAGGGCAAGAGCCTGGAGACGACGGTCGAGGTCGTCGAGGGCATGCAGTTCGACCGCGGTTATCTCAGCCCGCACTTCGTCACCAATCCCGACAACATGGAAGCCGTCCTCGACAAGTGCTTCGTGCTGGTCTACGAGGACAAGATCAACAGCGTCATCAAGCTCGTGCCGGTGCTGGAGAAGATCGCGCAGGCCAAGCGGCCGCTGCTGATCATCGCCGAGGACATCGAGGGCGA
>CAZXUI010000058.1:0-30039 GCA_964643885.1 uncultured Planctomycetales bacterium
TCAGACCGGTCAGAGACCGGTCCCCCAATCAGACCGGTCAGAGACCGGTCCCCCGGATCAGACCGGTCAGAGACCGATCCCCCAAATCAGACCGGTCAGAGACCGGTCCCCCAAATCAGACCGGTCAGAGACCGATCCCCAATTCTCGGAGCAGTGAAGAGCAGGCCGGACACCGCCGTCCCATGGAGGAACCATGCCGTTTGAACCCGCAGAGAGGCTGAAAGCGCTCCCGCAGTACCTGTTCGTCGACATCGACCGCAAACGGCGGGCGCTGATGGATTCGGGCAAGGACGTGATCAACTTCGGCGTAGGCGATCCGGACCAGCCAACGCACGGGTTCATCATCCAGCGCCTGAAAGAGGCGGTGGATAAACCAGCGCACCACCGCTACCCGCATGACCAGGGGCTGCCGGAGTTCCGCAAGCAGGTCGCGGCGTTCTTCGAGAAGCGCTACGGCGTCGCCCTCGACCCGAATCGCGAGCTGCACACCCTCATCGGCAGCAAGGAGGGCCTCGGCCACCTGCCTCTGGCCGTGTTGAACCCGGGCCGGACCGCGATCGTGCCGGACCCCGGCTACCCGGTCTATCGCTCGTCCACCATTTTCGCGGGCGGTGTGCCGTGGACGCTGCGGCTCACCGAGGAGACGGGCTGGCTGCCGGACCTGGAGGCCATCCCGGCCGATGTGCTGCGCAATGCGTCGCTGATGTTCATGAATTACCCGAATAATCCGACCGGTGCGACGGCGAGCCTCGCCTTCTTCGAGAAGGCCGTGGCCTTCGCCCGTCAGCACGGCATTCTGCTGGTTCAGGACGCGGCCTATAGCGAGATGTACTTCAGCGACCCAGCTCCGAGCATCCTCCAGGTGCCGGGGGCCAGGGACGTCGCCGTCGAGCTGCACTCGCTCTCGAAGACTTTCAACATGACCGGCTGGCGGCTGGGTTTCGCGGCGGGCAACGCCGAGGTGATCGCGGCGCTGGCCAAGGTCAAGGCGAACATGGACAGCGGCCAGTTCGGCGCCATCCAGGAGGCCGGCATGGCCGCCCTGGCGGGGATCGACCGGCCGGAGCTGCACGCGGCGCGGCGGATGTACCGCGAGCGGGCCGAGATGATGGCCGGCGGGCTGCGCGAGCTGGGCTTCCGCGTCCGCGACCCACAGGCCACCTTCTACATCTGGGCCGGCGTGCCGGACGGATACGACTCGCTGCGGATCGTCAACAAGCTGCTCGACGAGGCGGCGGTGGTCTGCATTCCGGGCAGCGGGTTCGGCGCGGCCGGTGACGGGTACGTGCGCTTCGCGCTGACGGTCGACATGGCGCGGATCCGCGAAGCGCTGGATCGGATGAAGGCGCTCAAGTGGTAGAAGCGCCGGGCGGCATTTTCGTCGGGCTGGGATCGAATCTGGGGGACCGGGCGGCGATCATCGCCCGCGCTCTTTCGCTGCTGGACGCGTCAGGCGTGCGCGTGCTGCGCTGTTCGAGCCTGCACGAGACCGTTCCGCAGGGCGGTCCGGCCGGTCAGGGTCCCTATCTGAATGCGGTGGCCGAGATGGCGACGGCGCTGCGGCCGCGCGAGCTGCTCGAAGTGCTCCTGGATGTCGAGCGGCGGTGCGGCCGGACGCGTGGCGAGCGCAACGCGCCGCGCACGCTGGACCTGGACCTGTTGCTCTACCGCGACGAGCGGATCGACGAGCCGGGGTTGACCGTGCCGCATCCGCGCATGTGGGAGCGGTCTTTCGTGCTGCGGCCGCTGGAGGAATTGTGCGGCGCGGCGCGGGTAGAGGCGTTGCGGCGGCGGTTCGGGCCGGCCCGCGAGGCAGACGAGGCCCGGGCGCGCTGAGGCGGAGCACAGCGCGGGGACTTCCGGAGAGCGACCATGTTGCTGGACCTGACACAGGGCGGGTGGGATTATCGCAGCGTCTACAAGCTCTGCATCAGCTTCGTCACGCCGCGGCCGATCGCGCTCGTGTCGACGGTCTCGTCCGACGGGCGGCCGAACCTGGCGCCGTTCAGCTTCTACAACATGGTTTCCGCGAACCCGCCGACGGTGATGTTCTGTCCGGGTCTGCGGCGCGACCGGACGGAGAAGGACACGCTGATCAACGTCAAGCAGACCAGCCAGTTCGTCGTCGCGACGGTCGATGCGGACCTGGGGGAGCGGATGGTGCGCTGTGCGGCCGAGCTGGCGTACGGCGAGAGCGAGTTCGAGTTCAGCGGGCTCACGCAGGCGGCGGCGGCGAGGGTGCGGCCGGCGCTGGTGCGCGAGGCGCCCGTGAACATCGAGTGCGAGCTGTGGAAGATCGTCGAAACGGGCGCTGAGCCGGGCAGCAGCAGCGTGGTCTTCGGGCGGATCGTGGCGATTCACGTGCGGGATGAGCTGCTGACGGAGGAGGGCGTGGTCGATCCTCATCGACTCCGCGCGGTGGGGCGGCTGGGCGGTGCGTGGTACGCGAACGTCACGGAGCCCTATGCGATGCGGATTCCGGAGCCGCCGGCGAGCAAGGGGCGCGGCTGAGAGCAACGCGGGGCGGAGGGAGCCAAGCAGGTTGCAGCTTGATCAAAACAAAGTAGCCTCATATACTTTTCTTAGCGCGGCCAAAGTGCCGATCTGTGTCCGGGCCGGGGCCACCGGGGGCCGGTCTCCGACCGGTCTCTGGATGGGGGACCGGTCTCGGACCGGTCTGTTGGGGGACCGGTCTCCGACCGGTCTGTTGGGGGACCGGTCTCTGACCGGTCTCTGGATGGGGGACCGGTCTCTGACCGGTCTGAACGGGGGACCGGTCTCTGACCGGTCCTGCCGACAGCGCGGCGGCGCGAAGCGCCATCCGCAGGGCGCCAGCGCAACGGGCTTGGAAAGAACGAGGGAATGAATCGATGATCAATCGAACCGTCCGCGCGGCGGTGGCTGCAAGTTCGGCGGCGGCGCTGCTTGTGGGCATCATCGGCTGTGACGCGAAGGCCTCCGGCTCGTCCCAGGCGCGCACCTACCCCTATCGCGCGGTCACGACCGTCGGCATGGTGACCGACATCGTCCGGCAGGTGGCCGGCGAACGGGCGGAGGTCGTCGGACTGATCGGCGCCGGGGTCGATCCCCATCTCTACAGCCCGACGCGCAACGACATCGCCCAGCTTCAGTCCGCAGACGTGATCTTCTACAGCGGCCTGCTGCTCGAGGGGAAGATGACGGATGCGCTGGTTCGCGTCGCGCGGGGCGGCCGGCCGGTGTTCGCGGTGACGGAGCTGCTCGACGAGTCCTTCCTGATCGAGTCGCCGCAGATGGCGGGGCATGCGGATCCGCACGTGTGGATGGACGTGTCTGCCTGGAGCCAGGCGGTCGAGGTCGTGGCCCGGTCGCTCGGCGAGTTCGATCCGCCGAACCGGGCGCAGTACGAGTCAGCCGCAAAGCGCTACCAGGCGCAGCTCGCGGAGCTGCACGAATACGCGAAGCGCGTCATCGCGTCGATCCCGGGCAAGCAGCGCGTGCTGATCACGGCCCACGACGCGTTCAACTACTTCGGGCGGGCCTACGGAATTCGCGTCGAGGGGATCCAGGGCATCTCGACCGAGAGCGAAGCGGGGCTGGAGGACATCAACCGGCTCGTGCGGCTCATCGTCGAGAATGACATCCAGGCGGTCTTCGTCGAGACGAGCGTGGCCGACAAGAACGTGCGGGCGCTGATCGAGGGGGCCGCCGCCCGCGGCAGGCAGGTGCGCATCGGCGGGACGCTCTTTTCGGACGCGATGGGGCCGTCCGGAACGTACGAAGGCACCTACATCGGCATGATCGACCATAACGTGACGACGATCGCGCGGGCGCTGGGCGGCGAGGCGCCGCAGCGCGGCCTGCACGGCAAGCTCAGTGCGCCGGCCGGCGGCGAGCGCGGGGGCGGGGGCGGGGCGGAATGATCGTGCGAATCGGCGAGAGCGACGAACCTCCGCGCAAGCCGGCGGCGGATGCGACGACCCGGCCGCAGCCGATCGCGACCGGCGCGGAGCACCCGCGCACGGCGCCGCTGTCGATTCACGACATGACGGTGGCCTATCACCGCCGGCCGGTGCTGTGGGACGTGGACTACGACGCGCCCGAGGGCAAGCTGATCGCGATCGTCGGACCGAACGGGGCCGGCAAGAGCACGCTGCTGAAGGCGGTGCTGGACCTGATTCCGCGCGCCTCGGGCCAGGTGATGATCTACGGCAAGCCCTATCGGCAGCAGCGCCACCTGGTGGCCTACGTGCCGCAGCGCGAGAGCGTGGACTGGGACTTCCCCGTCAGCGCCCTGGACGTGGTCGTGATGGGGCGATACGGGCGGATCGGCTGGCTGCGGCCGGTGACGCGGCGGCACAAGCAAGCGGGGCTGGCGGCGCTGGAGCGGGTCGGCATGACCGAATACGCCGGGCGGCAGATCAGCCAGCTCTCCGGCGGGCAGCAGCAGCGCGTCTTTCTGGCCCGGGCGCTGGCGCAGGAGGCGAGCATCTACCTGATGGATGAGCCGTTCGCCAGCGTCGACGCGGCCACCGAGCGGGCGATCGTGTCGGTGCTGCGCGAGCTGCGCTCGGCCGGGCGGACCGCGCTGGTCGTGCATCACGATCTCCAGACGGTGCCCGAGTACTTCGATCACGTGCTGCTGCTCAATACGCGCGTGGTTGCGTACGGGCCGGTGGACGAGACGTTCACGACGGACAACCTGCGCAAGACGTTCGGCGGCCGGCTGACGCTGTTGGAAGAGGCGGCGCATGCGATGGCGGTGCGGCGTGCGGAAGGTCGATAGGCGGCGGTGGCTGGGCGGCGCGCTGGTGGTGCTCTGGGCGCTCGCCGCCGCGGCGCAGGCACAGGACGCGGGGGAGCAGTCGTCCGGCGCCGAGCGGCTGCGCGACACGCTGCTGCTGCGTGACTACAACACGCGCGTCGTCGTGCTGGGGGTTACGTCTCTCGGGCTTTCGGCGGGCGTGGTTGGCGCGTTCATGTGTCTGCGCAAGCGGGCCCTGCTGGGAGATGCGATCAGTCACGCGACGCTGCCGGGAATCGCCGCGGCCTTCATGATCGCGGCGTCGCTCGGGCTGGCCGGCAAGTCGCTGCCCGTCCTGCTGCTGGGCGCCACCGTCTCCGGCGTGCTGGGCGTGCTCTGCATCCTGGCGATCGTGCACCTGACGCGCATCAAGGAAGACGCGGCCCTCGGCATCGTGCTGAGCGTCTTCTTCGGCGCCGGCATCGCACTGATGGGCATCGTGCAGAACATGGGCACGGGCCACGCGGCCGGGCTCAAGTCCTTCATCTACGGCAAAGCGGCCTCCATGCTGGCCGGCGACGCGCTGCTGATCGCCGTCGTGGGCGTGGCCGCCGTCGCCCTCTGCCTGGCGCTCTACAAGGAACTGACGCTGCTCTGCTTCGACTCGGCCCTGGCCGGCGCGCAGGGCTGGCCCGTCGTGCTGCTCGACATCGTCATGATGGCGCTCGTGGTCTGCGTGACGGTGATCGGGCTCCAGGCGGTGGGGCTGATCCTGATGATCGCCCTGCTCGTCGTTCCCCCCGCCGCGGCCCGCTTCTGGACGGAGCGGCTGCCGCGCATGATGGCCGTCTCGGCGGCGATCGGCGCTGTCAGCGGACTGATCGGAACGCTGCTCAGCGCGCTGATCCCCAAGCTGCCCTCGGGCGCGATGGTCGTGCTCGTGGCGGGTGTGCTCTTCGCGGCGAGCCTGGTGCTCGGCCCAGCGCGCGGAGTGCTCGCGCGCCTCATCCGTCATCAGATGCTCGCCCGGCGG
The DNA here is from genome assembly GCA_964643885.1 of uncultured Planctomycetales bacterium. Taxonomy (GTDB): domain Bacteria; phylum Planctomycetota; class Phycisphaerae; order UBA1845; family Fen-1342; genus CAADGL01. Next base: position 5,757 of record CAZXUI010000058.1, read on the forward strand.
ATCGCGCGACAGCACCTGCTGCGGGCGATGTATGAGCTCTCTGAGCAGGCCGGCGGCCGCCCGCGGACCGTGAACCTGCGCGAGCTGCGGCGCCTGCGGAGCTGGTCGGCCGTCGAGCTGCACGGTCGCCTGCGGGCCGCCGTGCGCGACGGGCTGATCGAGCCGGCCGCGGGGGACGAGTACGTGCTGACCGAGGCCGGCCGCCAGGCCGCCTGGCGCGTCACGCGGAATCACCGCCTGTGGGAGCTGTTCCTGATCACGCACGCGGACATCGCCCCGAGCCACGTCGACCGCGGGGCGGACCAGGTGGAGCACGTGCTCGAAGAGCCGATGGTCGACCAGCTCGAGCGGTTGCTGGCCGATTCGCATCCCGACCTGATGAATCCGCCGAGCCCGCATCGGCTCGCTGTCGAGGCCGAAGGAGGGGCGGCGCGATGATCGACGCCATGCTCGCGTTCGAGTGGGGCACGCTCGACACGCAGATCGTCGTGGTCGGCGCGCTCAGCGCGATCTCCTGCGCGCTGCTCGGCGTCTTTCTGGTCCTGCGGCGGATGAGCATGATGGGGGATGCCATCAGCCACGCCGTCCTGCCGGGGCTCGCCGTGGCCTTCCTCGTCACGGAGAGCCGGGCGGACCTGCCGATGTTTCTGGGGGCCGCCGTCGTCGGCGTGCTGACGGCCGTGCTGGTGCAGTGGATTCATGAGCGCGGCGGCGTCGAGCAGGGCGCGTCGATGGGCGTCGTCTTCACGATCCTGTTCGCGCTCGGGCTCGTGCTGATCCGCCAGGCGGCGGATCACGTCGACTTGGATCCCGATTGCGTGCTCTACGGCGCCATCGAGTTCGTGCCGCTGGATGCGCTGCGCGTCTCGCTCGGAGGGCTTGTCCTGGCGGTCCCGCGAGCGGCCATTCCGATCAGCGCCGTGCTGCTCGTCAACCTGGCCGTCGTCGGGCTCATGTACAAGGAACTCAAAATCACGACCTTCGATCCCGCGCTGGCCACGACGCTGGGGATCAACGCCCGCTTCATGCACTATCTGCTGATGACCCTGGTGGCCGTGACGACCGTCTCCGCTTTCGAGACGGTCGGCAGCATCCTCGTGATCGCCATGCTGATCGTGCCGCCGGCCACGGCCCACCTGCTGACCGACCGGCTGTCGCTGATGCTCGTCCTGAGCGCAGCGCTGGCCGCAGCCTCGGCCGGGCTCGGCCACGTCGGGGCGATGATCGTGCCTGGCTGGCTGGGATTCGGCCGGATCAGCACGAGCACGGCTGGGATGATGGCGGCGGCGGCCGGCGCGATGTTCGGCGTGGCGGTGCTGGCGGCTCCGCGGCACGGCATCGTCAGCCGCGCCCTGCACCGGCTCGCGCTGGCGGTGCAGATCGCGGCCGAGGACGTGCTCGGCGTGCTCTATCGCCTCGAAGAGTCGCCGGGGCGGGTCTGGTCGCCTGCGCAGATGCGGCGGGCGATCGCGGCCGGTCCGGTCGTCGGGCGGCTGGCGCTGTGGCGTCTGCGACGGACCGGCCGGGTGTCGACGGCAGGCGGCGAGTGCCGCCTGACAGACGCGGGGCGCGCGGCGGCCCGCAGCGTGGTCCGCTCGCACCGGCTGTGGGAGTCCTACCTGAGCCAGCACATGCCGCTGGCGGCCGATCACCTGCACGTGCCGGCGGAGACGCTGGAGCACGTCACCACGGCTCCGATGCAGGAGCGTCTGGCAGCCTCCTTGGGCGAGCCGGAGCTCGACCCGCAGGGCAAGCCGATCCCCGGCCGGCGGGACGAGTGAGGCGGGATCGCAGCGACGGCCTGCGGCGGCGCGCCGATTTCCCCAGCGGCGAATCGCGTTTTCGGCGTTCTGAGGGCCGTTATCCAGGATTTTGGCGCGGAACCGGCGCCGGGGCTCTTCGCTCCGGCCGGGGGACCGCTTACATTGGGTGGGTCTCTCGCGGCCGCGTCCTGAGGCGGCCGGGGGCTCATGGGAAAGGAGAACATCCAATGCGCAGAATGCTGGGAACGACGGGGATGGTTTCTGCACTCGCAGCGGCTCTGGCGGCCGTTGGCGTGTCGAGTGCGGCCGAGCTCGAGGTGATCTACACGAAGATTCCGGGTCACCCGACGGCGGCCGTGCCGGGAGCGCTGGACCTGAACGGCGACCCGGTGGCGACGGACTTCCGGGCGCTCGAAGATATCTTCCTCTCGCCGGATGGATCGACGTGGGCGCTCAAGGGCCGCACGCAGCTCGGCAGCGATCTGGAGAACATCCTGCTGATCGGCGGCGGTACGAGCGGCCACGCGATCGCGCAGGAAGGACAGCCGATCATCGGCGGCGCGCCGGGCGAGCTGTATGACTTTTTCGGCTCGGGCGTCGGCCGGTTCAACTCGCTCAACCAGTTCGCGTATTCGGCCCGTGCCCGTGGCGGCGTTTCCTCGGTATTTCAGAAGGTCCTGGTCTGGGACAACGGGAGCTTCACGCTGCGATTCCAGATGGGCGACCCCATCTTCCAGCTCCAGGACGACCCGCCCGGCAACTCGGGCGACGAGCTGTTCGGCAACTCGGTCGGCTCGATCCACATCCTCGACAACGGCACGATCGGCTCGCAGGACAGCACGATCCAGAACATCCACAGCTCGCGCCGGCCGGCGATCATGTACAACGACCAGGCCTTCCATCAGTCGAACGTGACGCAGATCACGTCGATCGACGAGAAGGACGACCTGACCTGGGCGACGCTCGACGCGAACACGTTCTACACGACGCCGGACGGGGCGCACTGGCTGGTCGAGGGGCGGGTGGTGCTTCCCTCGGACATGGACACGGTGCTGGTGTACGACAACCGCGTCCGTCTCCAGGAGAGCATGCCGATCGGCAGCACGGGCGTGATCGTGGCGGACATCTTCCGCAGTGAGCTGATCGCCAGCGGCGACTGGTTCGCCCGCGGCGACCAGCCCGACGACAACGACTGGGCGGTGCGCAACGGCGAGCTGCTGGCCGCGACCGGCCAGCCGATTACGCGCTGCCTTGCGGAGACCTGGGGCGACGTGTTCGGTGCCCTGACGGGCAACTCGGCCGGCCACTGGGTGCTGGTCGGCAATACGAACAACGCCGACCCGGCCGCCGACCAGGTGCTCGTGCTGGATGGCAAGTACGTGCTGGTGCGCGAAGGCGACCCGGTCGACCTGGACGGCAACGGGCAGTTCGACGACGACGTCTTCATCGGCCGCGGGAACAACACGCTCTCGGCCTTCGAGCCGAACGATCTGCACCTGACCGAAAGCGGCGAGGTGTACCTGCTGGCCAGCATCCGCGACGGGGCCGGCAACGACCTGAACTCGAACCCCGCCTTCGGTGCGCCGCAGGCGTTTCTGCGCATCGTGCTCAGTCTCGAATCGTGCGACGCCGATCTGGACTGCAGCGGCGAGGTTGACTTCAACGACCTGGTGGCGGTCCTGTCCGCGTACGGCGTCAGCGACGCCGGCGACGTGGACGGCGACGGCGATACGGACTTCGACGACCTGTTCGGACTTCTGAGTGAGTACGGCAACGTCTGCTTTTGACGCAGCCGTATGATGGCAGGAGAGGCGTTTCGCCCCGGGCGGGGCGGGCCAGTGCGGTTCGATTCGGACCGCGGGCCCGCCTCGCCCGGGTCTTTTCAGCGTCTACGGCGCTCCAGTTCGCCGATGCGCTGCTCGAGCACGCTGTGCATCGGATGCTCGCGCGGAATACGCCGCACGATTTCGCGCAGCCGGCGGGCGGCCTGGTCCGGCTGGCCGGCGGTCGCGTAGGCCTCGGCCAGGTTGATCTGTGTGCGCAGGTCGTCGGGATTGAGCTCGAAGGCGCGCTGGGCGTGGTGCAGCGTGCCCTCGGGGTCGGTCGGCGCGAGCAGATTGACCAGATTGGCGTGCGTCAGCCAGTCGTCCGGCTCGTGAACCAGGACCCTGCGGAATAACTCGATCGCGGGCTCATCTTCGTGGTCGAGCATCAGCGCCTGGGCGGTCAGCCGCATCAGCTCTACATCGTGGGGGCGGCGCTCCAGTGCGTATTCCAGGTGCGCGCGGGCCGCATGGTGTCGGCCGGCGGCCAGCAGCAGGCGGCCGAGCTCCGTCCGCGCGTCGAGGTCGTCGGGCTGGCGGCTGATCTGCTGCTCGAGCTCGGCGATTCGCTGCGGGCCGCCGCTCTGCTCGGCACGCAGGCGGGCCAGTTGCTGCTGCGTCCGCAGGTCGCGCGGGTCGAGCTGGCGGGCGCTTTCGAGGTACACGGCGGCCTTGTCGCGCTCGCCGAGCAGGGCGTGCACCTCGCCCATCGCCCGCAGGGCGGTGGTGAGCTGCGGCCGGATGGCCAGGGCGCGCTCCAGGTGCGAGCGGGCGGCGTGCAGCAGGGCGATGCGGCGTTCGGGGTTGACCTCCAGATAGCCCGCGTAGATCAGTTGCGTGGCGACGGCGTAATTAAGCTGGACCGATTCGGGCCAGTTGGCCACGTCGGTGCTGAAGAGGGTGAGGTCGTCGGCCCAGTCCATGTTGCGCGTCACGCTGCGAAGGGCGAGGGCGGCGAGCAGCAGAATCCCGACCGTGCGCAGCAGCCGGGCGCGGGCGTGCAGCGGGCCGCCCGGCGCGCTCCAGCGCCGCCAGCCGATGACCACAAGCGTCGTCAGCAGCAGAATGATCGGCACGCTCGGCCAGTAGAGCAGCCGCTCCGCCAGAGAGACGCCGATCAGCAGCAGCGTGTTGGAGATCAGCGCGTAGCTGGCGAGCACCAGCGCTGTCAGCAGGCCCACGAGACGGCCGTTCGCGGATCGGCTGCGCAGTCCCGCCAGCGCGACCGCGAGGGCGACCACCGCGACCGCGCCGAGGGCCGTCATGACGTCCAGCATGGGCGCCGGCCGGACGACGGCCAGGCCGTAGTCGCTGCTCAGCGCGGCCGGCGCGATCATCAGCCGGGTGTAGTGGCCGAGGATGTGCAGCGGATTGACGAGCCGGCCGGCGAAATCGGAGGCAAAGAGCGGATTGAAGATGGGGCTCAGCTCGTGGGCGCGGATCAGGTGCTGCTCGAGTGCGACCAGCCGCAGCGGGAAATAGACGAGCAGCGGCGCGGCCAGCAGCGATGCCGCAGCCAGCCAGCCCTTGTTCGAGCGCACGGCGGCGGGGTAAACCCACCACAGCGCCAGCAGCGCCACCGGGATGTAGCAGATCGCGGTTTCCTTGGCGAGCAGCGCGCCGAGAAAGCACGCCGCCGCCGCCAGGCAGCGCGCAGGAGACGGCCAGGTCTCTCTGGCGAGCAGAACGACCAGCCCGCCGCACAGCCCCAGCGCCGCGAGGATTTCCGCCCGGCCGACGATCCCCGCGACCGCTTCGCAGTGGATCGGGTGCACTGCGAACACGGCCGCGGCGATCGTGGCGATGGCTTCGTCCGCGATCAGCCGGCGGGCCAGCAGCCAGACGAGCCCGCACGTGATCGCGTGCAGAGCGATATTCAGGGCGTGATAACCGACGGGGTCGAGCCGCCCGACCGCGTAGTTGAGCGCGAAGGTGAACATCGTCAAGGGGCGGTAGAGGCGGTCACGATGGGGGTCGGCGACAGACTCGCTGGTTTCGCGCTCGTGCCACCAGTCGGTCAGCCAGATCTCGCGGAGATTGGCCAGGGAGTGGATGCGCGGGTTCTGGCCGATGATGACGCGGTCGTCATAGGTGAAATCGTGCGGCAGCGTGTTGAGAAAGCAGGCGGCGCCGAGCGTGACGGCTAGCCACGCGCCGCGGCGGCCGGCCAGGCCGCGAGCGGCTGCGCGGGCGGCGGGTTTCTCAGCGGCCGGCTCTCTCATCGGCCAGCCGGACGTTGTTGTACTCGAGCAGCGTGCCCTTGGCGTTCTCGAGCTGAACGATGGCGACGTTGTAGTCGGTCAGAATCTGGAGCAGCACGCTGCGGGTGTTGTTGAGCTGGTCGACGGCGTTCAGCTCGGTTTCGAGGAAGGGCGGGTCGATGCTCTGGGCGCGGGCCTGTAGGGCGCGGAGATTCCGGTTGGCCGCGTGGACCGAGTCGAGCTGCGGCACGATGTTGATGTAGCGGACGATCAACTCGCGGACGGCCGTGTTGACCTCCTGCACGACGCGGTCGGTGATCTGGTTGAGTGCGACGATGGCCTGGCTCTCTTCCAGGCGGGCCCGGCGATAGGCGGCCTCCGGCCCGCGGTTTCCGATCGGGTAGGAGAACGTCGCACTGACCGCGTAGGACTGGAAGCGGGCGGTCGTCATCTTGTCGAAGCTGGTGTCGGCCCCGCCGGCCAGGCCGTCGACCTCGTAGGTGAAGGAGAGGTCGAGCTGCGGGAGCGTCTCGTTCTTGGCGACCTGCGTGCGGATGCGGGCCTGGTCGATGCGGTGCTTGGTCTGGCGGATTTCGCTGCGGCGGTCGATCGCCGTGCGAACCTCGCTGAACTGGTCGATCGCCAGCGGCGCGGCGAAATAGGTCTCGGTCGGCAGGATCTCGATGGTCTCGCTCATGCGAAACTCGGGATCGTTCATCAGGTTCTTGAGGACGTCTTCGGCCTCGCGCACCTGGCGCACGGCCTCCTGGAAAGCCACTTCCCGCTGTTTCCAGCGGGCCAGGGCGTTGTTGATCTGGACGATCGTGGCGTCGTGCTCGCCGCGGCTGAGGATGTTCTCGTAGGTGACGGCATTCTGGGCGACCGTCTCGGCCTGGATCATCACGCTGCGGCGGGCCTGCGCGAGCTGCCAGTAGGCCCGCTCCACGTTGACCAGCGTCTCGCGCACCTGCTGGATGAAGGCCTCCTCGGCGATGCGCTGGTCCGCGCGGGCGATGTTGATCGCCGCGCGGTTGTAGTCCAGGCCGAAGCCGCGCAGCAGCGGCTGGGTGAACTGCGTCACGAAGGCGGTCGTGTAGGCCGGATTGAGCTGCTGGAACTGGAAGTCGGCGAACTGCCGCGTCTGCTGCACCGAGGCCTGCACGCGCATGCCGGTCGGCAGCAGCTTGCGGATGCCGCCCGCGATCTGGCGCGTGTCGCTCGAGGTGGCCTGGAGATCCGTGGCCGTCGGCGTGTCGCGCTTGTCATAGGACGAATCCAGGAAGAAGGCCGCATCGAAGGCCGCCTCTGCCTCGACCAGATTCGTCTGCGAGATGGCCGGGTTGTAGGACTCGATGCGGATCGCGAAGCTGTTCTCGAGCGCGCGCTGAATGCACTCGGCCAGACCCAGCTCGCGGCGGCGGTCGATATGGAGCTGCGTCAGGTATTCCCGGGCCAGCGCGATGACGCGATCGTAGTCCCTGACGACGCGCGGCTCGGCCGACGATTGGCGGATCGCCTCGAGCCGCTCGGCGAAAACGCGCTCCGCCTCGGAGGGGTCGGGAATCTCGGCCAGAATCGCCTCGGGCGAGGGCGGCTCCTCGACCTGCGGCTGCACCAGCAGCGCCGCCCGGTTCGAGGCCAGCCCGGCCGCCTCGACCGACGCCGCCAGGCGGCCGGGCGCGACCGCGTCGCGGTTCGAGCGCGCCGCGGCGGATTCGATCATGCGGGCGCGATAGGCCGCTACGGGCTGGTGGATGTCGACGCTGGGCGGCAGCTCGCAGCCGATCAGCCCGGCCAGCAGGCCGCACACGGCGGCTGAGAACCAGGCGCGGTCCGAACATCGCACCGGCCGGATTTCGTGCTGTGATTCCACTCTGACCACCCCAGCTCCGCGCGCCGCGCCCATTGATTCTCGCATGGGTGGGATCATAGAAATCGAGCATGGGAGTGTCAAACCAGGGGTCCGCGTGGGTTGCGGGCGAGCCACGCGGCCGAGGAGATGGGCGATGAACACGGATGCGGCGGTGCGGGATCTGCTCGAAGCGGCGGCGCGGAAGCTGGAGCAGGACATGCGCCAGATCGGGCGCTGTGCGGGGCTGCTGAGCGAGCAGGAGTTCTGGTCGCGCGCCAACGAGCACTGCAACAGCGTGGGCGTGCTGGTGCTGCACCTGGCGGGCAACGTGCGGCAGTGGATTCTCGGCGGCGTTGCCGGGCGGGCGGTCGAGCGCGACCGGCCGGCCGAGTTCGCGGCCCGCGGGCCGGCGCCCGTCGGGCCGGCGATCGAGGCGCTGAAGCAGACGGTTCGGGACGCGGTCGCGGTCATTCGCGGCGTGCGGTCCGCGCAGGCGCCCGAGCCGCGGACGATCCAGGGCTATCGCGTCTCCGTGCTGCTGGCCGTCTTTCACGTGGCCGAGCACTTCTCGTTTCACACCGGCCAGGTCGTGCACATGACGAAGGTCCTGCGGGACGTGGATCTGAGCCTGTATGACGCGCAGGGGCAGCAGGTGTCGCCGGACGGCTGGCCGTGGCGGGCGTGAGACCTGGCAGGCCCGAGGCAGGCCAACGCGGTTCAGCGCTGAGGGGGGAGAAAAAAGTTGGGCCGGCGGTCAGGACGTGCGGGGGGGACACGTTCGCCGACGCATACCGGCCCGAGGATCGTTTCGGGTCTACTTGGGTGGGATAATAGTACGGGACCCGCAGGTCTGCAAGGGCTTCGATGAAGATTTTGTTGTGAGGCGGGGGTCTGCGATCCCACAGGCGGCCCGGAAGCGGGCCCGGCCGGGCGCGGCGCTTGCGCACGCAATTGCCGCAACGGTGGGTGGTTTGCGTGAAGCGGGGGGCGTATTCGATGATTGAGCGGAGGTGCCCACGAGCACCGCCTGGCGTTGCCTCGAAGCTGGGTCGAGCCGCAAGCCCGCACAGGGACTCGAACCATTTCTTCGTTCTCAGGTCGTTCTGAGGCGGGAAAACGGCAATGGCAGATTGCGGGGGATGAGTATGCCAACCGACGCTTCGCGCCAGCAACTGAGCCGGATCCGCCCGGCGCCGGAAGTGATCCGCAACACGCTCGACCAGCTCGACGAGAGCGCCCGCCAGGGCCAGCCCTACGACTCGCGCCGCAGCTCCAACCGTTTCAACTACCGCGTCAACTCCGTCGAACTCGAGACGCGCAGCGTGTCGGGCAACGAGTGGGTCACGCACGTCGTTGCGACGCGGAACCTCAGCCGCGACGGGATGAGCTGCCTGGCCGTCTGCTTCCTCTACCCCGGCAGCGAATGCCGCGTGAAGCTGATGACGCTGCACAACTCGCGGCACGTCGCGGTCGGAAAGATCGTCCGCTGCCGCTATATCTCCGGGACGGCCCGGCTGCACGAGATCGGCATCCGCTTCGACGCGCCGATCGACGTCGGCCTGTTCGCCCGTGACGCCGTGAACATGCGCGTCCTGCTGGTGGACGACGACGAAGTCGTGCACAAGATCATCTCGCGGCTGCTGAGCGCGGAGAACGTCGAAGTGGTCTCGGCCCGGGACGGCGCCGAGGGCCGCGACAAGGCACTCCAGGACCGCTACGACGTGATCATCATGGACCTGGACCTGCCGCAGATGGACGGCATGACCGCCGTCGCGGAGCTGCGCGAAAAGGGCTACGCCGGGCCGATCGTGGCCCTGACCGCCAGCGAGAATGCGGAGGTCCGCGAGAAGTGCATGTCGGGCGGCTTCACGGAGTGGGTCAGCAAGCCTTTCACCAAGGAGTCGATCGAGAGCGTGATCCTCGCCCTGCGCGACGAACCGCTGATCAGTACGCTCGTCCAGGACCCCGTCATGGCCCCGATGATCGACGAGTTCGTGGAACGGCTCGGCCGGGACGTGCTCGCGATGGAGAAGGCCCTGCGCGAGAAGGAATACGCCGAGCTCGACAAACAGGTCACGGCCATCAAGGGCAAGGCCGGCACGGTCGGCTTCCAGGTCATCTCGCAGGCCGCCTCGCTCGTCCACCAGGGCATCGCCGCCAAGGCCGAGCACGAAACGATTCACCAGCAGTTGCGCGACCTGTGCCGACTCTGCCGGGCGGCCCGGCCGGCCAGCGCGAATCTCAACCCACGCCCGGCCGGCGGGTCGGCCGACGCCGGCGAGCAACCGGGCGAGCCAGACGCGGCCGCCGCGGAGAAAACGCCGGCCGAGCCGGCAGCCTCCGCCTGAGACCGGCGTCGCAGCCGCTCGACCGCAGGAACGACGTGAGAAACGATCTCGTTGTCGGCCATCATCGCGGCCGGTAGCATCGCCCGGTCATGAGCAGCCGTCCCTCGGCCTGGCGACGACTTCGCGGCAATCGCCCGGCGGTCGTCAGTCTCGGCTTGCTGCTGCTGGCCGCGCTGGCGTGTTTCGCGTCTCTCCCGCACACAGCGGACGCGATGCGGACGCAGAACCTGCCCGCCGCGCGGCAGCCTCCATCCCTGGAACATCCTCTGGGTACCGATCCGCTGGGGCGCGATCTGCTCGCGCGGACGCTCTACGGCGGGGCGATCTCGCTCTTCCTCGGGCTGCTCGCCGCGAGCGTTGCGGTGGGGCTGGGGACGGCCTACGGGCTCGTGTCCGGCTACGCGGGCGGCCGGCTGGATCGCGTGCTGATGCGGATCGTGGACGTGATCTACGCCTTGCCGACGCTGCTGCTGGTGATGCTGCTGACCGTGTCCCTGGGCGCCTGGCTGGCGCGGGTGCCGGCGATCGGAGCGGAGTGGGCCCGCTTCTGGGTACTCGCCGTGGCGATCGGGTGCGCGAGCTGGCTGACGGTGGCGCGGGTGGTCCGCGGGCAGGTGCTTTCGCTGCGCGAGCAGCCGTACATCGAGGCGGCGCGGGCGCTGGGGTTGCCGACGTGGCGGATCCTGCTGCGGCACGTCCTGCCGGGACTCAGCGGGCCGATCATCGTGTTTGCGACGCTGACCGTGCCGCAGGCGATTCTCCAGGAATCGTTCCTGAGCTTCCTGGGCGTCGGGATTCAGGCGCCGCACGCGACCTGGGGCTCGCTGGCGGCCGAGGGGGTGCGCGCTCTGAATCCGGTCCGGGTCGACTGGTGGCTGCCGCTGTTTCCGTGTGCGGCTCTGTCCGTCACGCTGCTGGCGCTCAACCTGCTCGGCGACGGCTTGCGGGACGCGCTGGACGTGCGGTCTCGGCGGCCGGGCGGCTGAGCGAAAAGGGCCGGCTTTCGGCCGCTTCGGCGGGAACTGGGGCTTGATCGCTCCGCCGGCCGATCATAGACTCATGGGCCGCCCGATGGGGATTGGTGTAACGGTAGCACGACTGGCTCTGGACCAGTTAGTCTAGGTTCGAATCCTAGATCCCCAGTTTTCCCGGACTGATCATCAGGAGAGGTGCGAGTCGAGCGGTGCTCTGCGCCGAGCGCGCGGCCCGGCCGCTGCGGGATGCGCTGCTTCTTGCCGGGGGGAGGCGACGCGGCACCGTCCGCGGCCCGCGCCGGCACAGCGGCCACCGCCGCCCGAGGGGGCGAGCGCCGCGCTGAATTGCGTTAAACCGTTCTGAGCAAGACGGTTGTGATGTCCGGAAACTCGCTGGCGGGTGCCTGGGATCGGTGTTGAGCGGGCGGGTGCCGGTTTCGGCGGCGGAGGCGGTAAACCCGAAAAGTCGTCGAAATAGTCCTGTCGTCTGAAATTCTTCTTGACAGTTACGGGGGTGGCGTGCTTAAATTGGGTCTGTAGAGAGTTGGGAGAGAAGGCCTCTACCCCATCAATTCCTGATGTAGCGGCATCGTCCGGCTCTCGGTCTGTGACGTTCGGGTTTTTTGATCAGGCATGTTCTTAGGAAGCGTGCTGGCGCTGTGAACGCAGCTCACACGCGGAGGAGAGGGTCTAACATGAAGAAACTGCTTGCAAGCGCTCTGGTTCTTACCGCCTTCGCCGCCGTTGCTTCGGCGAAGGAAACCGGCAATCTCTGGCACGTCAGCGCCGACGGCGTGTCGGGCACGTTCAATCCGCAGCCGGGTCCCGGCCGCGACGGCCCGATTTGCGACATCACTTTCGGCAGCAACATCGATTCGTGGGACCTGCTGAGCGATCCGGACAACCTGGTGTTCGACATCAACCTGGCCCGCGACTGCTTCGGCCTGCCGGATGGCACGGCGATCAGCATGAACGGCATCGGCTGGGATGTGACGCTGAACGCGTTCTCGCCGAGCTGGCTCAGCGAGCTGTCCGTGTACTTCGATGACACCATCGCTCCGGACGGTTTCGGCCTGTTCCTGCGCCCCGGCGTCGCGGATAGCTTCCCCGGCACCGGCACGTACAGCAGCGGTGGCATCATCAAGCTCGACGACGTCGGCATTCCGAACGTCGACCTGCCGAACGGCCACCTGCGGCTTGAGTTCCATGAGACCTTCGACGACTTCGCCAACGGCGTCGACGGCAACTGGAAGGAAGGCAGCATCCTGCACGTCCAGATCGTTCCCGAGCCGGCGACCCTGTCGCTGCTGGCTCTGGGCGGCCTGGCCCTGATCCGTCGTCGCTAAGACGCCGCATCAGGCGCGGAGCAGACCTCCGCGTCAGAGGTAGACTGATCTCCGGGGAGGCGTTCGATACCGAGCGTCTCCCCGGTTCCTTTTCCGCGACCCGCTCCCTTGCTTCGAGCTCGTCCGCAGAATCGCCACCAGGCCGGCGCAGGGCCGTGCTACGTCCGATAGCGCCTGCGTCATTCCGCGCTGCGGGTTGGAACGCAGCGCCGAGCGGGCTATCATCGAGTGGCGGCTGGGAGCCGATCGCCTCGAGGACCTCTGCATGAGCGCACGTCGACTGCATTGCGCGGCCATGGACCGCGCCCGCATGCTCTATACGCATCTGGTCGCCCTGACGGCGGCGGCGGCTCTGACGGCCGGTTCCGCGGCCGGACAGACGCTCGGCGGCGGCTCGGCGCGGGTGTCCGATCCGGCCCGGCCGCAGGTGCCGGTCAAGCTCGACTCGATGTACTACTACTACGTCACGCCGAGCGAGACGAACTCCGGGCAGGGGCCGTTTCGAGGTTGCAGCCAGGTCTCGACGCACACGGACGCGCTCTTCGAGGGCGATACGTACGTCGCGCAGGGCGGCTTCGCGGAGCAGGAGGTCGCGGCGGCGTCCTACACGATTCCGGCCGACGCGTTTCCGATCAAGATCGAGCTGATCGAGATGATCTTCGTGACGGTCGACACCGTCGTACCGACGACCACGCGCTGGTCGGTGATGGTGTGGGACGGCACGCCCACGAACGGAACGCTTGTCGCGACCTACTCGTCGGACGGGCTGCTGCTCCCGCATCTGGAGCTGCCGCCGGGCACGAACGGAGCGAACATCGCCTTCGGGATCGATCCGAGCGACCCAGAGCAGATCATCATCAACAACACGAGCGGGACGAACACGTTCACGGTCGGCTACCGCATCGACGAGCACAACAATCAGACGCAGAATCCGTGCTTCGTGCCGCCGCCGAGCGACTCGAACGCGTTTCCGGTGACGGACTTCACGGGCCTGGCCGCGCCGGCCGGCAACTGGCTGTTCGGTGTGAACTGCGGCCAATTCGGCTGCCCGCCGAACGGCGGCTGGGCGACCTTTTCGCAGCTCGCGGTCGGGTGCCGGCCGAGCGGCGACTGGGTGATCCGGGCGACGTGGTCTCCGACGAGCTGCCAGCCGGGGGCGGGGGCGTGCTGCCTGCCCGATGGCGAGTGCGAGACGCGGCTGGCGAGCGATTGCGCGGCCGCGGGCGGCGTCTATCAGGGAGACGGCGTGAGCTGCGGCACGGTGAATTGCCCGGAGCCGACGGGGGCGTGCTGCTTCGGGTCGTCCTGCCTGAATCTGTCGGAGGCCGACTGCTTGATGGCGGACGGCGTCTATCTCGGGAACGGGACGGCGTGTGCGTCCGGCAACTCGTGCCCGACCGGCGCGTGCTGCCTGCCGGACGGGAGCTGTCTGGACGGACTTTCAGCCGGGCAGTGCAAGGACCTCGGCGGAACGTTCTGGGGCGTGGGGACGGAGTGTGCGACGGCGGGCTGTCCGCAGCCGCTGGGGGCGTGCTGTCTTGCGACCGGGGGCTGCCTGCGGCTGAGCGAGGATGACTGCGGCATCATTCCTGACAGCTTCTGGGCCGGCGACGGGACGACCTGCGCGGACAACAACGGCAACGGGCAGGCCGACGATTGCGAGTCGCCGGCGTGCCCCGGCGACGTGACGGGCGACCTGGTGGTCGACTTCGACGATCTGGTCGCGTTCCTGGCCGCCTATTCTCGGTGCGACGGTGACCCGGGGTATGACCCGCGGGCGGACCTGGACGGCGACCTTTGCGTCGACTTTGCGGACCTGGTGGCGCTGCTGGCGACCTACGGCTCGACCTGCGGACCCTGACCGGCCGGGGCGGGACCGAAGCGGATGATATCGATCTGCTGCGTGACGATGCCGCGCTTGCGCTCGAGCTCGTGCGGGCGCTGCTCGCCGGGGCCGAGGCGCGAGGTGGCGGCCTCCAGGTAGTCCTTCCAGAGCTGGTCGATCGCTGCGTGGGTGGCGCCGTATTGGGCGAACTCCCGGCGATAGGCCTCGTGCTTGCGGCGGAACTCCTCTCCCCAATAGAAGAGCAGCCAGACGGTCTGATCCTCGCGCCGTCGCGCGAGCGACTCGGGTGGCGGTGACCATTCGAGCGGGGCGGCGACGAAGCGGGTCAGGTAGTAGATGAGCTGCGCACCGTCGCCGCGCCACGGCGCGATGAACGGAGCGTAGGGCACATCCGGGTCGATCGCATTGAAGATGATGAAGCGGTCGTCGGGGCGGACCTCCTGCCCGAGCGTGGTGACGACGCGGCGGGCCTCGGCGTTGGCCTGTTTCTTGAACGGTTCGATCAGGTCGCGGACGGCGCTGCCGGCGGCGATGACGACGAAAACGGCGGCGGCGACTCGCAGCGCGCCGCGGCGATGCGGCGCGGCGACGTAGCGATGCAGCAGCGCCGCCAGGCCGAGCCCCGCCAGCAGGCAGAAGGCCGGCGCCATGAACATGCTCGTGCGGACGGTGCCGCCGTAGGGGTACTTCTCGGCCGCCGCGGCGATGAAGTTGAAGAGCAGCGGGCCGAGCAGCAGCAGGAGCAGGTCGCGGCGGCGCGAGCGCCACAGCGCGGCCGCCCCGGCGATGACCAGCACGAGCGTGATCAGGCTGCCGCCGTTCTTGCCGCCGACGGGGTAGGCGAGCATGTTGCCGGTGTGGATCAGGATCGCCCAGATCGGCAGCTTCCACGGTTCGCCGACCGGCGGAAAGGCCTGCTGCCACATGTCGATCAGCTTGATGCGGGCCGCGGCCTCAGCGTGAGGGTGTGCGTACAAGAAATACATGACGAGAAAGCTGGCCGCGGAGACGACGCCGACGCCGACCAGGCCGCCGATCGTCAGGACGCTCGGCCGGCGTGCCGCGACCGCGAGCAGCATCAGGCCGACGCCGCCAATGACAAACGTGGCCGGATAGGAGCACCAGGGGGCGACGGCGACGAGCAGAATCATCAGCAGCCAGCGCGGCACGCTCGTCGGCCGGGCACGCAGCGCCATGCCGGCCGCCAGCAGGCTCGTCGCGACCAGCAGATCGAGCGAGTAGGGCTTCACTTCACAGGCGTGACGGATCGGATAGTACGCCGCGGCGAGGAATGCGACGGCCAGGAGCGTCGTGCGGCGGCTGAAGTTCCAGCGCAGGGCGCCCCACAGCAGGGCCAGCGCGGCGACGTCGCTGGCGAGCGAGACGAAGCGCAGGGCGTATTCGGAGAGGCCGGCCAGGCGGGTGACGGTCAGCGTCGCCCATGAAAAAGCGAGCGGGACGATCTGGCCATACAGCAGCGGCGAGAACAGGTCGGCGTACGTCGGCGGGCCGGCGCCGTCCGGGCGCGGCAGGAAGTTGACCGCCACGAAGGCCTCGTCGCCCCAGAGCGGGAAGTTGAGCAGATAGCGGACAAGCCGTGCGGTCAGGCCGGCCGCGAGAATGACCACGAGCAGGTGTCTCGCGGACGGGCGCGGGGAGCGGCCCACGAATCGCAGGAAGGCCTCGAGCCGGGCGCGGTGCACGTTCATGCGGGGCGGCATTCCTTCGTAAGGGGGCCTGTCTTCGCGCAGCAGGACGGCACATTCGGCGGCGCCTGCCGCGGCGGACGCGGGAAGTATAGGTCAAGCGGACACATCGAGCGCGGTTCGCGCGAGAGATGCCGCGCCGATCAGGCCGGCGTTGCCGCCCAGCCGGGCGAGCTCGATCGCCGGCCGATCCGGCGCGATCCGCCACGACAGCTCGTCGAAGTGACGGCGGACGGGTTCCAGCAAGGCCGCACCGGCATTGATCAACCCGCCGGCCAGGACGACGAGCTGCGGGTTGACCAGGTGCTGGAGGTTCACACAGCCCAGCGCCAGCACGCGGCAGGCCTCATCCCAGACGCGGGTCGCATCCGCGTCACCCGCCTCCATCGCACGCTGCACGTCCTCCGCCGTCGAGGGCGCGCCCACGGCGGAACCGCGGCCGCCTTTCGCTTCCAGCCAGCGTTCGCCGATCGCGGCGGCCGACGCATAGCGTTCAAGGCAGCCGCGCTGGCCGCAGGGACAGGCCCGGCCGTCGGGGATGACGATCATGTGGCCGACCTCGCCGGCGCTGTCGAAGCTGCCGCGCCACAGCCGGCCGTCGAGGATGATGCCGCCGCCGACGCCGGTCCCGAGCGTGAGCATGACCATCGTGTCGACGTCGCGTCCGGCGCCGGAGAAGAACTCGCCGTAGGCGGCGGCGTTGGCGTCGTTCTCGAGGCAGACGGGGATGTTCAGGGCCTCCTGGAGCCGGGAACGGATCGGTACGTTGACCCAGCCGGGCAGGTTCGGTGCATGGAAGACGATTCCCTGCTTGTGCGAGAGCGGACCGGGCACGCCGATGCCGAGTGCGACGACGCGCCCGCCCGCGGCCGGGTCGTTCATCAGCGCCCGGGCCAGCTCGACGATGCGGGCCAGCACGTGCTCGCAGCCGCGCTCGGCCTGCGTATCGATCTCGCGCCGCGCCAGCACGTTGCCCGCGGGGTCGACCAGGCCGGCCTTGATGTTCGTGCCGCCGACGTCGATTCCGAGTGTGGGTGTGTCGCGCATCGGGCTCTCCGGCCGCGCAGCTTATGCTTGCGGCGGGCGCGATTATCGATGCCGGGCGGGCCGGGCCGCAACCGCGTGGCGAGGCGTGAGCGGGGAATTCGAGGCGGCGGCTTGATTCCGCCGAAATCGTAATCTAAGCTTAGGGGCTGTCGATTTGCGGTCGACGCCGATGTAGCTCAACGGTAGAGCACAGCTTTCGTAAAGCTGGGGTTGAGGGTTCGAATCCCTCCATCGGCTTTCTCCAGAGCATAGAACCGGCGAAAGACAGGGCGGCGCGGGGGCATTGCCGCGCGGCGGCGATCTCGTGCTCCCGTGCGGGCGGCGGCCGAGATGGCCGGCGTGAAGGCCGGTCTGCCGCGCGATTCAAGAACGCGGTGATAGTCCGTCGAACGATCGAGAAGTCGGAGAGAGTGTGTGGGCTGCGATGCGGTTCATCCGCCGCGCGCGGCCGCGCCGGGGCGCGCATGACGGCGCCGGTGGCAGCGCGGCGGCCCGCGCGGCGCGCCGCAGAGTCCCCGACGGCGACGGATGTCGCGCGGCGGACCCGTCAAACTTTTTTCAAAAAGTTTCTCACAAGCTCTGGTGCGCGCCCGCCCCGCCGTGCTATAGATATAGCGACCTGCGTCGTCCGACGTGCGTCACACACAGATAAACCGGCCGCTCCGCTGCGAGCGGCGATCCACGATGGAAGGTCTTATCCGCGCCACGGCTAGACCTTCCGTCTTTTTTTGCGCTGCGCCCGCGTCAGTGCCCCGCCAGCGCCAGCACCTCGTCGACCAGCTTGCGGATTCCCTCGAAAACCTCCGCCGGGCCCTTGCCGAGCATGTACGCCGGCGTCGAGACGATCTTGTGCTCGCGGTCCACCGTGAACTCCGTGACCGCGCAGTCCTCGTGCGTGCAGCCCATCGCGTTGATCGCCCGCGCCGTTCCGGCGTCGTTGCCGATCGTCAGGCGGGCCTTGATCTGGTGCCGGCCGGCGATGCGGGCCAGCAGCGCCGGGGCGATGCAGATGGCGCCGATCGGCTTGCGGGCCTTCAGCATGCCCGCGACGAGCTCCTCGACCGCGGGCTCGACCGTGCAGTCGGCCCCCTTCTCCGCGAAGTTGCAGAGATTCTTGGCGGCCCCGAAGCCGCCGGGCAGAAAGAGCGCGTCCAGCTCGCTGGGGCGCAGCTCCGCCACGTCGCGAATCTCGCCCCGGGCGATGCGGGCCGCCTCCGTCAGCACATTCCGCTGCTCGCTCGTCGGCTTGCGCGTCAGGTGATTTACCACGCCGCGGACGGGGATGTTCGGCGCGCAGCAGACGTAGGGGACTTTGCGCTGGTCCAGCGCCAGCAGCGTCAAGACGGACTCGTGGATCTCCGCGCCGTCGAACACGCCGCATCCGGAAAGCAGCACTCCGACCTTGCGGGCCATCTCGCACCTCCTCTCGGCCGTAGCGGCCGGTGAACGGGTGAATTGCGGATCGGGAGCCGCTCCAGGCCGGTCGCTGATCCGGCCCGAGCGGCCGCCTTCGGCCGCGGCTCGCCGGGAACGCGGGCCGCGGCCGGCAGCGACGATTACACGATTCTATTCGTTCATCTCGTCGGGGATCTCCTCCTCGCGGCCGAGGCGGCGGAACGTCTCGCGAATCAGCTCCTGATAGCGCGGCGGCTTGGCGAACTCGACGTGTCCGTCGACGAAGGCCAGGTTTCCGCCGTCTCCCGCGTGTGCAAAGAGCCGCTCGTAGATCAGGACGTTGCGCGGGTCGGCCATCGTCGTCTGGCCGGTGATGTAGACGTAGGGGAAGTCGAAGCTCTCGCTCTTGATCAGCTCGGCGGCCTCCTCCGCGGAATAGCCGGCACTGGGGCAGACGAACATCTCGGGCGTCGTCGCATCATGATCCCAGAGCGTCGCAAGGTCCGGCGGAAACTGGTCGTCGTTCTCATTGGCGTAGATGTGGCACGTCATCGCCAGGCCGCGCAGGTTGGACCCGCAGACCGCCCGCCTGGCCAGCTCGCGGGCGCGCGTGAGCGACGGCAGCAGGATCGAGACCACCAGCGCGACGGCGCCGACCGAGGCGATCGGGGCCGTCGCCCCGCGCGTCTGGGACAGGAATCCTTCCGGCACGCGGGCGCCCGTGGAGACGCTGTACTGCGGTGCATTGAGCGCGTCCGCGAAGTGCGGCAGCCGCAGCATGTCGATCGAGTTCGCGTCCGGATTCAGCGACTCGAACGCTGCCCCCACGTGCGTCAGCAGGGGGTAGATCGTGTGCAGAAAGTAGTGGTTGTCCATGCACCAGAACGTCTGCATCTCGGTCGGCATGCTCTTGAGGTCGGCCTGCACATCCGGCCGGTCCACGAGCGACTTGCCGCGCGTGCTCTCCTGGATCTGCTCCATCGCCATCAGCACATTCTGCGGCAGCAGGCCGAAGACGACGCGGCCGCCCACGAAACCCCACGACGGCGTGACCGGCGCCGGCAGGCCGTGAACGACGAGGTAGTGCGCGGTCAGGTCGCCGCGGCGGGCCTCGCGATGAACGATCCGCGGAGGCGTCTTGGATTCCGGCCGAATCTGCGGCAGGAAGACGTTCAGCACTTCGACGCTGCGCAGCGCCATGCCGTGCAGTGCCTCGGCGTCGCGAACGTCGTTGATCAGCACCGTGCCCGTGCCGTAGATGCCGCCGTGGCGCGGCGCGTCATAGAGGATCCACGTGTCGCCCAGCACCGGCAGCAGGTCGTCCGTCAGCGAGAAGCCGATGAACTGGCTGGCCATCGCGACGGCGCCGTCGACCTGCGTCGCCGCGCTCGCATCGACGCTTTCGACGCCGCGGCGGACCTCCGCCCAGAAGCGGGCCAGGTCCAGGTTGCACGCGCTCGCCCAGTACACCTCGTCGGGGATCAGCCGCAGGTCCTCCGGCGTCAGCGGCGCCTGGTCCCATAGCGTCGCGACGCCCTTCTTCGTGTCGCCGAGCAGCAGCAGGCACGAGGTATGGGCCCGCTCGCCCTCCGTTCGCAATTGCCAGGCCAGTCCGTGCAGCTCGCGCACGCCCACCGCGTCGAGAATGCGCCTGGGCAGCTCCGGATCGCCGCTCGTCGCGATCGCCGGCTCGACCAGCGACGTCACGATCCCCGCACCGTCAACGAAGATCTCGAAAAAGCCCGGTGTGTCGACGGCCGGAAGGTGCTTCCGCATCCTGGCGAATCGCTCGTTGCTCTCGATGCCTGTATCGCTCGAGAGCCGCTGGGCGCCCGCCTGCGCCGCGCGCTCATCGACCGCGAAGACCAGGTGGCCGTCGTGCCGGCCCCAGATCGGGCTGAGGCGTCCGCCGAAGCCCCTGATGCCGTGCATCTTCAGCGGCCCGGCCTGATACTCCGCATATTGCTCCGGATCGCTCTCGCCCGTCAGCTTCGTGAACAGCAGCCGCATCGTCTCGTCGCTGGCGGCCGCGTCGCTGAGCGCCAGAATACTGAACGGCGGCTCGTTCCCCGTCGGTTCGGCCGGCACGAGGGCGGCGAGCCCCCGCCCGCCGGCCGCCGCGAGGAGCACGTCGACCAGCGCCGCAGATTCCTCGTCGAGCTCGCCACCCGTGAACAGCTCGGCCAGCGCCCGCACGCTGCCGGCGTTGATGGACCGCAGCCCCAAGGCGGCCGGCAGATCTCGCCAGGCGACGTACCCGATCGAATTGCCGGGCGCGCCGCCCGCCAGGTCGTCGCCGGCAGCTCGGGCCTGAAGAGCGGACGGGCCCAGAGCCGCCAGCAATGCGGCCGAGAGCAGCAACGTACTGCGACTAGAGCAGATCATGTTGGGTTACCTCCCCAGTTGAACGTGCCGGTGGTCTCCGGGCGCCATCGCACGGACTTGCCGGCGCGTGCGGAAGTCTTTCATCTGTTTTGAAAGCTTCGAGAAGTTCTGGCACGGCCGGTCCGCGCGCCGGACCCGCACAGTATAATCCCCGGCTCGCGTTCCAGGTGACAGGAGGCGCAGCGCGATGTACCGACTCGGGGCCGTCTCGTTCCTCAATTCTCGCCCGCTGATCCACGGCTTGCAGGCCGACCCGCGCTTTGAGCTCGTCTACGACGTGCCCGCCGCCCTGCCCGCTCTGCTGGACGCCGGCCGGGTCGACGCCGCACTGGTGCCGATCGTGGACGTGATCCGCTCCGGCGGCCGGCTGCAAGTCGTTTCCGACGCGTGTATTGCATCCGACGGCGAGACGATGACCGTGCGCGTCTTCTCGCGCGTGCCCCCGGACCGGGTTGAGTCGCTCTGGGTCGATGCCGATTCTCACACCTCCATCGCGCTGGCCACCGTAATGTGGTACGAACTCTACGGCCGCTGCCCGCAATTGACGCCGCTTCCCTCGAGCCGCCAGATTCCGCCGGACGCGGCCAGCGTCCTGCTCATCGGCGACAAGGTGGTCCAGAATCGGCGGCGGGACTTCGCCTACGAAGTGGACCTCGGGGCGGCCTGGCGCGAGCACACCGGCCGGCCGTTCGTCTTTGCCGTCTGGGCGGCCCGGATGCGGCCGGCCGGGGGGCCGGCGGGGGCTGCGGCGGAGTCGCTGGAAGAGCTCGGCCGGCTGCTGGGCGAGGCGCGGGACGCGGGCGTTCTGCATGCGGCGGAGATTGCGGACTCGGAGGGGCCGAAGCGCTGGTGGCCGCCGGCCCAGGCCCGGCACTACCTGATGCACTGCCTGAAGTTCCGGCTGGACGAACGCTTTGTGGACGGGGCAAACCAGTTCGCGCGGTTGTGCGGGCAGTATGGGCTGGCGCCGGCCGGGGCGGCGATTCGCTGGCCGGCGTCGCTGGTGCCGAGCGCGGCGGCGTAGGGCGGCGGGCGGTGTGGAGACGCAGCGATGCCGCGCTGGAAGTGGACTGAGCGGACGTTTCGCTTCGACTTTCCGCCGGAGAAGTTTGCCGACCTGCTGGAGCGGTGGCGGGGCGCTCCGCCGCGGATCGAGGAGCTGGTGCGCGGCGTGCCGAGCGCGGCCCTGGCGCGGAGCGACGGCGGCTGGAGCATCAAGCAGAACATCGGGCACCTGATCGATCTGGGATATCTTCCGTTGCGGCGGCTGGAGCAGATTCTTGCGGGCGAGCGGGACCTGGTGGCCGCTGACATGCAGAACCGCCGCACGAACGAGGCGGATCACAACGGCCGGCCGGTCGAGGAGTTGCTGAGCGAGTTTCGAGCGGAGCGAATGGCGGCCGCCGAGCGTTTCGCGGCCCTGGCGGAGAGCGACTGGAGCAGGTCCGGCATTCATCCACGGCTGGGCCAGCCGATGCGGGTCGTCGATCTCCTGTACTTCGACAGCGAGCACGACGACTATCACATCGCGCGGATCGCGGAGCTGGTGCGGCGGTTCGCGAAACAGCAGGGCGAATGACGGTTCGGAATCTGTAGCGAGCAGCGGATGAGTGAGATGGCGAGCAATGCGGCCACCGTGCGATCGCGCCTGAGCGAGCGCGAGGCGCTGCGGATGTACGACGAGCTCTCGATTCACGAGCTCGGCCGGATGGCCTTCGAGCGGCTGATGGAGCTGCACCCCGAGCCCTACCGCACCTACGTCGTCGACCGCAACATCAACTACTCGAACGTCTGCACCGCCCGGTGCATCTTCTGCAATTTCAAGACCGACCCGGGCGAGTCGGACGCATACATCCTCAGCTACGAGCAGATCGGCCGGAAGATCGAGGAACTGATCGACATCGGCGGCACGCAGATTCTCATGCAGGGCGGGCTCGTGCCGAACGCGTCTGATCCGAGCGGCCACGGCCTGCCTTTCGAGTGGTACCTGGATCTGCTGCGGTTCATCCGCAGGAACTACCCGGCGATTCACATTCACGCCTTCAGCCCGCCGGAGATCTGGGCCTTTCACCAGGTCTATCGCATGCCGCTGCGGGATGTGCTGCTGCGGCTTCAGGAGGCGGGGCTGGCGACGATTCCCGGTGGCGGGGGGGAGATTCTGGTCGACCGCGTGCGGCGCAAGATCGGTCAGGGCAAGACGCTGACGGCCGAGTGGCTGGAGGTCATGCGGCAGGCGCATCAGATCGGCATGAAGACGAGCTGCACGATGATGATGGGCCATATCGAGACGATCGAGGAGCGGATCGAGCACCTGCGCGTGCTGCGCGAGCTACAGGACGAGACGGGCGGCTTCACGGCCTTCATTCATTGGCCGTTTCAGCCGGAAGGAGCGCCGCTGGGGCGGTGGCGGCAGCTTCCATTGCCGGACGCCGCTTCGGTCGGCGGCGACCACGGCCGGGCGAAGCGGCCGCGGCCGGACGGCGAGCATCTGCTGCTGGCCGATGCGCATGAGTACCTGGTGATGCTGGCGATCGCGCGGCTCTACCTGGACAACATCCCCAACATCCAGAGCAGTTGGGTGACGATGGGGCCGAAGATCGGTCAGCTTGCGCTGTTCTACGGCGCCAACGACATGGGCAGCGTGATGATGGAGGAGAACGTCGTCAGCCAGGCGGGGGCGACCTTCCGGCTGAGCGAGGAGGAGATCCGCCGGTTGATCACCGATGCCGGCTGGGAGCCGCAGCAGCGCGATCAATACTACCGGCCGATCGACACCTCCGCGCAGCGGCGGGCGCGGGTGGCCGGCCCGCGGGTCTCCGGCGTGACGCCGCACCAGCCGGCGGAGGTGGTTCCGCTGACGGTCTCCGACGGCCGCGAGGGCCGGCGGGTGTATTGACGGGCCCATCGCGGCGGGGGTCTCTCTCGATCACTGCCAAGTCCCTCGGAAAATGCCAGGTCCCCTGGGACGTGCCAGGTCCCTTGGAATGTGGCACCGGCTAATAGCCGGTGCACGGTCATAGCCGGTGCACGGTCGATGACCAGTGGACCGTCGGCTGCCGGCTGGCTGCTCTGAACCACAGCTCAGAAGGTGGGGGACCGGCCGGGTGGCATGGGCAAGCGCAGCTTGCCCGTGCTCTCGCTGGTGCGACAATCCTTTCTCTCACGCACGTGGGGCGGGCCTCTGTGCCCGCCATCGGGGGTGCTGATGGGCGCCGCTGCTCGTGAGCCCCGGACGCGAAGTGTTCGGGGTGAGCAGTGCGGTCCGGCCACGTGCCCCTCGACGCCCGCCGCCGTCGCCCGCACAATTCCCCGCAATGTCGACCCCGATGACCCCAGCCCAGTTCATCGCCAAGTGGCAGAGGGCCGACCTGTCCGAGCGGGCCGCCTCGCACGAGCACTTCATCGACCTGTGCCACCTGCTGAGCCAGCCCACGCCGGCCGGGCACGACGCCACCGGGGCCGAATAAACCTTCGAGAAGGGCGTCTCGGTGACCGGCCCGGCCCGCGCCGGCCGCAGGCGGCACAGACCGGCCGGGACCGCTGGCGGGGCCGCACGGCGACCTCGATCCCGCCCTCGGCCAGGCGCGCTTTTTCGTA
>CAZXUI010000059.1:0-28710 GCA_964643885.1 uncultured Planctomycetales bacterium
AACCCACGACGTCCAGCTTGGGAAGCTGGCATTCTACCACTGAATTACGCCCGCAGAGGCGGCGCTGCGCATGCATCGGCCGGTCGTCTCCACCGGCTGCGGCCGGGCGAGCGGAACGCGGCCAGCCCGACCCGGGCTGCATCATTATCGACTCCGGCCGCGCGGCGTCAAGCGACACGCCCCGCGGATACAGCGCACACCGGCGTCGAATTCGCCCCCGCAGTCGGAGCGCAAGTCGGCATCTAATCCGCCCCGTGGTTGGAGCGCAAGCCGGCGTCGAATTCGCCCCCGCAAGTCGACGAACCGGTCGATACGTCCGGATTCGAGCCGCGCGGGGATCGCCGGAGAGAAGCCCAGACCCCGGCCGCCGCGGATCGCCCACCCGGCCGCAACGCGGGCGGCCCAGAACGGGGTACTCAATGCATTTCCACCGTCCGTGCCCATTCGACGAGGCTGGTAGCGGCTCGCCCGGCCGGCCGCAAACCGCGATCAAAAAGCACCACGCCTGCCGCGGGCCGTAGAAAGAAATCCCCGCCCCTGTCGAATGCGCGAGCCGCTGTTCGATGCATGTGTGAGGCCCAGGGTCGGCCGGCCGAAGCCGGACGCGTCGCGGCCGCAGCGACTTGGAAGCTGGAGGCAGACCGATGAGGGTTCTTGGACTTCTTCGCGCGGATGCGAGCTCAGAGACGGGCGAGCCGCCGAGCCCCGAATTCATGGTGCGCTGCGGTGCGTTCATGGGGGAGGTTTCACGGACCGGCGTACTGCTCGCAACAGACGATCTGCGGCCCAGCGCGGCCGGCCGGCCAGCTTCTCTTCGTCACACGGCACGGCGTGCCGCTCGTTCAGCCGACTTCGAACGCGGTGACGCAGTAGTGGGACAAGCTCCGCAGAAGGGTAGGGGGAGAGCAAGGAGACGCTGCCTGGCTTCAACACGCTCCGTCACCTTGGGGCAACCGAGTTCGGCTCGCGGCCCGGAACCTCCATCAGCGACGTGAAGCCGTGGCTCGGTCACCCGCAAGCTCTGATATGGCGGATATTTACATGAGGGCGGTGCGGCCGGAGTATCGCGAGGTTGTCGAGTGGGTCCGTGACCGCCTACAAATCGCCCGCGCCTTCCTCACGAGCGAACCGACGATCGCCCAGCGCATCGTGCGGGCGAAACGGAGGCTCGCCGGGAAGCAGGTTCCCTTCGAAGTTCCGCGCGGCGCCGACCGCGCGGCCGCTTCCGCAAGCGCAACCGCGCACGCAGCGGCAATCGGGTGTGCAAAGGGCCGATTTCCCGGCTATGATTCTGAGCCGGGTGCAACGGGCCTCCGCGCGGTGGATGGTCCGGCCGATTTGGCGCTCCCGGTTCGCAGGCACGAGAGGCCGACATGGAACTGCCTCGCCGGCAGCGAGGTGACGAATTGCTCAAGCCCGGGGCCCTGACGGCCCTGCGCGAGCGCCTTCGCCGCCTCTCACGTTCGCACGATCTGACGACGGTCGTCGCCTGCGCGTTCGACCATCGAACGCGGATGCTGCCGTTCATCTATGCGGATATGCGCATGGCGCCGGCCGGCGTGCGCGCGATCGGCTCGGCCATGGCCGACGCCGGCTTCGAAAAGACGCGGATCGTGCTTCAGCAGTGGAACCGCAACTTCCGTCCGTCGCGGATGACGCTGGACGGCCGCGTGCCGGACCTGTTCATGGTCTCGAGCATGCAGATTCACACGTCGGCCTGCAAGCAGCTCATTCGCGACGCCTGCCGGATCGATTCTGCGCACCGGCCGCTGATCATCGCGGGCGGCGCCAAGACGGTGTACGAGCCGTGGGACGTGTTCAGCAGCGACCCGCGCGACCCTGCCGGCGCGGATGTGGCGGTGACCGGCGAGGAATACGTGCTGCTGAGCCTGCTGGAGGTGCTGCTCTCGCTGCGGTCGCCAGGCATGCCGCTGCGCTCCGCTTTCATGCGTGCCCGCGAGAGCGGTCTGCTCGATTCGATTCCCGGGCTGGTGTACGCGCGCGAGGATGAGGGCGGGCTGGCGCGGGAACTGGTCGACACCGGCGTCCAGCGGCTCGTCGGCGATCTGGACGAGCTGCCGCATCCGGCGCTGGGGTATCGCCTGCTGGAGCCGCCGGGCACGGGCGAGACGCTCGGCCCGCGGGCGCTGGAGCCCGGGCAGGTGGCCCGCTACAGCCCGATCGCGTCGCTGGTGCTGACCTTCGGGTGCAAGTTCAACTGTCCCTATTGCCCGATTCCGGCCTACAACCAGCGGCAGCACCGGGTCAAGAGCGGGGCGCGGATCGCGGACGAGTTCGTGCGGCTCAACCGCGAGTTCGGCATCCGCTACTTCTTCGGCGCGGATGACAACTTCTTCAACACGAAGGAGCGCACGCTCGACATCGTCGAGACGCTCGCCCGCACGCAGATCAACGGGAAGCCCTTCCGCAAGTGCGTCCGCTGGGGGACCGAGGTGACGGTGCACGACACGCTGGCGCTTCGCGAGCACATTCCGACGGTGCGCAACGCGGGTGTGCGGGCGCTGTGGATCGGCGTCGAGGACATGACGGCGACCTTCATCAAGAAGGGCCAGAGCGTCGACCGCACGAGCGAGGCGTTTCGGCTGCTGGCCCGGCACGGCATCTGCCCGATGCCGATGATGATGCACCACGACACGCAGCCGCTCTACACGCGCCGCAGCCACTACGGCCTGCTCAACCAGGTCCGCCTGCTGCGCAAGGCGGGCGCGGTGAGCCTGCAAGTGCTGATGATGACACCGGCGACCGGATCGAAGCTCTACGAGAGCGCGTTCACCTCCGGGCTGGTCTATGACTCCGTCGCCGGCCGGCGGGTCGAGCCGCACATGCTCGACGCCAACTACGTGATCGCCTCCGAGCATCCCAAGCCGTGGCAGAAGCAGTTCAACATCATGCTCGCCTATCTGTATTTCTATAACCCGCTGCGGATGCTCGTCGCGCTGGTGCGCCCGAAGAGCAAGCTCTACCTGGCGGATGCGGGGATGCAGGCGATCGGCATGTTCGGCCTGGCGCAGACGATTCGCCGCACGCTCGGCTGGGCGCTGCGCCTGACGCGCGGTGACATCCGCCGCCGCACGACTATTCCGGCCAGCCCGATCCCGATGCGAAGCATCAGCGGCTCCCAGGCTGCCCACGCCCTTCCGGGCACGCCGCTGGCCGGCGCGGTGCGTTCGCCGCTCGTGCAGCTTCGCACGCCGTCCGTGGCGCGGCCGTCCGAGGTCGCGGTCTCCAGCGCGCGCTAGTGCAGCTAGTCGGAAGTACTGCATCACGGTTCGGAGGGCGCGGATAGCTCGTCCGCCGCGGATCCGAGCGAGTTGCGGGCGGCGCGCCACCCCCAGCCCGCTCCCTCACGCTCGCGGCTCGGATCAGACACACGCTCGCGGCTCGGATCAGACACACGCTCGCGGCTCGGATCCGACGCACCGTCGCCGGTCGGACCCGATCGGCAGGCGCGGCGCCCGTGCTCCCCGAGCAGCGCGGGCGCGAGACTGCACTGCTCAGACGCAGTCGCCATACTCCGACAGCAGCGTGACCAGGTCGTCAAAGTCCGTATCGCCGTCGAAGTCCGTATCGCCCGCCGCATCGACGCCGTACGCCCCGAGCAGAATGAGCAGATCGTCGAACGTCACGCAGCCGTCGTCGTCCAGGTCGCCGGCCAGATCGCGCGGATTCACGAAGGCCGAAAGCGTGCCGTCGCGCCGCGCCAGGAAGAACAGCGAGTTGTCCGGTGCCGCATCGATCGCCAGCACGAGACTGCCGACGTTGTTCGTGTAATTCGCCACGAGCGCGCCGCTCTGCGCGTCCCACAGCCGCACGGACGGCCCGTCGAACGACGAGCTCGACGCCAGCGTCCGCCCGTCGCCCGAGTAGGCCAGCGCGTCGATCGAGCCGGTGTGCCCGGCCGACACGGTGAACACCGGAGCCGCCGTGTCCACCTCCCACACACGAACCGTACGGTCGGTGCCGGTCGAGGCGATGTATTCGCCGCTGGGGTCGAAATCAAGAGCCCGAACGCTGTCGCTGTGCCCGACGAAGTTACGCACGAAGCCGCCGTCCGAGACGCGCCGCAGCGCAATCGCCGCGAAATGCGCACTCGCACACAGCTCGCCACCCGGATGGAAATCGAAGGCCTGAATGCCCGAATCGGGCGGAAGCAGTTCTCGCACGAATGCGCCGCTGCTCGCGTCCCAGAGCGTCAACGCGCTCTCGAAGTTCGCCGTCGCCAGCAGCGCGCCGTCGGGTGAGAAGGCCAGGATGTCAGGCGAGAACCGGCCGACGCTGACGGAGAAGCGCAGCGTGCCGTCCGACACATTCCACACCCGCGCCACGCCGTCGACGCCGCCGGCCGCGACCAGCGAGCCATCCGGAGACAGTGCGACGGAGGTGTTCCAGGTCGGCGGAACGATCGAGCGGACCAGGGCGCCGCTCGCCGTTTCCCAGACACCCACCGCCTCGCGCCCCATCGCGGCGGCGACGCGCGCGCCGTCCCGCGAGACCGCGACGTCTTCCACCATGGCCGAGATGTGCGTGTATTCGCGCTCCAGCACGCCGTCGGCCGCGCGAAACTCGCGCACCTCCGGCTGCACCGCGGCGCTGAAACGCGGACCGGTCGCCGCCAGCAGCGACGCCCCCGCGCCGTCCCACGCAAGTCCGAACACCGACGCCGGCGCCTCATCGATCGTCCGCACGACGCTGGCCGACGGCAAGTCATAGAGGATGATCTGCCCGGCCACATCCGCGCTGGCCAGCCGCCGCCCGTCCGGACGGAACGCCACCTCCGTCACCTCCGAACCGTGCAGCGGCAACGTCTCGAGCAGCGTTCCGCTGGCGGCCTCGAAGAGCCGGATCACGCCGGTGCCGCTGGCCGATACGAGCGTCGAGCCATCGGGCGAGAGGTCGACCGTGGCCGGGCGCCCCGTCGGCTCCGAGATCGAGTTGAGCAGCATCCCGTCGCTGAGGCGCCAAAAGCGCAGCGCGCCCGGCTCCGTCGCGTCGAAAACCGACCCGCCGGTCGTGACGATCGTTTCACCGTCCGGCAGAAAGGCCGCGTCGAACGCGTAGTTGCCGGTCAACTGGAACAGCAGCGAGGCGACCGGCGTTCCGTCGTCCGCGCGGAAGACCAGCGTCGCTTCCTCCAGGCCGCTGGCGCTGCCGGCGATCGCCACGAACTCACCGTCGCCGGAAAACACGGCCTGAAGACCCGTTTCCATTCCGCCGTAGTCGACGATCGGAGCGCCGTCCGCAATCGCGTATCGCGTCCCGCCCCCGGTTCCGGTCGCCACGATCGAAGCGCCGTCCGGCGAGAAGATGACGGAATGCAGCGGAAACACCCCGAACATGCTCCGCGTGATGGTCCGCAACAGCGCCCCGTCCGACCGCCGCCAGATCTTCGCCGTACCGTCCGCAGAGACCGAAGCGGCCAGCAGCCCATCCGGTGAATACGCCACGCGGTTGATGAGCTGGCCGTGTCCGGGAACGTTCCAGATCTCCCGGGGCGCCTTCCCGCCCTCTCCGCCCGCGGCGACGACCGGCCCGAATCCCAGAACAGCCGCGACCAGCGGCACCGGCCCCACACTACGAAGGACGCAGCTTGCTGCGGCGCGACGACGGTCAACCCGCGTAATCGAGCACATGAACGGCTCCTCTGACCCGGCTGGTGCGAAAGATGAATATCGAACGAGAAGTCGATTCCCGGCCGCACGTGGTGAGCGACCCCGTTCGCGTCCCTGGCGCGGCCCGAAACGCGCCCTGATACTGGATGTCTCACCGCCCCCCTCCGGATTGCGGGCACGCCCCGCGCCGGCCCGGCGCACGTGGCACCGCGATCCCCGCCCCTCAAGCCGCCCGCTTCAGCGGCACTCCCCGTAGACCGCCAGGAACGCCACCAGGTCCTGAAAATCCGTATCGCCGTCGCCGTCCATGTCTCCGCCCGCGCCGGCCCCGTAGGCCGCCAGCAGCAGCACGAGGTCGTCGAAATCGACGCACCCGTCGCCGTTGAAGTCGCCCGGCAGCGGCTCGTCGCCCTCCAGCTCGAGTGTGTAGTACGCGTCCTGGGTGTTGCCCAGCCAGTACTGCATGTTGAACTCCGGCACCTCGATGAAGCGGTACCAGATCTGGTCGTTGTGCGCGACGCGCAGGACGGCCACGCCGTTCGCGATTCCGTACGTGTGCTGAATCGCACCGTCGCTGAACGGGTTCCGCGGCAGATGCACGAAGCCCTGCGCATCCGCCGTAAACTCCAGGTCGTACGTGTTGTCGATCGTCTTGCCGTACCAGCCCGGTCCCGCCGTTGCCCGATAGACCCGCACGTTCGCCGCCGCCCGCGGCCGGCCGAACCGATCCAGAACCTGGAGATGGTTGTTCTGGGGCAGGTCCTGCAAGAACACGCCGATGTTGCAGGGCGCGTTGTAGTTGCCGCACTCGGCCCGCTCGCCGGCGATCAGGTTCAGCGCCCCCGCCTCGTAGGGCGACCAGTTCCAGCCATACGGCCCGCTCATCACGCCGCCGTGCTGGTTGTAGTAGAGCACCTCGCCCCAGGCGATGAAGGGCATGTACTCGCTGCCGGCCACGTACACGTCCCCCTCCCAGATCTGCACCGAGTGGTGGCTGGCGGTGTTGTGCACGTCGAAGCCGTAATTGTCGATCAGGTAGCGCGCGTGCCCCAGTTCATGCAGCAGCGACTTCTCGATGTAGAACGGGTTGTCCTCGCTCGTGCTCGTGTGATTCGAATAGAACGATCCGTCCAGCAGCGTGGCCGGGAAGCCCCACATCAGATCGACCGTGTGGTCGCTCGTGTCCGGATGATTTGTCGGCAGGCCGCCGTTCAGCGGCAGCGCCCCGTCCGGCACGACGACGATCTTGTCCAGCCGGAAGCGGTCGAGCACGCCGTCGGGCGAGATGGGCCAGACCGCATCCTCGCACAGCTCATTCCACCGCCGGATCTGCCGCTGGGCCCAGTCCTCCCAACTGTTCGCGCCGACCCGCAGCCGCCACTGATAGGTGTGGAAATAGTCGTAGACCGACTGCTCCACCCACAGGCCGACGATCAGTCCGTTCGTCCGATCGACGACCGAATTGTTCAGTTCGCTGAACTCCGCCAGATCGTTGTCCGGATCGGCGGTCAGGCCCACCGTGTGATCGCCCTCCTGCCACGTCCAGGTGAGCTGCACGACGCGCTCCTCGCCGGCCGCGATATTCAGCAGCGTGCCGTCGAGCACCGTCGCGCCGTCGATCTGCCAGCGATAGTCGGCCGAGGCGACCGTGTCCGAACCCCAGTTCCTGATGTGCCCGTAGAAGCGGACCGTCTCGCCCGGGTCGGGGTTGTTCTTGGCCGCGTCATAGTCGTATCGCGGCGTTCGCTCGATGAAGGTGACGTTCAGATCGATCTGCTGCGCGCCGGCCAGGCCGCAGCAAAGGAGGACCATCGGCAGGACGAGCGCACGGGACGGCCGCATGAGTTGCTCCTTTCGCCATGCTTCCCAACCCCCGAATCTGCGTGTGCGACGCGTCCGTGCGGGCGACACGCCGCCGGGCCGTCAACCGGCGAGCGCGGCGGCCGACGGACTGCGACGGTCAAGGTATTAGCAATCGGCATGCCGGACAATCGGCGGGCCGGGCTGGACAAGGAACGGCGAAAGGTCGCCTGCGCGCGGACGCGAGCGGCCGGGCGGGTCCGGCGGCGTTAACGTCTGATAATATAAGGCTGGATGGTTTCCCAATAGGAATCTCGGGCGGAGTTTGACAACCGAGACGACCGGTCTAATACTAGAGGGTGACGATGCCACCGATTCAGCCCAACACGAAGCACCGAATCATTCAGGCCGGCTGCTCGGCCATCACGGCCAAAAGCTTCAACGGCTGCGGCCTGAAGGAGATCCTCGACGACGCCGGCGTGCCGAAGGGCTCGTTCTACCACTACTTTCGCTCCAAAGAGGATCTCGGTGTGGCCGTGATCGAGCAGTCGGCGCGGGAGCATGTCGAGTACATGCGTGAGCTGCTCGAGCAGCGCGACGTACCGCCGCTCGAGCGCATTCGCCGCCTGTTCGCCGAATTACGCGAGTATTACGCCGAACAGGGCCTTCGCCGTGAGTGCATCATCCCGAAACTGGCGCTTGAGGTCGCGCAATTGAGCGAACCGATGCGCCTGGCCATCCGGTACGCCTACGGGCGCTGGGCCGCGCTGCTGGCCAAGACGCTGGACGAGGCCAAGGCGGCCGGCGAGCTGGCCGCCGACGTGGACAGCGAACGAACCGCCAACCTGCTGGTCAATACGTGGGAAGGAGTGACGATCCGGATGCAGATCGAAAAGAGCCTCGATCCGCTGGATCAGTTTCTCGAGGACGTGCTGACCCGGCTGCTGCCAAAACCGTGACAACCCCGTAACTGTGGCCCCTTTTTTTAAGACCCTGTGAAGACGACTGGTCTACTCGAAGGAAGAGGGAACAAACGTGCGTAAGTTGAGGCCGTCTGCTTTCGCGACGACGACTTGGGCGCTCAGCGCCGTGCTGTGGAGTGCCGCCGCGGTGACCGCTGCACCGCCGAGCCCGGTCCGCACCGCGCCGGTAACGCTGGAAACCGTTCAGGAGCATCGACGAGTCACCGGCAGCCTGCGGGCCGTGGCCCGTACCGCGCTCGCCTCGCAGGAACCCGGACAGATTGCCGCCGTGCTGGTCGACGAGGGGATGCCGGCCCGGGCGGGCCAGTTGATCGCCCGCATCGACGACCGGCGCCTCCAGGCGCAGGTCCTGGAGGCCGAGGCGACGCTCGAGCGCGCCCGCGCCGCCCTGACCGAGGCGCAGGCTGAGGCGGAGTTCGCCCGCTACGAACGCGGGCGCGTCCACAACCTTTACCAGAGCAACACCGCCAGCGAGCGGGAGTATCAGGAGGCGGTGCGGCTCGCGGCGGTCGCGGAGGCCCGGACCGAGTCCGCCCGCCGTGCCGAGACACAGGCGCAGCGGGTGCTCGAACTTCTGCGGATTCGCCTGGGCGATACGCGCGTCGTGGCTCCCTTCGACGCGATCGTCGTCCGGCGGCACGTGGACGTCGGCGAGTGGGTCGAAGCGGGTCAGCCGATCGTCGAGCTCGCCTCCATCGGAACGATCGAAGCCCGCCTCGAGGTGCCGGAGCGCCTCGCGGAGGCGGTGGCCGCGCACGCGGACGAGATCTACGTCGAGGTCGCCGGGCTCGGAAAGACTCAGCCGTCCCAGGAGGTGCGGGTGATCCGCGACGTCGATCCGCGCGCCCGCACGTTCTCGGTCATCGTGACGCTCGACAACCGCGACGGCCTGCTGGCCCCCGGAATGTCCGTCAACGCGTGGCTCCCGACGACCGAACGGCGGGAGTACCTGACCGCCCCCAAAAGCGCCGTGATCCGGCACGCCCGCGACGCGTACGTCTACCGTGCGGCCGACGACGACAGCGAGCAGGCCGTGGCACAGCAGACCCCCGTGGCCGTCCTGTTCAGTTGGCAGGACCGGCTTGTCGTGCAGTCCGAGGACCTTGCACCCGGCGACCTGGTCGTCGTGGAGGGCAACGAACGGCTGCTGCCGGGCAGCGCCGTGACATTCGGGACCACCCGCCGATAGACGATGCCGTAACCCCAGGCCCCGCGCCCCGCGAGCTTTCCCGCTCAGGAGAACGAACATGCGCGCACTCATCGACCTTTCGGTCCGGCAGCCGATCACCGTCACCGTCGGCGTGATCCTGGCCGTCCTGACCGGACTGATCGCTGCGACCCGGGCTCCCATACAGATGACTCCCAACGTGGACTCGGTCGTCATTTCCGTGACCACGCAGTGGGAGAACGCCTCCGCGGCCGAGATCGAATCGGACGTAGTCGAGCAGCAGGAGGAGCGGCTCGGCGAGCTCAGCAACCTGGTCTCGATGACCAGCGTCAGCCAGGCCGGCAGCGGCCAGCTCCGGCTCGAGTTCCGCACCGGCACGGACATTCGTGCGGCCATGGCCGAGGTCGATCAGAAGCTGAGCGAGGTCCCCGGCTACCCGCCGGGCGTCGACGAGCCTGTCGTGGAAGACGTCGATCCAGAGTCCGTCGACTACATCGCGTGGATCGGCCTGAGCGCCTCGGACCCGAATTTCGACGCCACCACGCTCTACGATTTCATGAATCGGCGGCTGCGGCCTCGCTTCGAGCGGATCCCGGGCGTTTCGCAGGTCGGAATCCGCGGCGCCCGCGAAGCGGAGGTCCAGATTCGCGTCGATCCCGAGGCACTCGCCAGCCGCGGAATCACCTACGCCGAGCTCGTCGACGCGATCCGCGTCACGAATGAGAACTTCTCCGGCGGCCTGCTGCCCGACGGCAAGAACGACGTCCGCGTCCGCGCCGTCGGCCGCTTCCATGACCCCGATACGGTCGGCGAGATGGTGATCCGCCGCGATGCGGCCGGCCCCGTCTATCTGCGCGACGTCGCCGAGGTTGTGCTCTCGCACAAGGAGATGACCGAGTGGGTCCGCGCCCGCGGCGTGAGGATGCCCTTCTTCAACTACCAGCTCGCGTACGGCGCGAACCTGCTGGAGACGATGCACGCCATCGACGCCGAGGTCGCGGCCTTGAACGCGCCCGGCGGATTGCTCGAACAGCACGCCAGGTCGATCGGCCTGGACGGCACGCTCGAGCTCGTCAAGACCTACGACGCGTCCACCTACGTGCGCGACGCGATCGCGCTGGTGCAGAGCAATATCTACGTGGGCGGTACGCTGGCCGTGCTCACGCTCCTGCTGTTCCTGCGCTCGGTCCGGACGATCGGCATCATCGCCCTGGCGATCCCGATCTCGGTCATCACGTCGCTCGCCGTGCTGGTCGGCATGGGGATGTCGCTCAACATCATCTCCCTGGCCGGACTCGCCTTCGCCTCCGGCATGGTGGTCGACAACGCCATCGTGGTCCTCGAGAACATCTTCCGCCACCTGGAGCTGGGGCACCCCGTCCGCAAGGCGGCGTCGCTTGCAACCCGCGAGGTCGGCGGCGCCGTCGTCGCCTCCACCGCCACCACGCTGGCCGTGTTCTTCCCGATCCTGCTGATCGAAGAGGCGGCCGGCCAGCTCTTCCGCGACATCGCGCTGGCGATCATGGCTTCGGTCGGCCTGAGCCTGGTCACCTCGCTGACCGTCGTCCCGTCCGCCGCGGCGCTAATCCTGCGCTCCAAGGCGCACTCGGCCCGCAGCGGAGCAGCGTCGCCCGACCGGCCGGCCGGCGGGCCAGTCGCTCGCCTGCGCCGCGTGTTCGCCCGGTCGGCGGCGTGGTTTGATCTCTCCAGCGTCGTTACGGCGCTGGTCCGCCGCCTGAATTCGGGCTGGATCACGCGCTTGACCGTCATCGCACTCTTCGCCGCGATCACGATCGGCGGAATCCGGTGGCTTACGCCGCCGCTCGATTACCTCCCCCGCGGCAACCGCAACATCGTCTTCGGCGTGCTCATCCCGCCGCCCGGATACAGCCTCGGAACGCTCTCGGAGATCGGCAACCGCCTCGAGTCTCACATGCGGCCGGTCTGGGAGCGAACCGAGGACAAATTCATGGCCGAAACGGTCGCCCGCGGCGGCCCGCCCTCGGCGGAGGATCGCCGCGAGCCGATTACGCTCCCGGACGGCCGGCAGATCACACCGCCGCCGATCGAGCACTACTTTCTCGTGGCGTGGGACGGAGTCGTCTTCCACGTCGCGATCGCCGAAGACAGCAGCCGCATCCCCGACGTGATCGCGCAGTTCGACGCGTCCATCGCCGGCCATACGGCGCCCGACGTGCTCGGCCTGAATTTCCAGTTCCCGCTCTTTCGGCAGGGCGGCCAGTCCGGCTCCGCGATCAAGGTCGACCTGGTCGGCGATGACCTGGACGAGATCAACCATGCGGCCGGCTCGCTGATGATGGCGCTGTTTGCGGAGTTCGGGCCGGGCACGCTGCGGCCCGAACCGGCCAATTTCATGCTGCCGACACCCGAGCTCCGCGTCACGCCCGACGACGAGCGCCTGCGCGACCTGGGCATGGCCCGCCGCGACGTCGGCTACGCCGTCGCCGCCAACGGAGACGGACTCGTGCTGCCGCGCCAGTTTCAGCTCGGCAGCGAGCTGAAAGACCTGAAGATCATCTCGCCGGCCGCGTTCGAGCAGAACCCGATCGAGGCCATGCTGAACGCCCCGCTGGCGACGCCCGACGGCCAGACCGTCGATCTTGAATCGTTGGCCGCGGTCGAGCGAATACGCGAACCCGACCGCGTCAAGCACGTCAACCGCCAGCGCGCCGTGACGCTCCAGTTCACCCCGCCGGCCGGATTGCCGCTCTCCACCGCGATCGAGCGCGTCGACGAGATCGTCACGAATCTTCGCAACCAGCAGCAGATCGCGCCCAGCGTCACCGTCAATCAGACGGGCACGGCCGGGCAGCTCGCCGAGATGCGCGAGGCGCTGCTCGGGGACGGCTCACTCTGGGGCTCGATCACCAGCTCGATGTTCCTGGCCTTCCTGGTGGTCTACCTGGTGATGGTGGTGCTGTTTCAGAGCTGGTCCTACCCGGTCGTCATCATGGTCAGCGTGCCGCTGGCCACGTTCGGCGGCTTCGTCGGACTGCGCCTCGTTCACGACTGGACGGTCGCGGATCGATACATGCCGGTTCAGAATCTCGACGTGCTGACGATCCTGGGCTTCGTGATTCTCGCCGGCGTGGTCGTCAACAACGCGATCCTGATCGTCCACCAGGCGCTCAATTTCATCCGCGGTCAGGCCGAGGGCGACGAGGGACGCGTGCTGGCCCCGCAGCAGGCGATCCTCGAATCCCTCCGATCCCGCGTGCGGCCGATCCTCATGAGCACGCTGACGAGCGTCGGCGGGATGCTGCCGCTGGTCCTCATGCCGGGCGCCGGCAGCGAGCTTTACCGCGGCCTGGGCGCGGTCGTGGTCGGAGGTCTGGCGGTGTCGACCGTCTTCACGCTGGTGCTCACGCCGGTGCTGCTGAGCGTGCTGTTCGACCTGCGCAACCCGCTCAATGAGTCGGAGAGCGGGCCGAGCAGCGCCCAGGCCGCCGCCGCGGCCGGCGCCTGAAGCGAGGCCGGCGACGGCTCGCGCCGCCGGTCCGGATGAAGCCCGAGCGGGCACGCCCGTCCGTTTCGATCGGACCGGCGCGCCCGCTCGCGGTCTGCTCCGGCGGAGCGCGGCCGGCGACCGCGTCCGCCTGTCTTTCACGGACTCGCGCCGCGCCCGCGCTCACATCGCACGCCGGAAGGCGGCACGAGCAATCGCGTCAGCACGACGTGCCGTACACCGCCAGGAAGGCAACCAGGTCCTGGAAATCGGTATCGCCGTCGCCGTCCATGTCGCCTCCGTGGTTAGCGCCGAATGCACCGAGCAGGAAGACCAGATCCTCGAACCCGACTTCGTCGTCGCCGCTGAAGTCACCCGGGCAGGAAACCGGCGGCTCGAGCTCGTCCGGAATCCAGGCGAAGGAGAACGCCGACGGCCCGGGTGCGCCCGTGGACAGGTCGAGACCCGCGACCTCGAACTCGCCGCCCGAACCGGCCTCCCAGCTCACCGCGTAGCCCGGCACGCTCGGCGTAACCAACAGCACACCGTCCGTCGCCGCGTTCACACCGGGGATGGAGATGGTCGTCACCGGGAATCCCAGGTCATCGAAGCCTGACCCCGTCGTGAAA
Source organism: uncultured Planctomycetales bacterium (assembly GCA_964643885.1). Lineage (GTDB taxonomy): Bacteria > Planctomycetota > Phycisphaerae > UBA1845 > Fen-1342 > CAADGL01. The sequence goes on from CAZXUI010000059.1 coordinate 13,677, forward strand.
CCGCCTGTGCCGCTGAGCACCTGGCCGCTCGCGTCGATCTGCCCGGCGACGATCCCGTCGAAGCTGTACGGCAGGTAGACGTAGCCGAACTCGGTCGAGTCGGTCACCGGCGCTCCGGTCGCGCCGTCGTGAAAGCTGATGTCGTACTGCGTTCCGTTCGGCACCGCGCTGACCACGGTGTTCGTGTTGTCCCAGTTCACGGCGATCAGGACGCCGTCGCTGAGTGCATCGGCGCCCACCTCCACTGCGGCAACTCCCAGCGCCGCGGAGACGTCCGCATCCTGAAGCAGACCCAGCGAAGCCGGGAAGAAGGCCACGGCGAAGTTGCTGTTGATCTCGCCGCCGGCCAGCGACGCGTTGTGCAGATGCACGTTGCTGTTGTCGAAGCTGTAGGTGCTCCAGCCGCTCACGCCGCCGGTCGCGCTGTTGTCGCGGATGAACTCCGTGGACGCGCCCAGGTAGACGCCCTCCTCGGCATCGCGCGAGTTGTCGATGTAGGCCGGATGGCGCGCCCCGAAGTAGCTCAGCACGAAATCGCCGCGGTTGTCGCCGGCCACGTCGATCGCGTCGGAGCCGCTCACCCGGTCCGCCCTCACGTCGCCGTTGCCGTTGTCCGGCGTGAACTCGGTCACCTGGAATCGGGCCGAGTGAATGTTTCCGATCCTGGCCGCGTAGGGGCGCGGCGGCGTGCCCGGCACGATGCTCACACCGGACTTGAAGAAGGCGAAGTGGCACACGACTTCGCCCGACTCGATGTCCTGGAGGCCCATCCCGGCGATGTCTCGCGTCGTGATCAGCCAACCGTTCGACTCGGGAGTGACCGAGACCACGTTATCCAGCGAGAAGCGCCCCAGCTCCGTGTAGGGCGATACGACCAGCGTGCCGGTGGCCGGGCTCTCGCCCGCGATCGTCAGCCGGAACGTCCCGTTCGTCAGCGGCTGGTCGACCATCTCGACCGACCAGTCGCCCTGGCCGTAGAGCTTGCGGGCGCTGGCCGTGAAGCGCCCCATCGTCACGCCCTGTGTTCCGTCCGGAACGAAGGCGAACGCGACCGGGTCCTGCTCGGCGCCGTCCGCATTATCGCCGTTGTCATGGTTGTTGATGACGGCCGTGCCGTCCCAGTTGATGAAGACCATGCCGAAGTTGTCTTCGTCCTTCGCGCCGCTCACGAGCAGCACGCCGTCGCGGCGCAGGTCGATCCCCTCGAGCCGCACGCCGAAATTCCCCACGCCCGAATCGATGAAGCCATTGCCCGTCCCGGGATCATTGAACGTGTTGTAGAGCACGATGGCCGGATTCCCGACCAGCTCCGTGATGATCCCGCCGTTCTCGCTGTTGTACGCCGCGCCGGCCAGCCAGCCGTCGGCGATCGGGAAAAAGGCGAAGGCGGGGTTGTAGTTGACCTCGCTCCCGCTCGGCGAGCCGTGCACGGCGATGAAGTACCGCCCGCTGCTCGAACGAGCGCTGGAGGCGGTGGCGAAATAGGGGTCCGCCGTGACACAGGGCGAGCTGCGGGCGTCGTCGTAGTTCCCGGTGATCAGGATGCCCGCGGCCGTGTCGGCGCCCGTCAGAAAGTCGACCACATAATCGCCGCGGTTGCTGTTGTCGACTCCGTCGTCACTGATGATCTGCCAGGGCCCGTCGCCCGTCAGCCGGCTCAGCGTCACGGCCGCCGGCGTGTTCGTGCAGTCATTCTCCTGCACACTGATCGCGCCGTGCTGCACCTGGGCCACGGCCGGCGTGCCGGCCGTCAGGCCCGCGGCCAGCGCCAGCCAACTTCGCATTCCATGTCGCATCTGCTTTCCCTCCTCTACCGCGGGCCGCAAACGGGCCCGGCCACGAAACCACCTCGACGCCCGCTCGCGCACCGCAGCGCAGCGCGGGCCACTCGCACCAGAACGCACGCCCCGGACCTCAGTACGGGGTCGAATACCACGGCAGCGGCACCTGGCGGGCGCGCCCGTACTCCTCGATCAGATCCTGCCGCCGCGCCTCGGCCTCCGCCTTGGAAACGACGCTCACGTGCGCGTCGGTCCACGTTACGACGCTGCCGCCCGGGTGCCGGAAATACTCGCGGATCCACTGCTGCTTCTCGTCCCCGGAGAGCTGGCTGGTCCACTGATCGAGCTGGATCAGCGTGTCCCCGTTGCCGTCCATCATCACTTCGGATCCGTCGTGGAAGAGTATGATCCGGCTCGGCACGTCGACGGACGTGATCCGCCGCGGCACGCGCTCGCCGCCGACCCGCTCGAAGAAGACGCGGTTGGCCCGGTCGGGAATCCCGTCGAACCCGGGCGTGACGCCGTTGAAGCAGTAGGACGAATAGACCGTGTACGGATCGTGCGGCAGCGCGCCGTTGTTGCGAAACGCCGGCAGCGTGTACTCCGAGTCGGGGCAGCGCGTGTTCTCCCACCCCGGCAGCATCGTTCGGCTGCCGATCCCCGGATTGGTCGCATAGAAGCCGGGATCCACGTAGACGCCCAGCAGCTCGTCGTAGAGCGCCGCCCAGTACGCCTGCGTCGCCTGCGGCCGTCCGCCGCCGTCGATCGTAAAGGGACGAATCAGGTAGTTGCGGTCGCCGAAGACCGGCCTGAACCGCAGCGCGTGATTGTCCCAGACGGCGTGGTGATACCCCTTGTTCGTTTCCGCGTAGATCATCAGCGCCATGGCCACGTTGCGCTGGTTGGTGGCACAGCGGGTTTGCCGCGCCGTGGCACGCGCCCGGCTGAGCGACGGCAGAAGAATACTGATCAGAAGCGCCAGAATTGCGATGACGACGAGAAGCTCGATCAACGTGAATGCGCGGCGCATTGCTCCTCCACCGGGGTCCCGCTTCATATGCCCGCAGAGAAGCTACTTGCGTCGCTTTTGGAGAGTGTGAGATGCGCGCAAATGTTCCGTGATGGTGCCAGACCGTCCTGGACCCGCTTTTGGCGGAAGCGCGATGACTTGTTAACCCGCCCGCCAACGCGGCCCGTGCAGGGCGCGTCGGGAGCGCCGTTTGCGGCGGGCCTTCACCCGCGGGAAAGCAGGTCGCCACGCAGGTCGGGCGGGGATCGCCGGAAAACGGGCGGCTTCCGCCCCGCGGTCATTACAGCAGTTCTTCCCGCACGATCGCCTTGACCAGATCCGTCTGCGTCAGAATCCCGCTCAGCAGCTCGCCGTCCACGACCGGCAGCGAGTGGATGCGCCGTTCCAGCATCACCCGCGCCGCCTCGCTCAGCGGCGCGAACGAATTCGTCGTGATCACCTGGTTGTGCATGATGTCCGCCGCGACTCGCGGAGCGTCGCTCGTGTCGAGCTGCCCGTACTCCTCCGCCTGCATGTCGCGCACGCTCGACCACCCCAGCGCCCGCCGCACGTCCCGGTCCGAGATGATTCCCACGAGCTGCCCATTCACGACCACCGGAACGTGCCGAATCTGTCGCCGCCGAAACAGGTCCACCAGCTCGCCCAGCGGCGCGCTCGGCCGCACCGTGATCAGATTGCTCCGCGCCAGCGCCCGCACTTGCTGCCCGAGGAACCGCTCCACGCCGCTCTCGGCCACCGCCACGCGCAGCATCCAGCGCACCAGGTCCGTCTCCGAAACGACCCCCGCCAGACGCCCCTGCTGCACGACCGGCAGCACGCCGATCCGCTGGTGCACCATCAGCCGCGCCGCGTCGCAGGCCGACTCGTCCGCCGAAATGCACACGGCCGGCTGCGACATGATCTGCTCGACGCGCGTCGGCCCGACGATCTGCGCCGGCCCCTCCGGCCCGCCGACGTGAACGCGCCGCTCCGCCGACAGCATCCAGCCGGTCGAGATCAGAATGTCGCGATCAGAAACGACGCCCACGACCGATGAGCCGACCGTCACCACCAGGTGGTGAATGTCGTGCTCTTCCATCAGCACGATGCTCTTGTCGACCGAGTCACCCGGCCCGATCGTGATCACGTCCGTAGTCATGTAGTTCGACACGTTCATGATCTGCTCGCTTCATCCCGAACCGCCGCTCCCCGGTTGACCCTCCACCGCGCGCTGCGCGTCGGCCACAGCAACCCTCATCGCCCCGCTTCAAGCCTCCCGCGTGGCCGCCTGCGGACTGCGGCCTTCGGCTACGCGGCTGTTGCGGTCGGCCAGAACCTGCGGCGGCTCGACAGCGGTCCCGCCGCCGCCGGCCCGCAGTTTCGCCAGATACGCGCTGGCGCCGCGCAGCTTCGCGAGAACTTCCCGCTCCGCCTCCAGCCAGTCCGCGACCGGATCCCCGGGCGCGCCGCCGCGCTCCAGGAACCGCGCATACGCCCGCCGGCGAATCTCGTCTTCCAGATTCACCGGCCCCGCCACCACCGCTTCCGTTGCCGGCGCCGCCGGCTCGCTTGCCGGACGCTCGGACGCCCGCACTGACTCCGTCCTCTTCCTTGCCATCTTCACATCTCCCTTCGAGCGCGCCGTCCTGGCGGCCGCCCTCGTTACGACATCGTGCCTGCAGGCTCGACCCGCTCCGCCGGCCTGTGGAATAGTATCCGCAGCGTGCGCAGCTCGCCGTCCGCCACCGTCTCCATCATGTATCCGCACTTCTCGAAGACCCGCAGCATCGGCCGGTTGTCGCGCAGCACGTTGGCCGTAAAGCCCTTCGCACCCACAGCCTGCGCGAGCTGCGCCAGCCGCCGCACAAGGATCGTCCCCAGCCCCTTGCCCTGATAATCGTCGTCCACGACCACCGCCACCTCCGCCAGGCCGGAAGAGGGCAGCAGATCGTATGTCCCCAGCGCCACGACCCGCTCGTTGTCACCGACCGGCACCGTCGCCACCAGCGTCATGTCCTCGCGATAGTCGATCGTGCAGAACCGCTGGAGGTTCTCATGCGGCATATACTTCTTGAACGCGAAAAAGCGCTTGTAGATCGTCTCCTGGCTGAGCCGATAGAACATCCCCCGCAGCAGCGATTCGTCGGTGGGCTTGATCGGCCGGATGAGCACGAAGCGGCCATCCTTCGTCGTCGCCCGGAACTCCAGCTCCTTCGGATAGACCGGCGCTTCGATCGGAACCTCGATCTGGTCGTGATAGACGAAGTTCAGCCGCTTGGCCTCCGAGAGCAGCCACGGCCGGAACTTGGGATGGGCGATCGAGATCAGCGCCATCGCACGCTCGCGGACGTTCAGGCCGTGCAGGTTGACCGCGCCGTACTCGGTCACGACCCAGTGCACGTCCCCTCGCGTCGTCACCACGCCCGCTCCCGCTCCCAGCCGCGGCACGATCCGCGAGACGATCCCATCTCGCGCCGTCGCGGGCACGGCGATGATCGGCTTGCCACCCTTGCTGCGGGCGGCGCCGCGGATGAAGTCGACCTGTCCGCCGATGCCGCTGTAGAACTGCGCCCCGATCGAATCGGAGCACACCTGACCCGTCAGATCGATCTCGAGACACGTGTTGACCGCGACCATCCGCTCGTTCTGCGCCACCACGAACGGATCATTGACATAGTCGACCGGGTAGAGCTCCACCTGCTCGTTGCGATCCAGAAAGTCGTAGGCCCGCTGCGTGCCCATCACAAAGCTCGCCACGATCTTGCCCGGATGCAGCGTCTTGGCCCTGCCCGTGATCACGCCGCGCTCCGCCAACTCCACGACCCCGTCGCTGAACATCTCCGTATGAATGCCCAGGTCCTTGCGGTCGCGCAGATAGCGCAGCACGCCGTCGGGAATCCCCCCGATGCCGAGCTGCAACGTCGCTCCGTCCGGGATCAGCTCCGCAATGTGCCGCGCGATCTGCTCCGTCTCCTCCCGAACCTTGTTCGGCCGCAGCTCCGGCAGCGGATGCTCGCACTCCACCAGCGCGTGAATCTGGTCCAGGTGCACGCGCGTCTGCCCGCACGTCCACGGCATGCGCGGGTTGACCTCTGCAATCACCAGCCGGGCCGTGTCCAGCGCCGCATAGGCGATGTCGATATGCGTTCCCAGGCTGACGTACCCGTCGCGGTCCGGCGGCGTCACCGAGATCAGGGCCACATCGATCCGGATGCGGCCGGAGCGGATCAGTCCCGGAATCTCCGACAGGAACACCGGCGTGTAGTCCGCCCGCCCCTCCGCGACGGCCGAGCGGACGTTCGGACCGATGAACAGCGCGTTGTGCCGGAAGCGCGACTTGAACTCCGGCCGTACATAGGGCGCGTCACCGAGCGTCAGAAGATGCAAAATCTCATTGTCACCCAGCGACGCATCTTCCGACACGAGTCCCGGCAACAGCCCGCTCGGAACCGCCGACCCGCTCGAAATCCAGATACTCTCCCCCGGTCGTATCAGACCGATCGCCTTGCTCAGCGACATCAGCTTGGATTGGTACTCCGCCGAATTCCCCAGCGCCATCTTCATGCTCCCTCGATTGCCTGCGCCTCGGTCGCCTGTCGTCGTGACCGCAGCCGCATCGCCTCGACAATCACTTCGGCCGCCTCTTCCTGCGGCGTGCGGCCGGTGTTGATCGTCAGGTCGAATCGCTCGAACGGGTCGCGGACCGGCCGGAAGTGGTGCCTGAGAAAGTCCGTCCGCTCGCGCTCGATCCGCTTCATCTGCTCCCGCGCCGCGGCCTCGTCGAGCCCCATGCGCTCGGCGAACCGCGCCACGCGAATCTCCTCGGGCGCCACCAGCCGCACGCGCAGGCCATGATCGCGCGGCAGAATCAGGTCCACGCCGCGCCCCAGAAACACGCCGGGGCCGCGCCGCGCCAGCGACAGCACGGTCCGCGTCATCCGCGGGAAATAGTCGTCCGGCGTGTACTTGCCGATCAGCAGCCACCCTAGCAGCTCCTCGAGCCAGGTATGGTCGTGCTCGTCGAGCTGCTCGAAGATATGCTGGCGCGTCAGGCTGTCACCCGCCATCGCGTGCAGCAGCTCCTGGCTGAACACCGGCCAGCCCAGCAACTCGCCGACCCGCGCCGAAACGGCGAAGCCGCCCGCGCCAACCTGGCGCGAGACGGTCACGAAGTCGAACACCTGCTTGCGCGGCGGAGTCACACTGAATCGCTGCCCGCGGGCCAGCTCCCAGCGCCGCAACTGACGCTCGAGCAGGCGGGCGATCTCCGGCGTCATGCGAACCGGTTGTGCGGACATACGTCACCTCACACTCCCGCGCCATCCTGCGTCGCAGTCCCCGATTGGTCTTCGATGCAATCAGCGTGCCGACCGACCCCGCACGCTCCGCCGATCCGGAAAGGCACAGTCGTGCCCCCTTACCAGGATTCTATCGAGCAGCAGCAGACGTCGGCCGTGGGTTCATCCTCCGCCGCGGGCAGCCAGGTGCTGCGCGGCCCCCACACCTATCGCGGCAGACCACCTCTGGTAGCTACGGCGGGCCGGGGATCTTTGCAGCGCCTCGCTTTTCGGCCAGGCAGCGGAACAGCTCGTCGGACGCCACGCCTGCAAGCTCCGCCAACCGCGAAAGCGCAAAGGGCTTTTCGAGCAGCTTTACGCCGGGCTCGGCCCGCGCACGGGCCGCGTCCGCCACCATCCGCACCGTTCGCGTGGCGGAGTTGCGCCCCCGCGCCGCGCGCTCGATCCGATCCACCGCCTCGCTCGAGAGATCGTCCGACGTCACCAGCACGTCCACCGGCCCGCTCGCCAGCAGCTCATCGGCCAGCGCCGCCGTCGGGGCGCAGTCCACATCGAACCAGCGCTGTAGATACGTAGCGATCGACCAGCGCGTCAGCCGATCCGGGTCGACGACCAGCATCCGCCGCCGTCGCTCCGAACGCCGCAACTCCGCCTCCGGCAGGCTCGCGCAGTGCACACTCGCAACCCGCTCGCCCACGCCCGCCGTTCGGCCGCCCGCGGGCACGGACGACGGCTGCTCTCCGGCCGAGATCGACTTTTCCACGCGTCGTTTCATGATTACTCTCCGGCCGTCGCAGAGGTGTCCACCTCCGCGACCTCCGAGCACCGGGCGGCCCTTGCGCCTCTCCGGCCGGTGCAAGCAGGTCTTCGACTCGGACCCGCCGTCATCCGGCCGCCGGCTGATCGGCCGACTCCGGCGCTCTACCGCCAGCACGCCTCGTGCCATCCGCCCGCACCGGGCCCTTTTTCCGCCTGCGAGATTGCACGCAACCCGTTGCGCCATTTGGCGCAGCGGCGTGCGCAACCCGCGTCGGCAGCCGTCGGATCCCCCGCTCGACCGGCCCGTTTTCCCGCGTGACGGTTTCTGTCGACGACCCGGACCGTGGAACACCAATTGCCCCGCGCCCGGTGGCTCAAGCCGGGGGGCCGGAATGCCCTGTCCATCGAGCCAGGATGACCCGAATTGGCACGCGCACTCAAGGAGCGGGCCGTTATCTGCGGCTCGCCCCGCGAGCCGGGATGACCCGAATTGGCACGCGCACTCAAGTATCGACTGCATCGAGCCGGCCGCATTCGCCCCTGCCGGCCGTCGCGAACAGCCGCACCGCCGGACCGCCTGGGTCTGCGCGCCGCCGCCGTAGTCCGTTTCGCAGGCGGCACTTACAATGAATTGATGCCCGCGAGCGTCTTGGAACAGGTCAAGGCCTACATCGGTTTCGACCAGCGCGACGCCGATCACCTTCGCTCCCTGGCCGCACCGCTGCGGCCGTCCTTTCCGCGCGTCGTCGACCGCTTCTACGAGGAGATTCTCCGCATCACCGAGACGCGCAAAGTTCTGAGCGAGGGTGCTCCGCAGCTCGAACGCCTCAAAGGTCACTTCTCGCAGTGGCTCGAGACGCTCTTCTGCGGCGTGTACGACGAGTGCTACGCCGAGCAGCGCTCCCGTATCGGCCACACGCACGTCCGCGTCGGCCTGCCGCAGCATTTCATGCTCGCCGGAATGGACGTCGTCCGGCAGGAGCTCACCAAGGCCCTTCATCAGGCACGCCTGCCGGCGGCGGGCGCCAAGCTCGAGTCGCTCCAGAAGATCCTCTCAATCGAGCTCGCCCTGATGCTGGCCAGCTACGAGGCGAGCTCGACCCAGAAGCTGCGCGAAACAGAGCGCAACGCCATTCGCGAGCGGCTCTCGCGGGTGGAACACCTGGCCGAGATCGGCCAGCTCGCCGCGTCGCTGGCCCATGAGCTGAAGAACCCCCTGGCAGGCATCAGCGGCGCCATCGAGGTCATCCGCGACGATCTGGGCGCTGAGGACCCGCGCCGCCCGATCCTCAACGAGGTCGTCCGCCACATCCACCGTCTCGACGGCACCGTCAAGGACCTGCTCGCCTACGCCCGCCCGCGGACACCCGGCTTCAAGTCCATTCAGCTCGCGGCCGTGGTGGAACGGGTCGTCGGCCTGCTTCGCAAGGAGCCGGCCTTTCAACAGGTCCGCCTGGAATGCGACATGGCCTCGGGCCCGCGCACGCTGGAAGCCGACGAGCACCAGATCGAGCAGGTCATGGTCAATCTCCTGCTCAACGCCGCCCACGCCTCGACGGCCGGCGGAACCGTCCGGCTCAGCGTCAACGGGCGTGACAAGGAGGTCGTCCTGCTGGTCGAGGACCAGGGTCACGGAATGGACGAGGAAGTCGCCAAGCGGGCCTTCGAGCCCTTCTTTACGACGAAGGCCCGCGGCACCGGCCTGGGCCTGTCGATCTGCCAGAGCATCGTCGAGGCCCACGGAGGCCGGATCGCGCTCCGCTCCACGAAAGGCAAGGGCACGCGCGTGGAAGTACGCCTGCCGCTGGATCAGAAGAGAAACCGCGAGGCGGAGAAACCATGACCGTACGAGTCCTGATCGTCGAGGACGAAGAGCTGATCCGCTGGTCGCTGCGGCAGAAGTTTCAATCCCGCGGATACGAGGTGACGGAGGCCGCCGACGGCTCCGAGGCCCAGCAGGCGATCGACACAGGCATCTTCGACCTTGTCATGCTCGATTACAAGCTGCCGGACATGACAGGGCTGGATGTGCTGCGTTTCCTGCGCGAGCGCGACGGCGATGCGGTCGTGATCATGATGACCGCCTTCAGCTCGATCGAAAGCGCCGTCGAGGCGATCAAGCTCGGGGCGTTCGACTATCTGCCCAAGCCGTTCCAGATGGAGCACCTGCTGTTCACGGTCGACAAGGCCCTGGAGACGACCAAGCTGCGGCGCGAGGTGCGCGAGCTTCGCCGCCAGATCCAGTCCGAGTCCGGCACGGACCTGATCATCGGCCAGGACGAGACGATGCGCAAGCTGCTGGAGACGATCCAGCAGGTGGCCTCGTCCGGGACGAGCACGGTCTTTTTGCGCGGCGAGACGGGCACCGGCAAGGATCTCGTCGCCCGCGTGCTGCACCGCTCATCCGAGCGCGCCTCGCGGCCCTTCATCAACATCACCTGCACCGCCCTCTCTGAAACGCTGCTCGAGAGCGAGCTTTTCGGCCACGAACGCGGCGCCTTCACCGACGCCAAGACGCAAAAGAAGGGCCTGATGGAGATGGCCGACGGCGGCACCGTCTTTCTCGACGAGATCGGCGACATGGCCCCCGCCCTCCAGGCCAAGCTCCTGCGCTTCCTCGAAGAACGCCGCTTCCGCCGCGTCGGCGGCACGCAGGAAATCTCCGTCGACGTGCGCGTCATCGCCGCGACGAACCGGGACATCGGCCGGCTCATTCGTGACGGCAAGTTCCGCGAGGACCTCTACTACCGCCTGAACGTCGTTACCCTCGAGCTCCCGCCCCTGCGCGAGCGCGGAGACGACATCCGCCTGCTCATCAAACACTTCGTCGATCGCTTCTCGCGCGAATTCAAGCGCCCGGTCCGCGAAGTCAGCGAAGACGCCTACGCCGTGGCCCAGCGCTACGAGTGGCCCGGTAACGTCCGCGAGCTGCGGAACGTCGTCGAACGCGCCGTGCTGCTGTGCAAGGGGGAACGGATCGAGGCGGACGATCTGGTGATCGGCCGTGGCGGTTCACGCAGCAACGTGTGTGACCTGGCGCAATTCAATCTTCCGCCCGAGGGGTTCGACCTCAACAATCTCACCGAGCTCGAGGCCCGCCTGCTCGAGCAAGCCCTCGAGCGCACCGACGGAAACCAGACCCACGCCGCCCAACTCCTGCACGTCACCCGCGACCGGCTCCGCTATCGACTCCAGAAGCACGGCCTGCTCTGAGCTGCCGCGCGATCCGCATAGCCGAATTCGTCAGGCGCGAGCGGCATCGGCCGTCGCCGCCTGCGGCCCGAAATCGCAGCGCAGGGGGCTGCACCCCTCGGGACCGGTCTTGTGCATCGCACGGGATGGATACTGGCCCAGAAAAGGACGTACGGAGCAGGTGCGGCGGCGCAAGGGTGTTCGGGCCGAAGGGAGGGATACGCCGTCGCTACCCACTCCGTACGCGTTGTGCAGCGAAGAACTAGTCGGCAAGCGTCGTGCCAACGGCGTGGCAAGCGCGAAAATTCTCCATGGCTCTCGGTCGGACGTACCCGCAAACCGATCTAAGCGCCTTGCTCAAAACCGGTTACGATTTCGCAATTCCCGCCGGGCGACCGCCGGAAACCCGCCCCAACCGCACCCGGAAGGTCCGCTTGGACACGCTCCCGGCCCGTGCGAACCGTGCTTTCACACACCAGCCCGCGCGAAATGCCGCACCATCGGCCCGGGCGGACTGAGGTGGGCTGCGTTCCGTGAGCACACCCGCGGCCCCGGCCACCCTCGCACTTCTCACAGCAGCGGCAACCAGGCTCCGGCCAGCGGCAAAGAGAAGCTTTGCCAAACCTGATCTGGCCGGCGGCAAAGAGGATCTTTGCCGTACCTGATTCCCGGCGGAGCGGCCGCTCGCGCCGCGAGTGGGGAACGCTACTTGCATCCCTGAAGCATGACTCGCAGCCGCGAGCGCGGCCGGCGGCGTCGGACCCTCTGACGGGACCTCCGCCCACCCCGCTCGCCGAGAGTCGTGTCCAACCGACGACCGTTCTGCCGAGGCTGCGCGGCGGAGGTCCGTGAGATGAACACAGAACCCGCCCCAGCGCCGTGTCCGTTCGCCCGCGTCTCACGCGGCAGAGCTACAGCACCGCGCGCGACGACACGGAAACCGGCGAACCAATCGCTGCCCGCGTGCGACATCCGCACAGCCCGCCGACCGCACGCCGGAGGAACCGCCCCATGTTGGACCGCGTAATACGGCGTCAGAACCTGATCGCCCTGCTCGACGAGCTGCGCCCACGTTTCCGGCTCATCGGACCCGTCCGACGAGACCTGCCCGGGGCCAATCCGCCCTATCGACACCTCTACGAGCCGGTAACGTCGGCCGCGCACCTCGACCTGGGCTTCGCCTACTGCGTATACAGCCCCAAATGGGCCCTCTTTCCGCCGCGCGACACGCTCTTCACCTTCGAGCGCGAACGCGGCCGCTTCGAAGCACACACGCGGATCGACGCCCAGCCCACGGCCTTGATCGGTGTGCATCCGTGCGACGTGCACGCCATCCGGCTGCTCGACCGCGTCTTCGAAGCCGACCACCCGGACGCGCACTACCTCGCCCGCCGCGCGGCGACCTTCATCATCGCCATCGACTGTATTCAACCCTGCCATCCGACCGCTTTCTGTGCCGACATGCACACGAACGAAGTCGACGAGGGTCCGGATCTGCTGCTCATTCCGCTGGATGGGGCCGACGCCCCGCACACCGGCAAGCACGCCCCGGAGATCGGCTACGGCGTCATCTGCCGCAGCAATGCCGGCTCCGAGTGGATCAACGAGCCGGTCGGCCGAAATCACTGGCAGATGCCCTCGGCCGCGGACGAGCGGGCCTTCGAGCGCTACCAGGCCGCCAAGCAGGCGAACTTCAAGCGCCGCATCAGCACGCCGCACAACGAGCTGCCGGAGCTGCTCGACCGATCCTACGACTCGCTGCTCTGGGAGGCCACCGCCCGCCGCTGCTACTCTTGCGGAAGCTGCAACCTGGTCTGCCCGACCTGCTACTGCTTCGATATTCGAGACGAGAACGAGCTCGACCCGAAGCTCGGCCGCCGCGTGCGCGTCTGGGATAGCTGCCAACTGCGCGAATTCGCGGTGGTGGCCGGGCCGCACAACTTCCGCCCCAAGGCCTCCTCGCGGCTGCGGCACCGCATGTATCGCAAGGGCTCGTGGATCCGCCAGCGTCACGGCCTGGCCGGCTGCGTCGGCTGCGGCCGCTGCGACCGGGCCTGCACCGCCAGGATCAATTCCGTCGACATCTACAACCAGCTCGCGGAGGAGGTTTGACATGAGCCTGATCGAAACGCTCCCCGAGACCGCCCCGACGAGCACGTACCTGCCCGAGCCGGCCGTCGTGACCTCCGTCACGCGCCTGACCGAGCTCGAGACGCTGTTCCACATCCGCCTCGACGGCGGCCGCTCGCTCGACCACCAGCCGGGCCAGTTCGTCCAGGTCTCGCTGCTGGGGGTGGGCGAATGCCCGATCTCGATCTGCTCATCGCCGACGCGCAACGACGGCTTCGAGCTGTGCGTCCGCCGGGTCGGCGAGGTGACGGAGCGAATTCACCGCGTTCAGGCGGGCGACGTGCTGGGCATCCGCGGCCCGCTGGGCCACGGCTTCGACATGAGCGAATTGCACGGCCGCGACATCCTGGTCGTCTCCGGCGGCTGCGGTCTGGCGCCGGCCCGCTCGGTGATTCAGTACGTGATCGACCAGCGCCGCCGCTTCGGACACTTCCACGTGCTCTACGGCGCCAAGAGCCCCGCCGAGCTGCTCTTCCGCGATGATCTGGAGCAGTGGTCGCGCAACCCGGACGTCAACACCCTGGTCACGGTCGACCGCGGCGACGAGCAGTGGCGCGGCCACACCGGCGTCGTGACGACGCTCTTTGCGGACCTGCCGCCGCTCGATCCGAAGGAGACGATGGTGGTGGTGATCGGTCCGCCGGTGATGTTCCGCTTCGTCGTGCTCGAAGTGCTGGCCCGCCGCATCCCGCAGCAGAACATCTTCTGCTCGCTCGAGCGGCGGATGAAGTGCGGCATCGGCAAGTGCGGCCACTGCCAGGTCAACAACGTCTACGCATGCCTCGACGGGCCGGTTTTCCGGTACGGCCAGCTCAAGGCGCTGCGGGAGGCTCTCGAATGAAACCCCGAATCGCGGTCTTCAGTCTGACAAGCTGCGAGGGCTGCTCGCTGGCGATCCTCGAGCTCGAAGATCAACTGCTCGACATTCTCGGCGCGGTCGAGATCGTCAATTTCCGCGAGGCCATGACGGAGCGCGACTGGAACATCGACATCGGCTTCGTCGACGGGGCCGTGTCCACGCCCGAGGACGAGCGCGAGATCCGCCACATACGCGAGTGCTGCAAAATGCTCGTGGCGATCGGCTCCTGCGCGTGCCTGGGCGGCATCAACACCCTCAAGAACTACCAGGCGAAGGCGGACTACGTCCGCCGCGTCTACGGCGAGCACGGCGACTGGTTCCCCACGCTCGACGCACGGCCGATCTCCGCCGTCGTCAAGGTCGATTACGAGCTGCCGGGCTGCCCGATGGTCAAGGAGGAGTTCCTCCGCTTCGTGCAGTGCATGCTCGCGGGCCGGCCCTTCCGGCTGCCGGATTACGCCGTCTGTGTCGAGTGCAAGCAGCGCGGCTACGTCTGCCTGTATGAGCACGGCGAGATCTGCTTCGGACCCGTGACCCGCGCCGGCTGCAACGCCATCTGCCCGCAGTACGGATCGAAGTGCGAAGCCTGCCGCGGAACCGTCAGCGACGAGGCCCTGCAGGCCGCCGCGATCAACATGCGCGACCAGTACGGCGTCCCGCTCGAGAAGACCCTGGCCGGGCTGCGCCTCTTCGGCGCACACCAGAAAGAAACGCTGCCATGAACCGCGACGCGCCCGCGAGACGCACGCCGCGGCCTGCGAGAGAGAGCCTGACATGAACAACGTGACGATTGACGTCCGGCATATCACCCGCGTCGAGGGGCACGGAAACCTCAGCGTGCGCCTGCGCGACGGCGAGATCACCAACCTTCAGCTTCAGATCGTGGAGAGCCCGCGCTTCTTCGAGTCCTTCCTGCGTGGCCGGCACTACAGCGAGGCGCCGCACATCACCTGCCGCATCTGCGGCATCTGCTCGGTCGGCCACACGACCGCCTCGGTCAAGGGCA